>CAYRAV010000024.1:0-44269 GCA_964422365.1 uncultured Lachnospiraceae bacterium | reverse complement strand
GATTTGCATTTAAGGAAAAGGAAGTATTAATTGGATAAGAAAAAAGAGAGCAATTAAGCTCTCTTTTTTCTTATCCAATTAATACAGTACTTCCCTCAAAAGCAAAACCATAACAGCGTATTCTCTCTTTTGGAATTCCTTTTGCCATTAAATCCGTAGCATAACCTTTTTCTTCAATTTGTGTTAAGGCAGCATGAACCGTATCTTCTAAGGCAGCTTCCCTCTTTGGTTTGTGTACCTTAAATTCCAGAATAATAGCATCCAAGTGATTTTCCAATGGTTCTAAAATGACATCATATCTGCCAAAACCGCTTTCCCGGTTAGAGGTCAGCAGATAGCGGTCACGGAG
Source organism: uncultured Lachnospiraceae bacterium (assembly GCA_964422365.1). Classification (GTDB taxonomy): domain Bacteria; phylum Bacillota; class Clostridia; order Lachnospirales; family Lachnospiraceae; genus CAYRAV01. Next base: position 43,920 of record CAYRAV010000024.1, on the reverse strand, counting down.
ATCCACCAGCAGTCCTAAAACAAATCCATGGTAAAACCGCTCCGGCTGCTGCTTTTTGGAAGGGTGTGTTCCGGTATCAAAACTGCTGAAGATTTGTAGGGCTACATCATTCATATACTCGTTCATGGCATCCAGGTCGTCCAGTAATAATGCTTTGATAAAGCAGTTATAGTTAAAAGCTGTTTCTTCAAACCATCCCTTAATCAAATCTTCAAACATTATCTGCACTTCTAGATTGGTAAGTTTTAAACCATATAAATAACGGTTTCTCCGCTTTTGAAAGGTATAGTTCTCAACTTTGAGATAACCACTTGCCAGCAGAAGACTCCATATAGCATTTTCTTTGGTATCTAATTGGTTAAATACAATCTGTTCATCCACTTCTGTAACAAAAGTATTTCCTCTTAATAAATCTTCCATAATCATTTTTACATCCTGGCTGCCGCTGCGGATTAATTTCCCCACCAGACCATTGGAACTGGTATTTGCCCAGTAAGGTGCAAATTTTCCTGTATCCAGAAAGTTGATAATTGACCATGGATTATAAATATCTGTCACATTGCCAAATGTAAATCCATCGTACCATTTCTTTACATGCTCTTTACTATCGGACAGACCATATTTCTCCAACGCTTCAAACACCTCCTGTTCCGTAAAACCAAAAGATGTGGCATATTCATTGGATGTAGTGGTAACCAATTTTAGATTGTTCAAGTCAGAAAAAATGGATTCCTTACTTACTCTGGTAATCCCCGTCATAATGGCACGTTCCAGATAAGGATTGGTCTTAAAAGTGAAGTTAAACAGACTACGCATAAAAGAAATCAATTCTTCCCAATAGCCATGTATATACGCTTCCTGCATGGGAGTATCGTATTCATCCAGAAAAATAATCACTTTTTTTCCATAGTGTTTCGAAAGATACAAGGATAACCGGTGCAAGGATTTACAAACAAAGACATCATTCATCTTTTCTTTTTGTGCTATGGTTTCCCGGATATAAAATTTTTCATTTTCTGAAAGCTGTTCACTGTCAAGCAGACTGTTGTAAGCATCATATAAATCAGTAATCATCCTACAGATATTTTCTCTGGTATTTGCAAAATTGCTTTCTTTTATAGTGGCAAAGGAAATACTAATGACAGGATAAGTACCCTGCAATTCCCTATATTTTTCCTCATTCCAGACAGAAAGCCCTTCAAACAAATCTCCCCGTCCTTCATAGCGGATAGAGAAAAATGCTTCCATCATGCTTATGTTCAGGGTTTTTCCAAAGCGGCGGGGACGGGTGATTAAAGTAACATCATCCTCTGATTCCCACCATTCTTTTATAAAATTTGTTTTGTCTATATAAAAACATTGTCTTTTTCGGAGTTCTGCAAAATCCTGTATTCCTATGGCAACGGTTTCCGGCATATCTGCCACCTCCCCTGTTTTTGTAAAAGTTTAGCCGGTGCTGAATGCTAACTTGTTCTTTTATTGTATCAAATTCATTTTAATGAGACAAGGGGTGATATAGACAGCAGAATAAACTTATATATAATACTTGAAAATTAATGGGCAATTTGTATCAATATTCACAAAGTAAGCAGAGTTTCGCATAATCATCTAAAGATGATGAGTGAACAGAGGAGCGGCCAACATGGACATAACATTCAAAGATGAAGAAATTTTAAACCTGCAATCCAATTTTTACCTTTTAGAGAAAAAGTACCTGCAGGAATATCTAAACCGTATTTAGAGGATTTAAAAAAAGAGAATAGCAGAATTGTTGTGGAAGGGGAATTAGAGGAAGGCGATAGAAATCGTATTAAATTGGGTTATGGTTGAAACAAATATAGAGAAATGTATTTTTGTAGTTCGTATGGTATATGAAAACCTGCAAGGAGACAATTCGGAATCTGCATATAGATATATAGAAGGTATATTATTCTGGTTATATGAATTGAAATATTATACGATTCCTTTGGATTCTGATGTGGATTGGCTAAAATATACAACAGATGACAGCTATTATTATTCTGTTATTGTGGTACAATATAAAGCAAAGGAATGATGTAGATGTATATGGCAGTAAAAGAGACTGCTGAAAAATAGGATATTTTAGAAAGACGCATCAGAACACTATACACATACAAGGGAAAAAGCAGAATTGTAAAATACAGGATGAAAGAAAACGATTTTTGTGTTATACTGACTGTAACTATTAGAAAAAAGTTTTGCATTTAAGGGAAATGAGGTATTGATTGGGGAAACATAACATTTCAGGATTATGAAAATCTTCAAATCTACACATAAAAAGATGGGGTATATTGCTATAATCAATACCCCATCTTTTCTTAAAAATTATTGTAACTAGTTATCAAAGTTCTCATGGTCCATAAATTCTTCGTAGGTTTCATTTTCATGCCAATCAGATGTGTCGTTTATATCATCAATCTCATCTTGTAAATTGATTAAATCTTCCTCACCAAAAGTAATATCTTTAACATCTTTATACTGCTTTTTTGTCTGATCTTTGATAAAATCAATTTTTTCATCCGACTCCATAATTCATAAAAATCATTTAATTGAAAATATACTGCAACCTCTTCTTCGATTCCATCCACTCTTGTAATATTAACACATACCATATGTTCCGTTGTTATCCCTCCATCTCTATTATACTTTTGTGATTTATTATACATATATATCTACAGATTGTCAAAATCTTATTTTTAATATGGTAACAGTTCTGGATAGATATAGTACATATTGTATTCTAAAAATCATACTTGTTCAATTGATATACCAATGCTATAATGATGCATAGATGATGAATACATAGAAATTTTTCTTGGCAAAGATAGTTCTATACCTTAATTGAGGATGCCGTTAAATAGCAGCGATATAGGAGTTGATTTGAGCATTGATTTTAAATACAGGAAGCAGGACAGATATACCAGCTTACTTTAGTAACTGGTTTTACAATCGAATAAAAGAAGGTTATGTACTGGTCCGTAATCCCTATTATCCAACTCAGGTTACAAGATACGAATTGAATCCAGAGGTGGTAGATGTTCTTGTATTTTGTACCAAGAATCCTGAGCCGATGTTAGAAAGACTAGAAGAGCTGTCGGATTTTTTTAGTTTTTGGTTTGTGACAATTACACCATACGAAAAAGAGATAGAACCTTATGTGCCAGACAAAAAGGATGTAATATATCATTTTCAGAGATTATCAGAACAAGTGGGAGTCGATAGGATAAGCTGGAGATATGATCCAATATTTATCACAGAAAAATACTCGGTAGATTATCATATAAAAAGTTTTGCTGCAATGGCGGAAAAACTTAAGGGATATACAAAACAATGTGTGGTCAGTTTTATTGATTTGTATGAAAAGACAAAACGAAACTTTCTAGCAGCAAAAGCAGTAACAGTAATAGAACAGGAGCAATTAATAGATGCTTTTTCGAAAATTGCAGGGGAATATAAAATGCAGATTCATCTGTGTTGTGAGGATGTATCACTGATTCGGGAACATGTAGATGCAGAAGGATGTATGACAAAAGGGATATTTGAGAAGGCTCTTCATGGAACATTGAAAGTTCCCAAAATGAAATCAGCAAGAGAGGGGTGCAGCTGTCTTCTTGGAGCAGATATTGGAATGTATAATACCTGTGGTCATGGATGCTTATATTGTTATGCAAATGATAATAGAAAATGTGTTGCAGAGAATTTAAAGAATCATGATTCAAATTCTCCATTTCTTATTGGACATCAAAGAGAGGAAGATGTGATAAAGCAGGCAAAGCAAATATCTTGGATGGATAGACAGATTAGTTTGTTTGATTGGATGGAAGAAAAGAAATTTTAGCTGGGGATTTACAGGAATGTAAAAATTCCTTACAAGAATTGAATTTTAGAATAGAATAACTCCTTTTTCATATTATATGAAAAGCATGGCTGATTTTCGTAAAAAGGAGTATCATCTATACAGAACGCTTCTATATTAGATGACACTCCTTGCAATGTAGTCATATATAGTTCTTTATGATAGAATAATTATTATGATTCTACATATCTTACAGGAAAATATCCATAATAGACATTATTTTCGCTATCTGTATATTTACATGGATACCAGAACATACCATTACCCATATACAAGTTTTGGCTATCATAATACACAATATCTCCTTTGTTTAATGGCACTACAGCGTTACCATACATATTTGGGATATCTCTCAGTGAAAAACCATCAAATTTAACAATGCCTTTGCTGCCATAGTAAAAACTATATGTTGCCGCATCATTAGCAGTTGTAACCTCTGCTGCTTGTGCTGATATGGATGTTGTTGCAGGCAGCATCGCACCTATCATTAGTAAAGATAAAACCATTCTCAATTTCTTCATGTACTCTTCCTCCTTGTATTTTAAATACTGACACATTGCAAATGTAATTATAACATATTTTTTATAATATGTAAATGTAAAAATAACATACTATAAATTTAATATATAATTAATATATTTCATATAGAATATGTGTGAAAAATAAAAATTATACAAAAAATATCAAAAATGTTCACGATAATAAAATAGGAGCATAGTAAATCCCTATTTGAAGACAAGTTGGATTTTTACATAATTTATCTAACTTTTTGGCATATTGACAAATAGCAAGTAATTTTCAGACGCACCTAAGAAGGCAGGGATTCGAACTATGAAAATTACAAAATTCTGAAACGCAAAAACACAACATAAGCGTTCTATGATACACAAAGAGCTGAATGTCAGCTTACAAAGGACTGCTGTGATTTTTATAGTAATTATCAATGAAAGAGCCTTGTATAGGGAAAAGCTATCAAGTATAATACTATTTGACAGTTCTGTATTTTTATAAAAAAATGATAAAGTATGAATGAATGGAGGGTTTGGAATGGAACATATAGAAAAGTATTTGGAAAGTTTTTTGTATTCTGGTGTCGGGCTTGCGATTCATGGATTTGAATTGATCGGTGTGTTCATTATTATTGCAGCCGGAATAAAGGGAGTAATAAAATATGTAAAAAGAGAGTCAGATGTACGTCTGCAACTGGCACAAGGCATGGCACTTGGACTGGAATTTAAGCTGGGAAGTGAGATTCTTCGTACGGTTATTGTAAGAGAGTTTACAGAAATTGCTCTTGTTGCAGCTATTATAGCTGTTCGTGCAGCATTGACATTCCTTATTCATTGGGAAATAAAGAATGAGGAACATACAAAAAACAGCACTTCGTAAAGAGCATAGTTCAGTCATACATTTTAAATAGTATAGTCTCAAACTTTAACGAAGCTTTATTTATGTAGAAAATGCCAGAAATATAGTATTTCAGTCTGGCTATTTCGAAAACGTTATAATAGTGTATGCTGATTAGGCAGATATCTGTATCTGTGCATCTAAGGTTTGGACCTGATAAATGAATTCAATAATCCTTAAAAATAGGCTTTAGGAGTGATGCAGAGGCCTCAATCCTTGATTGAAAATTTTACTGAAATACCGTATAATGAAAAGGGTTATAAGGAACAAACAGCAGAAAGGACAGGAGAAAAGCAAGGAGACAGAGATATGCAGAAACACTTAATTTTTTTAGATATTGATGGGACTATTGTAAATGAGCGTACTGGGGTAATCACACAGGGAACAATAGATGCAGTATGCCAGGCAAGGAAACAGGGACATGAGGTATTTATCAATACAGGAAGAAGCAAAGCAGAAGTGTCACAAAAGGTTTTAGATATCAATGTAGATGGTGTAGTCTGTGGATGTGGAACATATATAGAGTATCATGGGCAGGAATTATTACGAAAAAGTTTCGGAACAGGGTTATCTAAGCAGATTATGGAAGATGTGCGGAAATATAAGATTGATGCAATTTTAGAAGGTACACCATATATTTATGCGGATAAGAAGGTAATGAACCCATATATTACAAAGCTGCATGATTATTTTGGGCAGGAAGTGGTAGGCAGGATTTTATCTTTTGATGATAAAGAGATAAATTTTGACAAGCTTTCTATGTGGATCACACCAGAAAGCGATTTTTACAGTTTTGAGGAAAAATATAAAAACAGTTTAACATTTATTGACCGTGGAACAAATTTTGTAGAAGTGATTCCAAGTAATTATTCTAAGGCAAGCGGAATACAATTTCTAATGGATTATCTGAAAGTACCATTGGAATATACTATGGCGATTGGTGATAGTCCTAATGACCTGTCTATGTTAGAATTTGTAGGCATTAGTGTTGCTATGGGAAACAGCAGCCCGGATTTATTTCACAAAGTAAAATTTGTAACAAAGTCTATAGAAGAAGATGGAATACAATATGCTCTGGCACATTACGGATTGATATAAAATGGCTGACTGGCAGCTAAGTGAAATGCGGTCTGCATAAATAAAAATTGACAAAGCATTTTCACATTGATATGATAATCAGTGTGAGTGAAAAGCAAAATAGGGTAACAGTTCTGCATGGCTGAACTGTTGCGAAAACTTCATGCATCCTTAGTGCACCGCCATAAATGAAAGTTATGATATGCATGTCGGAATACCTTATCGGACGAAGTCCGCCAGCCTCAATGGGCATGAATTGCGGTATGCCCATTAGGGTATACCTGAATTTAGTTTTTTGCTAAAGCAAAAAGGGTACTTTTAATAGAAATTAGGAGGTAGAAGATGAATCGCTATACCAAAGAAAATATTTTTGATGTGGTTGAAGAAGAAGATGTGGAATTTATCCGTCTTCAATTTGCAGATATTTTTGGTACATTAAAAAATATAGCAGTGACAACAAGTCAGTTAGAGAAGATATTAGAACACCAATGCATATTTGATGGAGCTGCAATTGATGGTTTTGCAAATCATGATATGGCAGAATTATATTTAGAGCCGGAAGTAGACAGTTTTGTAATTTTTCCATGGCGTCCACAGCAGGGAAAAGTGGGAAGATTTATTTGTAATGTATTGACAGAAGATGGAGAACCTTTTGCAGGTGACACAAGAAATGTATTAAAAAATGTACTCTCACAAGCAGAAGAATTAGGGTACTCTGTGGACATCGGAGCAGAATGTGAATTTTTCTTATTTGATACAGATGAGGAAGGTGGTTCCACCACAAATACAAGGGAAAAGGGAAGCTATTTTGATATTGGACCGGTAGACCAGGGAGAAAATGCAAGAAGGGAAATGGTACTTTTCTTAGAAGAAATGGGGTTTGAAGTAGAATCCTCTTTTCATGCAAGAGAAGCAGCCCAGCATATTATCCGGTTTAAAAATGCAGAGGCACTTTTGACAGCAGACAATATTATTACCTTTAAAATGGTTGTGCGTACTGTAGCAAAACGTCATGGCTTTCATGCCACCTTTATGCCAAAACCGAAAAAAGATTTAGAGGGTTCTGGTATGAGATTGACATTTACATTGTACAAGGATGGAAAGAATGTGTTTACAGATACAGCCCGAACAGATAAATTCAGTAAAACAGCTTATCAGTTTATGGCAGGTATTATGAATCATATGGAAGGAATGGCATTGATTAATAATCCTATCGTAAATTCTTACAAGCGTTTTGTATCAGGATTTAATGCACCAGGAAAAGTAACCTGTTCTACAAAGGACAGAGAAGCAATGCTGCGTTTGATTTCATTTAAGAATGAAGGAACACGTTTAGAACTTAGAAGTCCGGATGGTGCTTCTAATCCATATCTGGTGTTTGCAGTATGTCTGGCGGCAGGGTTAGATGGAATCAAAAGAGAACTCAAAGCACCTGCACTTGACAGCAGCATGACTGAGACAGGGAAAGTTTTTCCAAACACATTAGAGGATGCCATTATAGCATTTGAAAAAGATGCTTTTTTGCAGGATGTGTTAGGTAAGCACATTGTATCAGGGTACTTAGATGCGAAAAAACAGGAGTGGAACCGCTATTGTGAAGAAGTGACACAATGGGAAGTCCGCAAATATCTGAATCAGATTTGAGCCTGCCGAATACCAATAGAAATGTAAGCATAGTAGGAAGGCAGGAATAAAAGTATGTTAAGTATCATTGTAGCATTTCCAAGAATAGAGGATGCCAATAAAATAAAGGCTATGTTAGTAAGACAAGGGTATGAAGTATTGGCAACCTGTTCTACAGGTGCACAGGTTGTAAATAGGGTAAACACATTAGATTCTGGTATTGTACTTTGTGGATATCGTTTTGCGGATATGCAATACAATGAGTTAAGAGATTATCTTCCAAAGGGATTTGAGATGCTTCTGGCAGCTTCTCCTGCGAAATTAGAAAATTGCACCAGTCAGGATATTGTCTGTCTTGGCATGCCAATCAAGGTAAATGATTTGACAAGTACTCTGGATATGATGATGTATAATTATAGACGGCGTAAAAAAAAGGAGAAAAAGCCAAGACAAAGAACAGAAGAAGAGAAGGCTGCTATTTTAAACGCAAAACAGTTATTGATGGAGCGAAACAATTTATCAGAAGAAGAGGCACACCGCTATATACAGAAAGTCAGTATGGACAGTGGAACTAACATGGTAGAAACAGCATACATGATCATCAGTATGATGTGATAGTATAGAGAAATTAAGGGTGAAACAAATATAAAGGTTACAGTTGATAATACGGTTGATTATAGACCGTTTCAGATAGACAAATGCAAATATATCAAGAAATGTATGTAATGAAAATACATGAAATATATAAAAACTTTTAGAAAAATATGGAGGAATGAACATGTTTAAAGTAAATGAAAATTATTTGAAGTTACCGGGAAGTTATTTATTTTCCACAATTGGTAAGAAAGTAGCAGCATATACAGCTGCAAATCCTGAAAAATCTATTATCCGTCTTGGTATTGGAGATGTAACACAGCCTTTGGCACCAGCGATTATCAGTGCCCTGCATGGTGCTGTAGACGAAATGGCAAAAGCAGAAACCTTTCACGGATATGCACCTGATTTAGGATATGAGTTTTTGAGAAATGCAATTGCGGAGAATGATTACAAAACACGTGGTTGTGACATTGCAGCAGATGAAATCTTTGTCAGTGATGGAGCAAAATGTGATTCGGGTAATATTCAGGAGATTTTCGGATTAGATAATAAGATTGCAGTATGCGACCCTGTATATCCTGTTTATGTAGATACAAATGTAATGGCAGGAAGAACTGGTGAATATGATGCAAAAACAGAAACATGGAGTGATGTAATTTATATGCCATGTACACAGGAGAATCATTTTGCACCACAGCTTCCAAAAGAAACACCAGATCTTATCTATTTATGTTTCCCTAATAACCCAACAGGCGCAACTGTTACAAAAGCACAGCTGCAGGAATGGGTAGATTATGCCAATAAGGTTGGTGCTGTCATTATCTATGATGCAGCATATGAAGCATATATTTCAGAAGATGATGTGGCACATTCTATCTATGAGTGTGAAGGAGCGAAAACATGTGCCATTGAACTTCGCAGCTTTTCTAAAAATGCAGGATTTACCGGAGTAAGACTTGGATTTACGGTTGTGCCAAAAGAATTAAAGAGCAGTGATGGAACAGTGCTTCATACATTATGGGCAAGACGTCATGGAACAAAATACAATGGTGCACCTTATATTGTACAAAAAGCAGGAGAAGCAGTATACTCTCAAGAAGGAAAAGCACAATTAAAAGAGCAGGTTGCATATTACATGAATAATGCAAAAGTAATCAAAGAAGGATTGGCATCAGCAGGATATAGTGTATCAGGCGGTGTGAATGCACCATATATCTGGTTAAAGACTCCTGATAAAATGACATCATGGGAATTCTTTGATTATCTATTAGAAACAGCTAATGTAGTAGGAACACCAGGTTCAGGATTCGGGCCTAGCGGAGAAGGATATTTCAGACTGACTGCATTTGGAAGTTATGAGAATACAGTAGCCGCAATTGAGAGAATAAAAGCATTGTAAGATAAAGTATTCATAAAAAAAGTACTAATTTCCAAACACAGTATTATGATTCTAATGGTGCTATTAAAGTGGATTTGTATAATTTGGCATTAGATGAAGCACAGGCCAGTATTAGAGCTGGGAGATTTGCACCAAATTTAACAATTTCTGAAAGGCTGACTTTAATAAAAGATAGAATAATGAGGTTAAAAAAACAAGGAATAAAGATTAGAGATGTAAGAGATAAATTAGATATTCTAAAAAGGTAAGAAGACAATATGGAGTTTATTATGAAAATAGGTGATGTAGTAACTATTCCTAATGTGGGTTTTGTAATCGTTGGAGGAAATACTGAAATAACTAAAAATGATATATCAAAATTGTGTAATATAGGGGATAATATAGTAATAAAAACAGAAAATGAAGAATTGCTATTTAAAGTTTTAGATATAAAATTATCATTTTCTATTAGTGAGAATGTAATTATAAGTATGCAACTTGAAGAAACAAAGGATTTTTGTAAGTTAAATTCTGGAGATTTGGTCTATAAGGAATTAACATAGTAATTAACAATATTTCAGGTTTGGTTCTTTCTTAACTTTAGATATTTTATTGGTTTATCTCTAGAGCGTGTTTGAAAATTCATTGCCTCATTTTGCGTACCCATCCGGACATACCACAATTCATGCCCATTCAGGCTGGCGGGCTTTAAAGAGAGCAATGGGTACTTTATATATTATGGGTAAAACGTGGTGGAACAAAATACAAGAATACAGTAGCTGCAATTGAGAGAATAAAAGCATTATAGGTAGTTGCTGAAATCTGTAACAGATAAAATTTGAATTAGGAGGATAATGATAATGGAAATTTTTGGTACAAAGGATAAGAATAAGCAGGTAAAGTTTGAATTGATGAATCAGGATGATGAGACAGAAAATGTTAATGAACAACGAATTAAAAGATTTATAGATATCATGGTGGATGATTCGGAGCAGTTTGTGACCTTAAGTGCATCAGAGCCAATTGAAAATGTTTCTTTTGTTCAGGCGACTTTGACAGATGGTGAAATTCATCTGGAGATTGGAGTTCCAGAAGGAGAAAATAAAAATAAATTGTATTACAAGATATGTACAAAAGAGGAATGTAAAAGCATTTTTCTGGAATATTTCCATAATACATTTGTGCCGGATATGGAAGAGTATCAACCATTTTTTTGATGTGGATTTCCCTTACAGGAAGTTTCTCCTATATAAGTAGGAAAGAAAGTGTTTTGGGCTTGTGAAGCTCTGGGAGATATTATCATGGAGAATACGGAGCATCTCTCTTTTGTGGGAAGAAATTTTGGGATATATATGAAAAAGAAATGGAAAAGGGGAGAAAAATGAAAACTAAATGGGAGTGTCATACTTTGATATCCCATTTAGTTTTCTTAGAATTCCAGCTTTTTGTTTCTGAACCTATGTTATACTAATTTTTGCCCGCAGTTTGGACAGAAGTTAGAGTCACCTGTTTTCTGTCCGCAGTTCGGACAGAAGTTAGGTTTTGCGCCTGCATTTCCTGCCGGGGATGTCTGTTGGTTCACAGGCTGCTGATTTATATTCTGTTGGTTCATCTGTTGATTCATCATATTTTGCTGGTTCATCTGATTCATGTTATTCATCATCTGGTTAGCCATATTCATACCCATCATCATACCAGCCATATCAGAAGCAGTGCTGCCTGCAGTACCCATGCGTCCGCTTGACATACCATCAACCATAGCTACCTGCTGATATCGGTTCATATCTCCAATCATGCTCTGTTCTGCTGATTTATTAATCATTTTCTGCACATTCTCAGGATAGTTAAAACTCATAATGGTAAAGTTTGTAATGCCAAGACCTAAATTATAAATTTCCATTTCAAGGTCAGATTGGATACCTTTGCTGATGTCAAAAGAATTTGCCATCAAGTTAAACATGTCTTTTCCCTCTTTTACAATCCATTTCATCAAAAGCTGATCTAAAATAGCAGAGATACGTGTTTTTACATCTTCCACAAGATAAGAAGATTTTACACCTGCTACTTTATCAATTAAAGTTACATAATCATTTACTTTGAAAGTAAATGTGCCATTGGCACGGATTGGCATGCCGCCTGGAAGTTGAGGAGTAGGTATATTAATGGCATTTTTGGTACCCCATTTTACTTGAAATTCTTTGGTATTTACGAATAACACTTCCGCACGCATTCCACTGTTGAAACCGAATTTAAAGCCTTTTAAGGTAGATAGAAAAGGAATAATTTGTGATTCAATATCATATTCTCCATCATCTGTGAAAATACCATCAATCTTACCATTATATAAAAATAGTGCATCCTGTCCTGGACGGATAATTAATTTACTCCCCTTTTTAATTTCATTGTTGCTCCATTTCCAGAAAATCATATCTTCACGAAATTCCTTCCACTCTACTACATTTGCTAATTGTCCTGAAAATAATCCCATATGTATTCATCCTTTCTTTTTTTATGTAATATGCTAACTATTCAGTAATAGCATCATGAGCAAAACAGCTTAGTCAATATAAATATTTTATTAAATATGTATATTTTTCTGGTGTTTTGTAAACAGCATCTACGGAACAGTTACATAATATAAAAATATTATGTGTTTTGATATTTATTTGCAGCAGTTTAATCATACATTCACATTAGAAATGACGTCCACCGCCGCCACTGTGAGAACGGCCATGAGAAGAAGTGCCTCTGCCGCCATGGTGTTGACTGCTGCTGCTTTTTTTAATTTTATGCTTTGTGACAGAAGTACGTACATAGCGGTCACGTTTTGCAAGTAATCTGGAATGTGTTTCGTCTAAGTAAGTGGAAGATGTTGTAGTAACCTTGCCGCCCGCATCGAATATCAAAAATAATACAAGAATAAGTGCGGCAACGAATGAAATTAGTATCTGCATCGGAAATGTTATGAGCAGGTTATTGGTATTGTAATTAATTGCACTTTGATAGTCATCATCATAAATGGTATCCTCATTAGGACTCTCATCTTCAGCAAGTTCTGTGAGCATATAGTTTGCTGCTTTACTGATAAAAGTACTGCATGCAGTGTAATAATTGCCATTACTTAAATCATTTTGCATAACATCGAAAATGGAGTTGATTCTGTCATAAGTCAGGTAATGTTGTGCAGTACCATAGCCTTGAATTTCAAAGCCGCGTGGTTGTTCAAAACTAATGCAGAGAAATGCTGTGTCAGTAAAAGCATGTTTATCAGCAAAATCTTCCATATATTGCATAAGACTCTTGTTTTTCAAGTCTTGTGTAGTTAAAATGTAAAAATCGATACCAGAGCGTGCAGAGGCAGCAGCAATTTCCTCATTTAACTGCACAATCTCATCTTTTGTAAGTTTCTTTGCTTTATCATAAATAAAAGAGTTTTCTTCACTAGAAGGTGATTCTGCTGCCAGAACAGTTTTTGAATATGGCATGCAGATTCCGATTAGTATAGACAGAATCAAAAATGCTGATAAGAAATAATAAGACAATTTTTTATATTCTGCTTTCATTAGAAACCACCTCCCAATAAAATATTAATCAGTACTGTAATACCAAAAGTTATAGCAAAGAACAATAAGAACCATAGCACAACCTTTACTTTGCTAATGGGAGGCTTTCCTACAATTTTTCCAGTCTGCCCATTCATGGCAAAATTATGTTCCGCATTTTCATAGTCATAGCATATTGTCCACACAGGAAATAAAACATAGTCAGCATTTCTCTGACGTGTTTGAATATCTTTATGACGGATATTGACAGAAGAATAGCCGTGAATTGTACTGCGGACATAAGCATCAGTATATCCATTAACTCTTGTTTTAATCCGGTCAAACAAATCATGATCTGTATAGTTATATTTTTCTGCAATATAGCCAGAAAGATAAGGTGTGTTAAAATCTACCAAGTCATTGTAGTGAAAGGGTTCTAATTTATCCATCAGCTTATCATCCATTTTTTCAGAAGCATCAGCAGGTATTTTTACATAGTTTACATCAATTTTTCTATATATATCATAGTAGGAAGTTTCTGTATATTTGTAATCACCTATTGTATAGGAATGGACTTTGGTACAGGTTGCAGAAACATCACCCTGGGCATTTACATCAAAAAGCCAGAAAGGAACATAGATACCAGTAATGCTTTTAATGCGGTCTGCATTCATAAATCCTTTTGGTGTGACCAGCCCTTTTTTGCACCATTTTTTAAAAGCCTGTGTTGCTTGTTCCTTTGTAATTCTAAATGGTATAACTTTGGCAGGTGCTAGTTCCCCGCTTAAACGGTCTCCTAAAATCATCGGAGAACCACAAAAACTACAGGTAGTGGCAGCAGTATCTTCAGTAGTAATTAAGGCAGCACCACAATTCTGGCAGAGATATTCTCTGGATGCATCATTTTCGTCAAATGTATTGTATATGGTATTTTCTTGAAAATCTTCATAATCACCATAATTTTCGTCGATATCATCGGGTGATAGTGATGGCATGGAAGCAATGTCTTTTTCAGTACCACAGCTTTCACAGGAGAGCATGCCGGTTTCGGCATTAAAATTCATATCAGCACCACAGTTAGGGCACTTATGTTGAAGAACCATGAAAAGACTCCTTTCTCATTTCAGTATAACAAACAATAAGTAATTAGAAATTCAGCTTGTCTATTTCTTTAAGAACATTATCCTAAGTCTCAGCGCAGCTCACTGTACCTCATAAATTTGGAACGAATCCCCAAAAATTGCCTGCCATTCGTCAATATGCCAAAAAACTGCATAAATTATGTAAAAATCTAACCTGGTTTCTTACAGTAATCGGGGATTTTCTATGCTTCACATTCCATTATTGAAAAATTTTGGTATTTTTTGTACAACTTTTCATTTTCAAACATGTTCTAGAGCACTCAGATTATATTTTGTTGAATATAAATATACCAGTATACAGGTATATATTATGTGAAAAGGCTGTAGCAAAAATGGCTACAGCCAGATGTATGATATTTTGTTAATGATATATATTTTCGATTATAATATTCTATGTTGTTTTTCCAAGCTTGCATATTCCTGATTATGATATTGTATGTTATTTTTCCAAGCTTGCTTTTAAAGCAGCTAGTTCATCATCAATGGCAGATGGTGCAGAAGCAGAATATTTTGCAGTTAAGTCATCAATACTGTCTTCTCCGGCGTTTAGTTCTGCCATTGCATTGGCTTTATCAAGTGCAGCATTTGCTTTTGCTTCCATACGGTCAAAGGCAGCCATGGAATTGTTGGCATTTCCAACACCAGCCGTTACTTTGTTGATACGTTCCTGTGTTTTTGCAACAGCCATTTTTCCTTTGATCATATCTTTCCGTGATTCCAATTCGCTAATATCCCTTACCAGTTTATCATGCATGGCACGCATATTTTCTGCATTTGTATGAGCAATATTATAGGCTTCCTGCAGACCGCTCTGTTTGCTGGTAAGGGTTGCTTTTTTTTCTAAGAAACGTTTGGCATCCGTTTCATTGTTTTGTTCTAAGGCTTTTATTGCAAACTGCTGCATTTTATTGATTTCATCGTTACATTCATCCAGTGTACGTTTTGCACGTTGTTCTTCTGCCATAATAGAAGCAGTTTCGGATTTTACTTTAGATAAGTCCGAATTTAAGTTTCGAAGACATTGATCAATCATTTTTTCAGGATCCTCCATCTTATCAAGCAAAGCGTTCACATTTGAAGACATGATGTCTTTAAATCTTGTTAAAATTCCCATATTTTGATCCTCCATTTTTATTTTTTTGAAAAGGTGTAAAAAATTCTTTTTTCATGTATTATTTTATTTTATATTTGTGAATGCGTCAAGTTAAAATCACATTAAAAAAACATTAGAAAACGATTAGAAAAGTATGGATATGCCATTAATATAATTGAGAAAAAATAAAATGGTTGGCAAATGAAGTATAGTTATTTATGCAATATTAAATGGATACTGTCTTGGCTGTACCAAACTGTAACAGGATATTATGTGTCAGAACCTCAGGGATTTTTTTGTTGTCAGAATGTAAGGATATGTGTTAGAATTAGATATTGTATAAGTGGAATGTAAAGGATTTCTATTTTGCAGCCAAATACTGCACAAGCCAGCAGGCATCAAACGTGTCTGTGCAGTAAACTATGGGATATTTGACCCTTGCGGCAGTTGCCAAATGGAATGTAAACAGTTTGCTTTACTGAAGGCATGCAGGGCAGGGGCGCTGCTTGTGCAGATAAATGTTAGTATAACAAGATAAAACAGAGATTCAAAATAAATTGGAGAATAAATCATGAACATTAGAGAATATTTAAAAACACGAAAAATTCTGGCTGATGGTGCTATGGGAACTTATTATGCCCAGAGGGAAAAAAATGATGGTGCTGTTTCAGAATATGCTAATATTGAAAAAGCAGATGCGATTGAAGAGATTCATAGTGAATACATAGAATCGGGGGCGAACTTAATTATTACGAATACTTTTGCTGCAAACCATGCAAGTTTAAACTTAGAACAGGAGAAGGTAGAGAAATGTATCCGCAATGGAATTAAAATCGCAAAGAAAGCTGTAGAGACAAGGAAGAATAAAGAGCAGGATGTTTTTATTGCAGGTGATGTTGGTCCTATACCAGAAAAAGGAGAGCAGACAGAGGAAGAAATTTTAGCAGAATACAAAAGAATCTGTGATATTTATATAGAAGAACAACTTTCTGTGATATTATTTGAAACTTTTTCAAGTCTGTACTACATAAAAAAACTGGTTAGCTATATTCGTGAAAAGGATAAAGAAGTATTTATTATTACAAATCTGTGTTCGAACAAGAATGGCTATACTCAGGCAGGCATGAGTATTAGAAGGTTGTTAGAGGAATTGGCAGAGATTGATGAAATTGATGCTTTTGGACTGAACTGTGGAATTGGTTCCGGCCATATGTATCAGATTGTACAGGATATGCAGGATTTATTTACAAAAAAATATTTTATGGCAGTCCCAAATGCGGGATATCCGGAGCAGTTTCAGAATCGTATGGTATTTTTGGATAATGCAGAATATTTTGCAGAAAATATGAAAGAGATTGCAGGGCTTGGTGCGGCAATTTTAGGAGGATGTTGTGGTACTACACCAGAATATATTTCTCTTTTAAGGGATAAAATTGATTTTTCACCAGTTGTGTTAGAAGAGAGAAAATTGGAGACGGAGCAAGGTGAAACGCAAATAGAGAAAAGACCAAAGAAAAAAAATCAATTTTATGAAAAATTTTCTTCTGGCAAAAAAGTAGTGGCAGTGGAAATAGACCCTCCTTATGATGCCAATTATGAAAAAGTAATGGAATGTGCGCTGCACTTGAAAAAGTCCGGAGTGGATATTATAACAATAGCAGATTCACCTATGGGAAGAAGTCGTGTGGACTCTATTTTAATGAGTGTGAAGATTGCAAATGAAACAGGTATGCCAGTTATGCCTCATGTCTGCTGTCGTGATAAAAATATGATTGCCATGCGTTCTGGCATTTTAGGGGCATACATTCACAAAATCAGAAATCTATTAATTGTAACAGGAGATCCGGTACCAAGCGTAAGCCGTAATGTGACAACAGGTGTATTTGATTATCATTCTATCCGTCTGATGCATTTTGTAAAGGAAATGAATGAAGAACATTTTGCAGATGACCCGATTTATTACGGCGGAGCGTTGAATTATGGAAGAGGAAAATTAGATAAAGTGATTGCGAGAATGCAGGAGAAGATAGATGCAGGTGCCAGTTATTTTCTGACACAGCCAATTTATGCACAACAGGATATAGACCGAATCTGCCAAATGAAAGAACGTCTGGATACAAAAATTTTATGTGGAATTATGCCATTGGTAAGTTACCGCAATGCTAACTTTATAAAAAATGAGATGACAGGAATTTATGTGCCTGATGAAATTGTAAACCGCTATTCTCCTGATATGACCAAAGAAGAAGCAGAGTGGACAGGTGCAGAAATTGCAAATGAAATTATTGAAAAATTGTCATCATTTGCAGATGGATATTACTTTATGCTGCCATTTAACAGAGTAAGCCTAATGGATAAAATAGTGATTAAGTAAGAAAGTGTCAGGTTCTTTCTGATGTTTGTTGAAAATAAGCTATCAGTATTTGAAGAATTGGAATTATTGGAGTTTAAGCATTATCAAATCAACACAGTTTGGAAAGAATCAACTGTTAGGAAGTTAGTAAATAACTTGATAATGTGGCGAGTTTAGACAAGTCAGAGCATTGAATTTTGAATGAATAGTTTCTAACTTAACAGATTGAGAGAAAATTGTATATGCCATATATGGCAATGGCTGAATTGGGAAGTATAAAAGATTAGGAGGCATAGCTTACAGATGGATAGAAAACAGTTTAGAACACTTACGGAGAAGAAAATAGTTGTATTAGATGGTGCTACAGGCTCCAATTTACAAAGTCAGGGCATGCCAACAGGAGTATGTCCTGAGCAGTGGATTTTAGAGCATAGAGAGATTATGAAAAAATTGCAGAAAGAGTATATTGCAGCAGGAACGGATATTTTATATGCACCTACTTTTACAGCAAACAGAATCAAATTAGAGGAATATGGTTTAGCAGAACATATAAAACAGATGAACTATGATTTGGTGAAAATCTCAAAAGAAGCCATTAAAGAAAGTGATGCAGATCATCCTGTCTATATTGCCGGAGATCTTACCATGACAGGACAGTCTCTTTATCCAATGGGAATTCTTCATTTTGAGGAACTGGTAGACATTTATAAAGAACAGGTACAATATTTAGTAGAAGCGGGTGTAGACTTATTTGTGGTAGAAACCATGATGAGCCTTCAGGAGTGCCGCGCGGCGGTACTTGCTATTAAAGAAACATGCGAGCTGCCAATTATGGCTACTCTGACTTTTAATGAAGATGGAAGAACACTCTATGGGACTGACCCTGCCACCGCGATGATTGTAATGGAAAGCATGGGGGCAGATGCAGTTGGTGTAAACTGTTCAACAGGACCTGATAAGATGGTAGAAGTCATTGAAAAAATGAAAATGTATGCCAATGTACCAATGATTGCGAAACCAAATGCAGGGCTGCCCAAATTACAAGATGGGAAAACAGTTTATGATATGGATGCAGATACTTTTGCCAAAGAAATGATGTTACTTGTAAATGCAGGTGTGGGTATTGTTGGCGGGTGTTGTGGAACAACACCGGAACATATTGGAAAACTTGTGGATAAAGTGATAAAAATCGTTCCTGAAAAAATAGAAGAAAAAGGGTACAGGGTACTGACTACAGAAAGAATGACATTGGATATCCCATTAGAAGGTGCATTTAAAATTATTGGCGAACGTATCAATCCAACAGGAAAAAAAGCATTGCAGGCCCAATTGAGGGAAGGCAATCTGGATATGGTCAATGAGTTTGCCGAAGAACAGATTGACTGTGGTGCTTCTATCTTGGATGTTAACATGGGAATGAATGGCATTGATGAAAAAGAAATGATGTTAAAATGTGTTTATGAGTTAACCTCTATGTATAATATTCCATTAAGTTTAGATTCCAGTCATGTAAGCGTGTTAGAAGCAGCACTCCGTATTTATCCAGGAAGAGCATTGATTAACTCTATTTCTTTAGAAAGTGAGAAGTTTGAGAAACTCATACCGATTGCAAAAAAATATGGTGCGATGTTCATTCTGCTTCCATTATCAGATGAAGGTCTGCCAAAAAGTTTAGAGGAGAAAAAAGAAATTATTCATAAAATTTTAGATCGTGCTCACTCTTTTGGACTGACAAATGAGGATATTGTAGTGGATGGACTGGTAAATACAGTGGGTGCCAATCAACGTGCCTCTATTGAAACAATGGAAACCATTCGATATTGCAAAGAAGATTTAGGGCTGGCAACAGCATGCGGATTGTCAAATATTTCATTTGGATTACCTGCAAGGCCATTTGTGAATAGTACATTTTTAGCTTTTGCCATTAAAGAAGGACTCACAATGGCAATTGCCAATCCATCTCAGGATTTGCTTATGAATATTGCGTTTGCTTCTGATTTATTATTAAATAAAGAAGGAGCAGATTTAAGATATATTAACCGTGTTACAGAACGCCCTGTTACAGTGGTAAGTGGTGAAGTGGATGTGGCTGCAAAGAAAAGTGATGCTGCTGTAAAGGATATAAAATCGGAAAAGAATGAACAGGATTATCCGGTTTATGAAGCTGTTATAAAGGGAAACAGAAAACAAATCCTATCGCTTGTAGAAGAAATTTTACAAAAAGGAATAAAGCCGGGAGAAATAATAGATACTATGCTGATTCCTGCTATTAATAAAGTAGGAGAATATTTTGACTGCGGGAAATATTTCCTTCCACAGTTAATCAGCAGTGCGGAAACAATGAAAACAGCAATTGATTATTTAGAACCGATGTTAGGACAAGAAGGCGGTGGTGAAGAAAAAGCAACCATTGTCATTGCGACAGTAGAAGGGGATATCCACGACATCGGAAAGAATCTAGTGGCACTGATGCTGAAAAATTATGGCTACAAAGTCATTGATTTGGGAAAAGATGTGCCAGCAGAAGAAATTATTGCAGCAGCCCGGAAAGAAAATGCAGAAATTATTGCATTATCAGCACTTATGACTACTACAATGATGGAAATGAAAAAAGTGGTGGAATTAGTAAAAGAAGAAGGACTAAAAGTACAGGTTATGATTGGAGGCGCAGTCATTACCCAAAGTTTTGCAGATGAAATTGGAGCAGATGGGTATTCTAAGGATGCCCAGGAGGCAGTGAAACTAGTACAGAGATTATTACAAGAAATATAAAGGTGAAAGAAAAATAGAAGAAAGGAAAAGGATGCAAACACATATTTTCATCATGTGTGTTTGTGCCTATCAAATACAAGTGGTTTTTTGTACCTGGCTTGATAGGTTTGGTGTAAAATATGCAGAATAGGATGGAAAAGCAGGACGAAAACGGTATGGATAATAAGATACCAGAGCAGGACAAGGAAGATGTGGCAAAAAAAGAGCGGGAGGACATGGAACCAGAACATGTCATAAAAAGGCCAAAAGGAACTGTAGATGTTATTGTTCCCACTTATAAACCTGATGAAACTTTTGACCTGATAATAGAACGTTTGCAGAAACAGACCATAAAACCACATCAGATTATTTTGCTGAACACTCGTACAGATCATGATAAAGATGCAGAAAAACTTGTAGCAAAATATTGTAAATTGGAAAATTTAAGCATTATTCATATTGAAAAAACAGAATTCGACCATGGTGGAACAAGAAATTATGGTGCAGCATTATCTGATGCAGAATTTATGCTTTTTATGACACAGGATGCTATTCCTCATGATAAACAATTGATTGAACGATTATTAGAAACAATGGAGAAAACGAATGTGGCGGCTGCATATGCGAGGCAGATGCCAAGAAAAGGGGCAGATATCATAGAATCCTATACTCGTTCTTTTAACTATCCTGAAGAATCGTCGGTAAAATCGAAAGAGGATATAGAGCGGCTTGGTATTAAGACCTATTTTTGTTCTAATGCATGTGCAATGTACAGAAAATCTGTCTATGAGGAGCTTGGAGGGTTTGTGAAAAAAACTATTTTTAACGAGGACATGATAATGGCATCTAAAATCATCCAGGCAGGTTACAGTATTGCTTATGCGGCAAAAGCAAAAGTGATACATTCCCATCATTATACATGGAAGCAACAGTTTTCGAGAAATTTTGACCTTGCGGTATCTCAAAAACAGTATAGAGAAGTGTTTGAGGGGATTAAGTCAGAAAGCGAAGGTATTCGCCTTGTAAAAAAGACTGCAGGATACTTAAAACATAACCATAAAGTATATTTAATACCAAGTTTGATTATGGAAAGTGCATTTAAATATTTAGGATATCGATTCGGGTATCATTATGATAAACTTCCTAAAAAATTGGTAAAAAAGTGGAGCATGAATAAAGAGTATTGGGAGTGAGAAAGGGCTGTTGACGGCTCGCACTTGAATTTATAGTACAGGCACTGCTGGAGGAAGAAATGGAACAGGTAAGTATCATTATGGCAGCTTACAATGGTGCTGCTTATATAGAAGAACAATTGGACTCAATTATAAATAACACATATCCCAACTGGACATTAGAAATATGTGATGATGGTTCTACAGATGAAACAATTTCTATTGTAAATAAGTATGTTCAGAAATATCCAGATCGTATTACATTGCATCAGAATCAGCAGAATTTAGGTGTGGTGCGAAATTTTTTAGAAGGTGCAGGCAGAGCGATAGGAGATTATGTTATGTTTGCGGATCAGGATGATGTATGGTTAGCTGATAAAATTTTTCATACATTAGAGAAAATAAAAGAAACTGAGCAGGGGCAAACAGAAATTCCTGTTGTAGTTTTTACAGATGCCAAAGTAGTGAATGAAAATTTAGAAGAAATTGCACCATCTTTCCATAAAATTTCTGCACTGGATACAACGAAAACGGATTTGTCTCATCTTCTAATGGAGAATAAGCTGATTGGATGTACAATGATGTTTAATCAGGCGGCAGTGAAACTGCTGCATACAATTCCTGAAACTGCAAGATATCATGATTGGTGGGTTGGCCTTTTGGCAGCTTCTATGGGAAAAATAGGGTATCTTCCAGAAAAAACGCTTCTATACAGGCAGCATGGAAAGAATGAAGTGGGGGCACAAAATTTTGCGTCTTATGTGAAAACAAGGCTTCATTCTATACAAAAACAAAAGCAGACATTATTAGAGAATCAAAAGCAGGCAGAAGAATTATTACAAATTTATCAAGACGAGAAATTGTTATCAGGGAATGCAAGGGAACAGATTGGTGTATTTGCCAATCTCTCAAAAAAGGGATGGATTGCCAGAAGGAAGATTGTGGTAAAAAATGGATATCTAAAAACAGGGCTAATACGAAATGCAGGAGTGCTGCTGCTGATATGATGGGGTATGTACAGATAAATGGTTCAGTATTTTTTATTTAACACAGAAACTCAATAATTAAATTCTTGACAAAGTATCACCAAATTGCTAGAATAAAAACTAGCGTAAAAAGTCTTTGGAAGGAGCAAACGCTATGAGAAGAATGGTATTATCAATTTTAGTAGAAAATACATCAGGCGTACTAAGCCGTGTGGCAGGTATGTTTAGCAGACGGGGATATAATATCGACAGTCTTAGTGTGGGTGAAACACATAATCCGGCAATCTCTAGAATGACAGTGGCTGTGACAGGAGAAGAACTAACCTTAGAGCAGATTGAAAAACAGTTAAATAAATTAGAAGATGTCATTGAGATTAAAGAATTAGCAGACGGAGCATCTGTTTGCAGAGAATTGATTTTAGTAAAAGTGAAAGCTGATGCATCACAACGGCAGGGAATTATTGCAGTGGCAGATATTTTCCGTGCAAATATTGTAGATGTAGCAAAGGAATCACTGATGATTGAGTTGACAGGAAATCAGTCAAAAATCAATGCATTTATTGAGTTGTTAGACGGTTTTGAAATTCTTCAGCTTGTAAGAACAGGTATTACAGGGCTTTCAAGAGGAAGATAGAAAAAGACCGACAGCATAGATAATCATTAAAAGCGAATGCTGATTCTATGGTATACAGGAATTGACATTTACATAATTTATTTTTAGGAGGAAAAAGAAAATGGCAAAGATTTATTATCAAGAAGATTGTAACCTTGCAGCATTAGAAGGAAAAACAATTGCGGTTATCGGTTATGGCAGTCAGGGACATGCACATGCTCTTAATGCAAAAGAATCAGGATGTAACGTAATCATCGGACTTTATGAGGGAAGTAAATCATGGGCAAAAGCAGAGGCTCAGGGATTTGAGGTATATACAGCCGCAGAAGCTGCAAAAAAAGCGGATATTATTATGATTCTTATCAATGATGAAAAACAAGCAGATTTGTATAAGAGTGAGATTGAACCAAACTTAGAAGCAGGAAATATGTTAATGTTCGCACATGGTTTTAATATTCATTTTGGATGTATCGTGCCGCCTAAGGATGTGGATGTAACAATGATTGCTCCTAAAGGACCAGGACATACAGTACGCAGCGAATATCAGGAAGGAAAAGGTGTTCCTTGTTTAGTGGCTGTTGAACAAGATGCTACAGGAAAAGCATTAGAGACAGCTTTGGCATATGCTTTGGCAATTGGTGGAGCAAGAGCAGGAGTTCTTGAAACAACATTCAGAACAGAAACAGAAACAGACCTTTTTGGAGAACAGGCAGTACTTTGCGGCGGTGTTTGTGCATTAATGCAGGCAGGTTTTGAAACATTAGTAGAAGCTGGATATGATCCAAGAAATGCTTATTTTGAATGTATCCATGAAATGAAATTAATCGTAGATTTAATCTATCAATCAGGTTTTGCAGGAATGAGATACTCTATCTCTAATACAGCAGAATATGGTGATTATATTACAGGACCTAAGATTATTACAGAAGATACTAAGAAGGCAATGAAAAAGATTCTTTCAGATATCCAGGATGGTACTTTCGCAAAAGACTTCTTATTAGATATGTCTGGTGCAGGACGTCAGGTTCACTTCAAAGCTATGAGAAAATTAGCTGCTGAACATCCAGCAGAAAAAGTCGGAGAAGAAATCCGTAAATTGTATAGTTGGAATAATGAAGATGATAAGCTGATTAACAATTAAATATAAAAAAGTTAAAATTTCTGATAGCGGATATTGGAAAGGCAATGTTTTAAATAACTGAAAATAAAAGGATAACAATAACACAGGTTTCTTGTTTGTGAAAAAGAAGCCTGTGTTTGTTTTTTGATTTGTTATTTAGAGCGTGTTTGAAAATTCATTGCTCAAAAAATATTTTGCAGATTCCGAAGGAACGGCAGAATATAAATTTTATGGAAAACAAAAACATTTGTATTATTACAATAAAAGTAGTATAGTATAACAAAAGCATAAGAAGATAGATAGGAACATTGAATAAATAGTAATAAAAATGAGGATGAAAGAAAAATAGAAGAAAGAGAAAAAATGCAAACACATCTCTTTCATCCTTTGTGTTTGCATCTATCAAATACAAGCAGGCTTGTGCTTGATAGGCTTGGTACAAATAATGAAATATGACTATAGTATCATTGTAGAAGATTTGCTGCGATGGTTTCAAGAAAATGCAAGGGTGCTTCCTTGGAGAGAACAGAAAAATCCTTATTATACATGGGTATCAGAGATTATGCTGCAACAAACAAGAGTAGAAGCAGTAAAAGAGTATTTTTTGCGTTTTATAGAGGAACTGCCGGATGTGCAGGCATTAGCAAAAGCAGAAGAAGGTAAGTTATTAAAGTTATGGGAAGGATTAGGATATTATAATCGTGTGAAAAATATGCAAAAGGCCGCTGTTCAGATTATGGAGCAGCATCAGGGAAAACTTCCGGCAGACTATGAAGAATTACTACGATTGAAGGGAATAGGTACATATACAGCTGGTGCCATTGCCTCTATTGCCTATGGGATACCTGTGCCAGCAGTAGATGGAAATGTGCTGCGTGTAACAAAACGTTTGGCGGCCAGTTATGATGATGTTTCTAAAGTGTCTGTAAAGAAAGAATTGGAAACATCATTAACTCAAATTATGCCAAAAGGGCATCCAGGGGCATTTAATCAAGCATTGATGGAATTAGGAGCAATTGTATGTCTTCCAAATGGAACACCATTATGCAGCAAATGTCCAGTTCAAAAATATTGTCAGGCATATAAAAAAGATATTGTTATGGAACTTCCTGTAAAGGCAAAGAAAAAGGCGCGTATTATTGAAGAAAGGACAGTATTTTTGATAGAATATCAAAATCAGTATATACTTCATCAGAGAAGCAGAGGAGGATTATTGGCTGGTTTATGGGAATTGCCTAATATAGAAGGAAAATATGAAGAGAAGCAAGTATGGGAGTTCTTGCGGCAGTTGGATCTTCCGGTTGTAAAAATACAGCAGTTAGGAGAGGCAAAACATATTTTTACACATAAGGAATGGCATATGTTAGGTTATGCAGTTAAGGTTTCTGACAAAGAGGGAAAAAATGGAAATCAATATAGGGGATTAAAGAAAATTGTTTGGGCAGATAAAGAAGAAATCAGGGAAAAGTATGCCTTGCCCTCTGCTTTTCGTGCATATCAAAAATTCATTTTCTTAGAGTGTGTTTGAAAATTTCTTGTTACAAGATGTGTGTTACAATTTGTGGGGATTTGTTCCAAGCTCATGAGGTGTGCAGGCTGCAGGGAATGAATTTAGGGCAAAAGCATATTGTTTGTTGTTTTTTAATTGGCAGCTGATGAGAGTTAATATTTTTTTATTGCATTTTTGGTATGGAATTGTTATAGTATCTGTATAACATATATAATGAAATAATCCTTACGGAGGTGAAGGAAATGTTAATCTCAATAGATTTTAATAGTGATGAAGCAATTTATATGCAGCTTCGCAATCAAATCATTATTGGAATTGCCACTTCTGAGATTAAGGAGGGTGACAATTTACCATCTGTGCGTGATTTAGCAGATACAGTTGGTATTAATATGCACACAGTCAATAAGGCATATTCTATTTTGAAGCAGGAAGGATATCTGAAGTTAGACCGCCGGCATGGTGCTGTCATTGCTGTGGAAGTGGATCGGGATAAAGCAAGAATGGAATTGCTAGAGGAAATGAGAGTAAATATAGCAAAAGCAATCTGTCGTGATATTACAAGGGATGAAGTGCATATTCTTGTAGATGAAATATATGATTATTATGGAGTGAAATAAAAACAGGAGGAATAAAAAATTGATATTTGATAAATTTACAGAAAGTGCAAAAGAGGTTGTAGTGCGTGCAAAGTCACTTTCTAGGGAATTAGGACATGATTATATTGGAACAGAACATTTATTACTTGGGTTGATTAATGTAACCGGGGTGGCAGGAACAGTACTGTTGGAAAATAAAGTAGATGAAAATAAAGTAATACAACTGATACAAGAACTCATTAAGGTGGAAGGTGCGGTGGCAACAAAACCAAGTGAGTTTACAATGCGTGCACAAAGTATTTTGGAAAATAGTAAATTAGAGGCCCAGCGTTATCATTCTTCACAAGTAGGAACAGAACATATTCTGACAGCACTTTTAAAAGAAAATGACTGTGTGGCTGTCAGGCTTTTGAATACAATGGGGGTAAATCTTCAGAAAATATTTGTAGAAACATTAACTGCAAATGGAATGGACATTAATGTTGCCAAAAATGAATATATGATGGCAAAAGGCAAAGGGAAAAATCATCTCAATAATTCCATGTTAGCACAATATAGCAGGGATTTGACAGCGTATGCGAAAGAAGGAAGGTTAGACCCTGTGATTGGAAGAGATGCAGAAATAGGAAGGTTAATTCAGATATTATCAAGACGAACAAAAAATAATCCATGTCTTATAGGAGAACCAGGTGTTGGTAAAAGTGCCATTGTAGAAGGACTTGCACAGAGAATTATTGAAGAAGAAGTACCTGATGTGATTGCAGATAAGAGAGTACTTGTACTGGATTTGTCGGGAATGGTAGCAGGTTCAAAGTACCGTGGAGAATTTGAAGAAAGGATAAAAAGAGTAATTAACGAAGTAATCAGTGATGGAAATGTATTGTTATTTATCGACGAACTGCATACTATTATCGGTGCTGGTGGAGCAGAAGGTGCCATTGATGCATCTAATATTTTAAAACCTGCCCTGGCACGTGGAGAAATGCAGATTATTGGTGCGACTACGAGAGAAGAATATAGAAAATATATTGAAAAGGATGCGGCATTAGAGCGGCGTTTTCAGCCAATTGCAGTAGAAGAACCAAACGAAGAAGAAAGCATTGCAATTTTAAAGGGACTGCGTCCGAATTATGAAAAGCATCATGGAATTAAGATTAGTGATGAAGCTGTAATCGCAGCAGTAAAAATGTCTGCAAGATATATTAATGACAGGTTTCTGCCGGATAAAGCAATTGATTTAATGGATGAGGCGGCTTCAAAAGCAAAATTAGGTATGTATCATAGTAATACTGTATGGAAAAAGCAGGAAGAAAAATACAGAGAGTTAGAACAGGCAAAAGAAGATGCCATTGTTGCAGGGGATATAGAGCAGGCAAAGGCAATTAGAAAGCAACAAGTTGTATTAAAAAATAAGATAGAAAAAGAAAAGGAAAAGCAGAAGGAAGAGAGGGAGGAGAATAACATTGTAATTGGAACAGAAGAGATTGCGGATGTAGTGGCAATGCAGACAAAGATTCCAGTGAAAAAGCTGGCAGAAGAGGAAACAGAACGTTTGAAAAAATTAGAAAAAATTCTTCATGAACGTGTAGTTGGGCAGGATGAAGCAGTTACAGCAGTTTCAAAGGCAATCCGAAGAGGAAGAGTCGGTTTGAAGGATCCAAACAGGCCAATAGGATCTTTCCTGTTTTTAGGACCAACCGGAGTTGGAAAAACAGAATTGTCAAAGGCTTTAGCAGAAGCAATATTTGGAACAGAAAAATCTATTATTAGGGTAGATATGTCAGAATATATGGAGAAGCACAGCGTTTCTAAATTAATAGGTTCTCCCCCAGGATATGTAGGATATGAGGAAGGTGGACAATTAAGCGAAAAGGTAAGACGTAATCCGTATTCTGTAATTTTGTTTGATGAGATTGAAAAAGCCCACGGAGATGTATTCAATATTTTATTACAAGTACTGGATGATGGGCATATTACAGATGCTCAGGGAAGAAAGGTAAGCTTTAAAAATACAATTATCATTATGACATCTAATGCAGGGGCGCAGAGGATTATAGCTCCAAAAACATTAGGATTTGCTTCTGTCCAGGATACAAAAGAGGATTATAAGAACATGAAATCAAGTGTTATGGAAGAAGTAAAGCGTTTGTTTAAACCGGAATTTTTGAATCGTATTGATGAACAAATCGTATTCCATTCTCTGGCAAAAGAGGATACAAAAGAAATTGTTAGGATACTATTTGCAAATCTTCAGACACGTGCAAAAACACAGATGAATCTAACACTTTCTCCAACAGATGCAATGCTCGATTATCTTGTAGAGAAAAATTATGACCCGACTTATGGAGCAAGACCATTAAGAAGAGCCATTCAGACACAGATAGAAGATAAATTAGCAGAATCCATTTTAAATGGAGAAGTAGAAAATGGAAGCAGCATATCTGTAGATGTCCGGATGAAACGCGGAAAAATAAAAGAGGGAGAAGAGAAAGAAAAAGAAATTATATTTAAGAAAAAGAGAGTTTCTAAAAAGCAAACTATTAACAAAAGTGAAAGCAATCATTGAATTTTAAAATAAGTTCCTATGTGCAGATTGTACAACTTTTCAAAAAATTGTAATAGTTCAACCATGCCAATTTATCATCTGCTAGAATATGCATTTTTACTAAAAAATATATCTATTGGTTGACAAATGCTTTGTTGATGGTATGTGCCATATAGAAATGATAGTACAAAGTATCCCAGAGTGTGAGCAGTCACGTGCATTTTGCACAATTATTTCTCTGTGGACGGACTGTTACAAAAAAATCATGTGATTTTGTATAAAAAGGTAGCATTTTTATATAAATTATTATATAATGTAAACATACGGTTGAATAGAAAGGTAAAATACTGTTTAGAAAAAGGAATACATGTTGTAATGATAATATGACAGTTGATAAGAACATTTAGGAGGAAAGGATATGCCAGTAGTAGAAAAATTAATTTGCAAGGAAAAAGATGGAACTTTAAGTTTTGGAAATTATCTATTACAAGAAAAGAAAAAATTAGCTGATTTCAAATATGAAGGAGATTTATATAAAATTAAGACATATTTTGAAATTACAAAATTAGAGAAAAATGGAATGTTCGTGTATGAATCGGTTCCGGGAACCAGTGTAAACCATATGAAGGTAACAGAAAAAGGAATGAATTTTTCTGTGGAGGGAAAAGAAGATGCACAGATTACTCTCGAATTAGAACCAGAGAAAGAATATAAAGTAACTATTGACAAGAATGAAAGCAGTGTTGTGAAAACAAATATGAGTGGCAAATTAAATTTAAGTGTAGAGCTAAATGAAGGGCAGGCAGTAGAGCTGAAGGTAGAAATAATATAGGACGATGGCAAAAGCAAAGACAGTCTATTTCTGCAAGGAATGTGGGTTTGAATCTGCTAAATGGCTGGGACAGTGTCCTGGATGTAAACAGTGGAATGTCTTTACAGAAGAACCTGTGATTACAAAGAATTCTTCTGTAAAAATGAAACAGGCAGCGCAGGGAAAACAGAGAAAACCATCAAGACTTTCAGAGGTAGTTACCAACGAAGAAGAAAGAATGACAAGCGGACTTACTGAATTAGATCGAGTGTTAGGTGGTGGAATTGTAGTAGGTTCTCTTGTTTTAGTAGGGGGAGATCCAGGAATTGGAAAATCCACACTACTATTGCAAATGTGTAAAAACATGGTAGGATACAGCAGGAAAATTTTATATATTTCAGGAGAAGAATCTCTAAAACAAATCAAAATGCGAGCGGAGCGTTTGGGAAGATTTGGAGGAGAGTTACTGTTACTTAGTGAAACTAGTCTGGATTTGGTGGAAGAACAGATTCTTGCTTTGAAACCTGAGGTTGTAATTATTGATTCTATTCAGACGATGTACAAAGAGGAAATTGGTGCTGCACCAGGAAGTGTAAGTCAGGTTAGGGAAACAACAGGAACATTGCTGCGTTTGGCAAAGCAAAATAATATTTCTATTTTTATTGTTGGACATGTAACAAAAGAAGGCATGGTGGCAGGTCCCCGTGTATTAGAGCACATGGTGGATACAGTACTTTATTTCGAAGGGGATAACAGTGCCTCTTATCGTATCTTAAGGGCAGTTAAGAACCGTTTTGGTTCTACAAATGAGATTGGCGTATTTGAAATGCGGCAGAGTGGATTAGTAGAAGTGCAAAATCCTTCCCAATATATGCTTGATGGCATGCCGAAAGGGGAGGCAGGCTCTGCTGTTTCTTGTGCAATGGAAGGAACAAGACCGATTCTTGTGGAAGTACAAGCATTGGTTTGTAAAACATATTTTAACCTGCCCCGGAGAACAACAGCAGGAACGGATTATAATCGGATTAATCTGCTAATGGCAGTTATTGAAAAAAGGCTTAGTATTTGTCTGTCAGAGTGTGATGCTTATGTAAATGTTGCCGGAGGTATGAGAATTAATGAACCAGCTATTGATTTGGCATTGGTGGCAGTTGTGATATCAAGTTATAAAAATCTGGCAATTGACAATGAAACAATTATTTTTGGAGAAGTTGGATTGACAGGAGAAATAAGAGCAGTTCAGATGGCAGAACAGAGAGTGGCAGAGGCAGAGAGATTAGGTTTTAGAAGATGTATTTTGCCAAAAGTAAATGAAAAGACTATTGCCCGGGATGGCATAGGGATAGAAATTGTAGGAATACAAAATATAAGAGATTTGCTTCACTGTCTTGTTATAAATTAAAAGTAGTAATGACAAATACATAACATTGGAGTATATGCAATTTAGAAAGGGGCTTTTTATTATGGAATTTAACAGAACACAGAAGGAAATGGAGAGAATTATTGGGAATTTAGATGATTCTCAATTGAAAGTGGAAAAAAATGCGTTTGATGCCATCAATTCATCAGATACAACTTTGAATTTGGTAAAAGATGGCACGGGATGTATTAAAACATTGTCTGAAAAAATCAATATTTTGAATGATGTAATACAAAAAACATCTGGTACAATGGCACAGATGGAAGAACTTGCTAATATGATTGAAGGATTTGCAGGTGTAATTGCAGGAATATCTAATAAAACAAATATGCTGGCATTAAATGCATCTATTGAAGCTGCAAGAGCGGGAGAGCATGGCCGCGGATTTGCTGTAGTTGCAAAGCAGGTAGGCGAACTTGCAGCCCAGTCCTCAAAATCTTCAAAAGAAATCAAGGAAACGATTCAGTCTGTACAAGCTTTTACGAGTGAAATGAGTACAAGCTTGCGTGAATTAGTAGATATTGTAGAACAGCAGAAAGATGTGAATGAGAATGCGGGAGAAGTCTTTAATAAAATTTTAGAAGCAGCAACAGTTGCCAATGATGTTTCAAGAAACATGGAACATGAGATTGCTTATCAGAGAGAGATTACAGATAAAGCAAAAATGACATTAGATAAGCTTTCTATTGAGATGGATTAAACTCTGTTTATAATATGACAAAAATAATTCAATGAATACCACAGCAATATAAAAAATAAATCGCTGTGGTATTTTTTATTCCTGCAAGCAAGAGCCTGCTCTGCATGCCTTTGGTAAAATGGAAAAGCTTGTATTTCTATTTGGCAGTGCTGTCAAGGATTTCAATTGGAGCAGCCGCTTATGTTATATAATCTACAGACCACAAATGACTGACTATGGTTTGAGCAGTAATGGGATTGTTTTACTGTTCACACCTACGGTGTGCACAGTAACGGAATCCAGCCTATTAAGAGTTCGCTTTCAGCGAAAGGCTGGATTCTTCTCTACCACTACTTATTCTTACGTACTTTACAGCAAGTGCAAAGTACTACCTGTGAGCAGTAATGGGATTGTAACTATGATGCAGAGAAAAAGCGTAATATTGTTGAAAAAAAGTTGTAATAAGTGTATAATAAACAAAAAATGTTTTTATATTTAATATAGATCAATATGCAAATGATTCATTGAAGGAAGGAGATTAAAATGAAAAATGATAAAAGAAAGATGATTGCCATTGCTGCTTTTTGTACAGTGGCAGGAGTGACAGCTGCAACATTGTATTTTTCACCGAAAACAGATAGTAGAATTTTGCAAAAAAACGTAGTAGCGGAAAATGTACAATATGAAACAGTACAAAAAGAAAATCACTATGCTATTACAGTACATTTTAAATGGGATGGGGAAACAGCACCGCATTTATATTATAAAAATGTGAATGGTGACTCTGACAGATATACATCATGGCCAGGAGTGCCAATGACAGAAGACAGAGAGGGCTGGTACAGTTATACATTATCAGAGGCAGAATCAGCAGAATTTATTTTTAATGTGCCTGATAAAGATTATCAGACGGCATCTGTAAATGGTGAAGCAGGAGAATGGTGGTATGATGAAGGAATATGGAAACAAAGCGAACCGCAAGAATATACAGATGCAGAAAAATTAGTACATAAAAATCAGATCGTTGCGGAGAATGCCAATGAAAGTACAGAATGGTTAAAACTAAATTATGGTGCAGAAACTGTAAACACAGAAACGAAAGAAGAAAGTATTATAGTACATTATCCTTCTGAATGGGAAAATGTGAATTTGTATGCATGGAATAGTCTTCCAGTGGATGTAGATTTTACATGGCCAGGTACCCCATTACAGAAAGATGCAGATGGATATTACAGCTATACTTTTACAAGTAGTTCCAAAGTGAATTTCTTATTTGATAATGGACAAGAACAGACAGCAGATATGACCCTTACTAAAGCTGGAGAATACTGGTATAGCAATGGAAAATGGGTTACCCAAAAACCAGGGAATATATCACCAACATTGAAACCAACAATAGATCCAAATGCTACTATTATTCCAGCAAAGGGTGGTGATTTTAGAGAGGAAACGATTTATTTTTTAATAACAACCAGATTCTATGATGGTGATTCTGGCAATAATGTACATTGTTGGGATGAAAATATAGAAACACCCGAAGATGATCCGGCATGGAGAGGTGATTTTAAAGGTCTGATTGAAAAATTGGATTATATTAAAGCACTTGGTTTCTCTGCAGTATGGATTACACCAGTTGTAGAAAACTGCAGTGGATTGGATTACCATGGTTATCATGCCATTAATTTTAGCAAAGTAGACCCAAGATATGAATCAGAGGGTGTGACATATCAGGATCTGATAAATGCCGCTCATGAAAAAGGCATGAAAATTATACAGGATGTAGTATTTAACCATACTGGAAATTTTGGAGAAGAAAATCTTGCACCAATGTTTGACAAAGATGGCAGCGTAGAGGGTGGTTATGGAACGATTGACTGCCTGCAGCGAAAAGAAGATGGTATATTGCCGGAAAAATATTATGATACAGATGGAATGAATGAAGGTGCAAAAGCAGATTATGAGTATAGCATGCGTCTGGCATTGATGAAGGATCACAAGGATCCTGTTATAGATGGACAGAAGAATGATCCATATAACTTATATCATCATTATGGACAATTTAATTGGGATTTCTATAGCTGTCAGTTAGCACAAATTGCGGGCGATTGTGTGGATTTAAATACAGAGAATCCATTGGTATCCCAATATATTATAGATGCTTATAGCAAATACATCAATATGGGTGTGGATGCCTTTCGTATTGATACTGTAAAGCATATTTCACGTTTGACATTTAATAAAGTATTTAACCCAGCCTTTAAAGCAATTGGCGGAGAAGATTTCTTCATGTTTGGAGAAGTATGTGCAAGATCTTCTGAGGTATGGTATCGAAGCCAGACTCCTGCCTTATCATCACCTTTTTATACTTGGGCAGAGTCGAAAGAATATCCGTGGAGTTATTATGATGAAAATACACTTAGTGTTTATGAGGCATCTGCATCTCAGACATTGGAAAAAAAGATTTCAGATTTTGGAAATAATGATGTAGAATATAATGCATATCGTGTAGCAGCAGAAGGCGAACTTCCGCATACAATTAATTTGGCATCAACAAAAGCACAATATAATGATAATGCTAATGATAGAGATGAAAAGATGATTGATGGAAGCTGTGTGCAGAAGAATCAGCCGATGAGTACCAATGCTTTTCTGGAAGGAAATAATTATCATACACCAGATTACAGCAAAGCTTCAGGATTAAATGTAATTGATTTTCAGATGCACAGAAACTTTAATACAGCAGAAGCAGCATTTAACATTGCATTAGCAGGATATGATAATGAAACGATGACGGCAACTGATTCAACAATTGGAGGGGATCATGTATACAATGATGCCACATGGAATGTAGTTTATGTGGATTCTCATGATTATGGTCCGGATAGAGCAGATGGCTATCGATATGACGGCGAAGCAGATGATTGGGCAGAGAATTTGAATTTGATGTTTACTTTTAGAGGAATCCCATGTTTGTATTATGGTTCAGAAGTGCAATTCCAAAAAGGTGTTAGAATAGATGAGGGTTCTAATTTGGCATTATCGAAATCAGGACGAGCTTATTTTGGTGATTATCTGGAAGGGGAAGTAAGTGCAACAGATTTCTGTAATTATACTGCATCGGGGGTAATAGAGGACACCTTGAACCATCCATTAGCAAAGCATATACAAAGAGTGAATAAAATCAGAAGGGCTATTCCTGCGTTACAGAAAGGACAGTATTCTGTTGCTGATATAGAACGAAAAGGAATTGCATTTAAGAGACGTTATACAGATAGTACTGTAGACAGCTTTGTATGTGTAGCCATCACAAAAGCTGCAACATTTAATAATATTCCAAATGGAACTTATCAGGATGCAATTACTGGTGAGATCAAAAAAGTAACAAATGGGACACTTGCAATTGAAGAAACTGGAAAAGGAAACATGAGGGTATATGTGTTGAATACAGAAAAAACGAATGCACCAGGAAAAATTGGTGAAGATGGAACATATTTAAAATAAAAAGAACAGTTCATAAATTAGAATATGAAAGCGTGTTTGGAAATTGTAGATTGTAGTAATAAATTTTCAGGCACGCTTTTGGTGTGTTATTGA
This sequence comes from uncultured Lachnospiraceae bacterium, assembly GCA_964422365.1. Classification (GTDB taxonomy): domain Bacteria; phylum Bacillota; class Clostridia; order Lachnospirales; family Lachnospiraceae; genus CAYRAV01. The sequence goes on along the minus strand of CAYRAV010000024.1, from coordinate 8,034 downwards.
ATAAATATCATTTTATTTCTAGAGCATGTTTGAAAATTCATTGCCCCAATCTGCATGCCCCGCTTTGCATACCGCAATCCATACCCATCCGGGCTGGCAGACTTCGTCCGATAAAGTATGTATATTTGCTCTAAATTCATTTAATGTAGCCCGCTACACCTTATGAATTTGGAACAAATCCCCCACAAGATATGCATCCTGCTTTGTGTATCCATCTAGGTGCATACTGTGATTTATTTATGCCATTAGGACTGACAGACTGCGTCCAAATAAGGTATGGTAATGGTACTTTGTCAATTACCTAAAAATATTTTTTATGTTGTACCTGATGAATTTCAAGCAAATTCTCCGCAAATTGTGGCATGCATTTTGTGACACACAATTTTTAAACACGCTCTAGATATTATTAAAAAGCTACTTAGGAGGAAGTTTGTGTAATTGTTTGATAAATGCTTTTGTTTCATCTAAATCAGATTTGGAAAAATCAGATAGAAAAGTGGTAATTTGAGCAACGTCAGGAGTGACTGCAACCAACACATGATTCTCTCCATTGTTTGAAAAATTGTAGTTTCCAAAATCAGGGAATTGTTTTGTTTTTCCAAAAACAGATGTATTTTCAGACTGATAAATGATATCATTTCTAGGATCATACAAAGGAAGATAGAAATTTTCTACACCGATATGGTAAAAATTTGCCAGACGGTAAAGAACTTCCACAGAGGGAAGATTACGACCTGTTTCATAATGAGAATAGGTTTGACGTTCTATATTTAAATAATGACTGACCGCTTCCTGTGTATAATCAAAAGATTTGCGGATAAATTTTAAAGTTTTTCCAAAATTTATGCAAGTTTCCAAAAATAATCACCTTTTCATTAGAGTATAACAATTGTTGTTCGATTTTCGATTATTATACCAATATAAATTTGGAAAAACACAACATGCTACAAAATATAGCTGTAAAGTTACATGATGTACTAAAAAAATGTTATATTATAAAAAATATTCTGTTTATAAAAAATATGTTGATAGAGAAACCAAGATAAGTGACAGCTTGGCTATGTGGATGATACCTTATTTTTCAGTGGGAAGTATATCAAGAGTGATGTAGCAGACAGGCAGAATTTTCACAGTTTATTTACTCATGCGTTTATCCTGCATTTTACAAGGGCGCATATGTTGTCTGCAAAACGCACCAGAAGGGGATACGTTCCAATACTTATAACATCATTCTGAGGAAGCAGAGGGAAGTCATAGAGGACTGCCACAAAGCCATTATTCCCAAAGCGGAGTGGGAAAAGGTTCAGCAGCTTATAGACCGCAGACCGCTTACAGATGAAGAAGCAGAGGAATTTAGGATAAAATAACTGGAAACGGTAATCAAGCGAGCAGAGATTCGAGAGAGTCCTTGCTTTTTTTGTGCGCAAAATTAAACTCATCACTTGACAATGTTGCATAGAGCTTATGAGCCAGGATGAGATTGCAGTCATGGATGGCGGGAAATGTATTATGCAGCTTAGAGGTGTGAGACCTTTTTTCTCAAATAAATATGATATTACAAAGCACAAACAGTACAGATGCCTATCAAACTATGACGAAAAGATTGAAAAGTATGTCAAAAACCTTTCAAGGCTCACAGTAAAGCTGGGTATGGAGGTAGATGAAATTTTTGATGCAGGGAAAGTGGAAGCATAACTTTTAGACAAAATTCCAAAAGTGTAAAAACAGAATGGAACTAATCAACTTTTAGATAAAATGTCTAAAAGTGCAAGAACAAAAACTGAATATGGAACCCGTAAACCAAACATACAACCTTTGGACAGAATGTCCAGAAGCAAAGAAACAGGAGTTTTAAATGTGCTTTAGGAGAAATAAAAAGGCAGCCGATACCGCCAATCGCCAAACTGAAAGTATCAGATGCCCGCAGGGTTCTTCCTAAAGGAATGTCCTGTCCTTATTTTATCACAGGATGAGGCATATTACATAGGAAACTCTTTCTAATTACAACAATACACAATAGTTTTAATACCTACCATGTGTATCTTTACAAATGAAGAAAAATGTGATAACATTGATACATACCGCATGAATGTTAAGTAAAAGGAGGTTAATATGGCTCGCAATAAGTATCCCGAAGTTACGGTAGAGAAAATTTTAGAAGTTGCCCAGAAGCTTTTTCTTGAAAAAGGATATGACAACACAACGATACAAGATATTGTTGATAAGCTTGGAGGTTTAACAAAGGGCGCAATTTATCATCATTTTAAGTCTAAAGAAGATATTATAGTCGCTTTAAGTGATAAAATGTTTATGGAGAGCAATCCGTTTGTAACTGTAAAAAAACGGAATGATATAAACGCTTTAGAAAAAATGAGGGAGGTTATCAGATTAAACCAGGCGAACACTCAAAATGCACAGATTGAAATACAGGCGCTTCCGCTACTCCAAAATCCACGCATTTTTGCAGAAATGATGGAAACAAACCGTCGAAATCTTTCTCCTCTCTGGCAGGAATTGATTGAGGAAGGTATACAGGATGGTTCTGTTCATACAGAATATGCAAAGGAAATTGCTGAACTGATACCTTTTCTTGGGGATGTATGGCTGTATCCTGCTGTTTATCCGGCAACAGAGGAAGAAGTGTTTCATAAGTTTTTGTTTCTAAAGGAAATGCTCGAAAAGATGGGTGTGCCTATTATAGATGATGAAATGGTGAACTTATTGAAAGACCAGATTAGTAATATTGCAAACAGATAAAGATTAAGAAATGCCTTGTTTATGATAAGGCATTTCATTTAACAGATATACATACATTCATAAGGTATTAAAAATAAGGAGGTTTTGATTGATATGCAGTATGCAATAACTACGCAGCAATTAGAAAAGAGCTTTAAAGGGAAAGAAGTAATACACGCAAGCAATATGTCAGTCGAATATGGCACGATATATGGTCTTTTAGGGAGAAATGGTGTAGGGAAAACAACCATTTTTAAAATTCTTCTGGGATTACTGAAACCTACATGCGGGAAAGCAACTGTTTTAGGTATGGATAGTGTAAAAGATAATTTGGCTATTCTGCGAAAAACAGGAAGTTTAATTGATGTACCTGTATTTTATGAACATCTGTCAGTGTTTGAAAATCTCCAGTTACACTTGGACTATATGGGGGTAGAATCTGGTGATATAGTTGGAACCTTGAATTTGGTAGGTTTGTCCAATGCAAGTAATGAATCTGTTTCTAACTTTTCTATGGGGATGCGCCAGCGTTTAGCCATAGCCAGAGCAATCGTACATAAGCCTGATTTACTTATTCTGGATGAGCCAGTAAATGGGCTTGATCCTGTTGGAATAAGAGAAATGAGAGAATTATTTTGTTCTCTTTCCAAAGAAAACAAAATGACAATCGTATTGTCCAGCCATATACTTTCGGAAGTAGAGCAGATTGTAGACCGTATAGGCTTTATCGTTGATGGAACAGTTGTGCAGGAAATTAGTCCTAATGAGATAAAGGAGCGTTATTCAAAAAATCTTGAAGATTATTTTATTGAAATCACTGGAGGGAATCATTATGAGTAAATTGATAAAGTTGGAGCTAAGGAGAAACAGCTTAAAAGCTTATTTCTTAGCTACGGTAATAAGTTTTCTTGTCGTGATGGAATTTACATACTTAATTGCATCTATTCCCCGTATTGACGGAAACAGTAAAGATACAGAATTGTTCATGTCATATCATTTTATTGTTGGTCTTTCATGTGTTGTATGTATGGGAATTTTTTCTATCACCGCTGGTGTTATGTCATCAAAGTTTATTGTTGAGGAATATACAGGCAAAAGAGCAATCCTTTTGTTGTCATATCCAATCAACAGGGAAAGGATATTAAATTCAAAGATATTTTTAACATTTTTTTATACGACTGTTTCGATGTTATTGTGTGAAGGTATGACATTAGGTATTTTTTTCCTGACAGAAACGTTCTGCCCTTTATGCCCTGACAAAATTGATTTGAAAGTAATCGTATATAGCTGTGTATTGCTGCTATACAGTTCTGTCATGGCAGGATTTGTTGGAATAATTTCATTATGGTTTGGTTTTTTACGGAAGTCAGTTTCTGTAACAATTGTTTCATCATGTATTGCCGTATCAATTCTTTGTCAGCTAATAGCACAGACGATAGCAGTATCAACAATGGAATATCCTGCTATTACAGGCATTTTTACAGTTATTTTAGTAATTGTGATTTTACTGCATCGTAATTTATGCTATAGAGTTAAAAAGATGGAGGTTTAGCAGTTTTATGGAAAGCAGAAATGTAAATTATATCTTTTTGCATGGACTGGGGCAGACAGCAGCAAGTTGGGATAAAGTTTTTTCTGTTCTGCGCATATCAGATCCTGTTTGTCCGGATTTGTTTTCGATGTTAAAAGGTCAGAATATAAATTATCCTAATCTGTTCAAACAGTTTGAAAAAAACTGCAATGAATATCATGGTAAGGTAAGCATATGTGGAATTTCTTTGGGGGCAGTTTTAGCATTAAATTATGCAATAGAGCATTTGCAGAAAGTGCAATCGCTGATTTTAATTGCGCCACAATTCAAGATGCCTAAAGGAATACTTTATATTCAAAACATAGTATTTCATCTTATGCCTGAAATAAAGTTTTTGGAAATGGGTATATCCAAAAAGGATGCATTATCTTTGGTAAAATCTATGTTAAGATTGGACTTTCGGGCAGAATTAAGCAGGCTTACCTGTCCGGTAATGATTGTTTGTGGAGAGAGGGACAAGGCAAACAGAAAAGCAGCAATTGGCATGAATAATAAAATGTTGAATGCAAAGCTTTATTTGGTAGCGCAAGCTGGACATGAAGTAAATATTGAAGTGCCAGAGGAATTGGCAAATTTAATAGAAAAATTTTGGATAGGTAATAGTCAATAATTGCAAGTTATATGTTGTGACGGCAAAAACTTCAATCATAAAAAACGAAAACCAATAGCTTCAATTTAGCTTCTATTGGTTTCCTCCAATATTAGAATGATTTTAGTTTCTCATGCCAAAGAATTTATGGTATAGGATAAATAGGTAAATGCAAAAGTATAAAGGAATGTTTAGAAGAAAAACAACAAAAATATGCAAATATAGAGGATATTGCACACATCAAGGTGTACCGCAAGGGAGAAAGAAACTTCACTGCGGTACACCTTTTTTAATGGTGCGAAATTTGTCTGATTTTAGATTCTGTTGAGGTTTTACTTTTGCAGATTTGTGAAAGAAATTTGACTGGCACTACCCTGCTCTTCAGAAGGGATTCTGTTTCAGTTTACTGCTTCATGTAAGGCTGTTTTGAGAGCATGGACTTCTGCATATCCCACACTTTTTTTTATCAGCTCTTTGACTTCCTTTACATCAGCAAAATATATATTACCTGTGGCGTTCATGTGCTTTGCTATTTGATTCAGATTGTTACTGATTCTGCCAAGTGTAGTGTTGTATTCATGAAGTTTGGAATAGTCAATGTCATAGACAAAAACATACAAAATTCGGTGGCACAGGAAAGCGGATTTGCTTTTCATTCCAGAGGCTTTTACTTTCTGCTCCAGTATGTACTGTTCGTCGTCACTCAGTATATTTTCAGCTCATTTTTCTGCTTTCTCTTTAGGGAGTTTCTGAGCAATGACACGTACAAAGGCAGAGTTTGCCTTGTATTTTGGGTATTTTAGGCTTAAGTTCGTGCTTATGGGGCTTCTACCTATGGCTAAACGACAGAAATATTATGCCTCATTTAAGGAAGTTGCATAAGGTACAAATTCTTTGAGGAAATGTGTCAACTGATATTGACAATATCATAATGCCTGTTACTGACCAACGACTTGTGCCCATTGCTCCCCCTCACATAACGCAAGTGGTATCATCGGTTCGAGCACTACCTTTCAGCACTGGTTCATCCGCTTATTGTTCTTCGTCAGATTATTCTTTACAGAACCCAGTACCTTTCCATGTTCTGATAGTTCTGTCTGTACATATATACCCGTAGGTTCCTGCTATGAGCCTGCCAGCTTGGATATGCCTGTAACATAACATGGTCGTTCGTAAAAAAATTTCTACTAAACCACACTGGCTACGCATTAATGTACCTGTACATTTCTATACAGTCTTCTTTTAGAGCTGTACATTCACAGGTTTGTCAGGGTGTCTGCCAGGACACTCATACTAACCATAGATATTTTATAGACACTCAGCCTATAGGTAACACGATCCACCTCTGGACCGCTTTCGGCAACTTTTGGCTTTTTGCTACGGTTACTCTCAGCCTTTGTCATGGGGCTTCATACAGATTCCTTTACATGAAAAAAGAGCACATAGATTAGCTTTCTATACGCTCTGACGCTGTGTTATTATTTTGTTGTGATTGTGGTAGTGATTAGTTAGACAAACTGGAAGTTAGCTAACGCCGTCAAACCGTATTGCAATTTGTGGGTCATAAAGAGGGCAATCAAACGCAAGCATAACATCTATCAACTTATTCATATCATCTTGGCTAACAGAATAACAATCAAGCTGTACCGCCTGCTCTGTAATATAAATTTGAACTGCTCCTCTGCTCTCATGCTCAAAATTATCTTCATCAAGCCAATCCCAATCAGAAAAATCAGCTTTAAATTTCTCACGTATCTCATTGACAGGAAGCGTTTGGAGTCCTTCTATCAGTTGTTCCTCAGCTATAGTATTTTCATATACCGACTGATTATCAAGATACACTCCATCTTCATACTTCCAAAAAGCTAAACTGTAACCCATAGTTATCCTCCTTATAAATCTCGATTGGATTTTCACAAAATCTAAGGAATTTAATAACGGTTATATTTTATTATCATAAATTGCTCTAACCATTGAAAACACTAAATTTGCACAAGATGAGCTTTCCCTTAGACTTTCCCTTATGTTATTTCCTCTCCCCTGCTGTTATTAACCCTAATAAGGGAAAATTTAAGGGAAAGGAAAATCTACAACACATTATAACACAAAATGTTTAAGGCGTGGGAACTGATTTGATATGCTTGTAAAAATTATGAAAGGACAAATAAAAATGAAATTACTATACGCAAGGTACAATATGTATCACAATAGTATTGATATTATTACATTTGATGGCTGCATATTACGAATTGACTGTAACAAGGCGGAAGAAGGACTAAAGACCACAGCATGGACAGTTCATGTTCTGTAATTGCATAACAGAATCCAATCTCATGTGATTTTCATAATTAGATAAAGATATTTCTTCCCATGGATTAGCCATTGTATTTCCCCTTTAATCTCAAGTGTTAATCCTCACATTTGAGGATATTTAATAAATATTTTATCACTTTTTCCTCTTGAATACCATTGTTGATGATGGTATTAAATATAATCTTGTCTTGGAGGCGTAAAAACATCAATAACTTCTCCTGCTTCAATTACTTTGAATGAATCTGATTGCTGGGGATTGCATAAGTATCCCCTGCCTGTAATTCATATTTTTCTTCATCAAGAGTAAGCTCATATCTGCCAGAAATAACATATCCGCTCTGTTCATTTGGGTGCTGGTGGGGAGAGGCATAATTTCCAACAACATAATTCATTTTAGTAACCTGTGACTTGTCACCTAATGCAAGGGAATTTAAGGATACTCCCTTGAAAACTTTTTTTACCGCATTCTCTCTTTTTACTACTGTTTTCATTCCAGATACCTCTTTTCTGTACTCAAAGGCAATATCTCCTCTGACATATTCATAATCATCTAATTTAATTTCTCTAAAACCATATTTTTCATAAATATGAAGTGCGGGCTTTAATTTGCTGTTAGAAAGGATAAAAAGCCGCTCTGCACCATGCTCCAATGCCCATTTCATTGATGCCTCAAACACAGCACTCCCAGCACCTTTGTGTGGGATATTTTTATTAGAACCCAGTTTGCATAGTTCCCATGTTGTTCCTTCCAGCGGCATTGCCATGCAGGTTGCCAGTGCAATATCATTCTCCACAGCAAAAAATA
>CAYRAV010000023.1:0-44343 GCA_964422365.1 uncultured Lachnospiraceae bacterium | reverse complement strand
GCTGACGGGAAGCAGTCAGAACCAGAGTCTGGTGGAGTTTGCAGAGGAGAAGGGATTTTCCTACCGAACAAAGGAATATAATGATTCCGATGCCCTTGCGGCAGCTTTGCAGGATGGCAAGATTGATGCAATCCTCTCCAGCGATTTGAGAAAAGTGAAAAATGAAAAGACGCTGGAAATTATTGAAGAGGATAACTTTTACGCAATTGTCAGAAAAGACGATACGGAGCTGCTTAACGAAATCAACTATGCCATTGAGCAGATGGATCAGAATGAGGGGGACTGGAAAAATGTGTTATATTACCGCTACTATGGTCCGGCTTATTCCTCTGCACTCACCTTTACGGAGCGTGAGAAGGCATACATTCAGGAGGTGGTCTCTGGAGAAAAAAAGATTACCATAACTGCCCTTGGCAACAGAGAGCCCTATTCCTATTTGGAAGATGGAGAATTAAAGGGTATTCTGCCGGATTATTTTGCCTGCGTCATGGAGATGGCCGGACTGCCTTATGAAATCGTGATACCAAAGGACAGGGAAGACTATAATACCATGGTGGACACCAACGGCGTGGATGTGGTTATTGACAGACTCAGCTCCAGTGCTGCCATGGAGGATGCCGCTTACCATGGCTTCAATACGGATGCCTATATGACGACAGGCGTGGCAAGGGTAACACGAGAGGATTTCGCCGGAGATATCAAAACGATTGCCGTATCGGATTCCCAAGGCGGAACTCTCATTTCGCAGAAGCTTTCCGGAGATTTTGAAATTTTGAACTATTCCACTAGAGAAGCTGCGATGCAGGCTGTTCTGGATCGGGAGGTGGACGCTGCCTATGTATATGCCTATACGGCACAGTTGTTTGTGAACCGTGACACCACCAATTCCCTATACTACAGTATAGTGAATGGTATGGACATAGAATTTCGGATGTATGTACGTGACAGTGCGGATCATGAGCTGATTACCATCCTGAACAAATGTATCCAGCAGATGTCAGATGACATGCTGAATCAATTAGTTTTAAAACATACTTCCTATACCATTGAGGATATGAATTTTCTGCAATATATGCAGGCAAATCCGAAGATGATGCTCATCGTAGTTCTGACAACTGCCCTGATTATCTGTGTCATTCTGGTGCTCTATCTGCAGGGACGGTGGAGCAGGAAGCTTCTGGATACCACAGAACAATCGAACAAGGCGATGAAGGAGCAGCTTGCCATTGTGGAAACATTAAGCCGTGACTATACGAATGTTTTTGCCATCAATGAGGAGTGTGGCACCGCCAGAATTATTAAATTGGAAGGTTATGTAACGGAAGGATTGAAAAAGGATTCTAAGGAAGAGCAGCCCTATGCCCCAATTTTGAACCAATATATCCGGGATCGTGTCCATCCGGAGGATCAGGAGTATCTCGCACAGGCTCTTTCTCTGGACAAAGTCAGGGAGCAGATAGACTCAAATGGGGAATACATGGGGAGCTACCGTATACAGGCAGATGGAGAAAACCATCATTTCCAATATACCTATGTAAAGGTTGGGGAAAGTGCTATTAAAAAGGACAGCTTTATCCTTGCGGGATTCCGCAATATTGACGAGATGATTCGCAAGGAGCAGCAACAGAAGGCAGTTTTGGAGGAAGCTCTGGCACAGGCTCAGTATGCCAACAATGCAAAGACTACCTTTCTCAACAATATGTCCCACGATATCCGCACGCCTATGAATGCCATCATTGGCTTTACCTCCTTAGCGGTAACCCATATTGATAACAAAACGCAGGTGCAGGACTATCTGGGGAAGATCATGACCTCTGGCAACCATCTGTTGAGCCTGATTAACGATGTGCTGGATATGAGCCGCATCGAGAGCGGCAAGGTCAAAATAGAGGAAAAAGAGGCCAGTCTTCCAGAGATTATGCACGATTTGAAAACCATCGTCCAGACTGACGTGAAAGCAAAGCAGCTGGAATTCTACATTGATACTTTGGGTGTGGTAAACGAGACGATTATTTGTGACAAACTCCGCCTGAATCAGGTGCTTCTGAATATTATGAGCAATGCCATGAAATACACAAAGCCTGGTGGCATGGTCAGCGTCCGTGTTCTCCAAACCTCCGAAGCACAGGAGGGCTATGCTTCATACGAGTTCCGGATTAGGGATACTGGTATCGGCATGAGCCGCGAATTTCTGAAACACGTTTTCGAACCTTTCGAGCGGGAACAGACAGCCACCGTAAGCGGTATTCAGGGAACAGGTCTGGGTCTTGCCATCACAAAAAACATCGTGGATATGATGGGCGGCACAATTACAGTGGACAGTGAGGAGGGAAAAGGATCGGAATTTACCGTAACTTTCCGTTTCAGGACCGCTGACAGTCCTGTGAAGTCCCAGCGGCTGGAACAACTGGCGGATCTTAGGGCACTGGTGGTAGATGATGACGTGAATACCTGCGTCAGCGTAAGTAAAATGCTCTCCGCTATTGGTATGAATCCCGACTGGACGACCTTGGGAAAGGAGGCTGTTATCCGCACAGAGTTCGCACTGGAGCAGAACGAGCCTTACAGTGCGTATATCATAGACTGGATGATGCCGGATATGAACGGCATAGAGCTTGTTCGAAGAATCCGCAAGGTGATTGGAGATATGACACCTATTATCATACTGACCGCCTACGACTGGGCGGACATTGAGAAGGAGGCCAGGGAGGCTGGTGTCACAGCATTCTGCTCTAAGCCAATCTTCCCCTCAGAGTTGCGGGAGGTTTTGTTGGCACCCTACATGGAACAGGAAAGCACAGAGGAAACAGACCCATCTGAGCGTCGCTTTGATGGCAGAAAAATCCTGCTGGTAGAGGATATTGAGATGAATCAGGAGATTGCCCGGGCGATTCTAGAGGCTGTAGGATTTCTAATTGATACGGCGGATGATGGAAGCATAGCTGTAGAACGGATGAAAGAGTTGCCTGCGGATACATATGATTTAATACTGATGGATGTCCAGATGCCTATTATGAATGGCTATCAGGCCACAAGAGCCATTCGGGCATTGGATGATCCTGTCAAGGCGGCGGTTCCTATTGTGGCGATGACTGCCAATGCTTTTGAAGAAGATAGGAAGGAGGCCATGGATGCCGGAATGAACGGATATGTGGCAAAGCCTATTGACATAGAAAAACTGATGCAGACACTGGAAGATCTTTTGAAATAAGGAAGCCCTGAGCAGCGGTCTTATGGGTGCTTTGCGTACCCATTCGGGCATACCGCAATCCATGCCCTTTTGGGCTGGGGGACTTCGTCCGATAAGGTATGGATATTTGCTCCAAATTCATTGCATGCAGCCCGCTGCACCTCATGAATTTGGAACAAATCCCCCACAAATTGTGATGCACATCGTGTAACAAGCAATTTTCAAACACGCTCTAGAGCCGGTTTTAGGCTGCTATAAAAATAGGTGTGAGGAGGCAGGATAAATGGATTTAAATCATACAAGTAAATATATTAGTTTAATTTTACGTCATAAGCCGGAGGTAATTGGTCTTACACTTGATGAACATGGCTGGGCGGATGTGGAACAGCTTATTGATGGCATTGCTAAAACACAATCATTTGATATGCCGACACTGGAAAAAATAGTAAATACAGATAAGAAGCAAAGATATTCTTTTAATGAGGACAAGACATTAATAAGGGCAAATCAGGGACATTCCATACCTGTTGATGTAGAGCTGGAAGAAATGGTACCCCCAGAATATTTATGGCATGGGACTGGTCAAAAGTATGAAAAAGCTATTGATGAAAATGGATTAATTCCTAAAAGCCGATTATATGTTCACTTATCAAAAGACTGCCAAACTGCCATCACAGTAGGAAGAAGACATGGAAATCCTATTTTGTATCGTGTGCATAGTGGGCAAATGGCACAAGAAGGTTATAAATTTTTCTGCTCTGTAAATGGAGTGTGGCTGACAAAAAAAGTTCCTATTGAATATTTGGAAAAAACTATAATTTAGGGATATTCCATGTCTGTTTATATAGAGTGAAAGGAAACAGTAACATATTCTAATTTTTTTTATATGTTTCATCTCCTATCAAGAATAATTCTTTCACTGATATTTCAAAATATATTATGAGGCAAAGAGCCATTTGCAAGAAAAGGATTACTCTAAACCTTGTTCATATTGACTCATTGTGTGGTGTCACTGTGGCAAGAGTGTTGATAAAATCTGAAAATTTTGCAGTTTTGCAAATGGTTTTACATCCTATTGACAAAAGTATAATCAGAGGGATATACTTAAAATTAAGTTAGTGATTACTAACACAAAAAGAAGAAGTAATTTATTAATTTTATAAACTGGTTATTGCTAAATGATATTAGGACAGTGATTGGAGGGCATTTTATGGTTAAAATTACATTGGGTATAGAGGGTATGGCCTGCGGTATGTGCGAGGCACACATCAATGAGGCAGTAAGGAATGCCTTTCAGGTAAAGAAGGTGACAAGTTCCCATACAAAGAGGCAGACCGTTATTCTCACAGAGCAGGATATCCCAGGACAGGAATTGAAAAGCGTAGTTGCAAAGGCTGGTTATGATGTTGTATCTGTGAGCAGTGAGCCTTATGAGAAGAAAGGATTGTTTTCATTATTCAGGGGGTGACGTCATGAAGATGCAGGTTTTTCAGGGCATTTTGATACCATTTCTTGGAACAGCGCTTGGGGCATCCTGTGTGCTATTCATGAAGAATAAACTGAATCCCCTGTTGCAGAGGGCATTGACTGGGTTTGCGGCAGGAGTTATGGTGGCGGCTTCCATTTGGAGTTTATTGATTCCTGCCATAGAGCAATCACAGTTTAGTGGGCAGTGGGCGTTTGTACCTGCGGTAGCCGGGTTCTGGATAGGAATTCTGTTCCTGCTGTTTTTAGACCAGACGGTTCCTCACCTTCATATGAACAGCACCAAAGCAGAAGGGCTGGAAAGCAGTCTGCAGAAGACAACGATGCTGGTACTTGCGGTGACACTCCATAATCTTCCAGAGGGCATGGCTGTGGGAGTGGTTTATGCCGGGTGGATGTCTGGAGATGCCAGAATCACTGCTATGGGAGCCTTGGCACTTTCTTTAGGTATCGCCATACAGAATTTCCCAGAAGGTGCGATTATTTCCATGCCCCTGCGGGCGGAGGGTGTCAGCAAAGGGAAGGCATTCTTTTATGGGGCACTTTCTGGTGCTGTGGAGCCAGTGGGTGCGGTTCTGACCATTTTAGCTGCGGGTTTTGTGATTCCGCTCCTGCCATATCTTTTGAGTTTTGCGGCAGGAGCTATGGTCTATGTGGTGGTGGAGGAATTGATTCCGGAGATGTCGGAAGGGAAACATTCTAATGTGGGGACAGTTCTGTTTGCAGCAGGGTTTACCATTATGATGGCACTGGATGTGGCATTGGGATGATGGATTTTAGTAAAAGTTTAATTTCTGGTATTCAAATTTAAAAGTCATAATAGTTTGTTCTCAATCTTGGACTGAGGATGCAGTACGGATTATAGTATAATGTGAACTGAGGGGTAAAAGGGAGGTGATACCCTTGTTACATATAGCAATTATCAGTTTTATCTTCGGGAAAAAGTTATGGAATATAAAATAGAGATAGAACGATTAAAATACCAATATGCTTACTATCAAAGTAAACAGATAGATGAAAAAAGAATCTGTGCTTTGTACCATGACATGAAAAATCATCTGCTGTTGTTGAAAGAACAGCAAGGACAAGAAAATGCACAAATAGCTGAAATGCTCCTTGCCCAAATATCGGATTATGAGGATTATCAGCAGACAGGAAATGATTTTTTTTATCAGCAGACAGGAAATGATTTTTTAAATGTGATTATCAGGGATAAAGCTCATAAAGCCAAAGAATGTCAAGCTGATTTCAAATGTACGGTTCACCAGCAAGCAAGTACAGATTTCGGAACCAGAATTGTATGTTATATATACAGGCGAGCGGCAGGAGCGTCCGGCTGAAATCTCATTATCCAAGGAATTTTTTGGTGGTAAGGAATGTGCTGTTGATGTAAGGGTAAAAATGATTTATGATGGCACTGTTTCCGAAGAAACAGGGGAAGGCGATATTATCAATCAATATGTCATTTTTACTAAGGTTTGTAATGAACAGGTGAAGTTATATGGTAGAACAAAGAAAGCAATATTAGAAACTATTCGTATTTGTAAGGACAGAAATGTGCTGAAAGAGTATTTGGAAAGCAGGGAAAAGGAGGTCATGGACATTATGATGGTATTATATGATGAAGAGGAAGCTATGCGTACTTATGTGGAAAGCGAACGCTATGATGCACAGAATAATGCGAGGATAGAGATGGCACTTGATATGTTGCGAGATGGCGAGCCTATTGAAAAGATAATTAGATACTGTAAGTTATCCAAAGAGAAAATTTTGGAGTTACAACATTCGTAATGCTTAGTGCTATGGATTTTATCTTGTCTTGCAATTTTCCTGCAAAAAGTTGGATAAAGGATTATAATGTGAATAACATCTGGAATTTCTATACGAAATGATGCGTATTATAATTCTTTGGACACAAGATATAGTATAAACTATCGAGTCCGAGTAACAGACAGAACCTCGAAAATGCTGATAAAATTGGCATTTTCGAGGCTCTTTTATACCCTTTAAATCTAAAATGAGTCTAATTGTTTTCCAGAGTGTTATTCTAGAGCGTGTTTGAAAATAGCTTGTTACAAGGTGTGCGTACATCTTGTAACAAGCTATCACTTTTTAAAATCTCTATCAGTCTTGTTTTGTCAATTCAAACTGTCTGACAAGCTCATCCAGCATCATAGCCTGTGCGGATAATTGCTCACTGGTTGCCGATGCCTCTTCGGCAGTTGCTGCATTGCTCTGTACCACACCTGAAATCTGATTGATACCTATTTCTGCCTGCCGCATGGCCTCTGCTTGTTCTTCCATTATAACCTTCAGGTTTTTGGAGAAATCAGCAATCTGTTTGATTCCATCCACTACAGTTTTAATCGCACTTGATGTGTGATCTGCCACACTGTTTCCTATAGAAACTTCATGGATTGAAGCCTCAATCAAGTCTCTGGTATCTACTGCTGCCTTTGCACTTTGATCTGCCAGCTCTCTAATTTGATCTGCTACAACTGCAAAGCCGCGTCCTGATTCTCCTGCTCGGGCAGCCTCTATGGAGGCATTCAAAGACAGAAGATTGGTCTGGTCTGCAATCGATTCGATTTCGGAAATAATATTTCCGATTTTAGTGGAGGTATCATTGATTCGCTCCATAGCAGCTATCATAGTATCCATTTCCTGACGGCTCTTATCTGCCTCGTCTGCATATTCTTGTGCCTTGATGTAAGATTCATGTGCACTCTGTGCACTTTTTTCCATTGTTGCAGTGATATCAGAAATAGTTGCATGTAATTCTGATACTGCATTCGCCTGATCGGTAGCACCCTCTGCAAGACATAGTGATGCATTTGCCAACTCGTCGGAACCAGCAGATACTTGATTGGAAGCATCACCAATAGATAATAATGTTTCTGTCATCTGATCTCTTAATCCATGCATAGACTCATACAATTTCTTGAAATCCCCGGTATACCGTTCTGAAACCTTAGATCTGACAGTATAATTTCCACTAGCCATCTCACCGAGTACTTCGCTGATATCATATATAATTGTGTCGAGATTGCTGGCCATTTCCTTTGCATCATTTTCCATATGTTCCACTTCATCTCCTGTCTCAATCGAAGGAAATGGCGAAGCAAGATCTCCTGCTGCAAATGTTTTGAGACGTTCTCCCAATTTTTCTAAAGGAACAGAAATTCTTCTTGCAATTCTTTTTCCAATTCTAGAGGATAATACCATTGCTATTGCAATTGTAGCAAGGATTGCCAACACAAGAATCCATCCAGCAATCATAAGTGTTTTGGCAAGACGATTTCCCTCATTAACTTTTACATTCAATAGTCCTTCTAATTTATCATAAATGCTGTTATAGGCACTGGTTAATTCGGTAAGTGCCAACTCTTGTGCCTGAACGCAAAGGTCACGATCTGTTGTCGCACCCAACTCCATTATCATAGTATCTAGTTTCCAATAATCATCGAGTTCTGCTTTAATTGCATTATATGTTGCTCTGCCATCATCCGACACGATTGTATTTTCAATTTCTGCAAAATAATCCTCAAATAAGGCTTTCTTTTCATCGTGCTGTTTTACTACGGTGCTAATGGCATCCTCATTATCATAACCGATTGCCGCCCGCAGTGATGACCGGATATCTGCAAATTCAAACATCGCCTTTCCAATATCCCCCTGTGCAAAACCAAAATTATTCAATGCATAAGAATATCGGCTGGATATGACAATAAGAGCAATTACACCTAAAATTGCCGCTCCTGCTGTAATGGTCGACACTTTAAAAATAGAGGCTGTTAGTTTCTTTTCAATGTTTTCTTTTTTATTCATTGCTAAAATCCTCCCTCTGTTGCTTAGCAATTTTTTTTAAATGCATAATCTAAATAGTGGTTTCTGTTATTGTTCTTTTGTTTGCAGCATATTGGAAAATTTATGTTCCAAAGGTGTGAACTACACTTTGACAGCAGATTCTAGCAGAGTATTAGTATAGAAGGTTCATAAGATTGGATATAAACTCTCAATATGATATAACTTCAAGTATTGTTTACTTAATAGCAGTTTGCACCTATTTGATTTATTACACATTTATTATACTACTTTTTGTTGAAATTTCAATCCCTTTAACCAAATTAAAGGGATTGTTGCGGTTAATAAATTGGAAAGTTGGAATAGATAATATTGTCTTCTAAAAAATCAATTATTTATTATTTATCAAGCAATTTTCAAACACGCTCTAATAAAAAAGGGAGCATTAAAATGACAAAGAACATACAATATGATTCGTGGATGCAAAGTACAGGCTGTTAAACTGGCAAAAGAAGCGAATTAAAGTAAAGCAGCAGATGAATATGGTATTCAAAAAATCACTCTCTATGGCTGGATTTGTGGATAACAGGCTGGATATCTGAATTGTCAAAAAATGGTTTATTTGTAATGGAAAATCATTTGTTGAAATATTGACGAAAGGAGTTTGTTCATGCTATTATATAGAAAAAGTTAGCTGTCACTAACATTCAGTGGCAGTTTTCTTTAGAATGATAGTTAGTTAAAACTAACGAAAAATACGGATATACATTCAACAGGTAGTGTCATGTTGATAGAAGTTATACAAGATACATTACTCCCATTTGTGGGAACATTGTAACAGTTCAGCCATGCAGAAATGATGGAACAGAGTGCATGTGACTACTCACAGGCTAAGTACACTTTGTATCATTATTTCTATATGGAATCTATTGTTTCCTGTAATAGGACAATTAGAGTATAAGGAAAATGGCCTGTTGACAAAAGGAATGGTTAGAGAATGTAACGAAAGGAGTAAATGGCAATATGTTTATTAGTTTGAAAAATGCGGTTAAGAAATATGGAGATGGGGAGGCAGCAGTGTATGCATTAGATCATGCTGCATTGGAGTTGGAAGAAGGGAAGATGTGTGTGATACTCGGTCCATCTGGTTCAGGTAAAAGTACATTGTTGAATATGCTTGGTGGACTGGATACGCTTGATGATGGAGAATTAACAGTTGCCGGAAGGAAAGTGACAGGACTTTCAAAGGATCAGCGTACAGATTATCGGAAAGAAGATGTAGGTTTTGTCTTTCAATTTTATAATCTGATTCCAGACTTGACTTCAGAGGAAAACATCGAAGTGGTTTCAGATATTTCTGCAAATCCGCTAGATATGGATGAGGTGTTGGAAGCATTAGATATCGCAAAATACCGCCATCGCTTTCCTAAAGAACTTTCTGGTGGACAGCAGCAGCGGGTAGCAATTGCCAGAGCAATGATTAAAAATCCCAAATTACTCCTCTGTGATGAATTAACAGGAGCACTTGATACCAAATCTTCCCGCAGTGTACTTCAATTTGTGGAAAAGATGAATAGTCAGTTTGGCACAACAGTAGTTATCATCACACATAACGAAGCGATTGCAGGTATGGCGGATCAGGTTGTCCGTCTAAAAGATGGACAAATCGTAGAGAGCATAAAGAACAAACAAAAGATTTCTGCATCGGAACTTGTACTGTAAGGAGGGGATTATGATGAAGCTGAACAGGCGGTATATCCGCAATATCCGTGAAAATCTCTCATTTTATATATCAGCTACTGTGCTGACGGTGGCAACGCTGCTGATGTTTTATATGTTTAATATTGCAGGCAATGCGATTCTTGAATTTTCTGCGGATTTTTTCCCAGAGCATCATCTTGAGGATGCCAATTTTACAACATATCTGCCGATTCCCGATGAAAAGCTTGCAGAACTTGAAAAAGAATACAGCCTGACTCTTGAGGAAGAACAGTATCTTAATATTGAAATGGATGGTACAACCATACGGGTATTCAAAAAGACAAAAAAAATTGACTTTTATGAAATTACCATCGGTAATGACATAACAAGCGACGATGAAATTATTATTTCTGAGGGTTATGCGGTTAATATGGGCATTTCTGTCGGTGGCAGTTTGAAAATCGGAGATAAAAATTATACAGTAACAGGTTTTTTTCAGCGGCCGGACTATCTGTATATGCTGGAAAACGAGGATGACTCTTATAAGAATATTACTACCTTTTATCTTGCCTATTTAACTGACAATGCCTTTGACGAACTTGGAGACAGTGTTTATCGTTATCTTGTATGCTATTCTGATGACAGCAGAAGTGCAGAGTTCCGGCGTGCCATTCATAAAGATTATGTCATGAGCAGTTATAGGTCACAAGCGGAAAATCCTCGTATTACAATGGTTGATTCCCAGGCTCAGATGTTTATTATTATGTCCTATGTGATTCTGTGCGTTTTGCCGTTGATTGCTGTGGCTCTTGTCAGCATCATTATTAGCCGCAAGGTAAAAAGTGAACAGCGTATGATTGGAACCCTTTCAGCACTTGGATATAGAAGAGGGCAGCTTATGCGGCACTATGCAGGCTTTGCGGCTCTTCCGGGACTGGCAGGTGGTATTCTGACAGCAATACTGTCAACAATTTTTGCACAACCTTACAGTGAAATGGGACTGCAGGATTATGAACCAATGCATGTACACGGGCATTTGAATCCATTTATAGCCATACTTGGTGTTATTGTTCCAACAGCAATGTATGTAATAGCAGCATTGCTGTCTGTGGGCAGGCTGCTCAAAAAAGATACAGTCTTACTGCTTGCTGCCAATGCTGATTCATCTCAAAAAAGGCGAAAGAGGATTTTGGCAGACAAGAAGATGTCATTCCGAAAAAAGTATGCAATCCGTTCCATAATCGGAAATCCCGCACGCAGCTTTGTGGTATTTCTTGGTATTTTTCTCGGATGCTTTATTATGCTGTTTAGTTTTTCTGTATTTGATTCGATTCAAAAGATGATGGATACTTCATCTGATACTTTGGGAAATTATGAATATCAGTATATATTAAGCGAACTTATGGAAGATAATCCATATGGTGGCGAAAAGATGATTGCTGCATCAGTGGAAGATGAAGACGGCAGTACCATGATACTGATTGGCACAGACAGTGAGAATCCTTATTTGAATTTCAGTAATAAAAACGGAAACAGAATGAATATTGGGGATGGATACTATATTTCTTCTATGTATGCTGCGATTTCTGGTTTGCATGAGGGTGATAGCTTGGAGATTTACAATCCATTATCCATGGAGAAAAATGAGATTATAATAAATGGCATTTTGCAAAATAACATGATGAAGGCTGTTTTTACATCTGCTGATAATGCGGCTGAAATTGCCGGTGTTAAGCAGGGGACATACAATGCTCTGGTAAGTGATCGTAAGCTTGCTATACCGAAGGAGAGGGTGGCAAAAGAAATCCGCAAATCGTCACTGAGTGAGCAGATGGATACCATGATGAATCAAATGGGTTTTATGATTGATTTGTTAATTGGGCTTGGTGTAATTATCTGTGTTGCCTCAATTTATGTGGCAATCAATATGATGGTAACAGAAAACAGAAGCAATATTTCTATGCTTAAGGTGCTTGGTTATAAAGACAGGCAAATTAATCGAATAGTGCTGGATATTAATCATATTTTTCTGCCGGTTGGTATTGTGTTAAGTATTCTGGCAGCCTATGCTGTGTGTAACACGTTCTATTGGATGTTTGCTGATATGTTTGGAATGTTGGTAACTGCGTCGATTGCCCCGAAGAGTTATGTCATATCCATTTTTCTGACAGTAATGAGTTATTTTGTATCACTTATTCTTGTTCGCAGTAAGGTAAAACGGGTGGACATGATTGAAAGTCTGAAGGATAACAGGGAGTGAGGGATGAAGCTGGTAATAACAATCACACATGCAGAAATATTGGGCTGTGCTTGACATCGATGCAAAAACTTCATATAATATACACATACCCCTAACAGTATGGAGGATGTAAATGAAACAGTGTATGGATGCGGAGAATTTGCACCGCAGATTAAAAAAAATTATAGGACAGGTTCAGGCAATTGACCGTATGGTAGATGAAGATGTTCCCTGTGAGGATGTTCTTTCACAGATAAATGCAGCAAAATCAGCTTTGAATAAGGTTGGTCAGGTTGTTCTGGAAGGACATATTAAGCATTGTGTTCGTGACGGAATCGAGCATGGAGATGCAGATCAAACCATAGAGAACTTTGCAAAAGCAGTGGAGCGGTTTGCCAATATGCAGTAAAATCATATTTTTTTGAAAGACAGTCATTGAGGCTGTCTTTTTTTGCCTTTTTAAGTTAATTGACCTAATATGTTATCTTATGGAATAAATTCTAAAAAATGCGGCTATTCGAAAATTATAAATCTTTCATTTCAAATAATAATTTGGAAGAATCTTTTCTTTCTTGACACGGGATACCCCTATGGGTATAATGATATACATATACCCCTATAGGTATAAGAAAGAAGGTTTTATTATGATTAAGTTTACAAAAAAGATTGAGCAATTGATGGAAACCGGTGGGATAAAAAAAGATATTGGTCTGCTTGTATTTTCTGGGATTGCACTTATTATCAGTATGTTTGATTTGATTCCGCTTCCATTTGATGCTGCATGGATTGCAGTTATATTTTGTGGTATTCCCATTGTTTTGGAGGCAATCATCGGACTTGTAACAGCTTTTGATATCAAGGCAGATGTTTTGGTGTCACTTGCATTAATCGCATCACTCTGTATTGGGGAAGATTTTGCCGCAGGCGAAATTGCTTTTATTATGCAGCTTGGTGCTTTGCTGGAAGATTTGACCGTTGCCAAGGCGAGAGCAGGTATTGAAAAACTCGTTCATTTGACGCCACAGACAGCAAGAGTATTGCAGAATGGTATAGAAGAAGTGATTCCTGCCAAGAAAGTTGTTGTTGGAAATATACTTCGTGTTTTACCTGGTGAAACGATTCCGGTAGATGGGGTGATTTTGTCGGGGCAGACTTCTGTCAACCAGGCAGTTATGACAGGCGAATCCCTTCCGGTAGATAAATCTGCTGGTGATGAGGTATCAAGTGGAACAGTGAATCAGTTTGGTGCTTTTGAAATGAGGGCAGTGAAGGTTGGAGAGGATAGTTCTATTCAGCGTATGATTCGTCTTGTTGAATCGGCTGACGCAGGCAAAGCAAAAATAGTAGGTCTTGCTGACCGATGGGCAACATGGATTGTTGTCATAGCTCTTACTGCTGCAGTTCTTACATGGATTCTATCAGGGCAAATCATTCGTGCTGTAACAATACTGGTTGTTTTCTGCCCATGTGCATTGGTACTTGCTACACCCACTGCCATCATGGCAGCAATCGGAAATGCAACAAAGCATGGATTTTTGGTACGGGAGGGCGATGCATTAGAACGATTGTCTAATATTACAAAAATTACGTTTGATAAAACGGGAACGTTGACATATGGTGTGCCACAGATTATCGCAGTAAAAAGTATTTCTGCTTATACAGAAGAAGAATTGTATACTTTAGCTGCCACTGCTGAGCAATTGTCAGAGCATCCGCTTGGAAAAGCAGTACTCCATTGCTATAAGCAAAAATTTAGTATGGAACTGCCAGTTTGTGATTATTTTCAAATGCTGCCTGGTAGAGGAGTTTCGGCTGTTGTCAGTGCAAAAATAGTGCTTGCTGGAAACGAAAAAATGCTCAATGATGAGAACATCCCTATTTTGGAGGAAACAAAAAAAGAAGTAGAAAAATATAGATCTGACGGATGTACAATTATTTATATTGCAGTGGAAGGTAAACTTTCTGGTTATATTGTTCTTTCTGATACGGTGCGGGAAGAAAGTGTTAGTATGATTGAGGGACTGAAAAAGCTGGGTGTGCAGCCTGTACTGCTTACAGGCGACAATGAAAATGCGGCATCTGCGATTGCCGGACAGCTTCATATCAGTGAAATTCATGCAGGTTGTTTGCCAGAAGATAAGTTGAATCGAATTGGTTTTTATCAGGAAGCTGGTGAAGCTGTCTGCATGATTGGTGATGGGATTAATGATGCACCTGCACTGAAAAAGGCAAATGTGGGAATTGCTATGGGCGGCATCGGAAGTGATATTGCTGTTGATGCTGCAGATATTGCTCTTGTTGATGACGAAATCAAAGAACTACCACATTTACTTGCACTTTCAAAGAGAATGATGAGAACAATCAAATGGAATCTTGCTTTTTCAATGACACTTAATTTCATTGCAATTTCTTTGGCAATCACTGGAATTCTCAATCCTGTTATTGGGGCTTTGGTTCATAACGCAGGCTCTATTCTTGTCATCATCAATTCGGCAGTATTATTAAAATGGAGAAGGGAAAATACATAGCAAATTTGTAAGAGATTTTATGAGTGGCCTTATTCATCAGGTGCAGCCCGCTGCGTTGAATGAATTTAGGGCAAATATCCATATCTTATCAGACAAAGTCCGCCAGACTGAATGGGCATGGATTGTGGTATGCCCGGAAATATAGTATTCATAAAACAGATTTTGAAACTTTTGTATATTCACATTCGTATTACTGATGAAGAAGCATAGAGGATTGACTGAAAGATATTAAGAATACAACATTGTGATAGGAGGAGCTGAAAAATGAATGTTAATGGAATTAGGGCAGCGGGCTATCTGGTAGGATATGAAACAAGAAGGACAGAAAGAAATACATCAGAAAAAAGATATTTTGAAAAAACAAACAATATTGTACCAATCACTACTGATACAGAAAAAAAAGCATCATTAATGGACATTTACCATATGATGAAACGAACAAAGATAGGTATGGAAAAAGGAGAAGAAAAAGAGGAATCAAAGACAGATACAGACATTATTGTAAAACCGGATGGCTCAAGGGTGCTTGTAGTAACTATGAAAATTGGCGGAATGGAAACAACAATGAGTTTGGAAATCTCAAAACCGACTACAATGCAAAATGATGATTCGGGGCAGCATACTGACAATGGGAATATGCTGGTTGACGAAACGGATATGACATTTGATGAAGGAGAAAAATAATTATGAGTACTTTAGGAATAAACAATGCTTTGGCAGATATGTATCAGTATTCAGGCAAAACACAAAAAACAGATGCAGGCAGAACATGCTTTGCAGGGCAGTTACAAAACACACAAGGAGCGGCAGACACATCAAAAGTGGAATCCTATACATCAGAAAAGGATGGTAGGAAATCATTTGAAGTAAATAATAACCAGAATATGGAAGATGGCACAAAAGTGTTGGGAATAGGTTTTTTGCATGCAGGCGGCAACTGGTCATATGGTATGCGTGCAGTATATGGTGAAAATTCTACAAGCGGCAATCCTATTATTAAAGTTTTGGTTACAAAAGGTATGGGTAATGTAGAGGAATATGATGTTAACATCAATAAGGTAAATGCTAGAAATGCAACAGAAATAGAAATGTTTGCATTATGTAGTTATGCGGATGCAAATGGAAGTGGAACCGGAGGAACGTTCGGAAGCTGGCAGACATTAAATTATTATCGTCATAATGCAAATCATCTTGATAGATTTGAAATGACAAATACAATAGATAAATTTACTTTATTAAAACAGGATTGGACTGCGATGGTGCAATCTATGATTATTGAATATAGGAATGGTGGATTATATAAACAGGTTTTAGATGGAAACAAGCTGCTGAAGAGTGTTCTTACTACCATTCAAGGGGAAGCGAATACCAAATGAATATTAGGATAAAGTGATAGCGAAAACGGTATCAATGCGGAGGATGTTTTAATTAGTAGGTGTATGTGCAGTATCAATCCGCCAACGTTCTTTATAATATACAAAACTAGAAAAAATACTAATATTTTTTGTATTCACCTTATTTTTTCTGTAGGATATGGTGTCATGCTCCATATCCTGCAGAACCCTTTTTTATCAAATTGTTCTAAATAGTTATTTCAATCTGGTTTCCTTCAATTGCAACAACACAACTTTCATAATATCCATCGCCTGTTGTTCTAGGACCACTTAAAACCTTATAACCATCTTTTTTTAGAATATTTGTTAATTCATCAACTTTCTCTCTACTACCAACACTAAAGGCCAAATGAATAAAACCTGTTCTTCTAATACTTTTCTCAACATCCTGCATATCTGGGTGATTCATAATTTCCAATCTTGCACCATTATCAAAGCTCAGAAAATAAGAACGAAAATTTGTGGTTTTATTATAATATTCATCATTTGAAACAGCCCCAAAGTATTTCACAAAAAAATCTCTTGCTTTTTCCAAATTGTTTACGTACATTGCTATATGTTCTATTTTCATATAATCATAACCTCCTTAAAACTAATTTTCCTATATTATAAAATGAGTTTCGCTAATATCATATTTAATATGTTTGACAGTGAGATAACTGCGATTCTCATAAAAGATACAGTCAGATAAAGAAGCATCTAGAGCATGTTTGAAAATTCATTGATCCAATCTGCACGTCCCATCTGCTATAGAACGATTATAGTAATCTTTTAAAACTGTGTCAAGAATTTGGACACAAAAAGTTGAACTGTTACGGATTTTTATGTCTACAGTTATATATTAATGCCACATTTCACAAAAAAGGAAAAGGAGTGTTTACAATGAATGTCATCAAATATTTTCTTTGGGACATAAAAATGAAATCGGACGGGGCCGCGAATGGAGAAAATGAATTTAGATCATAACAATTGGAGGAATATTTCGTATTTTACAACAAATAAAGTTCGTTTCACAACATATTATTATCGTAACTCCATTGATATTCCGATATAGTTCATAGGAAATGCAAAGGAAGTGAAATAATGCAGATAGCAATATGCGATGATGAAAAAGAAATCAGGGATATGCTTGCGGAAAAAACTCAAAGACTTTATCCAGAAGCTGTCCTATCATTATATCAGTCTGGTGAGGAATTGCTTTTATCACATAAGCAGCCGGATATTTTACTGCTGGATATTCAGATGTCAGGAAAAGATGGAATGGAAACAGCCAGAGAATTTCGCAGGGATAATAAAAACACAATTCTTATTTTTGTAACAGCTTTGGAAGAATATGTGTTTCAGGCATTTGACGTAGGGGCATTTCATTATCTGGTAAAACCTTTTGATGATACAAAATTTGAGGAAGTATTAAGAAACGCAGCAGTGCAGTTTGAGAATAGAAAAAGCAGGGAGGTTGAAAGTACAAAAAAGAAAGCAGCAAGTCTAATAATAACCACAGGGGGAAGCCACGTTACTGTCAATCTGGAGGACATTGTGTATGCAGAAGTGTTTGACCGAAAAGTAATCCTTCACACAATCAATGCAGATATAGAATATTATGGGAAAATGAAGGAATTGGAGGCAGAGGCAGGAGATGATTTTTATCGCCCGCATAGGGCATATCTTGTGAATTTTAATTATATCAGAAAATATAATGCTGCAACAATCTATCTGGAAAAAGGGCAGGCACTTATGGCAAAGCAAAATTATAAAGAGTTCGTGAAATGCTATTTGCGGTACAATCAGAGAAAGGGAAGAAAAAATGCTACATAATGAAATATA
Source organism: uncultured Lachnospiraceae bacterium (assembly GCA_964422365.1). Classification (GTDB taxonomy): domain Bacteria; phylum Bacillota; class Clostridia; order Lachnospirales; family Lachnospiraceae; genus CAYRAV01. The sequence goes on along the minus strand of CAYRAV010000023.1, from coordinate 26,178 downwards.
TTGGACAAGCATACCCTATATGATACCGATTACAGAGTCCTTTATTGCGGGATATTGTTTTTACCGGTTTGCAAAGCCATTTATGGAAAATAAAAAAGGCGCGGTTTGTGTTGGAGCAGCATATTTCCTGATTATGCTATTACTTTATATAATACCCCTGCATCTTGGTATTTTTTTATCATACAGTATGGGTATTTTTGCAGGTTTTCTTGTGATGTGTCAGGCAGAGCGAAGAAGGTATGAACAAAAAGCATTTATTGCGGTGACATTTTTTTCCTTGCGTTGGTTTACTTCTGCAATGGCGGAAATTTTATATGATAAATTGTACAGTTTTGCTGAGAGTACGGATTATATGGCAGCCCATCCTAATATGTCATTTGTCTTATATATTGGTGTATGTATGTTGTATCTGATGCTGGAGTTTCTATTTACAGCAATTGGTATATGGTGTATTTTAAAGAATTATGCATATAAGTATGCAGAGATGTCAAAAAAGGAGCTGCTTGTGCTGGCTATTCCTTCATTTATGGGAGTAGTAGGATATGAAATTATATGGTGTTACCGTAACTTTTACATAGCAGAAATCAGAAAAACTTCTGATATTTATGATATATTGTCATTGCTTTATTATGCAGTAGCCATTATTACCATAATAGTGGTTATTGCATTATATCAAAATATCAAGGCAGGGCAGGAAGAAAAATTACAAAATGAATTGCTTGCGGCACAGATTGACAGTATGAGTCAGCATATTGAACAGGTGGAAAACCTATATCAGAATATCCGCAGTATCAAGCATGATATGACAAACCATATCATTACTTTGGAAAGGCTTTATACCAGAAATAAGCTAGAGGAAGCGAAGGCCTACAGCACAGAACTGAAAGCAGTACTTGCCGAAGCGGCAGGCAGGATAAACAGCGGAAATCCTGTGACCGACGTGATTTTGCAGGAAATGCAAAGTAAGACGGAGAAAAGAAAAATTTGTTTTGATATAGACTTTCATTATCCCATAGATTCAAATGTGAATGTTTTTGATATCAGTGTAATATTGAATAATGCCCTGCAAAATGCGTTGGAAAATACAGCAAAAGGAGAGAAACCTTATATATCCATTTTTTCTTACCGTAGAAATAATGCTTATATGATAGAGATAAGCAATAGTTTTGCAGGAAATTTGAAGTGGGATGCAGAAAGCGGACTGCCGATTACATCAAAAACGAAAACGGATGGTCATGGCTATGGGCTTGCCAATATACGAAGGGCTGCAGAGAAATATTCTGGTGATATAGCGATTGATCTGCAAAAGGGAATGTTTTGTCTTAGTATTTTATTGATGATAGAATAGGAATACCTCTTATATCAGAAAATGCAGTCTGGTATAGGAGGTATTTTGAATACAAAGGAAAATTTATATAGCAAATTCAATTGCCAGATTCACAACAGAAAAAGGTTGTTCCACAGCATTTTGGTTTAGTTTGGGGATAAAAACTCCGAAAAGGTAAATGAGAGCAGATATATTTTGTTCAACTTAATCACATACAAATATAATAAAATCAGAAAGGAGATCAAAACTATGATGACAATAGGCAGTGTAACAGGTACAAATAGCAGCAACATGCAGGCAGGACGTTCTGGTATGAATATGCAGACGGATTCGGTTAGCAAGAACATTCAGAACCAGATAGCAAATGCACAAAAACAGCTACAGGAGCTTTCTTCCAATAAAGAAATATCATCTGAAGAAAAAATGAGAAAAAGACAGGAAATCCAGCAGGAGATTACCACTCTGAACCAGCAGTTAAGACAGCACCAGATTGAACAGAGAAAAGAACAGCAGTCAAAAGGTACATCTATAGATGATATGCTTGGAGGCAGCAGGAAAACAGCAAAGCCAGGTAAAAAAGGAAGTGGATTGTCTCAGGAAAGTATGCAGGCAATGATTTCTGCAGATAATTCCATGAAACAAGCAGAAGTGCAGGGCAGTATGGCTGTACAGATGGAAGGAAGAGCAGGTGTGTTGGAATCAGAAATTCAAATGGATAAAGGCAGAGGAGCGAATACAAAGAAAAAAGAGGAAGAACTCGCTGATTTACAAGCAAACGCACAAGAAGCAACAGCAGCACAGATATCTACCCTTGCGGATGCAAGTAAAGTGATGGAGGAAGCATCAAAGGCAGAGCAGGCAGCAGAAACTACCGAGAGCAGGAATAACAAAAACAATAAGACAGAGCAGATAGCAGACAATGAAGAGAAGGCAGGCATGGTTAAGGAGAGTACAGCAGGCAGCGTAAACAACGAAACAGCTGTATCAGCATCGGAAGAGAATGTTACAGCAGAAATACCTGTGACTGAAGCAGTGCAGACGGTATCACAGCCAGTTCGTTATACATCAATAGACATTTGTTTGTAATATATAACATTCAAGCATTGCTGGGAAAATATGAGATTAGAGCATGTTTTCAAAGAAAAGTGGTAAGTTATTTTAAATTATATAAGACTATATGGCAGCAAATGGCTGATTAGCTAAAAAATTTACAAAAATTTTTCAAACGGAGAAAACATTGCAACAATTTGTTTTTTTGAAAAGTGTATTATTGTGAAAGGAGGTGTCTAGCTAAAAAATTTACAAAAACTTTTTCAAAAAAAAGAAAAAGCTGCAACAATTCACTTTTTTGAAAAGTGTATCATGATGAAAGGAGGAATTTTTGGTGAAGAAGATGACAAAGTCAGCTCAGATGCATTCCAATGGAGGCTGGGGTGCTGTTTGTACTAAATGTGGATGGCATGTTACTAGTCCTGTTGGCAAGTCTGTATTATTACTACAGTGTTTGGCGCATAACCTTAACACTGGTCATAATGCCCATGTTTGTTAATTATGGATTATGTAATTTTGATAACAGTAAAACAGGAAAATTTTTTAAACAAAAAAAAGAAAAAACTGCAACAATTCACTTCTTTGAAAAGTGTATGATTATGCAGGGATAAAAAACAAATTAGAAAGGAAGAGTGTAAACAATGAAAACAATGACAGAAACAAGTATGAGAGAAATGAATGGAGGTGCTACATACACATACTATAAGTGTACAATTTGTGGCAGAGCTTTAGGTGCAAAATGGGCTATTAAGCTACATTGCAGCAACAAACATGGAATTAGCTCATGCTGGAAAACTGTATACTATAATTATAAGTTATTCTAATTATAATATGACAAGATTTCACAGTATACTGCTAATGTATGCATATGCTGCATCGGGAATGGTTCAAAACCGTTCCCGGTTTTTAAATACAGCAGTTATTAGCAAAGATGTAAAAGATAATAGATATAAGATAGAGTTCAAAAATGCTGCATAGTTATCTGTTAAGAAAGGAAAAAATAGATCATGAAATATCCACACATTAATCAACATGATGAAAGAGATTGCGGAGCCGCCTGTTTATCTATGATAAGCCGGTATTATGGACTGAAGCTTCCCATTGCAAAGTTTCGCAGTCTGATTAAAGTAGACAATCAGGGTGCTAATGTATATGGCATTGTTGTGGGAGCAAAAAGTATTGGATTGGATGCAGAAGCTTTAGAAGGCAGTCCGGAAGAGTTATGTGAGGGAATCGAAAATGGCGAAATTAAGTTTCCTTTTATCGCACGTATTGTAAATGAAAATATGTTTGAACATTTTGTTGTAGTTTATGATATAAAAAAAGGCAAGGTCATTATTGGTGATCCTGGAAAGAACCATATTACAAAGATGCCGCTGGAACAGTTTTTTTCACAATGGCTTGGTCAGATTATTACGTTTTCCCCAAATGAGAACTTTGAAAAAAAGAATGAATGTAAAGGTTCTATGAGTAAATACTTTAAATTTATTACCAGACAGAAAAAGATGCTTGCTTTTGTATTTGTAGTTTCCATATTGGTGTCAGTAATCAATCTTTTTGGTGCCACGATTTTTGAGTATGTGATTGATGATGCGGTAGTGGTTGGTGATGTTGATAATGAAATTATTATGGAAGAAGAGGGAGAGGAGGAGCATGACCATGATCATTCTTCAGAATCTGTTCTTGAAAAAATAGAGGAAAAGCTGTCAATGGTATTTGCAAATATTAATACAGTATGTATTTCGATTATTCTGCTTTACATATTCAGAACATTGCTGCAGGTATTGAGAGGGTATTTATTGGCAATCACATCCAAAAAAGTAGCGCTGCCATTAACATTGAATTTTTATAATCATATGGTAGATCTGCCGGCTGATTTTTTTGGAACCCGAAAAACAGGGGAGTTGATGTCACGTTTTCAAAATGCATCAGAGATAAGGGAGGCAATTTCCACTACAACACTGACTATTATGCTTGATACAATTATGGCAGTTGCCTGTGGTATATTCCTTTATGTCATCAGTCCTCAACTTTTTGCTGTTACTATGATCACAATGGCAATTTATGCACTTATTATATTTTTGTTTAGAAAACCAATCAAAAATGTAAACTATGCGATTATGGAACAGGATGCTCAGATGACATCATTTTTAAAAGAATCTATAGAGGGTATGGAAACAATCAAAGCTTATCAGTATGAGGAAAATACAAAATCCAAAACAGAAAATTTATTTACAAAAATGGTAAACCAAGTGGTAAGAGGGTCTTTGGTTTACAGTCTGCAGGATTCTCTTGTAGAAGCGGCAGCTTCTGTTGGAATGGTAATTTTAATGTGGATTGGAGCAATGATGTGTGTAGAAAATATGATAACCATTGGAACATTAATGACCTTTTACTATCTTATTGCTTATTTCTTAGAACCGGTGCAAAATCTCATTAATCTGCAGCCGATGTTCCAGACGGCAATTGTTGCAGCAGAACGTTTGAATGATGTTCTTGATGTAGAAACAGAAAATAGTGATAATAAAGATCATATGGAATGTGGTGATATCAACATCAATAATGTAAGTTTTCGATATGGCAATAGAGATCTTGTTTTACAGGATGTGACATTAAACATTCCACAGGGACAAAAGATTGCCTTGGTTGGAGAGAGCGGGTGCGGAAAAACTACGCTGGCAAAGCTTTTAATGTCTTTTTACCAGCTGGAGAATGGAGAAATTACCATAGGCGGCAAAAATATAACAGATTGTTCTCCAGAATCTGTCAGAAAACACATTGCCTATGTTTCTCAGGATATTTTTCTGTTTTCAGACACAATTTATAATAATTTAAGAATGGGTGATGAGAGCATAAGCAATGAAAGGATTCAGGAAGTTTGCCGGTTATGTCAGGCAAACGAGTTTATTGAAAAACTGCCTATGAAATATGAAACTATGCTGGATGAAAATGGAAATAATCTTTCTGGCGGACAAAAACAGCGCCTTGCTATAGCAAGAGCTCTTCTTAGAAACCCGGATATTCTAATCATGGATGAAGCAACCAGTAATCTTGATACGGTTACAGAAGAGGGTATTAGGAAAGTTATGGAACGGATTTGTACAGGTATGACTTGTATTATTATAGCACACAGATTAAAAACCATCAGGAACTGTGACTATATTTATGTTATGGATAAAGGAAAAGTAGTAGAAAAAGGAACACATGAAGAACTAATAGATAGAAAGGGGATTTATTCACAATATTGGGATAACTAAAAAATAATTCCCTAAAACTATTATGTTTTCAGTCAAAAGGAAGTATGTTCTGATTAGGCAGCATAGCCCTATTGCAAGGGCTGTGTTGTCTTTTTCTTTTTATGCCTGCTTTGAAGAACGATAGAAAAGCTAACAATCACAATAGCTGTCCATTTCTTATTTAAATTATGAATAATTTCATCCATAGATTCAAAATTTATACTGGGAAAACCAAAGTACAATTTGCAATATCTTCATTAGCATTTTCAGAAATATATATTTCTGCGGATAAGGATAAATCGTTCTCCATTATTTTTTCCTCACGAAACAGTTGTACAATCATTGGATAATGTTCTTGTGCTGATTCGGTTTGAAGATAAATTCCTATTGAATTTGATGTGTCATCAAGATAGTCATATCCATCATCTCGAATCTTACCATTTGATATTTTTTCTATGCGGTCAGGGATGCAATAACGTAAATCTAAATCAGGGTTTTCGAGTTTTTCGGGATTTAATTTAATAACAATTGTTTGCATGTGTTATTCCTCCAAATTAGAATTTTTACTTTTCGTACGTCTATTTGCCTCATGTTAGAGTTTTTATATACATAAAATTGTATCATGATACTGCCTGTTTTTCCACAACAACTTGTATTTTCTCACAGCATATAGATATAGAAAATCAAGAGAGTCCTTGGCATTTGAAAATGAAATCTTCATTGCAGGGCAGGGTTTGTGGTATGCACGGATGGGTACGACAAAGCGGGACGTACAGATTGTTGCAATCCATAAAGGATATCCTGCCATGAATTTAGTGTTTTCCAGGGTTAACATAGATTTTAATTACAAAATATAATAGCTAATATTTCCAATGCCGTTGAATCATTAAGGACTATCATTTATACTATAACTTACTTAGGACAAGAGAAAAGAGGATAAAAAATGAGAATGGAACGTCTTTATGCTATCACAATATATCTTTTAAATCATGGAAGAACATCTGCAAGTGAATTGGCAGAATATTTTGAGGTATCGCTGCGGACAATACAACGTGATATAGATTCACTATGCTTGGCAGGAATCCCAGTTATTTCAGTTACCGGAGCAGCGGGAGGTTATGAAATATCCCATAAATTTAAGTTAAATAAAGAATTTGCCACTTCGGACGATTATTCCTATATTTTGACGGCACTTCAGGGATTGGTATCGGCTACCAGAGATCCAAAAGCAAAGCATACACTAGAAAAAATAGTCCATGCATCAAATCCGAATGATAACGGCATGATTTTAGATTTTTCTGTTTTGCGTGAAGGAGATCAAGTAACGCTCCAACTGCTGCGGACTGCTGTAACTGAAAAACTTGCAGTTGACTTCACCTATACAAACAATAATAATGAAACCCATACACACAGCGTAGAGCCCATTGCTGTCATATACCGATGGTATGCATGGTATCTTCTCGCTTACTCCAAAGCAAAAAATGATTACCGTACATACAAGCTTGCACGAATGAGCAATTTAAAAATTACGGATAACTCTTTTGAAAAAGAACATGAATCTGCAGACACTATTTTAAAAAAGACAGATAAAACAGATTCCCGCCAGTATACTGAAATATTGATAAAATGTAAAGAAATAGCAAAATCGCGGGTTATAGAATATCTTAAGGGAACGATAACCCAAGAATTTTCAAATGGTGATGTCTTAATAAAAGCAGCTGTGGTTGAAAATGAGCAGTTCTGGATTGGAACACTATTGTCATTGGGCGATAATGTAGAGGTAATTGCACCGGAAAAAATCCGTAATCGGCTGCTGGAATCAGCCGAAAAAATGATTGCTCTGTACAGGAAACTATGACATACTGTTGTCGTATATGCCGTGATATACTATTATAAAAAATTAACTTGGAGGTGTTTTTATGGTGAATCCATATGAAAAATGTCCTGTATATGAAAATGAAAACTATCTTGTGAGGTTTATTGAAACCTCAGATGCACCTGATTTGTTTCTCGTGTATTCTGATGAAAAAGCGGTGCCATTTTTTAACAGCGACAATTGTAATGGGGATGATTTTCATTATACGTTATTGGAACATATGCAGGGGGCAATAGATGCCTGGCATTTGGAATATAAAAGAAAAGGATTTGTTCGCTGGTCAATTATTGATAAAAGTATTCATCATGCAGTGGGAACCATTGAATTATTTAACCGTCAAGCGGATGATTATTTTAATAATTGTGGTTTGTTAAGACTAGATTTAAGAAGTGATTATGAACACAAAGAAAATATCTTTGAAATACTGTCCCTAATCACACTGCCAGCATTTGAATTGTTTGACTGTCAGATGATTGCTACAAAAGTTCCCGATTTTGCCTATGAGCGGAAAATGGCAGTAGAACAGTTAGGATTTACAGAATCAAAGGAAAAATTGATAGGAGGACATGACCAAAAGATTTACACAAATTATTATATTTTGAAAAAATGATATTAGAGTATGTTTGAAAATTTATTGCCACAATCTGCACATCCCATTTTGCGTACCTATTCGGGCATACCACAATCCATGCCCATCCAGGCTGGCGGACTTTGTCTGATAAAGTATACCCATCAGGGTATCCTGCAACTCATGCCCTTTCGGGCTGGCGGACTTTGTCCGACATGGTATGTATATTTGGTCCCAATTTATTCAATGCAGCCTGCTGCACCTCATCAATTGGGACCAAATCCCCCACAAACTGTAACGCACACCTTGTAACAGGCAATTTTTCAAACACACTCCAGAGAGATTAAAAAATATTTATCTTCTGTTTTTTCTATTATATTGCTTTTTACTGTTCATTGTATGAATATTCTCATTTATTTTATAATGGCCTGTTTTCCGCCGATATGTATCGTTGGTATTCTTGATATGTGCTGCTTTATATTTAGGATGTTTTGATTTTAAAAAATGATTCAAAGGAATCTTTTTTTCTTTTCTCTTTTCTAAAGCTGTTGAAAATGTATGAATACCAGCCTTTTCTTTCAACCATTCCAACAGTAAAAATAGTACAAGTTCGATTCCATTGATTCCGGTTAATACAATCAAATCAAATATAATATTATAAATGGAATATGCTGTTTTTGAGTATCTCACACAAAGCAGCAAATTCATCACAATGTTAAATCCAATAAATTCAACAATCCTTCTGCTGTTTGATTTATTGGATGCTTTCAGTAAAAGAAAAACATAAACGATCGGAATCATATCATAAATTACAGTTTGTCTTAAAATTGTAGGATTCAGTATCAATACAAATGTAATTACAAATATGCTTAATATAAGAAATGGGGCTCTTCTTTTGTTTTGATTAGTTTTCATATATCTTACTCCTTATATCATGATTACAAGGCAAAGGATAATTTTTCTTAAGGTTTTATATCTTTCATTCAACTATACAGCATAATAAAATGAGAGATATAGAAACCAAACATTATTCTTATTTTACAATTTTTTCTATAGGGCGGACGCCCGACATGAATAATTTACCAGACAAACCATAAATTTTCAGTTAATAATGTACATTCTGGTAAATTATGAATGGCATGGATGAATAGTTACTTTTGACTTATATATTAAATTTATGTTATAATAAATGAAAAATTACGTCAAGCAGTTTTTCACGAAAGGAATGTTATAGAGAATGGAAGAAAAGGATTTATTGTCAAAGCAGACAGAACAGGAGCATGTTTTACAGAAATTTGAAACAATGTCTATTTTTGATATTGAAGATTACGGAAAAAATATTCAGGCTGAGATATCAAACAGTATGGATTTAATTTTAGAAAATACTCGTTGTATTGACGCAGGAAAAGCTGGTAAGGACTTAGGTGAACTTTCGGTTGTTGCTAATACAACTACAAAAGAGCTTAGTGCCAAGAAGCCATTCTCAATGTTCAAACTAAATACAAAGAAATGGCTTAGCAAATTTGATACAGTAGAAAATCGTATTAATTCACTTAGTGACAACTTAGAAGAACACAAAGAAAATCTCAATCAGACTTTGCAAAGCCTGTATGAAAACAGAGAGGTATTAAAAAATAAAAATGTCCAGCTTATACAAGCAGAGGAAAATCTGACTGTTTATTATGAGTTTATAAAGGAACAAAAAGAGGATCAGGGAGGTGACACTGCTTTGAGAAAACAAGCAGTGATAAACCGTCTGAAAACAATCTCTACGCTGCGTGCCATTACAGAGCAGGAGATTGTAAAGTCTGCTTTGATTATTCAGGAAAATAAGGAAATTACAAACCAGTTAGAAAATGCTATTACAGAAGTGATTCCAATCTTTAAAATGCAGATGGTGGATACACTTGCTTTAAAGGCAACCACAGATGCCATTGAACTAAAAGAGAAAATAAGGAAAACAACTGGTAACATTATGGTTGAGAATGCAAAAATGATTAGGAATTCTGCCATAAAACTGCAACAGGGCAGGACTTCTGCAATTGTGGATGTAAAAAATATCAAAGAGGCAAATGATATTTTACAGGATACATTAACTTCTATTTTAAAACAGTCTAAAAATGAAGTGCATGATAATGAAGAAACAGTCAAAAAAATTAAGGCTGCTATGGATAGTTTGAGTGAAGTTGGAAATCAAATTGTTTCTATTACTGATACAGAAGATTCTGAACAAAAAGACAGGTAAGAGGTGAATTTGTTTATGACTGATAAATGTTCTGATACGAAAAATGCAAAAGGAGACCTTTGTCAATCCAAATTAAAAGAATTTATTTTTCACCATGATTATTTTATGGAATTATTAAAACGGATGGAACATCATGGTATTGCTCGGTTGGATTTTTCTACTACTTATGAACTGATTTATTCTCACATTTATTTGTCTAATCTTCCGATTTTGAATAAGGATATAGAAGATTTGTCAAAACAATTTGAGCTTATATTCCGCACTCTTCCCTCAGAGCTGAATATGTCTTCTTATCATACTGATTTGAAAATAAAAGAACTAAAATATAATGGAAAATCCTCCGGTTACCAGGGATACGACCAGAAACAGTATGAAAAGCAAACGGAAACTTTTCGTTTAAGGTCCGTGTTTAAGAAAGCTTTGTTGAAAAAATATATAGTTTTCATTATTTTAGCTGTTTTGGCAACAGTTGTGGTTTCTTTTTTGGGCAGTATACTTATTCTTTTGCTGCAAGGTGTGCTTCTACATAATAGTGCCTTTTATTATAACAAGGATGATATCTTAGTTTCCCATCATCTGTTTCCTCTGTTTTTGGGTACAGGATTGCTGTTTGCCGGATATGCAGATCTTACACTATATCATGTTTTTACAGAAATTTATACTACGAAACAGGAACGAATTAAAAATTTAGAACATATGGGAATGATTAATATGGAAACTGTTCCAGTTTTAGATGGCAGCAAGAGTATAGAACCGAAAATTCATTATGATAGTTTAATTGAATCTAGAAATGAAAAACTGCTAAAAGAAATATTGACCTGTAAAAATAAAGAATTGCGCAAGCTGGCAAGGTACATAAAACAAAATTTATATAAATTAAAGACTGATAAATCCCCTTACAAAAAAGAATATTTATATTGTTGTGCGATGACAGAATTTTTATATGATGTGATGTGTAAAAAAGAATATGATAGGATTGACAAAATTGAAGAATGGTATAATGAACAAATTGCAAATTTGTAGCTAAGTTGTAGATTGTCAAGCTTTAAGAGACACTCAGGTTTAATTATAAAACAACATTAGTCAATCAGGAGAAAAAATGTAAACAAGCTTTTCTTTCTAAGCAGCAGGACTTCCCGATTTATGCTCTATTATAAAACAAGCTGGTATCAATAACCAGCTCATGTTTTATAGGATATACCAAAGTTCTGAAAGAACGGAGATGGATTCTCCACTTACTTTTCTTTTTTCCAACACCAATTAAAATTATACATTAACTCTGGTTTAAACTGTAACTTTAAACCAACCTCTTAAATAGATTTTTTGAAAATATAATTGCAATAAATATTATGATTATCATAATGTAAAGAATGACTTCCATTCCATACAATATACCAATCCTTCCATATCCATATGTAAAATTTGTACCATAACTAAACAAAAACAAAATAGTGGATGCTATAACCAATGGAATTCCAAAAATACTATATACTTTTCCTTTTATCATCCTTTTTATATTTTTTTTGTCACTGCCCAGACTTCGTAATAAATCAACCTTATGCTTTTCACTTTCAAATTCAATTCCAAACTTAAAACGAATAATAATATAAATACTAAACAAAATAAGTAAACTATCATATATAAGCAGGATTAACAAAAACTCTGAACTTTGTTTTGCATTTTCACGTGCGAGTTCCTTGCAGCTTATATCTGGGTACATGCCTGCCTCCCAATGATTCTTCTCTGGCAAGTCTGATAAAAGTTGTTGATAGATAAATTTTGTTTTTGTATCATCACTAAAATTATATGCATATAAAGTTCGAAGAGAATTTTCTTTGACCAATTTTGAATACAATTGATGATTGACCAATATAATGCTATCTGTTGTTCCGCATCCATTTCCAAATAGAACATCACATTTTACTTGGTCAACATCCAACTGAATGTCATCTAAATGTATCATAGTAGGACTACTAGATATATCATGCTCATATCCATCATTTTCTACAATACAAAATACATAAATTGCTTCATTCATATCACAATTGTAATTTCTTTCACATATTCTATTCACTTCATCTATATCAAACACAGAATAAGCTCCCACGTTGATATATTTCATATTTACATATTCCGTAACTTCAAGTTGTTGTTTCTTTGCCTCGCCAACCATATAGTCTTTATCAGGAATCCACTCAGAATTATCATGCAAAGAATATGCGATGTCATATGGATGGTATGAAACCGCATTATTTGCAAAATTAGGGAATGTCACTGCGGACATCATTAAGAGATACATCATACAGAAATATAGAATGCTTACTGCAAATACGATTCTTCGATTTCTCTTATAATAATAATTCCAATCACTTGCCCAAAAAACGTATTTTTTTCTTATTTTATCTATAAGTTGTCTACAATTGCCCAAAATCAGATATATACCGATCAAAAGCAGCAATATACTAAAAAGCACAATATTGCTGTTCTGTCTATAACAGACAAACAGAATAATGATTGCGCTTATAGAAAGTACAATTCCTATAACACAGACTATGAAACTATCTTGTTCTTCTTCAGATACTCTTGCACTCATCAATTGTTCATATATATTTTTACTTCTTACCCGAAATAATCCAATACCCATTGATAGGGCAGATAATAAGAGTGCATATACAAATAGAAACTCGATATCTTCCACATGAAACTGAAAAACCAGCTTTAATCCTATTATAAGATTAACAATCTCTATCAGTACAAGTTCCAAACATTCTCCAAGTACAATTCCAACTATTGTAGAAAAGAGTGCTAATAAACTGTTCTCTATCAATAAACATTTGCTCATCTCAGTATTGTTCATACCAATTGACATCAAAACTGCGTAGTCTTTTTGTGTCTGTATTTGGAATAGCTGCTGTGTATATGGAATAAAAAAACAAAGAAATAACCCCATTAAATACATTGGTGCATATACATTACTTGAAATCATGGTATCCATTTGATTTAAAGAGGTGTTATGACTCAAAGATACAATACTCATAAACATTGCAATAGCACAAACATTACATACAAAAAAAAGTCTATATTTTTTTATATTTCCACGGATAATCTTTATTACAAGTTCTGTCAAATTGTTCATTACAATATTCCCCTTTGAGTTTCAATAATTTTCTCATACCAGTTATTATTTTTTTCTTTTTTTATTTGCTTCTCAATAGTTCCATCTTTTATAAACAAAACTCTATCACAGTAACTTGCTGTTACTGGATCATGCGTAACCATCAAGAGACTTGTTCCCATATCTTTGCATACCATCTGAAAATATTTCATTACTTTTTTTGACGATTTTGAATCCAAATTTCCTGTTGGCTCATCTGCAAAAATAACGCTTGCATTATTAATGATTGCTCTGCAAATTCCAACTCTCTGCTGTTGCCCTCCTGATATTTCATACGGATATCTATCTAACTGTTGTTCAATGCCCATAAGTGTTGCAACCTTTTGAACTTTCTCTTCTTTATCACCATCATAATGATCTAATACTAATGGTACCTCAATATTTTCCCTTACTGTCAAACTATCCAATAAATTATAGTTTTGGAAAACAATACCTATTTGTTTTCTGCGTAACAAAGACATTTCATCTTTTGACATCTTAAGTAAATTTTTGTCATCAATTATTATTTCCCCATCGTCTGGATCCAATAATCCTGTTAAAATATTAATGAGCGTAGTTTTTCCACTGCCAGAACTACCCATAATTGCAATCATTTCTTTCTCCTGTACTGAAAAAGATACTCCCTTTAATGCCACAGTTGACACCATTCGTTTTGATGAATATGTCTTTTTGATATTATTAATTCTAAGCAATTGCATATTTATCCTCCATATATTTCTTCTAATAGTACGTCTACTAGCTGGTTTTCTTTTATTATTGCTGCCTCTGTCCAAAAACATAAGACTTTTTTTTTGATGGTAACATAATCTTCATTATATACAATAACATAATCCGCTTTTTTATCATCTTTTGTTGTCTCATATAGCAAAATATCACATCCTATCAAATATGATATTTTACTCATATCCTTTTTTTAACTGATGATATATTTTCTATAATTGCAATTGGAACATTCTCCTTTATTAGTATTTCAACGAAATTTACATCATCTATACTTTTCCCTAATATCCCTAAGGCAATGAATTCTTTTTTGTTACATGTAAAACTTACTTTTTGTTCTGCAAAATCAATACCTTGAAATATAAATATACATTTCAAATGTATCAACTTTCATATTTCTACATTATATTTACTATTTATTCTTTGTCAACACTTTTTATATATTTTTAGAATAGTTACATATTTGCTTTGTTTTCAATGCATTTTGAAAGATGATGTGCAGCTAACAGGAGGGAGTTATTTTCGATACATTTTTAAACAAGATTCTAGTCGAAAATTTATCATTTTCTTATGAAAACCAAAAAGTGCTTAATAATATCAGCATTAAAATGAAAAAGGAAAAGAAGCAGCATTTGTTGGTGAGTTGGGATTTGGAAAATCAATATTGGTAGAAACACTAGATGAATTGCTTAAGTGTGAAGATGGAAATATCCCTTTTGATGATAAACCACTCAAAAAGTTTTCATTGGAATCTCTGTATGAAAAAGTATTCTAATTTATCATAAGATACACCCGTATTTGATGGCACAATTACAAAAATCTGGTGATGGGAAACAGCGGTTAGCAGATTTGATAGAATAGTTGTGTTCAGAGATGGAAAGATCATTGGTAATGGAGCTTTTGGGGAATTGCTAGCAAATAACAACTATTTTGGGAACTGTACAGAAAAGAAAAAGGGAAATTTTTATCAAAGGATGAACTATTTTAGTATATGTGATATAATACTATTAAAGAAAAGTCCTGCCGATAAGTGGATGTCCAAAAAATATTAGCATCGGCAACATAACGCTGTATTCAAGGACATGGCAGCATAGTCCTTGAAATTATGATATCTGATAATTTACTTAAAAATTATCAAATCACATCGGAAGTTAGGGGGAAAAGTGAATGAAAACATTATTGTATCAATTGAATTTTTGTGATAATGGACTATCATATGAAAATCATAAGGAGGAATTTTGTATTGGCATTTTTTCTTCTTTTGATAAAGCGAAAGAAATAGCCGAATATTATTTAAATAATATAAACGGATTCGAAGATTATGATTGCAGTTATAATATTGTGGAGAAAAAAATATTGGGCAAAAAAAATTGTAATGAAGTTTATATCATTTATGGATGGAATGAAAATTTATACCGTGATGAAATTGAAATAATTGAAAGTGAATGTTTTATGGAAAAGGATGCAGCAGAGCAGAATATGATTAAATTGCAGCAAATATATAATAGAGCCAACTGGTGTATTGACAGGTATGTTATTGATCGGTGTTTGTGGAAAGATGGGTTTGCTCGTGTGTAAGCTGTTCAGCAAATTGTAAAGCGTGCTCGAAAAATACAGGAAGAATGGGTGATTTATAGTCTTTGCATCAAAGATATTATTCATAAAGACAGAAGATGATGATTAATCTGTAGGGAAGGGGGTTCCTTCCCTACAACATCTTTCTTCAATCTATAGTTCCACTGTTTTTGTTGCAATCTTTTCACGAAATCTTACATCATGTTCCACAAACAGCATTGTTGGCTGATATGTTAATAGCAATTTTTCAATCTGTATTCTCGAAAATATATCTATATAGTTTAAAGGTTCATCCCATATATAAAGATGGGCAGGAGTAAGTAAACTTGCTGCAAGCAGCACCTTCTTCTTCTGGCCTTCTGAATAATCCGCTATATCCTTAAAAAATTGTACTCGCTCAAAATCAAGCTGTCTGAGGATGGAACAGAACAAACTTTGATTCAAATGATGTTTCTTGCAAAATTCTGAAATTTTACCTTTTAAGCCAGAGGTATCCTGAGGAATATATGAAACCACAAGTCCTGATGCAGTTTCACAAATGCCTTCTTCACAAATTCCCATATTGGTATCATGAAAACCTGCTTTCTGTAAAATCATCTTAATAAGTGTAGACTTTCCACACCCATTTTTTCCATGTAAAGCAATTCGCTCGCCTTTATTGATTGTAAATGTTAAATCAGTAAAAATCAGATGATCTGTATCTATATAGTTCAAGTTATAATCTTTCATATTCACTAGTATATTCTTGTGATGCAAAAGCGGCATCAGTTTCAAATCTACAGGTTTCTCTAAATCATTCAAAAGTCCTTCTTTTTCTTCTATTTCCCGGCCAATCCGTTTTTCAATCTGCTTTACTCTGTTCTGCATCTTTTTGGTTTTTGCACCGATATATGGTCTTGTATTCAAAGATCTGTCATGTTCTTTTATAGGATCGAATCCGATCTTTGTACGTTCATTCTTATCTGCCCATTCCGAGGTACGCATTGCTGTCTGTTTTAGTTTTTCAATTTCTTTTTGATGCTTTTCGTTCTTTGCTATGACAAATTGGTCTTTACGTTGTTTGTTTTCCCACCAACTGGAAAAATTGCCTTTCATTACTTCAATTGTCTGTCTGTTTAACACCAAAACATGGTCAATACAAGCATCCAACAAGTCTCTATCATGTGAAACAAGGATAAATCCTTTCTTGGAAGCCAAATACTTTTTCACATTTTCTCTGGCGTCTTGGTCCAAATGATTTGTTGGTTCATCTATCAATAGAAAATTATTTACTCCGGAAAACAGAATTGCCAGCATAATTTTGGTACGCTCACCCAGACTTAATGTTTTATAAGGTCTATAAAGAATCTCTGCACTTTCGCCTAATTGTGCCAGTTCGCATATCACACGCCATTCTTCACATTCTGGCTTAATTTCTTCAATGAAGCTGGCAGCAGATAATTGCATTTGACATTCTGTAATCTGATACGGAAAATAGTCAAAAGTTGTAGTAGTGTTTATGAAGCCATCATAGGAATATTTTCCCAGAAGTAAATGCAGAAAAGTTGTTTTACCTTTCCCATTACGGCCTATGAAACCCAATTTCCAATCCGTATCAATAGAAAATGAAGTATTTTCAAATATATGATCAAAGCTTCCTTCATAATAAAATGTAAGATTAGTTACACTTATTTGTGCCATATACATTCCTCCTTTTATGATTCCGCCTGTATTTTAAGCAAAAAAACAGGAACCATTCGTTGCCAATAGTTCCATTACATACTATAACCTCATATATTGGAGGAATGATATTACAATCATTACTTACAATAAAACTTTATATACACAAAAAGAGAGGTTATGAGAACATAATCCACTTTTGGCAACATGATAAAACAGTATGTGCATCATGATTCATACTGTTAAAAATTTTCATGTAATCAAAAGCAAATTATCTCTTCATTTTTTCACCTCTCTCTTTAAGATAACTTCATTTTATCAACTTATATTTTTTTTGTCAATAAAAATACAAAATTTTAATATGGTAAGGATCTGTAGGAAAATTGCCTGCCATTCGTTGATATGACAAAAAATTGCATAAATTATGCGAAAATCCAGCTTGCTTTCATACAATAATCGAAGATTTCCTATGATTCTCATTTCATTATTGCGGATATTTTTGATATTTTTTGTGTAATTTTTAACAAAATATTAGATTGGACTCAATAGAAAAATGCTCTGAGAGATTTTAACTTTTTAAAATCAGAATTGGGCAGATATAATCGTAATGGAATTACTGCTACATTGGCGGCATAGCGTTTCTGCATGGCTGAACTGTTACCCCAAATGTATTTTATTGACATTTATAGGATGATGTGCCAATATATTGTTGGACATGTAATTCAAGTTTAGGTCCAATTATTTTTGAATGTTAGAAAGTAAAGGAATGTTTTTGAATCTTCATTGTATTAATGATTTATCATTGTCATTATTTTTAAATAGGGAGTAGACATTTATGGAACAAGAATTAATTAATTATTGTAAAGAATTTAAGATAGATTATTCTATCTTAAATTCTGATTGTAAAAATAGTATCATTCAAAAAATAGAGGTATTATATATAAGGAAAAATGCAAAATATGGTTTTTCGTTATTTGATATGATTAAGTTCGAAGAAATGATAGGAGTAAATTCGTTTGATTCTTGGAGCTGGGTACATGATTTTATTAAAAAAAAATCGATCATTGTATTTTTTGATTATAAGATAGGGGAATATGTGGAGTTATCTTGTGGTGATGTATTTGTTCAGTTTTATGATGGTTGTCCTAAAGATGAGTTTTATATAACAGATTGTAATGGAAGTTTTTTATTAGGATATAATCATTCACACTGCTTGTTTGCAATGGGGATAGCTGCTGATTGGTTAGAAAAAAGTGAAAAATATAAGAACTTTTATAAATGTATTTAAAAAGAATTTACCTTGCAATTAGAAAGTTTACACAGGATAATAATATATGAGCGTATATTGTGCTATATAAACTAAATATGTATTTTACAAAGAAAAATGCAGTCACAAATGCAATGAAAAAATAAAAAACCAAATGCTGCCAAATTGTAACTACCCATTTAGGTAGTTCCATTTCAGATATTTTTCAGATATGATATAAGAGTATGGCAGAAGAATTTTATCTGCATATAACAATACTAATTTAGAAGAGAGGAAAAGGATATGAGAAAAAAGAAGGCAAAAATCCTACTGATTATCTTTTTGGCAGTCAGAATAGCATTATCTGGCACAGAGGGAACTGTGAGCCATGCAGAGGCTGCTAGCAAAAAGGTGACAGTAAAACTGAATGAGACTCAGGTTTCTGTGAAAAAGGGAAAGACAGTAACCCTGAAAATTGTGAAAAAAAATGTTAAGAAAATTGTATCAAAAAAATGGTCATCAAAAAATGAAAAAATTGCTACAGTAAGCAGCAAGGGAAAAGTAACCGGCAAGAAAGCTGGCAAATCTACAGTGATTAGCTGCATGGTAAAGTATAAGGTTAAGGGTTCTGAAGAAACCCAGTCAAAAAAACTGCAGTGCAAGGTGACAGTAAAGAAGAATTCTTCCCAGACGGCACAGCCAGTGCAAACAGAGAATCCTTCTCCTACAGCAGATTCTTCCCAGTCAGCAAAAAGCAGTGCACTGATACCAGAGATTATGAAAGGGAATCAGGTGCAGCAGAATCCCTATCTGTCTTCTGAAGAGGCAATGATACATAATGATATTTATAATTCTGATGTCACGGAAAAGGCCATGCCACTAGGCATTTATCCAGAGATTGTGGAGTCTGCTGCTAATGACAGTCCTGTTGCACCGCCAGCTTTCTTTTATGATAATTATGGCAATGCAGTGGCCCCATACAGTAAAATTATGGAGGATGGGAGTGTGCTTTCTGGCGGAATTGTTATCCGTGATATGGACAGTAGTGATCTGAAAGTTCTGGGAAAATTCCAACCTGCTCTTGATGATAACGGAGCAAAATATGGGATACAGATTTCCTATTCTTTTGTGGATAAAGAGAACTATCTAGTGGGTCCTACTACCCACGGACATATCATCATGGTCAAGACATATGATGACCAGGGAAATATTCTTCCTGTTTTTGAAAAGAAGCTAGATGTGGATATCGTATCCGAGGCAGTCAGTGTTCTTGGAGAAGATATTGACAAGAATCTTCTGAGTATTGCCTATGATTATGAGGGGAATATTTGGTTTGTTACAGGAGGTTTCCACAAAAATCCGTCTTACTCTCAGGCAGGTTTTGTGGGATATTTGGAACGGGAATATATTGACCGTATCTTGGCAGGAGAGAGTGTAACAGATGTAGCAGAATACATTCATTACAAGAGGCTTGCGGAAGGGGAAAATGCAGAGAATGGTATTGCTGCTCACCAAGAGGGCTGCGTGATTTTGACAAATAGTGTCTGCCATCTTTTTGCTGCAAGTTCTTCCGGTGTGCAGGAGAAGTGGAGCAGTTCTTATGAAAGTTCTGGTGGAAAAAGTGCAAAGCCGGAAAAAGGGATTACTGGTGCAGGTCTGGCATGGGGTGGCGGAAGTACGCCTACATTGACAGATGAGATGGTGTTATTTACCGACAATCAGGATGTGGTAAATTTAATTGCCTTGGATATTAAAACCGGCAGACTTCTGGTTAAGTCCCCAGTGTTAGAACTGGGCAGTGATGTGATTGTTTCTGTGGAAAATTCAATTTGTGTATATGCTCCTAATGAAGAGCGGGCATCAGTATTGGTGTGCAATTGGTTTGGAGCAGGAAATGCCGGTCTGTTTGAGGCGGATGCGGATTCCTCCATTCAGTCCTATGACAACATTTATGACAAAAACTGGATAGAAAAGGGTTCAGCTTGCCTGATGCCTGGAGTGGAGCGTATTGATATTGTAAAACAGAAGGATGGCAGTTATCAGTCTGAGAAGATATGGGTAAGGGAAGATCTGAAAGATACTTCTATGATAAAACTCTCTACCTCGGCAGGGTATTACTATGGTTATACCCAGGACGAGACAACCTCAGAGTGGGGCTTTATTGCCTTGGATTATAATACTGGAGAGACAGTGATGTGGCAGCCGGTATCTGATAAACCGGAATATAACAATATGGCTGTGGGGATTATGCAGGGTAATAATGGAAATTCCATTTACTGTCCTACAAATTCCCAGACTCTTGTCCGTTTTCAAGATCGTTTTGCCTATCTGCCGGAACAGCCGGAGAAAAAGCTTGATCTTGTGAAAATGGAACGCCATGTCATGACAAAAGAAGATTTTCAAGAAGCATCCGGAAGCATCCAGATTCCTGCTACATACCTGATGTCTGCTGTGATTGATGATGCTGCAGGAAAGCAGACTTTGTCGTTCCGCGTAAATGGACTGGAAGGGAACATAAGCGGGTACACTGTATATTACAAAGACAAAGATGGGAAGCTAAATGAGTATAAAGAGGCAGAATTTACAGATAGCACAGGATGCAAAATAGACGATACAGAAAAATTGACTCCGGATACCATCTATGAGGTACACCTACAGACAGAAGATTCTGGTAGAATGGACTGTGATGAAAAGACGGGAAGTGTTAAGACTACAATTATTCTTGCCTCTTCATCTGCTGCAACAGGAGCGGAAAAAACAAATGAAGAACTTTATGCGATGGCAGTGAAGGATGCAGCTATTGCAGAGGAGGACGAGATTAAGCCATTGGTGTCCCTTACAAAAGAGGATGAACTTGTCACATGGGATGACCAGGGACGTGTACTTCTGTGCACATGGCACAGTTATCCTGATAGTTACCCAGAAGGGGAAAAGATAACAACAAATTGGGGGTATGTCTGGACATTTACAGATAAGGAGATTGCCACATATGCCAAGGAGTTAAAGGAGTCAGAGGATGCACAGATGCGGTTGCGGCAGCTGATTTCCGTTGCTCCGGACAAAAAGCACAGCACCGTGACAGGTATGTGGGTAAATCCCGCAGATGTCATACGTCCTGCTTACCAGAGTGATGCTGCTAAGGGGAGTATGTCAACAATATTCCCAGAAGGGGAAGAAGTGGATGAACAGTTTAAGTCCTGGTTTGACCAGAATATTTTAGATTCTTATTATTATGGAGCCTATCCTTGGACAAGGCTGGGCTACACATATGACTGGGCGAATAATGGCAAGGTGTATGGGCTGACAGAATTTTTAATCAAAGAGGGGGCAGAAGTAGAGGTGGCCTTTACAGAGACTACCAGTGATTTTTTGAATCGTCTCTATGAGGGCAAACCGGAATTCTGATAAGACACTTTTTATAGCATTTATTAACTATTATATCTTATCTTCAAAAAGTACGCAAACCCTTGAAAATGCTAAATTTATAGCAAGTGAGTTTGCCCTTACGCTTTCTCTTGTGTTATATCTTTTTCCTTCATGTTACGAACTCTCACAAGAGCAAAAATAAGGGAAGGAAAAACCTGTAACAAAGTATAACACAAAAATAAATCCAGCGAAAAGAACTGATTGAAATGCTTTCTAAAATTTCTCCGAAAAATCAAGTAGCAAAGAAAGCGGGGACAGATAAGATATGAAATTCATATATGCAGAAAATAATATGTACCATAACAGCGTTGAGATAACCACTTTTGACAGATATATCTTACAGATTGATTGTAACAAGGCAGAGGACGGATTAAAGACTACTCCTAATTCTGCATATGCATTAAATGCTCTTGCAATAGATAATCCATTTGAATATGCAAGGCTTTACCTTGACGGGGCTATGCAGATATGGGTTGATGCGGAGGATTCGTTGGAAATATCATAAATAATCCTTAGATGGAAGAAAGCACCATATGATTTACTCTATCATTTGGTGCTTATCTTATAGATTTCTTTCCTGATATGGTATCGTTACCACATAAACCGTTTTGTGCGGTTTGTCAATACGGAAGATGGCGATATAGTTATCAATCAATAACTAGTCTGTAACCCTTTCTGGCATATCTGCCCTTGTTTCGCTCTTGATGAGACTGTGGAAAGGTGTCTGAATTTAAAACAGCTTTCTTAATTCTGTCAACCTGTCCTTTTGCATTTTCAGAAGCCAATTTCTCATTTGTAATATATTCGTAAATGTTGTTTAATTCACGTATTGCTCTGGGGCTTTCTTTGACACAATTATAGTATAATTATGTGTTCAAAACAATAGAAACATAAGATATACAGCGATTGATGACGTTTCATAAAGAAGTTAGATTTCAAAAACTTTGTAATCAGCCAGAATGATTAAATTGTAGGCAAATTCAAATCATACGGAGAAATTGCAAAATGGAAAAATCATTATTTGAACAGTTAGGTGGAACATATCACAAAAAATGGGAATCTTATTCCAGACCTGCAATTACCAGATAAAGAAGAACTGGCAATAGGCATTTGAGGACAGCGGCATTTAGATTATCTGAAACAACATCGCAGGATTACATACACTAATCTTCTCACAAGCAGCGAACTCAACAGCTGCCTTGCAGACATTGATATGCAGGCACAGGAACGCTTTGAAATGCTCATAGAAGGCATGAAACGGGCACAGGAGAAACAGAACGATTAAAGAACGAAAATGCCTTAGAATGGACAGGAAGAATGAATAATATAAGGACTTATGCAAGAGAAATAGTATATACAGAAATCAGTTATGCTTAGTGAACTGGCGGCAGGGTATCTGCATCCTTTCAGCTTTTTTACTATTTAATTAGGGCAATTTCTATTAAGATTCTTTTAGAAAGTTATGTTATATTAAGTAAGGAAAGGAGTGTCACATATGAACAATAAATCAGTTGTAAAAAAAATAGTAGACTATATAGAAACACACATTGATGAAGATTTATCACTTGATAAAATAGCAAACGCATTAAATTATTCAAAATTCTATATAGCCAGAATTTTTACTGAAGAAACAAAATGTACAGTTTATAAATACATACAAGGACGCAGATTGACTTTGGCAGCCCAAAAGCTTGTGGATACGGGGCAGCCTATCATTGAAATTGCTTATGAAGCACAGTATGATTCACAGCAGGCTTTTACATTGGCTTTTAAACAATTATATGGATGTACGCCTAAGATTTATAGGAAAAATGGTGTGTTCCATCCGAAACAATCAAAGATATACATAATGAGTTCAATTAGCGGATACTCATTTATGTACTATCTGTCGGGAGGTAAATTAGCTGCATGAGTACAATTCCTTATGTTATTGAACAAACAAGCCGCGGAGAACGAAGTTATGATATTTTTTCAAGACTGCTGTCTGACAGAATTATTTTTTTGGGAGAAGAAGTAAGTGATGTCTCAGCCAGTTTGGTTATTGCACAAATGTTATTCTTAGAAGCACAAGACCCAGGAAAAGACATTCAGTTGTATATAAATAGTCCCGGCGGCTCTGTTTCGGCAGGGTTTGCCATTTATGATACAATGCAATATGTCAAATGCAGCGTTTCAACAATATGCATAGGTCTTGCTGCCAGTTTTGGAGCGTTTTTATTAGCGGGAGGTACAAAAGGAAAACGTATTGCTTTGCCCAATGCGGAAATTATGATACATCAGCCTGCTATTCATGGCAATGGCATTCAAGGGCAGGCAACTGACATAAAAATCACCTCCGACCACATTCAAAAAAGCAAAGAACGCTTAAACAGTATTTTGTCTGAAAATACAGGTAAAAGTGTGGATGAGATTGCTGTTGCTGTGGAACGGGATAATTATATGTCGGCAAAAGAAGCATTGGATTTTGGATTGATTGATAAAATTATTGACAGGCAGTAATGCGAAACGAATCCAAAATGTACCTTTTAAATGAGACGATAGGAAAGGGGATTGAGAAGAAAGTCATGGTGCGTCTGTGTGCTAAAATTGTAGCAGAAACTAACCTTTACGAAACGGATAAAGAAGTGCAGAATCTGATAGACTGGGTATGCTTGTCGGAGCAGATAAAAGAAAACAATAATACAATCCGCAATCTGACTGGGGAATATAAGAAGATAGAGTCAGATTGCCGGGATGAAATACGGGTACAGTTGGAGCGAATGAAAGAACTCTGTAAAGAGCGAAACAGTCTGTATGAGAAGCAGAACGATTTGAAAGGTCAGAAACAGCAGATAGAAAGAGCATTAGAGAGATAAAAAGTGCCGGGGATTGACAGCTATAGAAAGTCATTCCCCGGAATTTTCAATCTCAAATTTATAGCCGACACCTAAAACGGTTTAATATAAGTCGGTTTTTGCTGTCCGGCTCAATCTTTTTCCGCAAGTTGTAAATCACGTTGGCAATGCTTGAATGGCAGCTATCACTATCCATGTTCCAAACAGCTTCAAATATCTGCGTCTTTGTAAGTACAATTCCGGGATTGGAAGCAAGAAATACTAGGGTACTGTATTCAAGCCGGGTAAGGCTGATTTCTTTCCCATTTTGAATTGCTCGGCATTGGTGCTGTCTTATTTCTAGTCCCGGAAAAAATAATATGGGAGAAGCAGACTGTATCATAACTTTTTCACTTTGTTCAAGAGATAGTAAATTTATTATTTTTTCATATATACCATTATCCTCATCATTTATCTTAATAATTATTATTTTCCCACATTATCACCTCCCAACTGATTAGGGCATAAAAACAAATTATTTTTCCAATAAAATGGCAATAGTTTCATAGTCTTTGGAATATAATTTACCTGCAACATCACTGAAAATATCGCATATTTTAAAACCATTTTTCTTTGCTTCTTTTATAAGGGTTTCTTTTGTAAAATAGGTAGTCCATAAATAATAGGGCGTAATTTCATTTTCTGTAATAATGGTAATGTGTTCTAATGAAATGCAGGACGAATAAGTGTAAAAACCATTTATAGCTATATATTCATTTTCACGCCAGAACCCACCATTAGGACAATGTTCCCAAATTTGTTTTTCTTCAAAATGATTGTATTTTTTTATCGAAAAAACATCTAATAGAAATTTACCACTGGGTCTTAAATGTTGATACACCTTTTGCATGATTATTTCTCTGTCTTCTGCTGATAGCGCACCATAGTCGCAATATATCATGGTGCTAGCACCATGTATGTTAATGCTGATAAGGGAAAATGGTAATGTGGTAGTTTGCATTAATAAGCAGATTGCCATATTTTTATGGAAAAATGCACGTTTATATGGTAATATATAGAAGCAAAGATAAAAACACAACGCAAGATAATCTTGTAGAGCTGGTAGGTAGTCCAGTCGCATCATTACGATGTAAGTAGCCCTCCCTCCTTAGGGTCGTCTGTTCTTTGTTCATCACAATTATTTTAAGGAGGAATTGTCATGGACAAAGTTTCGGGAAAGTTGACAGTATTTTTTGAAGAAC
>CAYRAV010000022.1:0-44756 GCA_964422365.1 uncultured Lachnospiraceae bacterium | reverse complement strand
CATATCGGACGAAGTCCGCCAGCCCGAATGGGCATGAGTTACGGGATACCCGGATAGGTATACCATATCGGACGAAGTCCGCCAGCCCGAATGGGCATGAGTTACGGGATACCCGGATGGGTATACCATATCGGACGAAGTCCGTCAGCCCGAATGGGCATCGATTTTGGTATGCCCGGATGGGTACGCAAAGCGGGGCGTGCAGATTGCAGCAATGAATTTTCAAATACGCTCTAATACAACAAATATGAAATCATCGGTAGTTTGACTTGCCTATTTCCCTGAGAACACTACTCCTGAAGCTTCAACGCAGCCACTGCTGTGCCTGCGTTTATAAAACAGCACTCTCGAAAAAATATTCTGCACCAACCTATCCAAAACTTAATTTTCCTTGCCCGCAATAATAAACATAAGCCATTCACTGATTATAACAAAATTTTTTAGCACTTTCAACCTTTCTGCTTTTAACTGATACGGTATTATTCGGTCTTATATGGATATTTTTATCTATTATTAGCATTTTTATAGCTGATGTTATAAATATTATATATTTGACAGCTGCCATACCATATTATAGACCATTTAGCAAATCTGTAATTATCTTTCAAAAAAG
The DNA here is from genome assembly GCA_964422365.1 of uncultured Lachnospiraceae bacterium. Classification (GTDB taxonomy): domain Bacteria; phylum Bacillota; class Clostridia; order Lachnospirales; family Lachnospiraceae; genus CAYRAV01. The sequence goes on along the minus strand of CAYRAV010000022.1, from coordinate 44,143 downwards.
TATTCAATGCAAAAAAGAGTGAATATTTTTCACTCTTCTTGTTGTTACATATATTTTTGGATAATTGCTACTGCTTCATGGTAAACCTTTTCTAACTGTTCTGTCAATTCATTTAAATTATTATATTGTCCTGCCCTAATATCGTCTAAAATCAACTGGGTAAGTTCCCTAATTTTTGTTAACCCCAGATTACTTGATACCCCCTTTAATGTATGGATACTTTTTTCTGCTTCGTTATAATTACCAGAACGAACCTGTTTTACATACGCTTCAAAATTAGGGTCTGTAGGAAATTTTTTTATTAAAGTTGTACAAACCATCTCATTTCCCGCAAATCTGTTTACCATCTCAGAAATCTTATTTCCTATACTTTCTAATTCCACTAATAATTGTTCCTGCATCCTGTTCCTCCTCAAATTCCATAATTTAATCTCTAATTGTTTCTGACTTATAGTCATTTTCTATATTATACTTCCTTTTGAAGTATTTATCAATAATTGATTTAGAATAAATCTTTTTTCTTTAATATCCATGCTGAAATCAGGCATATTACTATAGTAATCAAAAGCACAATTGCAAATCCATTGACATTATTAGCAAATGGCATTCCTAAAGAATTTACGTTCATTCCATAAAATCCGGAAATCATTGTAGGAATTGCCATAATTAATGTAATAGAGGCCAAAAATTTCATAACTGTATTCACATTATTATCAATAAGAGATGCAATCAGCTCCCTTGTACCATTTAAAATGTCACGATAGATATTGGCCATCTCAATTGCCTGTTTATTTTCTATAATCACATCATTTAACAATTCCTGATCCTCTGCATATTGTTTGATTTTTTCATATCTGGTTAATTTATCTAATACAACACCATTTACTCTTAATGATGTTGCAAAATATACCAAGTTCGACTCTAACTCATGAAGTTCAATTAAATCTTCATTTTTCATTCCATTGTCCAATCGGCCTTCTATCTCTTCTCTCTGTCTGTCTATTCGCCGCAAATAATTCAAATAAACCGATGTGTTGCTATATAAAATTTGATAAATAAAACGAGTTTTTTTACTTGTTCGAAAACCTTTTACACGATCATTAATAAACGGTTTCAGAACAATGGTATCCTCTAAGCAAACTGTAATAATAATATTTTCTGTCATAATAATCGCAAGTGGAAGGGTTGTATAGGCATTGTTACCATTTCGTATTTCCTTCGAGGGAACATCAACCAAAATAAGAGTATAACTATCAGTAATTTCAATACGGGAGGCTTCTTCCTCATCCAGTGATGCCTTTAAATCATCCGCATCAATCTGACATTTCTGTGCCACCTCCTGAATCTCTTCCGTTGTTGGCTTTGTCAAACAAACCCAGACATTTTCTGTAATGTCATCCACTCGGTGTAATACACCTTCAATCGATTTAAATATTCTTATCATTTCTGTTATCTCCTTTGGTTTGCTTCTTTTAGTATACCTTTTTTCCTTGTAAAAGTCAAAAGAAATGCATAAAAAGAGACTCAGTCCTTGACCAAGCCTCAAAATCTATATAAAAAGCAGCGCGCATGCTTATACTTTCATTTTAGGTTTAAAAATCCATGAGGAAATATATCCAAAAATTAATGCTGCAGATATTCCCACTGCTGAAGCTTTAAATCCCCCCTGAAATAATCCCATAAAACCATTCGCATCTATTGCTTTTTTTACCCCCTGAAATAATACATTCCCAAATCCAACCAGCGGTACAGTTGCCCCTGCACCTGCCCATTTTGAAAACGGCTCATAAATACCAATTGCTCCTAACACAGCCCCTGTGCAGACCAATATTACCATAATTCTTCCAGGCATTAATTTCGTATTATCCATCAAAAGCTGCACCAAAGCACAGATAACACCACCCACAATAAATGCAATCAAATAATTCATAGTATTTCATCTCCTAACCGTTATTTTTTTACACTTTCGTTCTATATTATTCTTCCTTGCTAATTATGACACCATGTGCAATAGATGGCACATTTCTACTCTCATTGTAAGTTACCTTTGATAATAATGCTCCTGTTGGAACAAATAATATTTTTTTCCATATTCCGAGTCTGAATTGTTCCATAATGTACCCTGCCAGTGTTACTGCACAGCAGCCGCACCCACTTCCACCAGAATGTACATCTTGTTCTTCTCTATTGTATATTTCCATACCACAATCCATATAATTATTACTAATATCATATCCTTTTTCCAACAGCATATCCAGCAAAATTTTCTTTCCAACACATCCTAGATCACCAGTAATAATCTTATCATAATCCTCTGGTTTTCTCCCAAAATCCTCAAAATTCTGCAAAATCACCTGTAATGCTGCTGGCGCCATGCACGCTCCCATATTCATGGAATCCTTAATGCCAAAATCCATAATTTTTCCTGTAGTAATACCCTCTATTTTTACTTTCAGACTGCTTTTCTGCTTAAGCTGTTCTTTTCCTAAAATGAATGCTCCACTTCCTGTCACTGTCCATGTTGCTGATAAAGGTTTTTGATTTCCATATGCCAGCGGAAATCGAAATTGGCGTTCTGCACTGGCATTATGACTAGAAGTAACTGCCATTACTCTGTCTGCATAACCGCCTTCTACCAGAATAGATGCCAATGTCAGACTCTCACCCATTGTAGAACATGCCCCATACAATCCAAATAATGGTATCTCCAAACTCATCAGGCCAAATGAAGTTGCCACCAACTGATCCAATAAATCTCCCGCTGCCAGATATCTGATATCCTTTGCTTTCAATCCTGACTTTTGTAATGCCAGTTCTGCTGCTTTTTTTTGCAGATTACTTTCCGCCTCTTCCCATGACTTTCCTCCAAACATAGGATCTTCATCAATAAAATCAAAATATTTTCCTAATGCTCCTTCGCCTTCTTTTTTTCCCACTACAGAGGCACACCCTAATATATATGGCGGGTTTTCAAAAGCAATACTCTGTTTACCAATCATTTTTTGCATATAAATTCCTCATTTCCTTACTAAAGTGTGTCTAAAAATTCATTACTAGTATGTCTCAAAATAAGAAAATTATTGCAAATTATATTGTTTTTTTCTATGAAAGTACCCTTTTTGCTTTAGCAAAAAACTGAATTGTGGTATACCCTAATGGGCATACCACAATTCATGCCCATTGGGGCTGGCTGACTTCGTCCGATAAGGTATTCCGACATACATATCATAACTCTCATTTATGGTGGTAACTAAGGATGCATGGAGGTTTTGTAACTATTATTTTTATAATAAAGTCAAGATATTCAACAAAACATCCTAAAACATTATAAATTACAACAAGAAACATTCCATTTTAGATTTGATATTTTCAATAGCACAGCATTAAAAGTTATAAAACTTATAAAGTCAGATAATTGATTTAATCTAATATGGGCAAAAATATTTTTTAATTGGGTTAATATAAAAAAATCAAGAGTTTAATCATTCATCAAACTCTTGATCTTTCTGCTGTTTTTTTAATTACTCAGCTGCAATAATTTCTTTTTTGTTATAAGATCCACAAGATTTGCAAACTCTGTGTGGCATCATTAACTCTCCACATTTAGAGCATTTCACCAAATTTGGAGCAGTCATTTTCCAATTAGCTCTACGGCTATCTCTTCTTGCTTTAGAATGTTTATTCTTTGGACAGATTGACATGGTCACACCTCCTCTTAAACACAGACAGCTTATGATTCATCTGTCTGCACAAAATTCTTAAAAATATCCTGAATGACAGCCATTCTAGGGTCCTTTGGTTGGGAATTACAATCGCAGGATCCCTTGTTGAGATTTCTCCCACAAGAATCGCAAATACCTTTACAATCCTCTTTACATAATACTTTCATAGGAAAGTCAAGTAAAATCTCTCCATATATTAACAAATCAACGTCTAAATTAAAATCAGTGATATAACTCATTTCATTTATATCGTTAACTCTGTCATCCTCAGTCTGCCGAAAATCCACTTTTTTATTAAAATCAATATCAAAGTTGACCTCTACATCCTCTAAACAGCGGCTACATGGAATAAATAATGAAATTTCCGCTTTCGCCTGAATCGAAATCTTTCTATCACCAATATGGGCAATCTCCAAATCGACCATGCTTTTTTTTGAAATCTTATATTCTACTCCATTTAACTCAATTACCTCTTTTTCAAAAGGTGCTTCTATGTGTTTTACTTTGTCCTGTACAGACATAATTTCAGATAAGTTAATAAGCATAGACTATCTCCTATCTCTAAAAAACCACACTTTTCTATTTATAACATAATTTCAGACAAAAGTCAACTACTTTTTCACGATTTTGTAACCATTCAGCCATACAGAAACAGTTGTAAAATATGCACATGGGAGTTTGCTCACTAAGGACATATTTTGCAATTGTTTCTATAGGGCGGACGCCTGACATGAATAATTTACCAGACAAACCATAATTTTTTTGGTAATAATGTACATTCTGGTAAATTATGAATGGTATGGCTGAACTGTCACCTATTTTACCAATCCTAAAGTTTCTCTGGCAATTGCCAGTTCTTCATTTGTTGGAACAATATATGCCTTTACTTTCGAATTTGGTGTTGTAATTGCTCTTTCATCTCCATGTACATTATTTGCTTCTTCATCTAATTCTACACCTAAATATGTTAACTGTTCTAATACACCTTTTCTAACAGGAATTGCATTTTCACCAATACCTGCTGTAAAAGCAATTGCATCAACACCATTCATTGCTGCTGCATAAGCACCAACAAATTTTGTAATACGATAAATAAATGCCTCCATTGTGGCTCTTGCAAGAGCATTGCCATCTTCTGTGGCAGCCAGGATATCTCTAAAATCACTTGAAATTCCACCCGACATTCCAAATAACCCCGATTTTTTATTCAATATTGTCATAATTTCATCAATTGATTTACTTTCTTTGTGCGCAATAAATTCCATAATTGCGGGATCGATATTGCCACATCTTGTTCCCATAATCAATCCTTCTAATGGAGTTAAGCCCATTGTTGTATCAATTGATTTTCCATTTAACACTGCAGTTACACTTCCACCATTACCAATATGGCAAACAATCATTTTAGAATTGTTGATATCCAGGTCTGCTAATTCTGCAAGTCTTTTTGACACAAAACTATGACTTGTTCCATGAAAGCCATATCTTCTAATCTTATATTTTGTATAATATTCACTTGGAATACCATATAAATAAGCTTTTTCAGGCATTGTTTGATGAAATGCTGTATCAAACACTGCAACCATTGGCACTCCCGGTAAAGCTGCCTTGCATGCATTAATACCAATTAAGTTTGCAGGATTATGAAGAGGTGCCAGATCATTACATTCTTCTATTGCTTTCTCTACCTCATCTGTAATTATAACAGAACTAGAGAATTTCTCTCCACCATGAACGACACGATGTCCGACTGCTCCAATTTGTTCTAAAGATTTGATCACACCATAAGAGGCATCTGTTAATTGTTCTAAAACAATTTTTACAGCTACTTCGTGATTTGGCATAGCCATCTTTTCTTCATCTTTTACTTTTTTACCATTTACTTTATGTGTTAACTGACCATCAATACCAATTCTTTCACAAAGACCAACCGCTAATACCTGCTCTGTCTCTGCATCAATCAATTGGTATTTCAAAGATGAACTTCCACAATTAATAACTAAAATATTCATTTTTCCCAACCTTCCTTATCTTTCTTTATCATAAATATTTATTACCATACCTCTGGTATTTTGCAACAATTCAGAACAAAAGAGATGCAGGTAAGAATAGAAAAAGACTGCCTGCAGACATTTTTAACATGTATTTGTATTCTCTGATATGGATATTCCGGCAAATTATAAATATTCGTTCTGAATAATGACATATTTTTTACAACATTTGATTATTATAGCAAATTTTCTTATATTATACAAGAAATAAATTACATTTACAACAGAACCACAGTTACTATACAGCTATACAAAAAAGTATATATGTAATTTACACAAGAAAATTTGATATAAAATGCTTATTGCTTATCTCTTTATAGAGATAGATGTATGATTATAGAACTTGTGTGCACAATTTATAAATTTGCCGGCCTAAATACATCCCCGTTTCAGCAAATCCTGTATGGTATAACAAAAGTAAAACATACACGCAAAATGAGGACATCAAATATCGATATCCTTCATTTTTCCTATATTCTGTCATTCATTATATTATATATTATTTTTTTACATCTGCTGCTCCTGCCTGAACTGCTGTAATAGCAACAACACCTACAATATCATCTGCTGAACAGCCGCGTGATAAATCGTTGACAGGTTTTGCAATTCCCTGTGTCAATGGTCCATATGCTTCTGCTTTTGCCAGACGCTGTACTAATTTATATCCATTATTTCCAGCATCTAAATTAGGAAATACTAATACATTTGCATGACCTGCAATATTGCTTCCCGGCGCTTTAAATGCACCTATACTTGGCACAATTGCTGCGTCTACCTGATATTCTCCATCCAGTTTTACATCCGGATACATTTCCTTTGCCATTCTTGTTGCATCTACCACTTTATCAACCAATGGATGTTTTGCACTTCCTTTTGTAGAATGTGAAATCATTGCAACAATTGGTTCTTCCTGAACTAACAACTCAAAACTCTGTGCCGTGGTTCCTGCAATCACTGCCAGCTCTTCCGCTGTCGGATCCTGATTCAAACCTGCATCCGCAAAGATAAATGTTCCATTTGCACCATATTCGCAATTAGGCACCACCATAACGAACATTGCTGATACTAATTTTGTACCTGGTGCTGTTTTCAAAATCTGTAAAGATGGTCTTAAAATGTCGGCTGTTGCATGGCATGCACCTGCTACCATACCATCTGCATCCCCAGCTTTTACCATTGTTACACCAAAGTAAATATAATCATTTATAAGTAAATCTTTTGCTTTTTCTGGTGTCATACCTTTATTCTTTCTTAATTCCACAAATAAATCTATGTAATCATTTAGACGGTCACTTGTTTCGGGATTGACAATTGTTGCATTGCTCAAATCAAAACCATAACCTTCTGCCTTTTTTAACACTTTTTCTTTTTCTCCAATTAAGACCAAATCAGCAATATCTTCTTTTATAATTTTTACCGCTGCCTGAAGTGTTCTAATGTCCATAGACTCTGGTAACACGATTTTCTTTTTATTTTTTCTTGCTCTTTCTTTGATTACATCGATAAATGCCACAATAATTACTCCTTTCATGGTAGTATAGCTACCTTTGTTTATTTTGCAAACTTTTCTCTCTGTCTATCTGTTGTTCATGAAAACAACGGATAAACATTCCATACTTTTATTATAAACGATAGACACATTGTACACAAGTTGAATTTTTAAACTTGTGTACTAAATCAAATACAAACTCATAGACATTTTTTCTCACAAATGATAAGATAATAAATATATAAATACTTATTTTATAGTGTTTTAGCCGATTATTTTTTGTTCTAAATCTAGAAACACAGACAAACTGCTATTGAAATATTTTATCAGAATTGTATGAATTTATAAGTGTGTTTGAATGTCCATTGCAGCAAACCATAATACACTTTACGACAGGTATTTTATAAACACATTGTAACTATTATTCAAAAGATGCCATTCGCAAAACAACAAAATATATACATTTTCATTATTTTACAAATACATTGTTACTTGGAGGTTATCATGAAAACAGTTGGTTTAATTACAGAATACAATCCCTTTCATAATGGACATTTATTTCATTTAAAAAAAGCAAAGGAACTTGCCAATGCAGATTATGTTGTAGTACTCATGAGTGGAAATTTTCTGCAGAGGGGTATCCCTGCATTTACAGATAAATATACAAGAACTCGTATGGCACTTTCTCAGGGAGCTGATTTAGTATTTGAACTTCCTGTTTACTATGCAACAGGAAGTGCGGAATTTTTTGCCTCTGGTGCTATCTCTATCTTTCAGCAGCTTGGTATCATTGATTCTATTTGTTTTGGTGCAGAAACAGATACTTTGCAGTCTTTACAGTTTATAGCAGACATTTTGGCAGAGGAACCCCTGCCATTTAAAATTTTACTTTCCAAATACCTAAAAGAAGGAATTAATTTTCCTGTTGCCCGGACAAAAGCTTTATATGATTATACAGATAACATCCATTCTCTCGATTTTTTAGAAATGCCCAACAATATTCTTGGCATTGAATATCTAAAGGCACTCAAACAACAACATTCAAACATTCAGCCTTATGTACTAAAACGCTCTGCTTCTGGATACCATGACTCCAAACTAAACGAATCCCTTATCAGCTCTGCCAGTTCTATACGCTGCCACTATAATCATACGCAAAATCTGGCTTCTATCAAACCACATATACCAAAAGAAGTATTTTCTCTTTTAGAAAATTGTGAGGGCAAATGCTTTCCTATTTCCGAAAATGATTTCAGTCAGATGCTTTATTATTGTCTTGCATACCAGTCAGTGGAGGAATTAACTTGTTACACAGATGTTTCTGAAGAACTTGCCCGCAGAATCAAAAATAACCTGTATTTGTTTGAACATTTTTCTTCCTTTGTAGAAACACTAAAAACAAAGACTTATACACTCACACGTATCAATCGTGCACTTTTGCACATTTTACTTAATATCAAAAAAAACAAAATAACAAAAACTGCTCCTTATGTCAAATTACTTGGCATGAAAAAGGCTTCTGGTGTTCTGTTAAAAAAAATTCACCAACAAACACAAAACAGTCATTTTACTATTATTCAAAAACCTTCTCTTTCGAGAAAAATATTAACACCCGACAGCTTTGCCCTCTATGAAAATGAAATGGCGGCCTCTCATTTATATCAGCAGGTTATCTATAACAAATTCCGCTATCGGATGCCTATGGAATATCAAAGCAATCTTATTATTTTATAGCATATAGTATAATATTACTCTAAATCAGCGGGGCTGCCACTTCACGAAATTTTATTCGTTAAAGCGACAGCCCCGTTCTTAGTATTAATGAACAGTGAGCCTGCATATATGGCTTTAATAAAACCGAAATGCTTTCATTTCCATCTTACAACTGCCACAGGTATCAAGCCTTCCGCGTCTACAGCGTTGCAGTTTTGATACCTGCTGCCTTCAACGGAGACTTTAACTATTCTAATGTATGCTGCTCTATCTATATTTCTCTACCTCATTATATTGTTTTGATAAGTCATGCCCATCATGTGGTATGTCATCATTGCCTTTAAACACAATCTTCAATAAAATCGGGGCAAGAATTGTAGTTACCACTACCATAATAACAATTGGACCGAATAAATTGGAGGACATTAAACCAACTTCTGCGCCTTTGTTAGCTACGATTAATGCAACTTCACCACGTGAAACCATTCCTGCACCAATCTGTATTGCCTCTTTATTGGTATATCCACATAATTTTGCACCCAGACCACAACCTAAAATTTTACTAATAACTGCAACAAGTAAAATAGCGACGGCAAATATTATTACTACTGCTGACATATCATTTAATGTAACTGCCAGACCAATACTTGCAAAGAAAATTGGGGACAACATAATATAGGATAACGTTTCAAAACGTGCCATCAAATACTTTGCTCTTGATGTACTAGAAAGTACAAGCCCTGCTATAAATGCACCAGTAATATCCGTTACGCCAAATACTTCTTCTGCAATATAGGATAATAACAAACAAAATACAAATGCCATAATTATAAATCTCCGCAAATCTTTTGGTGCTCTGTCTGTCCACATCCCAAACAGTTTAAAAATAACGAAGCCAACTGCCACTGCAAATATAAAGAATAAAACAATCAGTATGAGTACTTTGCCTAGATGTACATTTGGATCTGCCAAGCTGGTAATTACTGTCAAAGCAACAATACCCAAAATATCATCAATAATTGCCGCACCTAAAATAGCATTTCCTGCACGGGAACTTAATTTTCCCATTTCTTTTAATGTTTCAACTGTAATACTCACTGATGTGGCAGTTAAAATAACTCCAATAAACATGTTTTGCAAAAATATGCTTCCTGATGCATCTGTTGCAATCAAGTCCGGACGATTAAAAATATATGCCAGAAGGTATCCGCCGCCAAGAGGAATCAGCACACCAAGCAACGCAATAACAAAGGATGCTTTTCCACTTTTCTTTAATTCTTTAATATCAGTTTCCAAACCAGCACAGAACATTAACACAATAACACCGACCTCAGACAAATTACTAATAATATCTGTTTTTTGCAAAACATTTAACACCCCTGGTCCCAATACAAGACCTGCCAGTAATGCACCTACTACCTGAGGCATCTGGAATTTCTTAGTAATCAATCCCAATAACTTTGTACTTAATAAAATCAGAGCCAAATCTAATAAAAACTTATATGACATCCTAAACACTTCCTTATTCTATTTTAATTGTCCTTCTAAAACCTCTATTGATTTTTCCAGCGCTTTTTTCATACCAGCCGGATTTTTGCCTCCTGCTTGTGCCATATTCGGACGGCCGCCGCCTCCTCCTCCAACAAGTGATGCGATTTCTTTAATAAGGCTGCCTGCATGTGCACCATTTTTCATTGCTCCATCTGTTGCCATAGCAAGCAGACTTACTTTTCCTTTTACCTCTGAAGCTAAGACAACCACACCTTCGCCTATTTGATCTTTTAACTGATCCCCTAAGTTACGCAGTTCATTCATATCTACATCTGGTACTTCTATTGCAAGTATTTTTGTACCTTTTACTTCCTTTGCCTGGCTCATGACATCGCCTATTGCATCTTTTGCCAGTTTATCTTTTAATTTCTGGTTTTCTGATTGTAATGCTTTGATTTCTTCCTGTAAACTCTCAATTTTCTTTGCAAGCAGGGCAGGTTCTGCTTTTGCTGCTTTTGCTGCAGTATTTAATTCACTCTCAATATTTTTATAATATGCAAATACACCATCTCCCGTTAATGCTTCAATTCTTCGTACATTTGCCGCACTTCCCGCTTCAGATATTATTTTAAATGTATTAATCAAATTTGTATTAGAAACATGTGTACCACCACAAAGTTCTATACTAAAATCTCCCATCTGCACCACTCGTACAATTTCACCATATTTCTCATCAAATAATGCTGTTGCACCAATCTTCTTTGCCTCATCAATGGTCATTTCTTTTGTAATAACTTCTAACCCTTTTTTAATCTCTTCATTGACAATTGCTTCTACTTTGCTGATTTCCTCTTCTGTTAAAGCCGAAAAATGCGTAAAATCAAAGCGCAGACGATCTGCTGTTACCAGAGAACCCTTTTGTTCAACATGGGAACCAAGTACATTTCTCAATGCTTTCTGCAATAAATGTGTTGCACTGTGGTTCTTACATGTATCTGTACGATTGCTGCCACATACAGATAATGTTACTTGTTCCCCAACTTGGAACATACCCTTTGTTACAGTACCTACATGTCCAATTTTACCACCTTGTAGTTTGATGGTATCCTTTACTATAAATTCTGCTGTGTCTGTTGTAACCACACCAATATCTGCCTGCTGTCCACCCATTGTCGCATAGAATGGTGTTTCATCCACAATAATCGTACCAGTCTGGCCATCTGTTAATGCCTGTACCAATTCCTCTTCTGTTGTTAAAACACTGATTTTTGAGGCATGCTCTAAACGGTCATATCCAACAAATTTAGATGTAATTGCCGGATCGATGGATTGATAAACAGTCACATCTGCTCCCATATAGTTTGTTGTTCCTCTTGCATTGCTCGCCTGCTGTCTTTGAATATCCATTGCTTTTTTAAAGCCTTCTTCTTCTACAGAAATTCCCTTTTCTTCTAAAATTTCCTTTGTCAGATCCAATGGAAAACCATACGTATCATACAACATAAATGCCTGCTTGCCAGGTAACTCCTTTTTGCCCTCTTTTGCTAATTCTTCCTGCATTTCAGTCAGAATAGTCAATCCATGGTCAATGGTTGCATTAAACTTCTCTTCTTCCTGTGTAAGTACTTTAAAAATCATCTCTTTCTTTTCATCCAGTTCAGGGTAGGCATCTCTCGACAAAGCAATGACTGTTTCGCTTAATTCTGCCAAAAATTTACCATTCATTCCCAACAATCTGCCATGACGCGCTGCACGTCTTAACAATCTTCTAAGTACATATCCTCTGCCTTCATTAGAAGGCATAATTCCATCTGATATCATAAATGTAACAGAACGAATATGATCTGTAATAACACGAAGTGACACATCTGTTTTTTCATCTTGATGATACGAAACTTTAGCCATTTCACATACTTTATTCAACAATGCTTTTATCGTATCCACCGCAAAAATAGAATCCACATCCTGTACTACAACAGCTAGACGTTCTAATCCCATTCCTGTATCAATATTTTTATTTTCTAATTCCTCATAATTGCCATTTCCATCATTCTCAAACTGTGTAAATACATTATTCCAAATTTCCATATACCGGTCGCAGTCACAGCCTACTTTACAATTTGGACTGCCACAGCCATACCTTTCACCGCGATCATAATAAATTTCTGAACATGGACCACAAGGCCCTGCACCATGCTCCCAGAAATTATCTTCTTTACCAAAACGTGTAATTCTCTCTGCCGGGATACCAATTTCTTTATTCCAGATTGCGAATGCTTCATCATCTGTTTCATAAACCGATGGATATAATCTATCCGCTTCCAAACCAATCACTTCTGTTAAAAATTCCCATGACCAGCGAATGGCTTCTGTCTTAAAATAATCTCCAAAAGAAAAGTTACCCAACATCTCAAAAAATGTACCATGACGCGCTGTCTTTCCAACATTTTCAATGTCTCCTGTACGGATACATTTTTGACATGTGGCTATCCTTTTTCTAGGCGGAATCTCCTGACCTGTAAAGTACGGCTTCAATGGTGCCATACCTGCATTGATTAATAAAAGACTGTTATCATTATGTGGAACCAAAGAAAAACTTTTCATTACCAAATGATCTTTACTTGCAAAGAAATCCAGATACATTTTTCTTAATTCATTTACTCCATATTTATTCACTTTTCTGCCTCCTTCTTCTATGAATAATTGTGCCAATTGGATAACTTGACAATTGCATAAAAAAGTATGGTTCGAATCTGCATTTACACGAATCCCCGAACCATATTATTATAAGTTTGATTCATTATTTTGTCAAATATTATTCTATTTTTTGACAAAACTTAGATAACCATTCAGCTGTGCAAAAATGATTGTGCAAAGTTATGTATGGGTGCCCGCATATTAAGGGCACCTTGTACAATCGTTTTTATAACTTTAAATATTCATTAAGAATATTTTTCCAGTCAAACAGTAAATTTTTTAGCCATTTTATATATTTTAACAAAAAATAATGGCATGGAAGGACCGTAACATACTTGGTACAGTCCTTCCATGCAGAAATAGTTGTACAATCCGCACATGAACAATTTGCCAGTTTTTCTATTATCTCTACTTATTTAATACTATCAGATTTTATTATAAATTTGACACTTCCATCCATATTATCATCGATTCCAGAGAAAGAATTATAACTTTTTCCCGCTTTACTGATAGCATTCACGCGATCCAATACATTCTGTAAGTCTTCATCAAATGTAGTTGTTAGTTTTTCAATTCCTTCTTTATCAAATTTGTCCATGCCGTCTCTTAATTCTATAGAACCATCATATAATTCTTCTACACCATCTGATAATTGATTACTGCCGTCTTGTAACTGATCAGCACCTGCTAATAATTTTCCTGTTGCCTCTTTAATTGTTTTTACACCACTCACAAGTGCAGAACTATTTTGAGTTAATTGAGCAGCACCTTCCTTTAATGTTTTTCCAGATGTTTTTAACTGTTTTGCACCTTTTTGTAACTTATCATTATTAGATACCAAAGTCTTTGCACCTGATGTTAATTCTTTCATTGCACTTGGAAGACTTTGCCCTGCCTTTGATAACTGTTCTGCCCCCTGACTTAAACTCGGAAATGCTTTTCTTAATTGTTCTCCTCCATCTGACATTTTATTTGCAGCTGTATCTAGTTTTTTTGCACCTTTCAATAGTTCTCCTTTTTCTGATGTATTGCTTACTAATACGGTAATTCCCTGATTCAGCTTGCTGTCACTTGCTGTTGATGCCTTTAGCTGTTCAATGCCCGCTTTTTGTGATGCTGTTACCGTTTCAAGATTTGCCACAAGTAACAATAACTGTTCCTTCTGTTCTCCATCTTCCATTGTTGCAATCATACCATTGAAACTTTTTATCAATTGTTCATTATTTGCATAACTTGCTTCTAATGTTTCCAGACTCTGATGAATTGTTGCCACACCAGACTGTACAGAAGTTAATCCTCCATTCACTGCTTCGATTCCTTTTGACAATGCACTTGTTCCATTTGTAAGTGCTGCCATATTTTCCTCGCTTACCAATTCATTCACACCTGCACCATAACTATTGATACCCTCTGAAAGTGTCTGAAGGCTGGATGGCAGCTCTTTTGTGGAATCACTCAATGTCTGTATTCCTTTTTGCAGCTTTTTTGCCCCTTTTGTATAATCAATGACTCCATCTGACAATGTTACAGCACCCGAAACATACTGTTTCACACCATCTGATAATGAATCTACACCATCTGTATATTCCTCTGTACCTGACTGTAATGTATCCGCACCCTCTGACATCTGACCTATTCCATCTGCCAATTGATTCAGACCATCTGTAAAATCCCCAGTCTTATCCTTTAGTGTTTTCACACCATCTGATAAATCTCTCGTTCCCTCTACCAAATCAATAGAAGCATCTGCTAATTCATCCAACGCATCCTTCAAATCGTCCATATTATCTACATCATCCAAACCAAGATCATTTAAAAGATCTGATGTTGCTACTGTAAATGTTGAATCCATTTTAAAATCTGTTACATCTGCTGTCATAATAAAAGAATCCGGAAGTTCTATGTCCAAATCTTTGTTCAAGTCCAGACTGTCTTCTAATCCTGGAAGCCCCATTCCAATTGCAATGGTTCGATTACCATCTGATAATACTTTCCCATTATCTATTGTTACATTTGAAAAGTGTTCTTCTGGCAAAATCATTGCAGTTACCATAGCAAATGGTATATTCACTTTGATTTTTTTTCCATCTATATTTACTGTTTTTTTAGATTGGTTTGTATATTTTACTTGCATTTTGAATGTTCCGCTTTTACCTGCTAATTCTGATGGCTGTACTTCTTTTTCATCTAAATAATAAGTAACTTCCATTCCTATTGGAAGCTCTGAATCAGAATTTCCCTGATAATAAATATCTTTGTCTTTTACATTCCATGCCATTGCTCCATCTTCTTCTGTAGAAAATGTTTCATCTCCTTTTACATTTTCTACATCAGCTAAATCTGATACATCCTTTACTATATCCTTTCCAGCCGAATTTTTCAACCAGTCACTTACTGTAATATTATTTACTGTACCATTTGCATCAATATAGGCATATACTACTTCTTCTTTGCAAACATCATTGTCCTTTGTCAAAGTTCTTTCCTTATCTGATTCTGTAAGTTTTTTCTGCACTTCTTCACTAATGATTTTTTGAATACTATTTACACCTATTTTCTCTTTTACATTTGCTCCGTAAATCATTGTGCCATCCATACCAAATGTCATTGCCATAACTACTGATAAACCAATTGCCCCTGCTTTTTTCAATTTTCTATTCTTATTCATAATAATTCCTCCATTGCCTTTTACTAAATTTATATACAATCAACAACAATTCTTTATACTTATGAGTAATTCTGCCCAAAATCAAGCCTGGCTGCCTCTCTGTTGTATTACCTCAGGCATTTTTTCTTTCTTCGGTCCAAAACCAATTGAAGTTTTGCAAATCACCTTATCAAATACCATAAACATCGCCGGCAATACACAAATAACAACAATCATACTAATAATTGACCCTCTTGCGAGCAAAGTACAAATAGAACCAATCATATCAATTTGGGAATAAAGTCCCACTCCAAAAGTCGCTGCGAAGAAACTGAAACCACTGACCAATATTGATTTCATAGAAGTTTCATGCGCAATTGTAATTGCCTCCTTTTTACTGCAGCCTTTCCCCCGTTCTTTTTGATACCGGCTAGTCATAAGTATTGCATAATCTACGGTAGCACCTAACTGAATAGTTCCGATTACAATACTTGCTACAAACACCAGATCCGTACCAGCATAATATGGAAAAGACATATTGACACAAATTGCAAATTCAATCACTGCTACTAACAATACCGGCAGCGAGATAGACTTAAATACCAGCATGATAATCACAAAAATTGCTCCGATGGAGGCAATATTTACATTTCTCAAATCAATGTCTGTTACATCTGCCAAATCCTTTGTAAGTGGTGCTTCTCCTATTATCATCGATTCTTCATTATAACTTTTTATGATAGCATTAATTTTTGCAATCTGAGCATTTACTTCATCTGTTCCTGTCTTATAATCTGAACAAACAAATTGTACCTCATAATGCTCGCTCTTTAACTGGCTGCTTAAATCATCTGGTATCATGTCATCTGGTACAGCAGCACCTACAATAGAATCCATGCCCAATGCCCATTTCACACCATCTACTTCCTTAATTTCATCTAACATGGCACGTTTTTGTTTATTATCCAAACCATTTTTTAATAATACCATATGCACATTATTCATATTAAAATCTTCTTCTAGTTTTTTGTTCGCAATAGAACTTTTCAATGTATCCGGAAGTGATTTGTCTATATTATAATATACACCTACATGATTATTGCCATATATTGCTGGAATTAACATGACTATAAAAATAACCAGCCATATTTTATAATGTCTTGTAATAAAATCAGAAACTTTTCCTAAATTGGGAATAAACGATCTATGCTGCGTCTTTTCAATCCATTTGTCACAAAGCAAAATCATTGCAGGAAGTAATGTAACACAACAAATCACTCCAACAATAACGCCTTTCGCCATAACAACTCCTAAATCTTTTCCAAGAGCAAAAGTCATAAAACACAGTGCTGCAAATCCTGCAATTGTGGTAACAGAGCTTCCCACAACAGATTTGAATGTGTTCGAAATTGCATGTGCCATTGCTCTTTCTTTATCATTGTCAAAACGAATCTTATTGTCCTCATAACTGTTTAGCAAAAAGATAGAATAATCCATTGTTACACCTAACTGCAATATTGCAGTTAATGCCTGTGTGATATACGAAATCTCTCCCAGAAAAATATTACTTCCCAAATTATAAACAATTCCCATACCAATGCTTAGCAAAAACAACACTGGTACTACAAAGGAATTCATCGCCAGACACAAAACTATGAAACACATAACAGCTGCTATTGCTACATAAATTGGCATCTCTGCCAAAAAAACATCCTTAATATCTGTAACAATCCCTGCCATGCCGCTTACATAACATTGTTCACCAACAATCTTCCTCATTTCTGTTACTGCTGACATAGATGCATCTGATGAAGTTGTATCATCAAACAATGCGATCATCATGGTAGCATTGCCATTAAATAATGCTTCTTTCAAATCACTTGGAAGCATCTCGATTGGTACACTGATATCCATTGCGGTATCATACCATATCACATCTTTTACATGTTCCACACTCTCAATTTTTTCTTTTAGAGCACTTACATCTTTCATTTCCATATCCTCTACAACAACCATGGAAAAAGCACCCATTCCAAATTCATCCACCATAACATACTGCCCAGACACAGTTTCTAATGTAGATGGAAGATAACTTAGCACATCGTAATTAATTCTCGTTTTTAAATAACCAATTGCTGAAGGAATGAGTAATAATACATAAAACAACACAATCAGCCTCTTATGCTTTGCAATCCATTTACCTACCTGTACCATCATATCTCCTCCTTTTAATAAATGACCAATGTTCATATTTCTATAAATAGTTATACACCAAAAATGACTTTTAGTCAATATTTTTTTTCATTTTTTATAATTTTATGTTGTTATTGATCCAAAATGTCATTTGGTTAACAAATTTATATGCAGCTGCATTGCTGCCAATGTAATTGCTGTCCATCCTTACCATTCCTACCTTCTTTTCAATGCAACGCACATCCATTATGGTATACCTTATCAAAAAGTCTGCCCGCCCAAATGGCATTAATGGCGGACAAAGTCTTCCAGTCCGAATGGGCATGGATTCTGGTATGCCGGGTGGATACGCAAAGCGGGGGTGTGCAGATTGGGGCAAATAGCACACAGAGTGGAACATGCAGATTGGGGCAATGAATTTTCAAACACGCTCTGACACCATTCTTATAGAAACGGTAAACAGTCTACACAATAAACGAAAATAAAACCTTGACTTTTTCATATTTTTGTACTTATAATGAATATAATTATAATTTTTACAAATAAAATAACTTGGAGCATGTCTTAAAATAACCTATTACAGATACTTGTCATAATTTATAAACTATTAGAACGTGTTTGAAAATTGCTTGTTAAATGAATTTTCAAACACGCTCTAGTACAACGAATATAAAGTAATTGGCAGTTGGACTTGCTTTAATTTTAATATAGATAGGAAAGGATGTGAAACATTCAATGGCAAAAGCAGAAAACAACAAACAAAAAAAACGGGAAGCCCTTTTCAACACAGCTTTTGAACTATTCACTACAAAAGGACTTCAAAAAACAACTATTTCTGATATTGTTCAAAAAGCTGGTGTTGCCAAAGGTACTTTTTATCTTTATTTCGCAGATAAATATGATGTTTCTAATAAACTTGTTGCAAAAAAAACCAGTGAATTATTCACAAATGCAATTAATGCCCTTTCTAAAATGGAGATTGTAAATTTTCAAGATAGGTTTCTTTATGTTATTGATCATGTAATAGATGATTTAACAAAAAATAAGCCATTACTTACTTTTATTTCAAAAAATTTGGGATGGGGTGTTTTTAAAACTGCTTTAGAAAATAAAAATCCGTCCGAAGACAGCAAGTTTTATGATATGTACCTTAATCTTCTAAAAGAAGATGAATATGATTATAGAGAACCAGAAATTATGTTGTTTACAATTATTGAATTAGTGGGTTCTACTGCGTATAGCTGTATTTTATCAAATGAACCACTCTCTATTCAAGAATACAAACCTTATCTTTACAAAACTATCGAAATGATTATTGAAAGTCATAAAATTATTTCTTAACTTCTATTTCTGTCTTACCAAAGCCCCTGCATTGCAGGCTCATTATTCATGGAAATCAAGGTTCCTCAGTAATCTATGAAACATTAAACTTGTAACGCAGTAGATATCTGTGGAACCTATTTTGTCAATACTCTGCTATTTTAGCATAATCAGCATTTTTTCCAATTCTACAACTGTATTTACAATATAATCTGCTTTTGCAGCCTTTAATTCTTTCTCTCCTCCATAACCAAAGGTAACACCAATTGCTTTTAAACCTTTTTGATGTGCCCCGATTATATCAAACTTACGGTCTCCAACCATAATAATTTCGTCAAGATTCTCTTCTCCAAATTCCTTGACTGCTTCTTCTATTACCTCCTCTTTTTCTGAACGTCTTCCATCAAGAAAACTTCCCACAATATGATGAAAATACTGCTTAATTTCAAAGTGCTCACAAATTTGCTCCACGAATACTGTTGGTTTTGAACTGGCAATTGCTAATAAAAATCCTTCTTTTTGAAGGTGTTCTAACAGTTCTCTTATACCATCAAATATTTCATTTTCATATAAACCAATTGTTTTAAAACGCTCTCGGTATTTTGCTACTGCTTCTAAAGCATCCTCTTCGTTCATTCCGTAAAACTCCATGAATGAATCTTTTAATGGCGGACCTATCACTTTCTCTAATGCATCTAGATTTTCTTCTATTATTCCCATATGTTTTAAAGCATACTGAAAGCTTTTTGTAATTCCCTCTTTTGGATCGGTTAAAGTTCCATCTAAATCAAACAAAATATATTTCACTCTTTTTCCTCCTTCAAAATTTCCTCTTTTATGTTATGATACAATTCTTTCTCTATGCCAGATAATACCTTCCATTTCCTTGTTTTTTCCTGATACATGGCTGGAATTTTTTCACCTTTTTCTTCTATTATACCGCCCCACATACCATCATCCCAACCGGAAATCCATAATTTTCTTTCCTCCACTGATACCATTTTAAAACCGCTTTCAGACAATATCTGCACATTGGCATATATAACGTTTCCCTCTGGTCTGCCCTCACATCCAAATTCCGGTTCTTCCACTTCAAACAGATAAAATTCTGGTATAAATCTTTCACATTTTAGAATATTTTGTACACTTGCTGTCATGCTCCATTCTGTATGACTAACAAATTTTTTACGGAATAAAAATAAACATTCAAAACATTCCTTATTTTCTTTCCCCTGATTCAGTTCTGAAATCACAGAAATAACCTTTTCTAAATCTTCTACTTTTTTATAAATAATCTCTAATGTGTTCTGCTTAGGTTCATCTAAATCTGGTATCATAACCGGGATACATCCTGCTGAAAATGCTGCCAAAATTCCATTTGGCGAATCCTCCAATGCCATGCAATTTTCCGGCGGCAGCTGCAAAACCTCAGCCGCTTTCCTATAAATATCTGGAGCAGGCTTTCCATTTTCCACCATTGCTGCACAGACAATTCCGTCAAATAAATGGTAAATACCAATACTTTCTAAATATTTTTTCGTTCTTTCTTCATCTGTTGCTGTAGCAACTGCCATCTTTATATTTTCTTTTTTCAAATAGGCAATCAGTTCATCCAGTCCCTTTTTCTTTTCTACTCCATGTTGTTCAATATACTGATTCATCAGTTCCATTCTCCTGCCTCGGACTGCTGCATAATCAAAATCTTTTCCAAAATATCCCTTTAATTTCGGAATGGCATATTTTGCCGCCAGACTTCGGATACTAAGCACATGTTCTTCTTTCATTGGATAACCAAACTCATTTGCCGCCTGACACCAGAAACGTTTTAATAATTTTTCTGTATCAATCATTAATCCGTCCATATCAAAAATAACACCTTTTATCATCATAACTTATACCAATCTTTCCAGCTACTATTACTTTCTTATTTTTACTATTTTCCTGTCATATTTATAAACTGATTTTTCATCGTTGCTTTATGGCAGAAAACTATAAGAATAAAAAGACAGACTATTATGTTTCATATGGTCAAACATAATAGCCTCTTCATTTTATAAACCTTCTTTTTTTTTCTTATTGTCACTTAACTTCTTACCTAATATAATACCAGCAAAAACAACCATTCCATATACAATGTATTTTATCAGATACCATACAAAATTTGTCAAAAACGCCATATCAAATGCCTCCTTTTATCTTCTATGTGCTAATTCCTTAACCACATCATTCCAATCTAATCCACACTCTGCCATAAGTACCATCATATGATATAAGAAATCTGAAATCTCGTATTTCAATTCTTCTGCATCCGGATTTTTTGCTGCAATTACAATTTCTGTTGCCTCTTCTCCACATTTTTTTAGAATCTTATCGATTCCCTTCTCAAACAGATAATTGGTATAAGAACCTTCCTTTGGATGCTTCTTTCTATCCATAATAACATCATACACCTGCGTAAATACGGTTAATGGATTAGTATCATCATACTCTTTCTTTACCAAATCTGTAAAGAAACATGTTTTGTTACCAGTATGGCAAGCTGCACCAATTTGATGCACCTTTGCTAATATTGTATCATTATCACAATCAATTTTCAAGTTTTTTACATATTGGTAATGGCCGGATGTATCTCCCTTACACCAAAGTTCATTACGGCTGCGGCTCCAGTAAGTCATTTTACCAGTTGCAATGGTTTTTTGATATGCCTCCTCATTCATGTAGGCTACCATTAACACTTCGCCTGTTTTGTAATCCTGTGTTACAACTGGTATCATGCCATCACTATTTAATTTAAACTCAGAAAACTTCATAGTACTCTCATAAGTATTTACCGGAATTCCATTTTCTTTTAATGCAATTTTGGCTTTCATCATGTCTTTGTCCACAAAATGGTTTGTCGCAACACCTGTAATATAATCCAAAGAAATCAATTCTTCCAAATCATTTCGTACCAGACTGTCACGGATTAAAATTGGAAGTTCTGCTTTTTTTATATTTTCCTGTAATGCTTCAGATAACACAACATGCTTTAATAATACATTTCCAAAACCAAGTTCTTTTACCTGTTGAGATTTTGCACTACTTTTATATTCCCCACAAGAGTCAATTTCTATCATTAATTTTTCTGCTCCAAAACGCTCGGATGCTTCTTTTACTGCACTCTCATCTTCTATCAAAACTTCCTTGATGACTACCTGCGATGCACCTGTATATAAAGCCTTCTTTACATCTTCAAAACGTTTTACATATAATCCTATTAGAAATGGAATATCTACAACTTTTGAAATTGCTTTTGCTGTTGCCAGAAATTCCTCCCTGGAACTTTCATCTTTTGTATAATTATAAATCAGTATTTCGTCTGCTCCGCTGTATGAATATTGTTCTGCTAAGCGAATTACATTGACTGGAACTTCATTCTCTGCATTGATATATGCTACCAGTTTTTTCTTTGACATGTTATTATCCTCCTGTTATTTTCTATCATTATGTATTTTTTAATGGATTATTCTCTATAATGCACCTTTTGTAGACAATACTCCTGTAATACGCTCATCATATTGCGTTGCCTGGTCTAATGCTTTTGCAAAAGCCTTAAAAATCGCTTCGATAATATGGTGATTGTTGCTTCCATCTAATTTCTTAATATGTAAATTCATTTCTGCCCCATAAGAAACAGCATAAAAAAATTCTTTTACCATCTCTGTATCCATCTGTCCAACCCGTTCCATTGTATAATCTACATCATAAGAAAAATAAGGTCTTCCTGATAAATCCAACGAACAAAGCATTAATGTTTCATCCATTGGTAAAATAAAATAACCATAGCGGTTGATTCCTGCTTTATCGCCAATTGCTTCCTTGATTGCCTTCCCAAGCACAATACCCACATCTTCAATTGTATGATGACAATCTACATACAAATCTCCATCCACCTCTAAATCCAAATGAAAGAAACCATGTTTGGTGAAACTATTTAACATATGATCAAAGAAACCAATTCCTGTCCTTATTGTTCCTTTTCCATCACCATCTATCTCAAATTTCATTTTTATTTTGGTTTCACTAGTATTTCTTTCAATCTCTGCACTTCGTACTTTTTTCATAATAGAACTCCTTTCTATGTTCTGCATATTTATTCTTGCGAACAACGAGCCTGCTCTGCCTTCGGTAAAGAGGAAATGCTTTCGTTTTCATTTGACGGCTGGCCGCAAAGGTCAACTCCCCACAGCCTGCTGTGTAGACAAGTTTGATACTCTGCCAGCTAACTGTGGTGTATTTGACTAATAAAAATAAACATGGTATTTTTTTATTTTACCACGTTTATTAGATATAGTAAACCAATAACATTATAATATTTTATTGCAAATTACGATTCAGTCTTGTTCCCATCCGGCTTAAGAATTCATTTGATATACTTTCTGCTTGTTCTGCAAGATTTGGTGTCACTAATTCATCTGTACCATCTTTTCCGATCAAAGTCACAATATCTCCTACCATTATATTGGGAATATCTGTAATGTCAATTACAAGTTGATCCATGCAGATTCTTCCTACTACCGGAACACGGTATCCCTGTACAATTACTTCCCCCTTTCCACAAGATAAATTTCTTGGTATCCCGTCCGCATATCCAACAGGCAATATTGCAATTACACTGTCTTTGTCTGCCACGAACATCCTTCCATATCCAACACTTTCACCTCTTCGTATTTTTCTGATAAGAATAATTTTTGATTTTAAAGATAAAACAGGACGTAAATCAAGTTTCAATTTTGTTTCATCACCTGGGGAGCTCAATACACCATACAATGAAACTCCTGCTCTTACATAATCACATTTAAGCTCCGGATAATTCAAAAATCCGTAACTGCTCTGAATATGTATCTTAGGAATTTTGATTCCGCTTTCTGCAAGTATCTCAATTAAATGATAAAAACTACTAATCTGTCTTTTTGTAAATGCTTCATCTTCTACTGCGTGGCTGTCTGCAACGCACAAATGTGTGTACATTCCGCAGATATTCAAATGCTTTGCTCTAAATATCTTTGAAACTTTTGTTACATCATTTACCTCAAAACCAAGTCTGTGCATTCCAGTGTCAATTTTAATATGTGCCTTAAGATCATATCCCTGCCGGTTTAAATCAACTGCATATGTGTAATCAACCAAAGTTTGTGTAAGGTTATATTTCCGAAGTTCCTGTGCCCGCATAGGATTCGTATAACCCATAATTAAAATTTCTCCCTGAATACCATAGCGGCGAAGTTCTATCCCCTCATCTATCGTAGCTACTGCAAATGCTTTTACCCCCATTTGATTAACACAGGTTGCTACCTCAAATGCACCATGCCCATAAGCCTCAGCTTTTACCACTGCCATAAGCTCACAATTTCCTAACATTGCTTTTTGCAGAATTTTCACATTATGCCTTAAATGATTCTTATTTATTTCAATCCATGCCCTATCTTTTCCTTCTACTATTGTTACCTTAGGTTTATGTCTTAGCTGCTCCAAAATCCACATAATAACCAGTGAAGCAACACCCGAAAAAATACATACCACAAAATAATGAACAAGGCTGTTTTCTACTAATATACTTTGCAGCTGTAATGCTTTTGCAAACATGCGGACCGCAACAATTATCATTGGATGAATCATATACATCATTAATGCTGCTGTCCGTAATATTTTTGTTCTGCGGCCTTTGAAAAATGTAAAAGCTGTAAACAGAAAATACATGCAGGGCAGCAGCATGATATACATACTATCATGCCGCTGCATCTCCAAATTGTGTAAAATCATTCCCTCACCAAGCATAAGGGAAAAGGATAACCCAAACCCAATCAAACAATTTTTTAATGATATATAAATGGACTTATCGGCAATCACACCACCAAGAACTAAAAAGACTGGCGCAAAGAAGATGCCATTTCGAGTGTAATCGGATACTTGAAATATGCCATCATATATATTTTTTATCAGGGGCAGCTGCTCTGCAAAACCATAATAACTATCACCAAACAAACCAACTATATAAAGAATGGCAGTAATCACAAGTGCCTCCCTCAATCCAACTCTTTTTACCAAAAACCATGCGATTGCTGCACCAATCATGGATGCTGGAAGATACCATAAATGATATAATGTACCATCAAATACAATATCCTTAATCATATTAGGCAGCAAATAGTCCATTTTAAAATATCCATTATAAATATTTAGTGGAATATACCCTGCAATTGTTATACTATATATGATTGCTGTCTTCTTTATAAAAACTTTCAGCTTGTTGGCATTATACTGGTATCTTGAAATGAGAAAAAATCCTGTTGTCATAAAAAAGAATGGTACTGCAATCCTTGCAGCGATTCGTGTCAGTACAAAATCACCTGTCTCACTAAATGATAATAATGGTGATGTATGAATTGCGATGACAAGCAATGCTGCAAAAACCCGAAAATAATCAATACCTGTATAACCTTTTTTACCCATTTTCACACCCCCAAAGCGTTACAATAACCCCATCTATGTTGTTTCCTGATATTTGATAATTGGACTTTTTTGGAATCAGAATCTCTACCACTTCTGAGTTATGGAAAGGAACAAAAAATATTTCTGTATCATTTCCATTATTTAGGAATCTAAGATGCTTCCCTCTAAATGTAAAGTTTTTTACATATTCGATATATTCCTCAAGAGCCAGTTTTTTGTTATTCATGATCTCAGAGTGAGGATATCCTACATATCGGAAATGCCATGGTTCATGTGAAATTCCTGTGATAACCTCTTTCTCCCGTCCATAGCGTTCCACAAATCCAAACTTTACTGCCTCTTTGCGGAATTTGTTGCAAATTCCCTCATAAGGAAATTCCGGACAAATAAAGTCAATGTTGTCCTGTTTTAGTCCCAGATCAATGGCAAGTCCTGTCTGATGTTCACTATGGTTTGGCAATGCCACATATTTTTCGGTAAAACTTTTCCCATTGTCTTGTAAAGAAGTCTCATAGATTTCCTTTTGTTCCTTCACAGTACGGTATCCGCTCACTGCTGCAATTTTATTTTTACACCCAATGCTTTCAAAAACCTGATACAGACGATTTGCTGCATTATGCCTCATTAAAACACTGAAACCTCCTGCATGAACAGGAACCAGTTCCTCGCCGCCAAATGTTTCAATAGCATAATAAGCATTTACAAGAATCAGATTTCCTTCATAAATTTGTGATTTATTTAATATAACTTTTTTCATTTTTAGAGATATAACCCAATCAGCTTATTTAAAATTTCCTCATAGGACAAGCCAATTCCTTTCATCATATTTGGATAGCGGCTATGGGAAGTAAAACCTGGAATTGTATTGACTTCATTAAAAACAATTTCTCCTGATGGTTTCAAGAACATGTCCACTCTGGCAAAACCCGAACAACCAAGTGTTTGATAGATAAGCTTTGCTGTTTCCTGTATCCTTTTTTCACAAGCATCATCGATTCTTGCCGGCATATGAATTTCAGAACTTTTTAAGGTATATTTCTCTGTATAGTCGAAAAATCCATCTGTTAGTTCGATTTCATCTACTCTGCCTACAAGTAAATCATCTATCCCCAGCACTGCACAGCCCACCTCGAATCCATCAACGGCCTCCTCGATAATCACTTCGCTATCATGCTCAAAAGCATGGTCAACTGCTGCCTGCAGTTCCTCTCTTTTATTAATCTTTGTAATACCAAAAGATGACCCTGCACGCACAGGTTTTATAAACAAAGGATATGTTAATTCTTTTGATAGTTCCATTGCATTTTCCCTTGTAGCATTTTTCAACACAATTGCTTTTGGCACAGCAACACCAGCATTTTGAACGAGCTTGTGTGCCCTGTCTTTGTCCATACATAATGCAGAGGACAATGTATCACATCCTATAACAGATATACCCGCCAATTCAAACACGCCCTGCACTGTTCCATCTTCTCCATTTTTCCCATGAAGTACAGGAAAAGCAAGATCAATCTTTGTAATTTTCATACCATCTTCTTTCCACTCAATCATGCCGCTTATGGAAGAATTTTGTGAAATGACCACTGGAACAAGAACTTCATTGTTTTCACACCAAGAATCGTTAAGAATCCTGTCATAATCACCATAGTAACGATACCAGTCCCCTTGTCTTGTAATTCCAATTGGTATAATGTCATACTTTTGTTTATCCAAATTTTCTAAAATAGAAAATGCTGACTGTAAGGATACAGGATATTCTGTAGAATTTCCTCCAAAAATAACTGCAATCTTCATTCTCTTCATTTTATTTTCCTCCTGTAGTAAAATTTATTGTAATCGTTGAAACAAAAACAGCTATTCATCCACACAGCTCTTACATTGGCAGTCTTCCATGTACAGGTTGTAAAATTACTTCTGCGCAGAGCCATTTGGCTGCATAAAAAAAAGCACTCTTGTTTTGACACAATTATTGTATCAATAATAAGAATGCTTTTTTTCCGTTTTTCCTAAAACATTTCCTAAGGTTTTTCAACAAACTTCTTACAAATTTCCTATAAACTCTTAAGGAATTATTAAGAATGTGGAATCATCACCTCAAAAATAATGCTTTCATTCTCACTATGTGCAGTGATTGTTCCATGATGCAGTTCTATAATTTCTTTTGCTATGGCAAGTCCAAGTCCTGAACCGCCGTTACTTGAACTGCGCGAAGTATCCAGACGATAAAACTGCTCAAAAATCCGTTCAAGCTTTTCTTTTGGAATTGTATTTCCGTGGTTTACAACTGTAAGTATTACATTTTTTTCCTCCCTAACAGCAGTGATATCAATACATGTATTCTCAAAACTATAATTCACTGCATTTCGCAGCAGGTTATCAAAAACACGCTGTATTTTATTGACATCACATTTTATCATGATATCAGGTGCGGCATTTAATGTATATTGTAAATTTCTTTCTAATAAAATCGGTTTAAATTCATAAGTCAGCTGTTCAAGCATACGTGTTAAATTTACTGTACTGTATTCAAGAGTTATATTTGAGAGATTGAATCTTGTAATTTCAAAAAACTCATTAATCAAATCTTCCAGCCGCTCTGCTTTATCCAGGCAAATGGTTAAATATTTCTCCCGAAGTTCTTCTGAAATTTGGTTTTCATCCCGAATCAGAGTCAGATACCCTATTACAGAAGTAAGTGGTGTTTTTAAATCATGTGCAAGATAGACAATGAGATCGTTTTTTCTCTGTTCAGCAATTTGTGTATCAAATTTACGTCTTTCAAGAGTATGGTTAATTGAATTTATTTTTTTCTCAATAGCAGATAACTCTGGAGATAATACAATTTGACCAACATCTTCTCTGATTAACGAATCAATTCCTTTATTTACCTCACCAAAATATTTGGTAAACAAGTTAAGATAAATGCGAAAAATAATAATAAACACGATAGCAATAAACACGATTACAAAAATACCCATATGATTCCGAAAAACCTGCCGGTATAATGTCAATGCTTCATCATAACTTATGTGAAAAACATTTATAAGAAAATGAACCACACTGCTGGCAAAATGCCCTTTCAGCACATAAATATAAGTAACCCAGGTTACTGCAATTGCACCAAATATCATAGAGAAGGTTATGAAAAAAATCTTTCTCCGCAATTGGCGGAATTCTGAATTTTCTTTTAGGCTCTTATTATTCAATTGTATATCCCACTCCCCACACGGTTTTTATAAATTTGGGGTTCTTTGCCGGTTCATGCATTTTTTCGCGCAGCCGCCCAATGTGAGCCATAACAGTATTATTATTATCAAGATATTTTTCTCCCCAGACTGCTTCAAACAATTCTTCCGAGGAAACTACCTTACCTTGATGCTCACATAAATACCAAAGGACAGAAAACTCAATTGGTGTTAAGGATAGTTCTTTCCCAAATAAACTGCATTTATGTGTTTCCTTGTTAATAACCAATCCTCTTATATCATATTCATATTTATTCTCTTTCCGCTGCTCGGAATTATTATTGTACCGTATATATCTTCTTAATTGTGTTTTTACCCTCGCCGCTAACTCTAATGGGTTAAATGGCTTTGTAATATAATCATCTGCTCCTATTGTAAGCCCCATAATCTTATCCACATCTTCGACCTTTGCAGTCAGCATGATAACAGGGTAAAAATGATTTTCCCTGATTTTACGGCAAATCTCGAATCCATCCATATCAGGCAGCATAACATCTAAAATCGCCATATCCAGCTTTGTAGTTTCAATACAATTCAGGGCATCCATGCCATTATAAAATTTATATATCGTATATCCATCATTTTTCAAATATACTTCAACTAAATCAGCAATCTCCTTTTCATCATCCACAATTAAAATGCTTTCATTCATAGTTGTTTTGCACTCCTTACCATTCAGTTTGCGGATTCTTTGTTTCACAAAACAATTTCACCTACTTCTCTTCCTCAAACCTCACCGCAATAGAATTTGCATGTGCAGTTAGGTGTTCTGCTGTTGCAAATTTTACAATATCTTTATAAATCGGTTCTAATGCTTCTCTTGAATAAGAAATTATACTTGATTTTTTGATAAAATCATCCACACTTAGTGGTGAGAAAAATTTTGCGGTTCCATTGGTTGGCAGTACATGGTTTGGTCCTGCAAAGTAATCGCCTAATGGCTCACTTGAGTATTCACCTAAGAAAATTGCACCTGCATTTCTAATCTTTGTCATTGTCTGAAATGGATCTTTTGTAACAATTTCTAAGTGCTCTGAAGCAATTTCATTGGCAGCTTCTATTGCCTCTTCCATATTTTCTGTTAACAAAATATATCCATAATTGTCTAAAGATTTCTGAATAATCTCTTTTCTTGATAATTCAGCCGTAAATCTGTCTACTTCCTTTGATACTTGTTCTGCTAATTCCTCACTTGTTGTTACTAAAATTGCAGATGCCATTTCATCATGCTCTGCCTGCGATAATAAATCTGCTGCTACATATTTAGGATTTGCTGTTTCATCTGCTAAAACCATAATTTCACTTGGTCCGGCGATAGAATCAATGCTGACATGCCCATATACAGCTTTTTTTGCCAATGCCACAAAGATATTTCCAGGCCCAACAATTTTATCTACCTTTGGAATACTTTCTGTTCCATATGCCATAGCCGCAATTGCCTGTGCACCGCCTGATTTGTAAATGTGTGTTACTCCTGCCTCATGTGCTGCAACTAAAGTAGTTGGTGTTACCTTTCCTTGTTTGTCCGGTGGTGTCATCATTACAATTTTCTCTACCCCCGCGACCTTAGCCGGAATTACATTCATTAACACACTAGAAGGGTATGCTGCTTTTCCGCCAGGTACATAGACACCTACTGTCTGTAATGGTGTCACCTTTTGACCTAAAATTGTACCTTGTGGTGTACTGTCAAACCAGCTGTATTGTTTTTGTTTTTCATGATATACCCTGATATTTACAATTGCCTTCCTGATTACTTCTACTAAATCTGCCTCTACTAATGTATATGCTTCTTTGATTTCTTCTTCTGTTACCTGCACATTGTCTGCTGTAATTTCTGCTTTATCAAATTTTTTTGTATACTCAAAAACCGCCTTGTCTTTATTTCTTTTTACATTTTCTAAAATTTCATTTACAGCAGCTTCGTATTCCCCATACTGATTCGTACTGCGTTTTAATAAATCTTCTAATATATTATTTTTTGTTTCTTCTGTTAGTTTTACAATACGCATAATTTCACACCTCTTCAATTTTATTATTTTGATGTTTGCTATGAAAGTACCCTATCAGCTCTTATCTTTCTCATCCATTTTTGCAAGTGCTTCTTTTAAATCTTTGATAATCTTTGCAATTCTTTCATGTTCCATTTTCATGCTGACTTCATTTACAACCATTCTTGCAGACAATGGGCAGATTTCTTCTAGTACAACCAGTCCATTTTCTTTTAAAGTAGATCCTGTTTCCACGATATCTACAATGACTTCCGAAAGACCAACAATTGGTGCCAGCTCAATGGAACCATTTAATTTTATGATTTCTACTGTCTGGTGTTTTTTATTATTAAAATAATCTTTTGCAATATTAGGATATTTTGTTGCAACCCGAATAAGCTCACCGCTTTGCAATACTTTCTCTGCCTCTTTGGGACCTGCCACACACATTCTGCATTTTCCCAATCCTAAATCAATGACCTCATACATTTTTCTTCCTTCTTCTAAAATTGTATCTTTTCCCACTACACCAAAGTCCGCCGCACCATATTCTACATATGTTGGTACATCTGACGCTTTTGCCAGAAAAAATTTTAATTTCAGTTCTTCATTTACAAAAATCAGCTTTCTCGTATCCGGGTCTTTGATTTCTTCGCAAGTAATTCCTATCTGCTCTAATATTCCCATCGTTTTCTTTGCAAGACGTCCTTTTGCAAGGGCAAATGTTATATATCTCATGATATTTCATACCTTTCCTAATCTTTACCTTTATACAGATTCATTCCTATTTGGTGTGCTGCCGCACATGCTTGAACATTCAAACAATCCGTTTCTCTAAACTATTATTTCAATTCTGAAATCTGTTCCCTTTCTTCTACAAAGTAAATCTTCCCAAAATTACTTCTCTCTCCATATGCCTTATATTCTTCTAAACTTCTTCTAGAAGACTTGCGAACCAATGCAACATGTTTTCCTTCTCCTCGAAGTTTATTTGCAAATGCAATAGCTGATTTTCTTTCATCACTTGGATATAGCACAAGTACATCATTTTCTTCTGTTTCCACGATTTTTTGTCTGGATAATGCTGCCATCAACTGATCTACTTCTATAGCAACTCCAATTGCAGGTGCTTTCTTACCAAACTGTTCTACAAGATTTCCATAACGTCCGCCATTGACAACCGGCTCTCCATTGCCATATGTAAATGCCCTGAAAATAATTCCTGTATAATAATTATATTTGCTTAGCATGCCCAAATCAAATGTAACATAATCACTCAATTTGTATGTTTCCAAAATAGCATACAATTTCTCTAAACGGTCAATAGCATGTAATGCTCTCTTATTTTGTGTCTTTGATTTGGCATATTCTAAATTTTCCACTGTGCCGAATAAAGCCGGAAGTTTCATAAATAACTCTTTTAAATCCTCTGACATTTTCTTTTTAGAAATCAATGTTTCTACACCAAATAAATTCTTGCTCAGCATCAGGGATTTTAGCTCATTAATTTCTTCCTCATCAAAATCCGCCTCTTCCACTAATCCTAAGAAAAAATCTGCATGCCCTGCTTCTACCTGAAATTCTTTTAACCCTGACTGCAGCAGACATTCTATCGTTAAGGCAATCATTTCTGCATCTGCATCTGATGTATCATCATTAATCAGTTCTGCTCCTAGTTGTGTCGCCTCTTTTAATTTTCCTTGATAACTGCTGTTATTAATAAAAGTGCTGCCCATATAGCACAAACGAATTGGTAATTCTTCCTCTTTGTAATATTTTGCAACACATCTGGCAATAGATGGTGTAATATCCGGACGGAGTACTAATGTATTTCCCTCCCGGTCAAAAAATTTATACATATTTTTAGAGGCTACTGTTCCTCTCTCTTTGTTAAATATATCAAAAAATTCAAACATTGGTGTTTGTATATCATGAAAACCATAGGAACGAAGCACCTGATGCATTCTCTCCTCCACAGCTAATTTTCTTGCACATTCTCCATTATAAATATCTCTTACACCTTCCGGTGTATGTAATAATTCATGACCGCCAAAACGGTCTGAAAATTTGTAATCTGTTGTACTCATTTTCATCACTAAACCTTTCTTATTTTACCATGCTAAAGTGGTAACGTAGTAGCTTGCTACTACTTCAAATCATTTACTATTATAAAAGACCTGTGAAGATCTGTCAATGTGAAATTTCCTGGGCATCCATATTTTGGTAACAGTTCAGCCATACAGAAACAATTGTGCAATACGCACATGGGAGCTTACTCACTAAGGGCATATAATCAATATTATATAGTTATATGCTAGAGCGTGTGAACAAGATATATCTTTAAATCTCCACAACATACAAAATAAAAAATATGTAAACTCAATGAAATTTATTCTCTTTCATTCAAATCAATTTCCAGTATTTCTAAATAGTGTACTGGCACACCATTATAGGGTGAAATTTGATATTTTGGGTTCAACTCTTCATATGTAAAACTCTTTCTGCCTCCATTTTCTGCGCGCTGCCAAAATAGCTCAAGCTGTTTTAATGTAAGATAATAAAAAATATCTTTTGCAGCAAAATATATAATCAGAAATGCAACACCATCCTGTGATTCAAACTCTCTCATAAATTGTATCTGGTGTTTATGCACATTGGCAAGGGGGAAACTTTCCTTTGCACATTCTTTTGCATCAAAACAAACTGGTATTCCTTGTACTACACCAATATAATCTACTGTACTTTTCTGCTCAAAGTAAGCTAATGTAATATGACGATGGGCAGGGTCAATCTGTACTGGTTTAATAGGTGTGGGAATCTTCTGTATCAATGCCAGCTTTTTGTCCCGGTATTTTTCATTTGTAAAATTGATTAGATCTTCTAGTGTGGAACCTCTTAACCCACGGGAATTCCATGATGGCATGATGTTTATTTCCTCCTCATATAATCATAACATACAACGAATACAAAATAATGGGTAGTTTGACTTGTGTGCTTTCTCGAATTACTCCTCAAGCCCCGACGCAGCACCGCTGCATCCATATTTATGAATCAGCACTCTCAAAAAATATTTTGGGTTAGCCTATTTTCAGACATGCTCTCATTATTTAAAACAACTTTTTCTTTAGTTCTCCAAAATAATCTGGAAGAGGTGCTTCAATTACCTTTTCTGAAAGCACCTCAAATGGTGCCTCTAATTTCGGAAAATACAGCTGCCAGGAATGCAGCAGATGATGCTTTAATTGATACTCTTTCCTTAACTTACGATTGGTTGGGACATCTCCATATTTTCCATCTCCGATAACAGCATGTCCTATACTTTGTAAATGTGCTCTAATTTGATGGGATTTTCCTGTCAGCAATTTCACTTTCAAAAGTGTATATTCTTCTCCAATCATCAATGGCTCATATTCTGTTCTGATTGCTTCGCTATGTTCCACTTTTGTTTTACTAATCATTACCTTATTATGATTATGATTTTTATATAAATACCCTTCTATCAGTTGCTTTTCCTCCACTTTCCCCTTTACAATACACTGATAATATTTATCTATCTTTCTTTCCCTGAGCAATTCTGACATAACTTGTAATCCAAGTAATGTTTTCCCTGCAATAATAATGCCGCTTGTGTTACGGTCTAAACGATTGCAGATTCCCGGATGGAACGTTTTTAATTCTTCCTCTTTTAACTGCCTGCTTTCTAATAAATATTCTGTAATATGTTCCACTAATGAAACATCATCTTTTTGTGCCTTCTGGGATAACATACCAGCAGGTTTATTTATAATTAAAATATTCTTATCCTCATATAAAATATTTAATCTTTCTTTTTCCTGTTTCAACCCTGTTTCTTTTTTAGATACCACTGACTTTTTATTATGTTCCATAAAATTTTCAATCGTTTCTTCTGAAAGAAATAATTTAATCTCATCCTCTTTTACCAGTTTTTCAGAACCATCTGCTTTTTTTCCGTTTAAAATAATATTTTTCTTCCTTAACATTTTATAAATAAAACTTTTTGGTGCTTTGTCTAAGTACTTTCCTAAAAATTTATCCAAACGTTGTCCCTCATCCCGTTCTGAAATATTTAGCTGTCTCATATATCTGTTTTTCCTTTCTCTTATTTTGACTACAATTCAGTCAATTTGTAACCTTTTTGTTCAAAATATATATTCCGGCAAATAATACCTGACAGAATACCTCGTTGGCATACCACAATTCATGCCCATACAAACTGACGGACTTTGCCTGATGAGGTTTACCACAATGGATGTGCTCTGCATTGAAAAATAAAGTATAGATACTCTTATCTGAATGGGAACTAGAGCATGTTTGAAAATTAAAAATTGCATAAAAAATGCCCCCAATAATGGAATGGGAATCATAGGAAATTCCCAATTATTGCACAATCAGAGAAATAATATAATCTTCTGCCTTTTGCTCCTGTTCTGCCCTTTCCTTTGTAATTTCCTTATTCTTCTTACAAAAGTCGGAGACACCTTTCGTTAATGTAAAAAATGGTTTGAACTCTCTTACAATTTTTACATCCAAACCATCGATTTGGTTAGCAATTCCTTTTTTCAAGTATTGATTAATATATTCCAAATCCTGCTTATCCTTTCCCAATACTCCATATACTTTCTGATTTCCAATTACAAGAAAATCCAGATTCATTACTTTCTCTTCTGAAGTAATGACCAAATCAGAATAGATACGAAGCCCCGCTGTTTCCAATTGTTTTATCTTGTCATACTTCTCTTTTTTAGGAGTATCGTAAGGAAACAGTACAATATAAGCAGTTAACACTTTTGCCCACGGAAGCACTAACAAAATAGCAATGATCGTAAAAATATTTGCTTTTGAAAATTTATTTAAAAACAGCCCCACTGCAAAAATAGTTACTGCCAGCACAAAAAGTACCACCAGACCAATTATTTTTTTCTGTTTGATATTGCGGATATACCCATAACTTCCACGTTGTATTTTTTCCTTTTGTTTCCTTTTTTCTGTATACATTTCTAATCGCCTTTCCTGACTTTTTCAAACTACTATTCTGAATTGTTATCTTCTTTTCTTATTTTTCTGATGATTGCTGCTCTTTTTTCCATTCGCCTTTTCTGTCGGCTTCCCATTTCTCTTTTGAAACTGTCTATGCAAATCTTTATTATTTTTTTTCTTTCTATTCCTATCAGTTTTATCATCATTTTTATGAAAGTTTCTTGGCTTAATTAAACATTTTGAATCAAAACCAATCAAATCTGTGCGGTGTCCTATTCTAAGTGCTTCTGCCACCAAATCATAATTTTTTGGATCTCTAAACTGTATCAGTGCACGCTGCATCTCTTTTTCCTTATGGCTTTTTGGCACATATACTTTTTCCATTGTTCTGGGATCTAATCCCGTATAATACATACAAGTAGAAATTGTAGATGGTGTTGGATAGAAATCCTGCACCTGTTCCGGCATATAACCCAAATCTCTAATATATTCTGCTAATTCAATGGCTTCTTTTAATGTAGAACCGGGATGGGAAGACATCAGATAAGGAACTACATACTGTTTCACTCCCAACTGCTCATTTACTTTTTTGTATTTTTTAAGAAATGATTCATATACTGTATTCTCTGGTTTCCCCATAAGCTGTAATACAGAATCACTGATATGCTCTGGTGCCACCTTTAACTGACCACTTACATGATATTTGCATAATTCTTTTATAAAACTTGAATCTTTGTCATGTATGGCGTAATCAAAACGAATACCTGAACGAACAAATACTTTTTTTACTTTTGGCAATTTTCGTAACTTCCGCAGCAATTCAATATAATCTTTATGCTCAATATTTAGGTTTTTACAGGGTTTTGGAAACAAACATTGCCTGCCCACACAGGCACCTTTCGTTTTCTGTTTCTCACATGCTGTATGCCGAAAGTTTGCTGTAGGTCCGCCTACGTCATGAATATATCCTTTAAATTCTGCATCTTCTATTACAATCTTTGCCTCTGCAATAATAGATTCATGGCTTCGTGTTTGTATTATTCTGCCCTGATGGAACGTAAGTGCACAGAAACTGCATCCTCCAAAGCACCCTCTGTTGCTTACAAGACTAAATTTTAATTCTTTCATGGCGGGAATGCCTCCGGCTTTTTCATAAGAAGGATGATAGGTTCTCTGATATGGGAGCTGATATATATCATCCATTTCCTCAGTAGTTAAGGGATAAGATGCTGGATTCTGTATTACATATTCATACTCTTTATATTTTTCTACTAATATTTTCCCTACAAAAGGGTCAGTATTACAATACTGGATATAAAAACTCTTCGCATAATTTTCTTTGTTTTCTACAATCTCATCATAGGAAGGAAGCATAATATAGTCTTCATAAAGATGTTCTAAATTTCTTGCTTTATAGACAGTGCCCCGAATAAATGTAAGATCTTTTGCATCTATTCCGCTGTTTAATGCATCTGCAATTTCCACAATGGATTTTTCACCCATTCCATAGGATAAAATGTCTGCACCAGAATCCAACAATATAGAACGTTTTAACTTATCACTCCAATAATCATAATGACCGAGTCTGCGCAGACTCGCTTCAATTCCACCAATAATAATGGGAACGTCTTTATATACTTTTTTGATTAGATTTCCATATACAATAGTAGCTCTGTCTGGTCTTTTTCCCATCACCCCTCCTGGCGAATAGGCATCCTGTTTTCTTCTTTTTTTATTCACTGTATAATGGTTTACCATCGTATCCATATTTCCTGCACAAATGATAAATCCCAGTCTTGGTCTTCCAAATACCTGAACAGACTGTTCTTCTTTCCAATCCGGCTGTGAAATTATTCCCACTTTATATCCATTTGCTTCTAATACACGGCTGATAATTGCAGGTCCAAAGGAATGGTGGTCCACATATGCATCTCCTATGACATATACAAAATCTACTTTCTCCCAGCCGCGTTTTTTCATCTCTTCTCTATTGATTGGCAAAAAATCATTTATCACATTATCACCATTTTCACTTTCTATTCTCAAAATCTGTTATGAAATAATCTTTCATTTTGGCTAAATCTAAATCTGCATATGCATCGTTATGAATCAATCGAATATACCTCTTTCCTTTGCTTAAATGCAAAGTTATTTCATAATAGTTCCTCATAAGATTCAATATAATAATCTGCAATCTCCTTTTTTATTTTCCGCTGTTCCACTGAAAATGCATCTTCCACTGCACAGGTTGTCATACCTGCATTTTTCCCCGCCATAATGCCTTGTGGAACATCTTCAAATACAAGGCAATCTTTTGGATTCACTTCCAACTCTCTAGCTACCAGCAAGTAGATGTCGGGTGCTGGTTTTCCTTTTTTCACTTCACAGGCAGTATGTATGGAATCGAAATAAGAGGAGATCTGATGTTTTTCTAATACTACTTCTACTAAAGTTTTTGAATTGCTTGTAGCAATTCCCATTTTGATACCCCTTTGTTTTAGATAATTTAAAAATGCCAGTGCACCTTTTTTTAATGGTACTTCATTTCTATATTTTTCATAAGCAAGCTGATCCCAGTCATTTTTCATCTGCTCCAAAGTGTCTGGTATATGAAAGCGTTCCTTAAAATAAATGGCTGTTTCTGAAAAACTCATGCCTTCTATCTGCTCTTGAATATCCTTCTCATAGCCAATTCCAAACTTCCCCAGATATTCTACATCAATACTTTCCCACATCCACATCGAATCGATTAATGTACCATCTAAATCAAAAATAACAGCCTTTTTATCTTTTAACATGCAGATTTCTCCTTCCCATTATTATTACAGCTATTCTGGCCACACTATTTTTTATCATTTTGCTTCCACAGGCTTTCCAATTCTTTCTCTGTCAGTCTTCTATATTCACCTGATTTTAAACTCTCATCTAACCAAAGACTTCCCATAGCCAGTCGTTTCAAGTAAATTACCTTTTTGCCAACTGCTTCAAACATCCTCTTTATCTGATGAAATTTTCCCTCATAAATTGTAATTTGAATTTCAGATTCTTCTCCTGAAGAGAAAATTTTCAATACTGCAGGAAGTGCTTTAAAATCTTTATCAACCTGTACCCCTTCTTGAAATATCTGCACATCTTCCTCGGTTACTCTTCCATCAATCTTTGCATAATACACTTTGCCAACATGTTTTTTTGGTGATAATAACTTATGGGCAAGCTGTCCATTATTCGTAATAATCAGCAGACCTTCTGTATCCTTGTCCAGCCTTCCAACCGGAAACAAATCCCTCTTTTTTTCTGCTGCCAGCAAATCAACCACTGTTTTCTCCCTGCTATCTTCTGTTGCAGATACTACTCCTGCCGGTTTATGGAGCATATAGTAAACATATTTTTCGTAATTTATCTGCTGTTCTTCTGCCATCACATGATCTGTTTCCATATCAATTTTTATTTCAGGAGAAACCACAACACATTCATTTACTTTTACTCTTCCCCTTTTTATCATCTGTTTCACTTCGCTTCTTGTACCAATCCCCATATTAGAAAGATACTTATCTAATCGTATTTTCTGTCCCATTTAAAACAATCTCCAATTTGCATTATATTTATTTTTCAGCCGTCCTCTATCTGCTTTTCCCCAGCCAAGCGGATAACCATCCACACAAACCAGTACCCAGCCTTTTTTTGTATCCTCTTCTAAATCCAATGTTTCACCTTTTAGATATTTTCTGATTTCTTCTTCCTGTTCTTTCATAGTAAAATTTAGAGTATTATCATACTCCTCTGCCCTTAGTGCCATAGCAAATGTATGGCTTGGCTCAAACCTTTTCTTCTTTGTTTCACCTAAATAAACACCTGCTCGTAAGCTGCGGAATCTGCTGATATCCGGCATTTCCTCTGGAAGCAAAAACAGTTTTTCGTTGTGCAGCTCACAATTTTCTGCTTTCACTTTCCAAGCTGATTTTGCAAGAAACTGTTCTGCCTCTTCTGATACCTTTACTCTTTTTTGGGGATATTCTGTTCCATTTGCTCTAATTCCATCTCCACTTTTTTCTAACAAAGTCACAAAATGACCTTCTCCCTGCACTTTATGCGGCCACAGACGAATACAGTTCTCCAATGATGAGTCTCCATTCTCTATCCATTCCGGATGTCCTTTCGAAAAGTATTCATATCCATCTGCTTTCACTACGGAAAACTCCGGATAATGGTCTAATACATACTGAATACTCTGCTCATTTTCTTCCGGTGAAAAGGTACAAGTAGAAAACACCATTTTCCCGCCTGGCTTTAACATTTTTACCGCACTGTCTAAAATCTGCTTCTGCAGTTTGCTATACGGCTCTACTCCCTGTGCCTCCCATGTTTTCATAATGGCAGGATCCTTTCGGAACATACCTTCCCCTGAACATGGGGCATCGATTAATATTTTATCAAAATATTCTCCTAGTCTTTCTGATAAGCGTTCCGGACTTTCGCTTAACACAACCGCATTTTTCACACCAAATAATTCTAAATTTTTTAAAAGTGCTTTTGCCCTGGAATGGCTGATGTCATTAGACACCAGCACCCCCTCCCCCTTTAATTTGGCTGCCAATTCTGTACTTTTTCCACCAGGTGCCGCACATAAATCCAACACCCTGTCTCCTGGTTCTACAGGAAGTATCTG
This sequence comes from uncultured Lachnospiraceae bacterium, assembly GCA_964422365.1. Lineage (GTDB taxonomy): Bacteria > Bacillota > Clostridia > Lachnospirales > Lachnospiraceae > CAYRAV01. Next base: position 3,428 of record CAYRAV010000022.1, on the reverse strand, counting down.
AGCGGGTGTCATGGCACATGGTTCCTGAATATAATATAAACCTGCTAAGTAATATGGATGTTTTGCAGGCTGTACTTTTTGGGCATCAAAATAATACCCATTTGATGTCCATGGAATTGGCTTTAACTCAAATGGTGCTATTTTCTCAAATTCCTCTGTACTGATTTTTAATGTATTCACACGCAGTCCTTTTAATGGCTGCTCTTCATAAGTTTTTCTATAATCTTCAAACTCATCCTTTAAAAGTTCCTGCATTCTTACTTCAAATTTCTTTGGTAAAACCATAAATGCCTCCTGTTTTGATTCTGCCAAATGACAAAACATTTTTATATTATCTCTATATCAGATACAAAAACCTCCTTATTGACTGCCAACCCAATAAAGAGGTTCTTATATTCTTTGCATCCTTAAAATAAACTCTGTGCTTTATAACCTTCCACAATAATATCTAATTCCTGATTAAAGTGGGATAACTTTGCCAAATCTCCCGTATTATAGACAACAAAAAATTCATCCTGAATTTTATCCACTTCTCTTTTGCTTGCTACTTTATAAAGGTTTTTTATACTGGTCAATATATCTGATACAATAGCTGCCTTCTTTGTATGATAACTTTGTGCATCCATAATTTCATTTCGCACCAAAGACATTTCACTGTCCAATGATACAATTGCCTCTGCTGACTTTAACAGACGCTTCTTCACATGTTCAGGCATATTATCTTTATATTTGTATTGTAGAGAATGTTCTACAGTTGCCCAGAAATTCATGGCAAGAGTCCTTATCTGAATTTCTGCCTTTACTAATTTGGGCCCTTCTATTGTCTGTATCTCATATTCAACAATCACATGATAGCTTCTGTATCCGCTCTCCTTACTTTTTGAAATATAGTCCTTCTTCTGCCTGATGCGCATATCCTGCCTTTTTTCTATAATCTCCACTACTTTGTCAATATCTTCTACAAATTGACAGATAATACGAATTCCTGCTATATCATCTATCTTTTCCTCTATTTCATCTAACTCAATCCCCTTACGTTGTGCTTTCTCTAAAATACTTGCTATTTTTTTCACACGTCCATTTACCTGTTCAATTGGAGAATATTTTCCTGCATATTGGTATTCGTTGATAATGTGATTAAATTTTACTACAAGTTCATCTACAACTAACATATAAGGTTCTAACATTTCTCTCCAAACTTGTATCTGCATGGTTTACACCTGACTTTCTTCTTACAATTTCTCTCATTGCTTATTATTATAACATATTCTCTTGTATTTGTGTATCTTTTATTATTCTCCATCAAATTTTCATATTTTCTATCATTTGTCTATCATGGATAAAGTTGTAAAGCAGTATTATTAGAATACATCTTTAAAAAAAAGGAAGTTCCCTTTCCCACTTTGCTAGTGACTTGGATCGTTCCATTTTGCTGCATGATAATTTGTTTTGACATAGCAAGACCAATTCCTACACTATCAGTGGAAGAATTGGCGCCTTTATAAAACCGTTCAAATATATGCAATAAATGCTCTTGGCTAATTCCCTCTCCGTTATCTGTAATCTGTATATTAGTAGCAAAATTATTCTGATTGGCATATAAGGAAACCTTACCGCCGGGCTCTGTATGTTCCACACAATTCTTCACGATGTTAGAAACAGCTTCCACCGTCCAATGCGAATCACAGACCATTTTCATTTCCTTATCGGCTGTAATCACAAGTTCAATATTCTTCACCTCTGCCATAATTTCAAATGGCTGGCAGGCTTTTTCCAGAAGTTGTCTTACACTCACTTCTTCTTTTTTCAGCTTTAACATATCTGCTTCTAATTGTGACAATGTCAATAAGTTTTTAATCAACCATGCAATCCGGTTAACCTGTTTCTCAATCTTTTTTATGAATTCTATCCTTTTCTCCTCTGATAACCCAGGATTTTCCAACAATTCTGTCATAATAGTAATGGATGTAAGTGGTGTTTTAATTTGATGGGAAACATCTGAAAGCATCTTTGCCAGATATTCCCGCTCTTTTGCTGCAGTATGAGACTGCTCACTCAAAAGTACCACCAATTTATATATTTCGCTTTGTAAAATGCCAATCCTGCCTTCATTGTACTTTTCAAACTCAGGAAGAGTGAGTCTGTCCTGTACCTTCATCAAATAAAGGATAAGTTTCTCTAATCTTTTTTCCTGTAATATGCGGGAAATGATAGAAGTAGTAACTAAAATTGCAATGCAAGCTATTAATATATAACAGGTTCCTTTTGGACTTCCTACAATAAAACACAAAATTGCTGCTATGAAAATACTGATAAACTGTATAATAATATCCATTTTTTTCTCCTTATTTATTTCTATGAAATTTTGTAACCGTTTAGAAGGTGCGAAGTCATATGTACAAATGGTACGTGGAAGCTGGCTCATAAAGTACCATTTACACATATGACTTCATAGCTGGTAACAGCATCATGAACAAAATTCCATGATATACAATATATCATTTTTCCATACGATATCCTAAACCACGAATAGTTTTAATAACCTGGTTCGTTTCCGTATCTCCCAGCTTTTTTCTTAATCTTTTAATATAGACACTTAAGGTATTATCGTTTACATAATCTCCCACAGCATCCCAAATACAGTCTAAAATCTGTTTTCTGGATAAAGTCTGTCCTCTATGATTTAAAAATACTAACAGCAATTTATATTCCATTGCAGTCAGTATAATCTCTTCATTTCCAGAATATACTTTTCCAGTCTGCAAATTCACCTGATTATTTCCTACTACGGCAACACTGCTCTCTGCCTTATCTTTATTTGAAGTACGTCTTAAAATAGCCTTCATTCTTGCAAGTAATTCCCTGATTCGAAAAGGCTTGGAAATATAATCATCTGCCCCCTGTTCTAATGCCATAACAGTATTCACTTCATCATCACATGCTGTTAGGAACAAAATGGGAACTTCGCTGTCCTTTCGTATTTCCCTGCATATTTCATACCCGTTCCCATCTGGCAGCATAATGTCTAAGAGACATATGTCAAAATGATCTTTTCCACGAACCCTGTCTAATGCATCTTTCATCGTTCCTGCTGTTACTACCTCATAGCCTTCCTGCATAAGGGAATATTTAAGTCCTTCTAAAATCATTGTATCATCTTCTACAATTAGAACTATCATGATTTCCTCCATTTGTCTTTATGAAAATTTCGGTAACCATTCAGCTATACGCTTTTTATAGTGCACAGCTAAACCGTTACCAATTTTTGAGTTCTATTTCACTAAAATGATTTTATACATTTTCATTTCGAATTCTCTCCATGATACTTTCATGCTTTTCCTTTTTAAAACAATATTCTGTTAATATAACAACCACTATCATAGTAATCAAAACAGCAGTTATCATCAAACTCCAAGGAAACATCAATG
>CAYRAV010000021.1:0-45209 GCA_964422365.1 uncultured Lachnospiraceae bacterium | reverse complement strand
CTGCATGGCAATTTCTACATAAACTCCGTTTTTAGAACCTTCACAATAAATGATTTCCTGATATAGCGGGTCTTTATGCCTGTTTAGATATGTAACATATTCCTTGATACCGCCTTCATAATAGAATTCCCTCTCTTTTTCCATTTCAGGGCGTTCATCACGTAAAATAATTTTAATCCCCTTTGTTAAGAATGCCATTTCACGTAATCTTTGGCGTAATATGTCATAGTCATAGACAGTATCTTCAAAAATCTCTTTATCAGGTAAAAATGTAACCTGTGTTCCTGTCCGGTCAGTTGTTCCTATTTCCTTTAGAGGATACATAACCTTTCCTCTTTCATATCTTTGCTGATACTTTTTCCCATCTGAATAAATGGTAACTTCTAGCCATTCAGATAATGCATTTACAACAGAAGCCCCTACACCATGAAGACCTCCTGATACTTTATATCCGCCGCCGCCAAATTTACCACCTGCATGTAAAATCGTAAATACAACTTCCACTGCTGGAAGTCCTGCTTTATGGTTAATTCCCACAGGAATACCACGTCCGTTATCTATAACTGTAATAGAATTATCTTCATGAATTGTCACATCAATTAAGTTACAATAACCTGCCAATGCTTCATCTACAGAATTATCTACAATTTCGTAAACTAAATGATGTAATCCCTTACTTGATGTACTACCAATGTACATACCAGGACGTTTTCTAACAGCCTCAAGTCCTTCTAATATTTGTATTTGGTCAGCACCATATTCTTGACTCATATGTCTCCTCCTATTTCATGACTAAAGTAAACAACATGTAGGCATGTTTATTTGCTTTATCATTTTGACTTTTATAGATCAAAATGTCTTGATGTAACAATACCCTGAACCACTTCATAAATCCGATTCACAGGCATCCTTTTTTGTACAAATTCTTCCAATCCTGTACAAGTAATAATTGTCTGTGTATCACTTATACTATCTAATAAATGATTCTGCCTATTTCTGTCTAATTCTGACAATACATCATCTAAAAGTAAAATTGGACTTTCTCCTATTACCTTCTGTACCATTTCAATCTCAGAAAGTTTTAAAGAAAGTGCAGAAGTTCTCTGCTGCCCTTGAGAACCATACTTTCGTATATCAATCTCTCCAACATGAAAACTGATATCATCCCTGTGTGGTCCATGGTTTGTTGTTTTTAAATACAGATCTCTTTCTCTTGATTTTTTTAATTTCGCTTCAAACTCATCTTCCAACACATTTGGTTCATAGCTGACTTCTAATATTTCTTTTCCTCCTGATAATTTATGGTGAATGTTACCAATAATGTCATTAAGCTGTTTTATAAATAACCCTCGTCTTCTTATTATTTTAGAACCATATTCTAATAATTGCAAATCCCACACTTCTAAAGTTTCTAATAATTCTTTTTTATCAGCTAGCTGCTTTAATAAATTATTTCTCTGTACTATTATTTTATTGTATTTTGAAAGATTATGCAAATAAACTTTATCTAACTGGCAAAGTTCCATATCCAGAAATCTTCGTCTTTCTCCTGGACCATTTTTGATAATGCTTAAATCTTCAGGTGAAAAAAATACGATATTTACCAGACCAATCAAATCGCTGGAACGTTTGATCGTAATTCCATCAATTGCAATTCCCTTTGTTTTATTTTTTTTTAAATGCATATCAATCCGATGTGAAACCTGCTTCCTTTCGACTATCATTCTAATATGTGATTCATTCTCTCCGATTTTTATCATATCCCTGTCTTTACTGCTTCTGTGGGACTTCGTCGTTCCAGTATAATAAATCGCTTCTAATACATTTGTTTTTCCCTGAGCATTATCGCCATATAGAATATTAATATGTTCATCAAAATCCACATTCAGAAAGTCATAGTTACGAAATTTACTTAATTCTATTGATTTAATTATCATGTTTTGTTTCCCCTGTCTAAAACAAGAAACGTTCTATTTTACAATCTTAATTTCTTCATTTTCAAAACTAACAATATCTCCATCATATAATTTTTTCCCGCGTTGAAATGCTGTTTCTCCATTCACTTTTACTAAACCTTTTTCAATTACCATTTTGGCATCAGCTCCACTTTCCACTAAATTCATGGCTTTTAATGCCTGGCCTAATTTGATATATTCATCTCTTAACTTTATTTTCTCCATTTTTTCAAACCTTTCTCCTTTATGCAAAATAATACTATTCCTGATATTTTATACCAGTATTTGTATATATCAGATGCATATAGTTATTTACATTCTATAAATTAGGTGTATTAAAATTTACTGGAAGAATTAAATAAATATAATTTTCTTCTTCATCTTTGATAAAACATGGTGCTTTGGGATTGAATAAATAAATATCAATTTCTTCATCATCAATCACACGAAGGGCATCCATCAAAAATCTTGGATTGAAACCAATTAGAATATCTTTTCCTTCTTTTTGAATATCAATCTCTTCCTTCATAGAGCCAATAGAAGATTGAATACCAATTTCCATATCATTATCATGAATGTTAATAATAATAGGTTTTCTCTCAGATTCTTTAATAAGCAGAGTAGCACGATCCATACAGTTTAAAAATTCTTTCTTATTGATTGTCAGCTTTGTTTCATAGTCATTAGAAAGCATTTGTTCAATTTTGTAAAATTCACCTTCAATTAATCTTGATAACACTGTTGTGTTGTCAAATTCAAACATAATATGATTGTTTGAAAAGAAAATCTGAACCATGTCGTCCTGTTCCCCAGATAATATTTTACTAATTTCATTTAATGTTTTGCCTGGAACGATTACTTTAATTGTATCATAATGCTCTTTTAATTGTAACTTTCGAATAGATATTCTGTGCCCATCTAAAGAAACAACTTTTAAAGTATTTTCATTTACTTCAAATAATTCTCCTGTCATAATTTTGGTACTTTCATTGTCAGCAATAGAAAATACTGTCTGCCGTATAATTTCTTTTAAAGAAAATTGTGAAATCTGAATAGATTTCATTCTCTCAATTTGAGGTAAAGTAGGAAATTCTTCTGTTGATTTTCCAGCAATATTGAATTTTGCTTTCTCACATACAATACTAATCTGCTGTGCTTCATTTGTTTGAATTGTTACATCATTTTCAGGTAATTTTCTAATAATTTCAGAGAATACTTTTGCATTTACTGCAATATCGCCTTCTTCTAAAATTTCACCATTCACTATGGTATCAATTCCAAGTTCCATATTATTAGAAATCATTTTTATAATATTATTAGCAGCATTTATAACAAGACATTCTAAGATAGGCATTGTGGTTTTTCCCTGAATGGCACGAAGTGCAATATTGACACTATTTAACAGATCTGATTTAGAACATATAATTTTCATAGTTGTGTATAACTCCCTTCGTCTGTAAAAAATAAATAAAAAAATAGATAGAGATTCAGTAGTCTTAGTAATAGGGGATGTGAAAATGTTTATAACCCTCGAACCCTTCAAGTTTAAAGGGTTTTCATGGAAAAAAAATATGTGAATCACAAAAATAATTCTGTGTACAACCCTCAAGTTATAAACAGTTCCTAGAATGGGAAAATATGTGAATCACATGTGATTCACTAGAAATTCACACATGATTCACATGTGATTCACAACATTTTTTGGCTATTGTGGATTAATTTTCTTTTTTAATACATCAATTGTATTTTGTAAGGAAGTATCTTTTGTTATTTCAGCTGTAATTTTATTAATACCATGTAAAACAGTAGAATGGTCACGTCTTCCAAGACTGCTGGCAATGTTCTGCAAAGACTCTTCTGTCAACTCACGGCAAAGATACATACAAATCTGACGCGGGTATGCAATATTCCTGCTTTTCTTTGAAGAAAGTATATCTGAAGATGTAATATTAAAATGTTCTGCTACCACATCTACAATCAGCTCAACTGTAACAATTCTTTTATTATCCGGTGAAATCAAATCTTTTAAGACTTCCTCTGCTAATATAACATTGACTTCTTTATTTTTTAACCGTGAAACGGCAACAATTTTTGTTAAAGCACCTTCTAATTCACGGATGTTAGATTTGATATTAGTTGCAATGTAATTTAAAACTTCATCATCAATAGTGTAATTTTCAAGTTCTCCTTTTTTTCGTAAAATAGCCATTCGTGTTTCATAGTCAGGAGATTGAATATCAACAGGAAGACCCCATTCAAATCGGGAGCGAAGGCGTTCTTCTAACGTTTCAAATTCTTTTGGAGGTTTATCACTAGAGATAATGACCTGCTTTTTGGATTCATGTAATGTATTAAAGGTATGGAAAAATTCTTCCTGTGTACTCTCTTTTCCTATAATAAATTGAATATCATCAATTAAGAGAACATCAATATTTCTATATTTTTTTCGGAATTCCATAATAGAACTGGTATCAGCACGGTTTCTAATTGCTTCAATCAGTTCATTTGTAAATACTTCACTTGTAACATATAATACTTTTGTGTCAGGATTTTCTTTTAAAATGTAATGTGCAATGGAATGCATCAGGTGAGTTTTTCCAAGTCCAACACCTCCATAAATAAACAATGGATTGTATACCTCAGCAGGTCTTTCAGCCACAGCAAGTGAAGCTGCATGAGCCAGGCTATTGTTGTTACCTACAACAAATGTGTCAAAAGTATAACGAGGATTTAAAAATGGATATTTATTAGCAGTATTATCTATTTTTTCACTTACTTTTTCAGCGGTTGGACTAGAAGGTGAAATTTTCTCCTGTTGTAATTCACTGGACAATTTGAAATCCAAGTCAAAATGTTCGCCTGTAATTTCTTCAATAGATACTTGAAGAGGGAAACCAAATTTGGATTCAATAAAATTTTTTGAATTTCCAACTTTAGTGTCATCAATTGCAATAATTACATGATGATTTTCTACAGAATATATCTCCAGCGGGCGAATCCATGTTCGAAAAGAAACTTCTGTAATATTATGCTGAACTCGTAAAAATTCAAGAATTTCCTCCCAGTTTTCAGTAATAACATTATTCATAATATGCTTTGCTCCGTTCTTTTTAATAAAGTAAAAGAAGTTTATCTACTTTCAATGATGTAAATTTTAAAATATAAAATATTTTGTTTTCTTTTGTCTTTCATTTGTTCATTAATGAAATAGAAAGTAATTACTGTTATTCTATAACATTTTTGTGAAATTTTCAATGGTAACTTAGGGATAACCCGGTGTATGAAATGTGCATAAGTGTATAAAAGTAAAAAAAGAAACAGTTGTGCACAAAAGTGTGAATAAAAGTATAAAAAACGTACACACGGGAAAAAATGTAGAGAATATCAACAATTATAAAGGTGAATCATCAGAAAATCAAGAGTGAATCACAAAGTTATCCACAAGTTATGCACAAAATGTGGATAATGTGAGTCATGAAAAAGAGGATTTTGTGAATCATGGTGGAAAAAATAGACAGGCTTAACAATAAGCAAGCTCCTATGTAGATATTGTATAATTGTTTCTGTGGCTGAACTGTTACTACAAAAAGTGTTTGAAAATTGTTTGTTTAAGATTTGCAGCACAATTTGCGGGGCATTTATCCGAAGTCTATCAGGTGTAATGGTCTACATTAAATGAGTTTGAATCCAATATCTGTGTAAAGTAGAGCAGGCAGATTGGAACAATGAATTTTCAAACACGCTCTGAGAACCCCATGTGGAAGCGATTGTAATGTATGTCAGTACTTATACTACAAAAAGCACAAATGGAATCGTTAGGCTGTAATGCCATAAAAAATAGTAAAAAATTTTTCTTGACGAATGAACAAATAAAGGATATAATAGCATTTGATATTTTAGATTCAATTAAAATAGCAGAAATGTGCCTAATATTTTATTTTTAGATTTCAAGGAGGTGTATAGAGAAATGAAAATGACATTTCAGCCAAAGAAAAAACCAAGAGCAAGAGTGCATGGTTTCAGAGCTAGAATGAGTACAAAAGGTGGTAGAAAAGTTTTAGCTAACAGAAGAGCAAAAGGAAGACATAAGTTATCTGTATAGGTCGCATTTTTGTGACCTTTTGTTCTATCTATTTAAATTTTAGGAAAAAACATATTATGGGAGATTTTGATGTTGTCAGAAACATTGAAAAAAAATAGAGATTTTCAGAAAGTTTATAAAAGTGGAAAGTCCTATGCCAACAAATATTTAGTGATGTATGTCTTAAAAAATGGATTAGATTGTAATCGGATTGGAATATCAGTTAGTAAGAAAGTTGGCAACAGCGTAGTAAGACATAGAATTACGAGAGTGATAAGAGAGAGTTTCAGATTAGAAAAAGAATCGTTTTTAGAGGGATTTGATATTGTTGTGATTGCCAGAGTATCAGCAAAAGGAAAAAAATATTCGGATATATGCAGTGCAGTTCTTCATTTAGGCAGACTTCATAAAATTATGAAAGACAGGAAAGAAGATGTGGAATGAAAAAGATATTGATTTGTTTTTTACATGGATATAGGAAATATATTTCTCCCTTAAAAGGGCATCCAACTTGCATTTATACTCCAACTTGTTCTATGTATGCAATAGAGGCAATAGAAAAATATGGAGTTTGTAAGGGGGCTTATTTATCTATTAGGAGAATATTGCGGTGTCATCCTTTTGCAAAAGGTGGTTATGACCCTGTTCCATAGTTTTAGAAGAAGCTGCCACTAGAGCGTGTCTGAAGGAATGGAAGAAGCGTTACGCTGGTTAAGGAGGAAAATTAATTGTTTGATGTAGTTTTAACGCAATATAATGGAAACATATTAGGTCCAATTGCGAAGGTGCTAGGAGCCTTATTTAATTTTATTTATGGATTACTGCCAATACAGAATGTGGCAGTTTGTATCATTATTTTTACATTTATTGTATATACATTAATGTTACCACTTACGATTAAACAGCAGAAATATAGCCGGTTATCATCAAAAATGATGCCTGAAATAAATAAAGTAACAGAAAAATATAAAGGAAAAAAAGATGAAGCATCGTTAAGGGCTCAACAAATGGAAACACAGGCAATATATGAAAAGTATGGTGCCAGTCCTACTGGTGGATGTCTTCCTATGTTGATTTCACTGCCTATTATGTGGGCATTGTACAGGGTTATGTATGCTATACCAGCTTATGTACAGCCAATTTATGATTTATATGAGCAGATAGCAGAATTAGTTCAGGCAAAACCGGAAGCAGTGCAGTATTTGATAGATAATGCACAAACATTAGGTGTATCTACAAAAAACTGGGGAACTGATCTAAATACGGTGTTAACATCATCAGAACATATCAATTATGTAATAGATGTTTTATCTAAATTTGGTCCAAATCAGTGGACTGATTTAATGGCATATTATTCAGGTGACCAGCTTGCTACAGTACAGCAGGTATCAAATCATATTATGCATGTAAATGGTTTTCTGGGGGGATTAAATATTGTCAGTGCACCAGGATTTTCTTTCCCAGGTGTGTTAATCCCAATTTTAGCAATTGCAGTATACTATATTCAGAATAAGCTAATGATGCGGAATACAAAATTAGATGAGAGTAATCCATCTGCTGCATCTATGAAGATGATGAATAACTTTATGCCGATTGTGTCTGGCGGAATGTGTTTATTTTTACCAATTGGTTTGGGAATTTACTGGATTTCAGGAGCAGTATTCAGAATTATACAACAATTTTTTGTAGACAAATATTTAGATCATATCGATTTGGATAAAATGATTGAACACAGTGCAGAAAAGGCACAGAAAAAAAGGGAAAGATTAGGAATCGAGACAACAGATGGGAAACTTCAAAAAGCAGCATCTACACGTACTGCAACAATGAAAGATAAGGCAGAAGCAGTGAATAGAACTGCGAATAAGAAACACAATGGAAGAAAAGAAGCAGCAGAGTATAAGCCGGGGGAAGCAACATACGAAGCAGGAAGCATTTCATCCATAGCAAATATGTTAGGTAATAGAGGAGAAAATAAGGGGGAATAAAGATGGATTGGTTAGAGATTACTGCAAAAACAGTAGATGATGCTCTAGATGAAGCATTGTTAAAGTTAGGGACTACACGGGATAAGATTGAGGTTGAAGTAGTTGAAAAAGAAACAAATGGCTTATTAGGATTATTTAGTAAACCAGCTAAAATTAAAGTAAGAGCAAAGTTTACTGTGGAGGATATTGCAAAAGCATTTTTAACAAAAGTATTTCAATATATGGAAATTAAAGCAGAATTTGAAATTGATTATAATACAGAAGAGAACAGTATGTATATTAATATTAAGGGAGAGCAAATGGGATTGTTAATTGGAAAAAGAGGACAAACTCTTGATTCATTACAATACCTAACCAGTCTTGTAGTCAATAAAGAAAGTGATACGTATTTGAAGGTAAAATTGGATACAGAGAATTATAGAGCAAGGAGAAAAGAAACGTTAGAAAACCTTGCAAAAAATCTTTCTAATAAAGTAAAAAGGACAAGACAGCCGGTTTCACTAGAACCAATGAATCCATATGAAAGACGTATTATTCATTCTGCGTTGCAATATGATAAATTTGTAGAAACTTACAGTGAGGGAGAAGAGCCGGAACGTAAAGTAGTGATTGCAGCGAAAAAAGGGTTAAAAGAATTTAATAACAGGCGCAGTGGATATGGAAATAGGAATTATAATAGCAATAAAAATTACGGCAGCCAAAATAGCAGCTCTTATAAAAATTACCGGAAGGATAATTTTTATAAGAAAAAGCCTTGGAAAGAGGATGAAGCAGTAGTAGAGCCTGCTATTGAAAATATAGATACAGAGTAACTAATATCCGTCAGGGTTGAGAAATATGTTGTGCCCGTTGATTGATAGTTCGCCACTTATGAAAAAGAGTGACCGGAAGATGTTCCAGATTTGGGATATGTTCCGGTTTTTTAGATGAAAGAAAAAAATTGAGGAAAGGTTTGGTATATAATGGTAAGTGATACAATTGCAGCAATTGCTACTGCCATGAGCAATGCTGGTATTAGTGTAATAAGGATAAGTGGAGAGGGGGCATTTGAGGTGATTAATCGCATTTATCGTTCTCCCAACCATAAAAAGGTGCTTTCGAAAGAAAAAAGTCATACTGTTCATTATGGATATATTTATGACAGAGAAGAGGAGATTGATGAAGTACTGGTGCTTCTTATGCGTGGGCCTCATAGCTATACAGGAGAAGATGTAGTAGAAATAGATTGTCATGGCGGTATTACGGTTACAAAAAAAATATTAGATATCGTATTGAAGTCTGGCGCAAGACCAGCAGAACCAGGCGAATTTACAAAAAGAGCATTTCTAAATGGTAAGATAGATTTATCTCAGGCGGAGGCTGTAATAGATATTATCAATGCAAAAAATGAATATGCTCTGAAAAGTTCCATAAAGCAGCTGAGAGGAAATATTTTAGAAAAAATAAAAGATATTAGAAATAATATGATAAGAGATGTGGCATTTATTGAAGCTGCTTTAGATGATCCGGAACATATGAGTATAGACGGATTTGGAGAAACATTATTAGAAAATGTTCATCAGAATTTAAATGATTTGGAGAGACTGTTAAGGTCAGCGGATAATGGAAGGAGAATAAAGGAGGGAATACAGACCGTTCTGGTAGGAAAGCCGAATGCTGGAAAATCTTCATTATTAAATGTTTTTGTAGGAGAAGAAAGGGCAATTGTCACTGATGTGGAAGGAACAACAAGAGATGTATTAGAAGAGAGCATTAATTTAGATGGCATAACATTGCAGATTATGGATACAGCAGGTATTCGCAGTACAGAGGATATGGTTGAAAAAATTGGTGTGCAAAAGGCAAGGGAGAATGCAAAAGAAGCTGATTTAATTATTTATGTAGCAGATAGTTCAAAAGAGTTAGATGAAAATGATACAGAAATTATGGGATTATTGAAGGATAGGCAATCGATTGTGTTGTTAAATAAGATAGATTTAACATCTGTTCTTACAAAAGAAATTATGGAAAAAAGGTTGAAAGATAGTGGTGTATGTACTACAATTATTCCAATATCTGCAAAAGAGAAAACAGGTATAGAAGAGTTAGAACATACATTGAAAAATATGTTTTATGAAGGAAAATTAGATTTTAATGATGAAATTTATATTACAAATGCAAGACATAAAGCAGCACTGCAAAGGGGAATGGATAGTCTTCTGCAAGTAAAACAAAGTATAGAGGGTGGAATGTCAGAGGATTTTTATTCAATAGATTTGATGGAGGCTTATGAAGCATTAGGCGAAATAATAGGAGAATCTGTGGGAGAAGATTTGGTAAATACTATTTTTAGTGAGTTTTGCATGGGAAAATAGAAAAGACGAGAGATAAGGGTGAAAGAAAAATACAAGAAAGGGAAAATATGCAAACACACATCTTTCATCCTTTGTGTTTGCGTCTATCAAATTATAGTCGATTTTGTGTTTGATAGGCTTGGTATGAACAATGGAACAGGTACAGGAAGAATATGATATAGTAGTTGTTGGAGCTGGTCATGCTGGTTGTGAAGCCGCATTGGCATGTGCAAGATTATCCCTTAATACCATATTATTTACAGTTAGCATGGATAGTGTTGCATTGATGCCATGTAATCCGAATATAGGAGGAAGTTCCAAAGGGCATCTTGTTAGGGAAATCGATGCACTTGGTGGTGAAATGGGAAAAAATATTGATAAAACATATATTCAGTCAAAAATGTTAAATAAATCAAAAGGGCCAGCTGTACATTCATTACGTGCCCAGGCAGATAAATATGATTATACAAGAGAAATGCGTAAAGTAATTGAAAATACAGAAAATTTAACATTAAGGCAGGCAGAGGTTACAAGAATTTTGTCAGAAGGAAATAAAATTATTGGTGTACAGACCTATTCTGGAGCAATTTATCGTTGTAAAGCAGTGGTATTATGTACAGGTGTATATTTAAAAGCGAGATGTATCTATGGTGATGTAAGCAGCAATACAGGACCTAATGGACTGTTGGCAGCCAATTATTTGTCAGATTCATTAAGGGAGCTGGGTATTGAGCTGTTTCGTTTTAAAACAGGTACACCTGCAAGAATTGATAAAAGAAGTATTGATTTTAGTAAAATGGAGGAGCAGTTTGGGGATAAAGAGGTAGTGCCATTTTCATTTACAAATACACCAGAGGAGATTCAGAAAGAACAGATATCATGCTGGCTTACTTATACAAATGAGAAGACACATGAGATTATTAAGGAAAATTTAGACCGCTCCCCGCTTTATTCGGGGAATATTAAAGGCACAGGTCCAAGATACTGTCCTTCTATAGAAGATAAAGTAGTACGTTTTTCAGATAAAAATAGACATCAGGTATTTATTGAGCCAGAAGGAAATGATACAAATGAAATGTACATAGGAGGAATGTCAAGTTCATTGCCCGAAGATGTACAATATGCCATGTATCGTTCTGTAGCCGGACTAGAAAATGCAAAAATTGTAAGAAATGCCTATGCTATTGAATATGACTGTATTAATCCGAACCAGTTAAAATCCAGTCTTGAATTTAAAAAGGTTGAAGGACTGTTTAGTGGAGGTCAGTTTAATGGAAGTTCAGGATATGAAGAGGCAGCAGCACAGGGGTTAATTGCGGGTATCAATGCCTCTATGAAGATACTTGGGAGGGAACCTTTGGTATTAGACCGTTCTCAGGCATATATTGGGGTGTTGATTGATGATCTGGTCACAAAGGAAACACATGAACCATATCGGATGATGACATCAAGAGCAGAGTACCGTTTAATTTTAAGGCAGGATAATGCGGACCTGCGTCTGACAAAAATTGGACATGAAATAGGATTAATTTCAGATGAACGCTATGAAAAGTTAGTAAAGAAAGAAAGAGAAATTGAAGCAGAGATGAAAAGGCTGGAAAGAGCCACAGTCGGAGCTTCTAAAGTGATAAATCAATTTTTAGAGTCTCATAACAGTACACCATTAAACTCTGGTTCTACATTGGCAGAGCTTATCAGAAGGCCGGAATTGAAATATGAAATATTAGAAGAAATTGATAAAGAAAGAAAACCGTTGGACAGGGATGTTATAGAGCAGGTAAATATTAATTTAAAATATGAAGGTTATATTACAAGACAGCTTAGACAAGTAGAACATTTTAAAAAGCTGGAAGGAAAGAAAATACCTGAAAATATAGATTATGACCAAGTACACAGCCTTAGACTGGAAGCAAAACAAAAATTAAAGGAAATCCGTCCATATTCTGTAGGACAAGCTTCACGGATTTCAGGAGTATCCCCAGCAGATATTTCAGTGCTATTGGTATACCTTGGACAATAAGTAGTAAAATCAAAAATAGTAACCGTTTGGCCATGCTAATTCATTGTTTGTTAGGAAGTATATTTTTACTAGAGCGTGTTTGAAAATACATTTATTAACTGACAAATGATTCATTGATGGTGTCTGCCCTATAGAAATGATGGTATAAAGTGCCCTTAGCCTGCGGGTAGTCACATACACTTTGGACAATTATTTCTACATGGCTGAACTGTTACCAAAAATATTTGGTAGAGAGGGAAATTTATGAATAATATAGAGTATTTTAAGATTAAATTGAAAGAAGCCTCTATAGAACTGACAGAAGAACAGATTGTACAGTTTATGATGTATTATGAAATGTTAGTGAAAAAAAATAAAGTGATGAATCTGACAGCTATTACAGGATTTGAGGAAGTAGTGGAGAAACATTTTATTGATAGTTTGATGTTGGTAAAAGCTATAGATTTACAACAGGAGTATTACAGTATACTGGATTTGGGAACAGGGGCTGGATTTCCAGGGATACCATTAAAAATTGCATTTCCAAATTTGGAAATGGTACTTTTGGATTCTCTTAACAAAAGAGTCAAATTTTTAGTGGAAGTGACAGAAAAGCTTGGTCTGCACAATATTAATGCAATACATGGAAGAGCAGAAGATATTGCGAGAAAAGAGGAATATAGAGAAAAGTTTGATTATTGTGTATCAAGAGCAGTAGCCAATTTGTCTACATTATCAGAATATTGTATACCGTTTGTAAAAATGGGGGGAAGTTTTATTTCTTATAAATCAGGCAAACTAGAAGAGGAATTAGAGAATGCAAACAATCCAATTAAGCTGCTGGGTGGAAAAATAGAAAATGTTGTGCAGTTTTCATTACCAGGAACAGAAGTAAGCCGTTCTCTTATTGTAGTTAAGAAGAAAAAAGAAACTTCAAAAAAATATCCAAGAAATGCTGGAAAACCAAGTAAGGAACCATTAAAATAAAAGTAGAAAGAAAAAGAACTGTAGAAATGAATGACAGCATGCTTTGCAGCAGGATTTGTTAATCTATAGAGAGGAGGTTCTTATGGCAGAAGGTGATAAAAAAGAATCATTGATTAAGGAAATATATGATTTTATCAAAGAATTGTATTTAGAAGAGGAAGATAAGAAGATTGAAATAAGAGAAAAATATATTAAGAATAAATTTTCTATTAATCGTTTTAAAAGAGAGCAAATGCAGTATGAAAAAGCGAATGATAACAGTATAGGTTTTTTTAATCCTAATACAAATATGCTGAATGAAAAAATAGAAATGATAAAACAGGAAATAGAAAAGTTATCCAGGCAGCAGATAGAGGAAGAAGATAAACTTCGGGTTGTAGAAAAAAGAATGGATAAAATCAGTATTTTAAGGAGTCTGTTAGAAGAAAAGGAAGAACAGGAGAAGGAAGAAAAGGAAAGACAAGAAAAAGAGGAGAAAAAAAAGCGTGAAAAAGAGGAAAAAGAAAGGAGGGAAAAAGAAAAGCAGGAAAAGGAAGAAAAAGAGAGAAGAGAAAAAGAAAGACAAGAGATAGAAGAAAAA
The DNA here is from genome assembly GCA_964422365.1 of uncultured Lachnospiraceae bacterium. Classification (GTDB taxonomy): domain Bacteria; phylum Bacillota; class Clostridia; order Lachnospirales; family Lachnospiraceae; genus CAYRAV01. Next base: position 31,286 of record CAYRAV010000021.1, on the reverse strand, counting down.
GAGAGAAGAGAAAAAGAAAGACAGGAGATAGAGGAAAAGGAGAGAAGAGAAAAAGAAAGACAGGAGATAGAGGAAAAGGAGAGAAGAGAAAAAGAAAGACAGGAGATAGAGGAAAAGGAAAGAGAAGAAGAAAGGCAAGAGATAGAAAAACAAAATTGTGATGCAAGTTCTATATTAAAGACTAATGAGATAGAAAGACAAAGAATTGGAAGAGAGTTACATGATTCTACTATACAGAACTTAACAGGCATGATACATAAAGCGGAGTATTGCAGGTTAATGATAGAAAAAAAGCCAGAAGAGGTAAAATCAGAGATTTCTGCAATGGAAAAGGCATTAGAAAACACAATAGAAGAACTAAGAAATATCATTTATGATTTAAGACCAATATCTATTAATGATTCTGGACTAGTAAAAACAATAGAAAAGTATATTCATAGATTAGAACAAGAGTATCAAGAGATTACATTTGATGTTTCTATAAAAAATGAAGAAAAGAAAGTAGATTCTATCATAAACTTAAATATATTCCGAATCATACAGGAGGCATGTAATAATGCGATAAAATATGGAAAAGTCAGTCTGATTTTCATTTTAATAGAATACAAGGAAGATAAGATTGTAGTTTCCATTGAAGATGATGGTATTGGATTTAATTATCATGAGATTATAAAAAATGCAGAAGAAAGTAAAAGATTTGGTCTTTCTATTATGAAAGAGAGAGCAAAACTGATGGAGGGAGTTTTGGATATTATATCAGAAGAAGAGAAAGGAACAAGCATAAAATTAATTGTTCCTAGTACAAGGAATATAAAATAATTGTCAGTTAAGCCTGCCTGTTTTATTGCTTGTACAATTCTTCAGATTTAGTATAGGCTGGCATGCCATATTTGTGAAGCTGCATTTGCATAAAATATTTTACGATTTACAATATAAAATTGAATTTTCTTTGTACTAATAACAGAATCTATTGTAATCAGTCGTTTTATAAAATGAATAGGAGGATATGATGCCAATTAATATTATTCTTGCAGATGATCATATAATGGTCCGCGAAGGATTGAGAAAGTTATTAGAAATGGGTGGAGATATTAAAGTAATTGGAGAAGCAAATGACGGAGTGGAATGTTTACAATTACTAGAAAGAAAATCACCAGATATACTTTTGCTTGATATAAGTATGCCTAATATGAATGGGATAGAAGTCTTGAAAAAGATGACAAGAAAGCAGAAAGTTCTTATTTTAACTATTCATAATGAGATGGAGTATTTAATGCAAGTAGTTGATATGGGGATTAATGGATATGTATTGAAAAATTCAAAAGTAGAAGTTCTGAGAACAGCAATTTTTGCTATTCATGCAGGGGATTATTATATTCAGGAATCATTAGAACCATTGATAAAAGAAGCAATGAAAAAAAATGTGGAAAAAGGGAAGCAATTATCACATGAAATTTTGACAAAAAGAGAGTTAGAAGTTTTAAAATTATTATCACAGGGTTTGTACAACAAAGAAATTGCAGCTCAACTTTCAATAAGTGAAAAAACTGTAAAAAATCATGTATCCAGGTTATTTAAAAAAATTAATGTATCTGATCGGACACAGGCAGCAGTATATGCTATTAAAAATAATATAGTAGATTTATAATTCTAATAAGGGATTTATACATTCGTTTGTAGAGCTATCCAAAAGTGTTAATACAGAAGTACTACTAGAGCGTGCTTGAAAATTCATTGCTCCAATCTGTATGCCCCACTTTGTGTGCTATATATTTCAAATTATAATATTATATCTTGCAATACAAAATTTTGAAATATATTTTGGATAATAAAGCAAAGATTAAAATAAAATGTTTCACGTGAAACATTTTATTTTTTTGCAAATATTCAAAATGATAAATGTAAATAATATGTAGCAGTTCAGCCATGCAGAAACAATGGTACAATATATATGTGGGAGCTTGTTCACTAAAAGCATATTGTCCCAATCTGCACACCCCACTCTGCGTATCCATTCGGGCATCCCCCGCAACTCATGCCCTTTGGGCTGGCGGACTTCGTCCGATATGGTATACCCATCCGGGTATCCCGCAATTCATGCCCTTTCGGGCTGGCGGACTTCGTCCGATATGGTATACCCATCCGGGTATCCTGCAACTCATGCCCTTTGGGCTGGCGGACTTCGTCCGATATGGTATGGATATTTGCCCCAAATTTATTCAATGTAGCCTGCTACACCTCATGAATTTGGAACAAATCCCCCACAAATTGTGACGCACATCTTGTAACAAGTAATTTTCAAACACGCTTTAGTGCGCCACTATAAATAAAGGTATGAGATGTATGTCGGAATACTTGAATTCAGTTTTTTGCTAAAGCAAAAAAGGGGACTTTCATAGAAAAAAATATAAAAAATATAAAAAATTATAGATATCACATTTGAAAGATGCTATAATATTTTGGGAACATTTTCAAATATGGGGAAGATAAAAGAAGATATACATAATAAAGTCTTTGATATTTCTAAAATTATTTAAAAATAAGAGTGTAATTATTTAGAATAGAAGGGTATGAATAATATTTGAAGAGATTGGAGCGGGAACTTTTATTCAGCTTTGTCCATAGTCTGTGCATGCCAGATGTAAGCATAGTATCTAACATATTATGATAAATTTATAGTGAAAATAGAATTTTTGGCAAATTGATAATTCTGAATGGTACAAGAGAAGAATTGGTAAATAAAAAATAAATCATAATGTATCACTTATTGATAAGTACAGAAAAAGCGATATAATTATCTGTATAAAGGGTAACATAAATGTATAAAAATGGGATTTTTATTTGTAAGAATTCAATTGATATGGACACTAATATTCATAATCAGGTTAACAGTTTGGCTGTGCAGAAATGATTGTACAATCATTTCTATAGGGCAGATTTCTGATAAAAATAATTTTTCAAATTAAGAAAATTTATTTTCCATTGTATGTTTCATTCGATTCATAACTTTTTTGTTCAAAATGTGTGTTTTAGTATAACATTAGCCAATTAACTGGACTTTATTTTATGGAAGAAACTTGAAAAATATAGTATTTGGACAGTCTGGCTATTTCAAAAATGCTATACTAGCAAATGTACCTATCTAAGGTGATCCAGTTGGACATTCTGCAGTTTATGTTCATTCGGGCTGGTGGATTTTGTACAATAAGGTATACTGTAATGGATGTGCTTCGCAATGAAAAATAAGGTATGAGCGGTATCGCTGAATTGTAATTAATTATAATAAACAATATAATGAAAAGTTCATATGAATGGAGATAAAATGGAGGAAATAAGATGGCTAGAGTTATAGCAGTGGCAAATCAAAAAGGCGGAGTTGGAAAAACAACTACAACAACTAATTTATCGGCCTGCTTAGCAGAAAAAGGAAAAAAAGTTCTTGTAATAGATATTGACCCACAAGGAAATACGTCTAGTGGTTTGGGGATTGATAAAAATGAATTAGAAAATACGGTTTATGAAATGATACTAGGTCTTGCTTCTATTGAAGAATGTTTACAAAAAGAAGTAATAGAAAATCTATCTGTACTTCCTTCAAATGTTAATTTATCAGGTGCAGAAATTGAACTAATTGGCGTAGAGGAAAAGGAATATATTTTAAAAAAGGAAATTAGCAAAGTGAGAGAAGAGTATGATTATATCATAATAGATTGTCCACCTTCTTTGAATACTTTAACTGTTAATGCAATGACCACTGCAGATACAGTTCTTGTGCCAATACAATGCGAGTTTTTTGCTTTGGAAGGATTGACACAACTTATACACACAGTGGATCTTGTTAGAGAAAGATTGAATCCCAAACTGGAAATAGAAGGGGTTGTTTTTACTATGTATGATGCAAGAACAAATCTTTCTTTGCAAGTTGTCGAGAATGTAAAGGAAAACCTAAATCAAACAATATATAAATCGATTATTCCAAGGAATGTTAGATTGGCAGAAGCACCAAGTCATGGGATGCCAATTAATCTGTATGATACAAAGTCCGCTGGGGCAGAGGCTTATAGAGATTTGGCAGAAGAAGTGATGGAAAGAGGAGAAAATTAAAACATGGCAGTAAAAAGAGGATTAGGGAAAGGCTTAGATGTAATGATACCATCTAAAAATTCTTCTAGTAATGAAAAAATAAGTAAAAACGAAAAGGAAGAAGAGAAAAAAAATGTTTCAAGTGAAACATTCATAAAGGTGCAGGATATTGAACCAAATGGTTCACAACCACGAAAAAAATTTGATGAAGATTCATTGCATGAATTGGCTGAATCTATCAAACAATATGGAATATTACAACCTCTTTTATTACAGAAAAAGGGTAAATTTTATGAGATTATTGCAGGAGAAAGAAGGTGGAGAGCTGCGAGAATGGCTGGTTTAGCAGAGGTACCTGCAATTATTAAGGAATATGCTCCTCATGAAGTAATAGAGATTGCACTAATTGAGAATATTCAAAGAGAGGACTTGAATCCTATCGAAGAAGCAGCGGCATATAAAAGATTGATATCAGAGTTTCATTTGAAACAGGATGAGTTGGCAGAAAGGGTATCTAAGAGTAGAACAGCAATTACAAATTCCATGCGGTTATTAAAGTTAGCAGAACCAGTTCAGGAAATGTTAATTGATGATATTATATCTAGTGGTCATGCAAGAACATTAATACCAATTGAAGATAAAGAGAAGCAGGTTATTGTAGCCAATAGAATATTAGATGAAAAATTAAGTGTTAGAGAGACAGAAAAATTAGTTAAGAGTTTATTGGACGGGAAAGGAAAAAAGAAAAAAGAAACAAAAAAAGATGAGAATGAAGTGTTCTACAAAGATTTAGAAGAAAAGATAAAAGAAATTGTAGGAACAAAGGTATCAATACAACATAAATCGAAGGATAAAGGAAAAATAGAAATTGAATATTATTCTGAAGAAGAGCTTGAGAGAATTATAGAGTTATTAATGTCGGTGCGTTAGGGTGTGTTTGAAAATTCATTACCACAATCTGCATGCCCCGCTTTGTATACTGCAATCCATGCCCATTCAGACTGGTGGACTTTGCCTGATAAGATACAGATATTTGCTTCAAATTTATTTAATGTAGTATGCTGACCTCAAGAATTTGAACTAAATTCTTCACAAATTGTGACGAACATCTTGTGACAAGCAATTTTCAAACATGTTGTAGTATACAAATATTAAATAAAAGGTGTTGAGTAAATATAATCTGGCACGAGGTGTATTTATTTTCTATATAATTAACAAATAGATAAGAATTTATATTTATATCAATGAATATGTAAAAAATTTAATTATCATCATAAATGATAATAGGTGGAGGATTTTATGGAATTATTCAGAAAAATAGGATTAGATGAAGGATATGTTATTTTAGGGATAGCAGGAGTTAGTATTATATTGTTTATATTGGTAATAGTGTTATTCATGAAATGTAGTAGTTTAAAGAAGAAGTATGATCAATTTATGAATGGAACGGATGGAAAAAGTTTAGAGGCAACATTTCAGGATAAATTTATAGCAATCGATGGTCTGAAGGCAGCAATTGTGAAGGCAGAAAATGAAATGAAAGAAATTAAGGAAAGTATGGTAGATACTTACCAAAAAATAGGAATTGTAAAATATGATGCATTTAAAGAAATGGGTGGAAAATTGAGTTTTGCTTTGGCACTTTTGAATGATAATAATAGTGGATTTATTATTAATTGTATGCATAGCAGCAGAGAAGGATGCTATACATACATAAAAGAAATTATAAAAGGCGAATCTTTTGTGATTTTGGCAGATGAAGAAAAAGAAGCACTAGATATTGCAATTAATAGTAAAAATTATATGGAGTAACTAATGATAGAATAGATTTTAAAATCACTATAATAAAGTTTTTGTTATTCAATATGAGATGGAGCGTAATATGCATAACAGATATACAGCATATATACTGCTCCATTTTTTTATATGTAATAAAACATCGAAATAAGAGTACATTAGCTGTGGTAAAACAATAAAATTTAGATAGTATTGATTTTATAAAAATGTTTCACGTGAAACATTTTAAATTTGTACATATGAATTATATGATATCCACTCTGTCGTATAGAAGTAAATGTAAAATTCATATGAATTGGAGCGTGTTTGGAGAAGTTCATTGCCACAACCTGCATGCTTTATTTTGTGTGTTATTTATCCAAAATTTAATCATGTAGTCCGCTGCATTTTATAAATTCGGGACAAATTGTGATGTACATCTTATAGCAAGAAATTTTCAAACTTGTTGGAGTAATTAAGTTTCGTGTGCAGGCAATGTAACTATTTTTGCAAGATTGAACTGTAACCATAAAATGTAACAGTTCAACCATGCCATTCATAATTTACTAGAATCTACATTATTACCAAAAAAATTTACGGTTTGTCTGGTAAATTATTCATGACAGGTGTCCGCCCTATAGAAACAATTGTAAAATATGCCCTTAGTGAGCAAGCACCCATGTGCATATTTTACAATTGTTTCTGCATGGCTGGACTGTTACCGCAAAATAAAAAAATTGAGAATAAATACTTGAATTATATCGTATAATAGTCTATAATAAATAAGATATATTATTATATTGAATAGAAATAAAATACCTAGAAAGCTAAGATGAAACAGACTTTTCAGAGAATTGGTGTATGGTGTGAACCAATAAGTTATGACATTGTTCCACTTTCGACATGACTTTATTGTGCAATAAAAGCATGGGTAGCCAGTGAGTAAGCTGGCAGGATTGTATCCTTTATCATACAACAAAGAGGTTGCAGATATAGTATTTATCTGCGGCAAGTTGGGTGGCAACGCGGAATTCTTTCGTCCCATATTGATGGGAGGGAAGGATTTTTTTTTGTAACGAACCAGAACTGCTATATGACTTTATAGCTGGTAACAGCATCATGAACAAAATGATCAGTCGAACTATTTTAGTGAATAGAGATATATTCTGGCGTTTTGAGAATGATCTTTCTGAATAGTTACAATATAGTTATAAAATAAAATATATTGGAGGAATTTATAATGTTAGATATTAAATTATTAAGAAACAATTTTGAAGAAGTAGAAAAGGCATTAGCAAACCGCAATGAAGAATTTGATTTGAGTCAATTTAAAGATTTAGATTCTAAAAGAAGAAATCTGCTGGGAGAAGTAGAGGCATTAAAGAGCAAACAGAATTCAGTTTCCAAGCAAATTCCTGCTATGAAAAAGGAAGGAAAAGATGTTGCACCTATTTTTGAAGAAATGAAGAAATTATCAGAAGAAGTCAAACTATTGGATGCTAAGGTAAGAGAAGTAGATAGTGAATTGGAACAATGGATGCTTACTATTCCTAATATTCCACACCCATCTGTACCAGCGGGTGAGACAGATGAAGATAATGTAGAAATTAGAAAATTTGGTGAACCAACAAAATTTAATTTTGAACCAAAAGCACATTGGGATTTAGGAAGTAATCTGAATATTTTAGATCCTGAAACAGGTGCAAAAACAAGTGGTGCAAGATTTACATTTTATCGTGGCATGGGGGCAAAATTAGAACGTGCAATCATTAATTTTTTCTTAGATGTGCATGAAAAACAAGGATATGAAGAAGTATTTCCACCTTTTATGGTAAGCAGAGAAAGTATGACAGGTACAGGACAACTTCCAAAATTTGAGGAGGATGCATATAAAGTAAAAGGAGACGGAAAGGAATATTTTCTAGTGCCAACTGCAGAAGTACCTGTAACGAATATGTATCGTGAAACAATTTTAGACGGCAATAAGCTGCCAATCAAACATTGTGCATATACAGCATGTTTTCGTGCAGAAGCAGGTTCTGCCGGAAGAGATACAAGAGGTTTGATTCGTCAACACCAGTTTAACAAAGTAGAATTAGTTGAGTTTGCTCATCCAGAAGATTCTTATAAAGAATTGGAAAAATTGACAAATGATGCAGAAGAAGTATTGCAGTTATTAGGATTGCCATACAGAGTAGTAAAAATCTGCATGGGTGACTTAGGTTTTACAGCAGCCATGAAATATGACATTGAAGTATGGATGCCAAGTTACAATCGTTATGTAGAGATTTCAAGCTGTTCTAATTTCGAAGCCTTTCAGGCAAGACGTGCCAATATTAAATTTAAAAATAATATCAAAGATAAGGCAGAGTTTGTTCATACATTAAATGGAAGTGGTGTAGCTGCAGGACGTACTACCGCAGCAATTTTAGAAAATTATCAGCAAGCAGATGGAAGTATTATAATACCTGAAGTATTGCGGCCATATTTGGGTGGAAGAGAAATCATTAAGCCTGAATAGTTCTGTTCTATGGTTATAGTTTTAGCTATATGCAGCTATTGAAAGAACATAATTTTTAGTTGATACCTTTCCCAGCATTGTTTATAATAGAATCATAAAGTTTAAATATGAATATCCTGCAGTACAAAGATTTGATTATAAATACAGATAATATAGGGAAAACAACAGGAGGCATTTTGAATTATATTAAGAATATAGAAATAGTAAATTTATTTCAGATGAATAGAAAAAGGAAGGTGATACTATGCATAGTTATTTAAGAGCAATTGGATTCAGTAATATAAAAAACAGGGCTGATTTGGAGAAAATAATTGGCATAGTGATGGACCGGCCTACAGAAAAGAAAAGTATACAGCTAGATGAAAAAGTAACTCTAACAGAATATAAAAAAGATTTTCTAGATAGTATAGGGCTTTCAGTAGTGGGAGAATATGATGAAAAAGGATTTTTTCATTTAGATCATTATTATCCATATTATAGAGGAAAATATATTGCCACTAAGGAAGAAGTAGTGGTCAATAAACGAGTGGATACAGATGGCTATACAGGTATGTGTGAAGATATGAGAGTAGGTGTTTCGCTTATTTTTTATTTGCAGAATGTGATAGATTTTCTGCAACATAAAAAAATATATTTTCAGAAAAGAATGGCATATCCAATTATGTTAACTGGAATGGCAATCGAAGGAAAGATTATTCTTGGCATTAATCAGTCATTAAATAATAAAACTCGTGCTGCAGAAACAATACAAAGAAAGAAATTAATTGCAGAGGCAAAGATGGGGAATCAGGAGGCTATTGACAATCTAACGATTGAAGATATTGATACTTATGCTATGGTATCAAGAAGAGTGAAAAAAGAAGATATTTACAGCATAGTTGAAACTTCTTTTATACCATATGGTTCGGAATCAGATAATTATTCTATTGTAGGGGTGATTATGGATCTGCAATTAATCAGGAATCAGGTAACACAGGAGGAGGTCTATCAAATATTATTAAATTGTAATGATATTATTTTCCAAGTATGCATTAATAAACAGGATTTGCAGGGAATCCCACAGGTAAACTATAGATTTAAAGGAAATATATGGATGCAGGGGAATATAGACTTTTCAGAAATTTTAAAATAAAAACAATTGAGCCATGCAAAAAGTATATGTGTAGCTGCACGAGAGAACTTGCTTACCAGAGGGCAAAGTTGTTACCAATTTTCAAATACATTTTAGAGATGATTGCTGCAAGTTATCTTAAAAACGTGAAAAGTAAAAGAAAGAGAAAAGTGATAATAAAAAGACAATATATTATTTTTTGTAATGTATTGTCTTTTTTATAATCACTTTTCTCTTTTTGTAAGCTCAGCTTATAATCCGTTGTACACATTTACTAGATTATTCTTATTTGTGTTTGCAATCCAAATGGCATGGTCTTTTCAAAACTATGAATATACGTATTGGATTCTGGTTTTGCGTAGTACCCTTTTTATAGTAGGAATGAAAGTCCTGATTATTATAAATTATCAAAATATGAGAAATAACCTATTTGTAAATCATCATTATATTGTTGTGATATATCGTTATTCCTGATATACAATAACAGGAGTTCTAGCTTCAATGTTTTCGTAAATTGTTTTTGCATTATTAAGTGGTAAGTTGATACAGCCATGGGAACCATTTCTTTGGTAAATAGTACCACCAAAACTGCTTCTCCAAGTTGCGTCGTGCATACCAATATTTCCGTTAAACGGCATCCAGTAAGAAACAGGAGAGCGATAATCGGCACCTGAATTTACTCCTAATATGGTATCGCGTTCTTTATATGTAATCGCATATGTTCCAACTGGAGTTTGCCAGCCTCGGCTGGAATTACCAGATACAAAATCAGAAGTTACAATTTTCTTTCCATCTTTATAAAGCCAGAGACGTTGTTTGGTCAAATTAATTTCTACATAGGTGTCACCAATATCGTTTGTACCGCGGGAGGCTCCTTTTTGTGTATATACAGGTTCTTTTGTCATTGTCTTTCCTTTTTTAATATTTTTTGTCAATGCTTTTACTTCAGCAGGGCGATTGATAAGCCAGCCATAATCACCACCAGATACTGTAATTGTCTTTCCGGAGGTTGATTTGAATTTTCGGGAGGTTCCAAATGTACTGTAGTTACGTCCGAGGTAATCTACATATTCTTTAATAGAATCTTCATTAATGGAAACCGTTAGGTTTGTATTATCAACCTTTAGCCAGTCGTGAATTAGATTAATGTCTACAACTTCCTGACGATCTGAAAAATCGTAAGTAATAGAAGCATTAGAATATAATTTTATTTTTTCAAAAAAGGAAACTAGTTTAGGACTTTCTGAAGTATATTTTGGGGTTTTGTAGCATCCCTCAAGATCAAGATCCAATGTAGTTTTTCCATTAGAAATCGCTGTTTTCACTGCCTCAAAAACTTTATCAGATAGCAGTTTACTGCCTGTTTCTTCAGGAATTAGAATGTACTCCTTTTTACTTTTATCATATTTCACATAAGCATTTTTTGGTTTTTTAATATTATGTTTTTCAAAAAATATCATGTTTGATATGCAGGAACGCAGGGCATCTTCATCAAAAGAAGTATGAATAGTCATTTCATTTTCGTGTGACTTTTTAAATAATGCAGCAATCCAGAAAAAAGAGTTTTGCTTATCCTTTAAGGATTGTATTGCTCCATCTGAGATATACTTATAATCAATATCAGAGGCTGTAATGACATCTTTTAAATCATTTCTTCCAGTTAGTTCTATGGAATAATCAGCACTTGCGTTTGCAATTAACTCTTCTACCTGAGAGACAGTTTTACCACTATAGTCTACACCATTAATGACAGATCCAAAAAGAAAATGCTCTTTATAATAGAAAGTCATACCCAGATAGATTACAATTAAAATTGCAACAGGAATTAAAAAAATAGCAAGAATCCATTTTTTATGTTTGGAATTTGAAGTTGTGTTTAACATATATTTCTTCCCTCATTCATATATTAAATTTTCTTATATCGAAGTATATTCGATAATGGTACAGCTTGTTTAGATTTAGAGTATATTTATGAATTAATAAATATTATTAGAGTGTGTTTATTGAATACCTCCCCCTGATATAAATTTTATATTGTTTTGCTAAATCTAAATAATCTGTATATAGGTATCGCAGGAATTAAAAAACATAAGCGCTACACTATAAAATATTATAAGGCATCTCATGTGTCAAAAACAAGAGAAAAGTATTAAGTTTTCTTAAAAAATAACGTTTAAATAGAAAAAAAATAAAATTTTAATAAAAAAAGTTTTAATCATTGACTTTTAAAATTAGGAATTATATAATAAAGAAGCTGAGTCTAATGTGCATCCGTAGTTAAATGGATATAACAGCCCCCTCCTAAGGGGCAGTTGTGGGTTCGATTCCCGCCGGGTGTATTTGTCTATTATTCGGTTATTATATAATATAAAAGTATAGTTTACAGTGAGGGAAAAGGAGTCGTGCAGATGGTGGGCGGCTTCTTTTTTTATTGATTTATATTTTCAAAATGAAGCGGCTTCTACTGGTTAATAGAAAGGGAAATCAAAAGAAAAATTCATGGTAATCGGCAATGAAATAACTGTTACAATAACTATTATAATTTAGTATGTTCAGCCTTGCATAAATAATAGAAAATATTTATAATAAGGTAGATATGACTGACAAATTCAGAAAGTATGCAACTGGAAAATTTGTATAGCCAATGAGTTTCTTTATTAGTGAAAATGAGTATGCTGACAAATTTTGAATAGCATGGCTGAATTGTAATGAGGATGGAGGTAGCTATGATAAAGATTGGTTCACATGTTGGTATGGCAGGAAAGGAGATGTTTTTAGGTTCTGTAAAGGAAGCACTTTCTTATCATGCAGATACATTTATGGTATATACAGGAGCACCACAAAATACAAGGAGAAAAGAAATATCGGAATTAAAGATTGATGAGGGATGGGAACTGATGAGGGAAAATGGAATAGATACTTTTGTAGTTCATGCACCCTATATTATTAATCTTGCGAATACCATAAAACCGGAAACATTTGAGATTGCTGTAAATTTTCTCAGGGTTGAGTTAGAACGTACTGCTGCTATGGGAAGTGACACTTTGGTGCTTCACCCCGGTTCTCATGTGGGAGCAGGGGAAGAGGCAGGTATTGCCCAGATTGTAAAAGGGTTAAATGAAGTGCTGACAAAAGATATATCTGTCTATATCGCATTAGAAACAATGGCTGGAAAGGGAAGTGAACTTGGTAAAAATTTCGATGAACTGAAGGCAATTTATGATGGTGTTATTTATAATGAGAAATTACGTGTATGTTTTGATACATGCCATACGCATGATAGTGGTTATGATATTATAAATGATTTTGAGGGTGTTATTGAGCAGTTTGATCAGGCAATTGGAAAAGATCAAATAAAAGTATTTCATATTAATGACAGTAAAAATGTCAGAGGCGCATCGAAAGACCGCCATGAAAATATTGGATTTGGGCAAATTGGTTTTGATGCACTATACCATATTGTAACCTCACCTGATTTTGAACAAGTACCTAAAATATTAGAGACACCTTATATTCCATTAGATGGTAATAAGAAGAAATCATTTCCTCCTTATGGTCATGAAATTGCAATGATTAGAGAGGGAAAATTTCATCCCAATTTGAAACAGGAAATTTTGCAAGATGTATGTTAAGGGAAAATATACAGAATAGGAAAAGAGTATGGAAACTTTATATAAAAAATTAGTAAGATATGGACAATCAGATTATTATCCATTTCATATGCCAGGGCATAAGAGAAATAGTTTTTTTTTAGAAAAGTTTAGTGAAGGCATCTGTGAGCAGAGCTTACAGATGCCTTTTTCTGGAAGCAAGAATAATGCCGCTCTTATGTGGAACAGCTATGGCATAGATATTACAGAAATTGAGGGATTCGATAATCTTCATGATGCAAATGGGATATTGGCAGATGCTATGGCACGGGCAGCAAGGGTATGTGGAGCAGGAAAAAGTTATTTTCTTGTAAATGGCAGTACCTGTGGATTGTTAGCAGGTATTAGTGCTTGTGTACAGCATGGGGATACCATTATCGCTGCAAGAAATTGTCACAAGGCGGTATACCATGCCATTGAATTAAATGAACTGGTACCACATTATATTTATCCACAGGAAGTGGAGAAATATGGTATATGTGGTGGAATTTCTTCAAAAAATTTAAGAGAAATGTTGATAACTTATCCTGATACAAAGCTGGTGGTAATAACGTCTCCTACTTATGAGGGTGTTGTATCAGACATTCAGGCATTGGCGGATACAGCACACAAATTTGGTGTTCCTCTTCTTGTGGATGAAGCACATGGGGCTCATTTTGGACATGCCGCCTTTTTTCCAAAGTCAGCGTTGTCCTGTGGTGCAGATATTGTCATTCAAAGTATGCATAAAACCATGCCGGCATTTACTCAGACAGCATTGCTTCATCTTGGATTCAATACAATGGCAGATAAAGTAAAGATAGAAAAATATTTAAGCATATATCAGACATCTAGTCCTTCTTACCTGTTTATGGCATCTATTGACTGGTGTATGGAATTTTTGGAACAGAAACCGGAAAAGATATTTGAAATGTATGAAAAAAGACTGAAAAATTTTTATAATAGAATGGGAAAGTTAAAGGAACTAGAAGTTTTTTATCCTGTGTTACCAGGCAGAAGCAGACTGAAAAATATGTCAAAAACGAGCACAGACGATAATGAAATTTTTGATTTTGATTTTTCTAAGATTAATTTATTTGTAAAAGCGTCAAGTGATCTTACAGGAAGCAGGTTATATGATATACTATTAAAACAGTATCATTTGCAAATGGAAATGGTTTCAAAAAATTATGTGCTGGCAATGACGAGTATTTGTGATACAGAGGAGGGAATGGAACGTTTGGCAGAGGCATTAGAAAAGATTGACAAAGTTTGTATGGAAAATAAGAATCTGACAGAGCGAAAACCTGCCAAAAGGCTGCAGCAAAGAAAAGAAGTATATAACAGGAAAAATTGTATACGGCACCACTCTATGAAATATACACCTTATCAGGTGCAGGGGATGCGGGAGAAATCAGTTTTATTTACAGAAAGCTGGGGAAACATCACAAAGGAATATATTTATCTGTATCCACCAGGGATACCATTGCTTGTTCCTGGAGAAGAGATTACATTAGAATTGATAGAAGATATGAAAGCCTATCAAAAGGCGGGATTGCAACTATGTGGAATAAAAAAGGATGGCTCTATTGTTGTAACAGATGAGTAGATTGTTTTGAAACATTAAGAAAGAGGCAGGAAATTTAATAAACAATTGAAAAAATAGAATTAAGATTACCTGCAGTTTTACAATTACTTAAGGAAATTTAAAATAGTTAGGAGATGAAAGGTAATATTATGTCAAAAATATGGATTGTTATGGGAAAAAGTGCTACAGGGAAAGATACAATTTTTAAAAAATTAAAGGAACAGAAAAAGGTTCCATTACATACCATTGTACCTTATACTACCCGTCCTATCCGGGAAGGAGAAAAAGAAGGCATTGAATACCATTTTGTAACAGAAGAAGAGTATCTGTATCTGGAGGCAGCAGGTAAAATTATCGAACAGCGTGCTTATAATACGGTTCATGGGTTATGGAGATACTTTACTGTAAAGGATTACCAGTGGAATTTAAAAGAGGACTATATTATGATAAATACACTAGAAGGTTATGAACAGGTTAGGGATTATTTTGGGAAAGAATCAGTATATCCAATCTATATAGAAGTAGAAGATGGGGAACGTCTTACACGTGCCTTAAAAAGAGAAAAACGGCAGAGCGTTCCAAAGTATCAGGAATTGTGCAGAAGGTATCTGGCAGATGAGGAAGATTTTTCCAGGGAAAAGAGAGAGAGGGCAGGGGTTCATCATGTTTATGTGAATCAAAATTTAGAAGACTGTGTAAAAGAGATTATAGAAGATATTTTGAGTAGTTGAATAAAAAATTCTATGAAAACCACTAGTACTTGTGATATAATGAACATAAATACACCAAACTATGGAAAAAGTGTAAAAACAGAACGATTAGGGGAATTGTATGGATATTAAAGTCGAGCAAGCACAAAAGGTTGCACAGGAAATAGAGAAAAAGGAGATTACACCTCCATCAGATGGAAGTTTTAAATTTGCTTTGGCAAGTAAAATTGAGGAGCAGTCTCTTCAAGCAAGGCTTACTCTTGTCATGGAAGAGATTACCCAGCAGGGTGAGAAGCTTGGAAAACGTATGGATATCCGTGATATGAAAAAATATCGTGCGTTAATCAGGGATTTTCTAAATGAAGTAGTAACACGTTCTCACAAATTCAGCAGAGAGAATTTTTTAGATAAAAGAGGAAGACACAGAGTATATGGTATTGTAAAATTAGTAGATCAGACGTTAGATGAACTGGCTTCTGAATTGTTAAAAGATGAGAAAGATCACCTGGTTGTATTAGGAAAGATAGATGAAATCAGGGGACTGCTTTTAGATATTATCACATAAAGGGGTTGATTGGGATGGCAGATTTCAGAGACATCATAGGGCATGAGCAGATTATTGAACATCTGCAGAATGCCATAAAACAGAATAAAGTTTCACATGCATATATTTTTGATGGAGAAAAAGGGATAGGTAAGAAGACATTAGCAGAGGCTTTTGCAAAGACATTGCAATGTATAAAGAACGAAGAAAGGGCATGTGGAACTTGTAAATCCTGCCTTCAGGCAGATGGCAAGAATCACCCTGACATTATTTATGTTACACATGAAAAGGCAAGTCTGGGTGTAGACGATGTCCGGGAGCAGTTAACAAAAGATATGGATATCAAACCATACGGCAGTAAGTATAAAATCTATATTGTAGATGATGCAGATAAAATGACAGAACAGGCACAAAATGCATTGTTAAAAACCATAGAAGAGCCGCCAGAGTATGGCATTGTTATTTTGTTAACAGATAATATTAATAGATTACTGCCTACGATTTTGTCAAGGTGCGTGATGTTACATTTGAAAACTGTAAATCTGGTGCAAATCAAAGAATTTCTTATGAAAAAATATAATTTGCCGGATTATCATGCGGAGTTAAGTGCAAAATTTTCACAAGGAAATGTAGGGAAGGCGATTCGCTATGGTTCCAGTGAAGATTTTATGCAGATGAAAGATGCTGTATTGCATTTACTGCGCTATATTGATGATATGGAACTGTATGAGATTATGGAGGCAATCAAGGCACATTCTGTCTATAAATTAGAGATTACAGATTATATAGATTTGATGATTCTATGGTATCGGGATGTGTTGATGTTTAAAGTAACAAGTGATCCAAATGTACTTTTGTACAGCAGTGACATTAAATATATTTCAAAGCAGGCTATAAGCAGGGATTATGAGCAGATAGAAAATATTATGAATGCAATGGATAAGGCAAAAGTTCGTTTAAATGCCAATGTGAATTTTGACACAACAATTGAATTAATGCTGTTAGCGTTGAAGGAGAATGGAAATGGTAAACATGATAGGAGTTAGATTTCGAAAGGCGGGAAAGGTTTATTTCTTTGATCCAATTGATTTAGCAATTAAGAAAGGGGATCATGTTATTGTAGAAACTGTTAGAGGCATAGAATATGGCTGTGTGGTGTTAGGACCCAAAGAGATACCAGAGGAAGAGATTATACAGCCATTGAAGCCTGTTATTCGTATTGCGACAGAAAAAGATGACCAGATTGAAAATAATAATAAAGAAAAAGCAGAAAAAGCATTTCAGATTTGTTTAGAAAAGATTGCAAAACATGGTTTGGAAATGAAATTAATTGATGCAGAATATACCTTTGATAATAACAAAGTATTATTTTATTTTACAGCAGATGGAAGAATTGATTTTCGTGAACTGGTAAAAGATCTGGCAGCAGTATTCAAGACACGTATTGAATTAAGGCAGATAGGTGTAAGAGATGAAACAAAAATTATGGGGGGAATAGGTGTCTGCGGCCGTCCATTATGCTGTCATACTTATCTGGCAGAATTTGCACCTGTGTCCATTAAGATGGCTAAGGAACAGAATCTTTCTCTGAATCCCTCAAAAATTTCGGGTGTTTGCGGACGTTTAATGTGTTGTTTGAAAAATGAAGAAGAAGCTTATGAGGAATTGAACAGCCATTTGCCAAACGTAGGAGATTTTGTGCGTACAGCAGATGGGTTAAAGGGAGAAGTGCATAGTGTAAGTGTATTAAAGCAATTGGTAAAAGTCATTGTTATGTTAGAGAATGATGAAAAAGAAGTACGGGAGTATAAAGTATGTGATTTGAAATTCAAACCAAAGAAACGGAAAGAAAAAGTTGCATTGGATGAAGAATTGCGGGAATTAGAACGGTTAGAGAAACAGGAAGGAAATTCTAAACTGGTGAATTAAGAGAAAAATTCATTGATACTGACAGTAAATGTGTGCTGTCTGGACTGTATGATTTTTGTTGGAAGTACACGTATTTTAGTATAATACAGAATGATAGAAAGTGAGAGATTGATGGAATTATTATTAGAGGGAGAGCGGCTTGATGATTTAGAACGAAATGGTTATAAGATTATTCAAAATCCAAAAAAGTTCTGTTTTGGCATGGATGCTGTTTTGTTATCCGGTTTCACAAAGGTAAAGGAAGGAGAGATATGTCTGGACCTGGGAACAGGGACAGGCATTATTCCTATTTTGCTAGAGGCAAAGACAAAGGGAAGGCATTTTACCGGATTAGAAATTCAGGAAGAAAGTGCAGATATGGCAGAAAGAAGTGTAAAATATAATCATTTAGAAGACAAATTGGATATTGTAGTTGGAGATATTAAGGAAGCCTCTCATATATTTGATGCGGCTTCTTTTGATGTGGTGACAAGTAACCCTCCTTATATGAATGATTTACATGGTTTGAAAAATCCTGAACTTCCAAAAGCAATTGCACGGCATGAAGTACTCTGCACTCTGGATGATGTAGTGAGGCAGGCAGCTTATTTATTGAAGCCAGGAGGAAGATTCTATATGGTACACAGACCATTTCGTTTAGCGGAGATTATCAGGACTATGAGCCAGTACAAGTTGGAGCCCAAACGTCTTAGAATGGTTCATCCTTATATTGATAGAGAGCCCAATATGGTTTTAATAGAAGGGATAAGAGGCGGGAAGCCAATGTTGAAGGTGGAGAAACCTTTGATTGTATTTGAAAAAGTGGATGTATATACCGATGAAGTGAAGAGATTATATGATAAGGAATAGGAGAATGTTATGGCTGGAATGTTATATCTGTGTGCAACACCTATTGGAAATTTAGAAGACATTACCTTTCGTGTGCTGCGTACATTAAAAGAGGTTGATTTAATTGCTGCAGAGGATACAAGAAATAGTATTAAATTATTGAATTATTTTGAAATTAAGACGCCAATGACCAGTTATCATGAGTTTAATAAGTTTGATAAAGCGAAGGTATTGGTAAAGAAAATGCTAGAGGGAGCAGATATTGCATTGATTACAGATGCGGGAACACCTGGCATCTCAGATCCAGGGGAGGAACTGGTAAAACAGGCATATGATGCAGGAATTGAAGTGACTTCTCTTCCAGGGGCAGCAGCATGTATTACAGCATTAACAGTATCAGGTATTTCTACAAGAAGATTTGCTTTTGAAGCATTTCTGCCTGCGGATAAGAAAGAAAGGGCAGCAGTCATTGAGGAACTGAAAACAGAAACAAGAACAATGGTGATTTATGAAGCACCTCATAGATTGTTAAGAACATTAAAAGAATTGTTACAAGCAATAGGAGACCGTAAGATAACGATATGCAAAGAATTGACAAAACGGCATGAAAAAGCATTTCAAACAACTATGGAAGATGCTATTATCTATTATGAAGAAAATGAACCCCGAGGCGAATTTGTTATGGTGATAGAAGGGTGTTCGAGAGAGGAAATAAAGCAGGAAGCCATAAGACAATGGGAAGAGATTTCTATTGAAGAACATATGCAGTTCTATCTGTCACAGGGGATAGATAGGAAAGAGGCCATGAAAAGAACAGCCAAAGATCGTGGAGTTTCCAAAAGGGACATTTATCAAGCTCTTTTATAGAAATATTAATTTGAGGTAACTGTTCAGAAGGTGCGAAACCATATGTGCAAATTGTGCATGGGAGCTTGCTCATAAAGTACAATTTGCATACATGGTTTCATAGCTGGTAACAGCGTCATGAACAAAATGACCAGCCAAAATGCTTTGTTTTGGTGAATATGTATATTCTGGCATTTTGTGAATGGCATCTTCTGAATAATTACAATTTAAGAAAAAAATATGGCAGATAAGCTGAGGGGAGGTGCTTATCTGCCGTTTCAAAATGAGAGGGAGTATAACTAAAACATATAATCATTTACCTTGTGGTAATGATTATATAGGAAAATTGGCTTAAACCATTACCTTTCAAAACGTTATAAATATTTTGAAAGTTCTCTAATTGTTGATTTGGAAATCTTTTTTCCATGAAAATCTACTAAATCTTCTTTTGAACCTGTAAAGATATCAGCAGGTTCGTATTTTGATAAAATAATCTTATCTCCTTCAACAGAGATTTCCAATGCATCTTTATCACAGACACCCAAAGTTCTTCTTAACTCAATTGGAAGAGTAATCCGTCCAAGCTCATCTAATTTTCTTACAATTCCTGTTGTCTTCATAATCGATATTCTCCTTTTATTGTAATAAGATTTATCTAATGTGTCCGTTTAGTTGATGTGTCTTTATATATAAAATAACATATGAATTCACATACGTCAATTTAAATTATTAACCAATTATAGCATTTTTTTAATATAGAAAAAATCACAAAAAGAAAAAAATAAAAATAATATAAAAATCTAAATTTTTTTTTAATTTATAAAAGAAGGAAGAGGGATAGCGGAAAAAAAAGAAAAATGCAAATTTTTTTAGAGAAAAATGGAATAAAAAAGTAGTTTATGTAAATGAAACCATATACTTTTTTTGGAAAAAACACAAAAAAAGAAAATGAAAGAAAAATGACAAAATATGGATTGTTAAAAAAATGCTGTTGTGTCAAAATTTTTAAAAAAATAGAACTTATTATTGCAAGTTTGCCTAATATATGTTATTCTATAGTATGTATGTTCTGGTTGTAGTTAGCAGGCAATCCAGATGAATGCTGAATATAATAAGGGCAATCACAAATTTTATAATTTTATACAAGAGAATTTGTTCAAAAAATGAAAAAGAAAGGATGAAGATTATGAAAAAATTTACAGCTTATTTTTGTGCTTTGGTATGTGCAGCAAGCATGCTTGTTCCAGCAGCGAATATCAATGCAGTGGAAGTCAGCAAAACAGAGGTAGTATCAACACAGAGTGTGGTATCAGGGGGAGAGATTGAAGTTCTTGCAATTTCGCAGGAAGACAATGCAACACCTCAAATTTATCAGGGGAAAATTGATCCAGACAGTACAGTGACATATACATTTCATTTAAGTAAAGCAATATATTTTATGGGTCAGGCTGCAAGTGAGATTAGTGCTGGAGATGTATACTATGAAGTATATAGTGCCTCAAATCCATCTGATACATTGTGTAATGCTTATACTTCAACTAGTGCTTTAATAGATAATTTTACACAAAAATATCTGCCAGCAGGAGATTATGTATTAAGTGTTCGTTCAAGTGTGAGTGCATCTGGAGCATTTGCATTTCAGGTTTATGGATATGATGCTTCTACAAATGCTACAATCAAAGAAAGTACTTCATATGTAGGTTACAATAATAAAACAGTATGGAAGAAGATTAAAGTAACAAACAATGGCTGTCTTGCAATAGGAGCAACATCTTTTATTGTTGATTCTTCAGGAAATGCTGCATCATCTTCAGGAAATAAGATTACATTGTATAATTCAAAGAAAAAAGCAATTTCTAATGCACTTTATACAAGTAGCAGCCAGGATTTCATAGAATGTTATGGTGTAAAAAAAGGTACATACTATATTAAAATAAGTACTCCGGGATGTTACAGACTGTATGCAAAAGTAATAAAAAAGGCTTCGCTTCCTGCAGCAAAGAAAACAAAAGCAAAAAAAGTTACTTCTTCTGAAAAATATTATGTTATACCAGCTTCTACAAGCAAAAGTACTTCATGGTTTAAATTTACAGTATCAAAAGCAAAAAAATTGACATTATCTACTTCATATGTAGGAGATTATTCTGTGAAAGTGACAATATATAGAGGAACGAAACAAGTAGATACTTTTACAATGTATAATAATCAAGGAAGAAATATTAAATACCGGGATCTTTTGACTCAAAAGGAAGTATCATGGCCTAAGGGTGTGTATTATGTAAAAATTACCAAAGGAACGAAGAAGGACAATGGTGTTGTCTCATTGAAAGTAAAATAATATAAGAGTAGTGATAAAAAGCTGTTACATTAAAAAGGCATGGGTTGCCGCATTAAAGTAAATAATACAACATATAGTTTATAACTGTTAGCAACTATATATGGTATGATTTTGCTTAATGTGGTAATTCCATGCTGGTGAAATGTGACAGCATTTTTTATTTATAATGGCCAATTTGCACAAATATTTACAAAGTGAATAGAGTTTTGTAATTGTTTAATAAAAATATAAATAATAAGGAGAGTTGGAATATGTATATTGAAAAGATAAATTCACCAAAAGATGTAAAGGG
The DNA here is from genome assembly GCA_964422365.1 of uncultured Lachnospiraceae bacterium. Lineage (GTDB taxonomy): Bacteria > Bacillota > Clostridia > Lachnospirales > Lachnospiraceae > CAYRAV01. Next base: position 9,091 of record CAYRAV010000021.1, on the reverse strand, counting down.
AATGAATTTAGAAGAATTAAGGGAAATGTCAAAGGAAATGCGTCAGGTATTATTAACAAAACTTAGTAAGCATGGTGGTCATATTGGTCCGAATCTTGGTATGGTGGAGGCAGCCATTGCACTTCATTATGTATTTGATTCACCAATTGACAAAATTGTATATGATGTTTCACACCAGAGTTATTGCCATAAAATGCTTACTGGAAGAAAAGATGCATTTTTATATGAAGAAAAATATGATGATGTATCAGGTTATAGTAATCCTGAAGAATGTGAACATGATTTTTTCACAATTGGTCATACTTCTACATCAGTGAGCCTTGCCTGTGGTCTTGCCAAAGCAAGAGATTTAAAGGGAGATAAGGAAAATATTATTGCAGTTATTGGTGATGGTTCGCTTAGCGGTGGTGAAGCATTAGAAGGATTAGATTTTGCACCGGAACTTAACAGTAATTTGATTATTGTAGTAAATGATAATGATATGTCTATTGCAGAAAATCATGGAGGAATGTACCAGAATTTAAAACTTCTCAGAGAAACAGAAGGAAAGGCAGAGTGTAATCTGTTCAAAGCATTGGGATTAGATTATGTATATGTAAAAGATGGAAATGATTTGGAACAGTTGATAGAAGCATTTCAAACAGTCAAGGACATTCAGCATCCGATTGTAGTGCATATCTCTACTCTGAAGGGAAAGGGATATCCATTTGCAGAGCAGGAAAAAGAGAAATGGCACTGGAATATACCATTTAATATAGAAACAGGTATGCCTGCTTTTAGCGGAGAATCCACAGAAGATTATGGTAATCTGACGGCCCAATATTTATTGAAAAAAATGAAAGAAGACGCATCTATAGTAGCGATTACATCTGCTACACCGACAGTATTTGGGTTTACTGCTGACAGAAGAAAAGAAGCAGGCAGACAGTTCATTGATGTGGGAATTGCGGAAGAACATGCTGTAGCGATGGCATCAGGAATTGCAGCAAATGGCGGGAAACCGGTATATGGTGTATACAGTACTTTTATTCAGAGAACATATGACCAGTTGTCACAGGATTTGTGTATCAATCGTAATCCGGCAGTTTTGCTTATATTTGCGGCTTCTGTTTATGGTATGAATGATGTGACACATTTGGGGATTTATGATATTCCGATGATTTCTAATATTCCAAATATGGTTTATCTGGCACCAGCCAGTAAAGAGGAATACTTTGCTATGTTAGAATGGGCAATAGAACAAAATGATTATCCTACAGCAATTCGTGTACCTGCAATAGGAGTGGTTTCAGAAGGAAAAGAAGTAAAAACAGATTTCAGTGAGTTGAACAAATATCAAGTTACACAAAAGGGGAGCAGAGTGGCAATTATCGGATTGGGTTCTTTCTATGGATTGGGCTGTGAGGCAGCAGAAATTGTAAAGGAAAAGGTAGGAATTGATGCAACAGTCATTAACCCGCATTTTATTACAGGTATAGATTCTGAACTTTTAAATGAGTTAAAGGCAGATCATAATGTTATTATTACATTGGAGGATGGCATACTAGATGGCGGATTCGGTGAAAAAATTTCCAGATTCTATGGTACATCTGATATGAAAGTATTGAACTATGGTTTGAAGAAAGAATTTATTGACCGTTATAATGTGGAAGATATTTTGCGGAAAAACCGTTTGACAGTGGAACAGATGATAGAAGATGTGATGAAAGTAATGGCATAAAAAATGTAAGATTTGGCAAGGAGATTTTATGTGGAAAGATTGTAATCGTAGATATAATTATAGCCATTATGGCAATAGTGCATATAGGGGACATGCATCTTGGAAAGCGGTTATTTTGATAGATTTGTTTTTTTTTGGAATGAGCGTAATATACCAGAACATTTTTTTCTTGGCGGTATACATAGAGAATGGAATTTTATTGATGATAGAATCGTTGGCATTTCTAGGAAATATGTGTTATATGGAATATATTTTTATTAAGTATGTTTGTATGCGCAAATACAGGAATATTGACGAGCAGGCTCGGAAAGGAGATGTGCTTAGCTGTCTGTATTATGGAAATCTTTTTGCAATATACTTAGAGTGTGCTTTTTCTGTATTTTTCGCAGTGGAAGTAATAAAAAAGAATGGAGGGATAGAGGGAGGTGTAGTCAGTTTTCTTATTGCCCTTATTATTTCTGCTATTTATATGATTCCGGTTATAAGAGAAGCAGCACAATATACAACAATCATATATTGTTTTTTTCGTATTGTGATTGCTGGAACAATTTTTCGAGCAGGATTTATTTTTATGATGATATTTGGAGTATCTATATTATAATAACATAAGGATTTGCCCTGAATAATTTTTTATGATACAGCTTAGAGCGTGTTTGAAAAACAAGCAATAAATTAAAAAACACGCTCTAAGGAAAAGTTATAGGGTATTCTCCACTAATCTGCCCTTTTTTTTGGCAATACTGATTGTAATCTCACTGCCTGAATTAAATTCAATGGCATCACTTTCTATGCCATCAGAAAAGATAACACCATTCAATGGCATTTTTGAGGTAACATGGAACTGATCGGTCTTTCTAATTCTTCCATATACAATTTCTGCTTGTGTTGAGCGGCTTGGGTAGGGTTCTCTTACCACAAAGTTAAGTTCATTTTCTCCCCAGCTTAATGGACTGTCATGAATCTCGCCGCATCCGAATAATGCGGCAATTCTATTTGCTTGTGCCATAATGGACTTGTACCAGCCGGTTGCACCAAGTCCGGTGGAGATAATGATTCCACTGGAAGATTGGTTTTCGGTATGTTGATTCCAAGTAACATCATAGCGGGCAGAAGCGTGGGTTTTGCATCCAATAAATAAGTCATTTACTGCTAACATGCTTTGACCATCATTGGTATCTGCCTGTGCCATGGTAATTTCTTTTATGTTATAATTTTCTGAAATAACCATAGGTATCATTCGTTCTAATTGTCCTGCCTCAAAGGGAAGAAGTATTCCATCCCATCGTTTTGTATCTGGATTTACACCAATAAGAGGCTGACCGTCTAAATATTTCATTACATTGGCAACCAGACCATCCTGTCCTACCACAATAATAATATCATTTTTTCCAAAAATCATATTAGATACGAAGTCCCGGTCAATTTCCTGTATTCTTGCATATTTTCCGGCAGTATCCAAAACGCTTTTTACCACGTTCCGGTATTGGGTATCTTCCTTTATATAATCTGCAAAGTCCACACCCATATGCTCAATATAAAACCTTGCTTGTTCTATGGTATTGTATTTATAAATTAATTCTGTCAATCTGGTTTTTCTTGTAATTAATATGATTTTATTCATACCTCTTTCCATATTTTGCACCAAGCCTTTCTTTTTATATCTGCCAGTTTCTTTCTATGGATTCGTTAAAGTTTCTAACAAATCAGGAGATACATTTAATACACCGATTTTATCAGCTTTGTCACCAATTTCTGCAAAAGCTTTTGCAATCAGGGATTTGCTATCCATGCCGCTTACAGCCAGTGCTTTGATAATTTCTGTATCAATGCCTGCAAAGGTTTCAAGAAGTACTTTAGAATCATATGCTTTTGCATCAGATTTTTTCTTTTCATTTTCTGTCTGAAGCTCTACTAATTTTTGATTCTCTTCTTCTAAATGAATATCATTCGCAATCTTTTGTGCATCCAGTTCTGCCTGTTTTTCCTGCATCATCCGTTTGGTTTCCATCTCTTTCTCACGTTTTTGTTTTTGTTTTTCTGCAATTTTGATTTCTGTATTCAACTCATTTTCTTTGATTGCTCTCTCTTGTTCAATGGCGGAATTACGTCTTTTATAAATAGCATCATCCTGTTGTTTTAATATTTCTTCCCTTGCAGCAGCTTCCAATGCTTTTCTGGTATCAGGCTGTGGGGAGATTCCCAAAATAGAAACTGCAATAATCTGAAGACCTAAATTTTGCACTGTCTCATCTTTTTTCAATGCTGCTCCAAGTACATGTGCTAATTCATCAGCAGAGATAATAGCAGCTCTTACCGTTTTTGTACTAATGAATTTGGCAATATATACTTTTGTCAGATTCATAATCCGCTTTGCCATTTTTGTTTTTGCTTCATTTAAAATGGTCTGATACTCTTTTCTTGTATCCTTATATGAGAAGTCCACCATCTTGGAAGTTTGCTCATAATCTGCAATAATATAAGAGATCTCTCCCTGTATATTAATTTTCTGGAAATCAGAAGTCATAATATCATCATAGGCAAAACTGGTATCAAATGCAGTTGCAGGAAGTACCATCATGCTTGTGGTCATGGTATTGTAAAAAAAAGAAAGTCCAAGTCCCTGTTCAATGATTTTCCCTTTTTTCACTTTCATTACATAATCTGTTGGTTCAAATTTTCGATATTTAATAGCCATCATAATCCGCTCCTTCTGTTATTATTATTTTGATAATATATATTTTTTATTATGATACTATCATATCGATAATATGTCAAGTGTTTTTTGAATCAAATGATGTTATGCTCTTGCACAGTAACTTTTACAGTACTATTGCTCTATTTGCAAAAAGGGGCTATTGCATCAATATGCAATGCCCCTTTTGTTGTTAGAGCATGGCTCTGTTCTACATTGTGGAGTTTTTCGTTGAACCGAAAAACGAAACTTTGTAGAACAAATAAACCACCTGCTCTGCGGGTGGTTAAAATAGCTTTAGCGTTGTGTTAGAGAAACCTCCTCTGATATAATAAAGATGGTTCGCCAACCGTTTTATTATTACAAAGGAGGTAGTCCTAATGGACAAGAATAGTTTATCACATACAACATGGAATTGTAAATATCATATAGTTTTTGCACCAAAATACAGAAGAAAAATCATATATGGAGAGTTAAAGCAGGATATTGCCAATATCTTGAGTGCTCTTTGTAAAAGAAAAGAGGTTCATATAATTGAAGCCGAAGTATGTCCGGATCATATTCATATGCTGGTGGAGATTCCGCCTAAAATGAGTGTATCAGATTTTGTAGGATATTTGAAAGGAAAAAGTACACTCATGATTTTCAAGAGACATGCGAATCTCAAATATAAATATGGAAATAGACATTTCTGGTGCAGAGGATACTATGTAGATACAGTAGGAAAAAATGCAAAAAAGATAGAAGAGTATATTCAAAATCAGTTAAGGGAAGATTTGGAGTATGATCAGATGTCTTTGAAAGAGTATATTGACCCGTTTACGGGTGAGCCGGTAAATAAAAGCAATTGGAAGAAATAAGCCCTTATAGGGCGGAAAACAAACCACCAGCTTAGCTGGTGGTGATTGTTTGGATTTTTTGTACATATTTATTGTACCATTTATAGTCGTGAAAACAATCCAAATAAAGCCTACCACATGATACAGGCTTTTGTCCCTGGTGAAGTGGATTCCCCTGAAGCACACCGGATAGGAAAACAGCTTGCTGACAAGGTTTTAGAGGGAAAATATTCTTATGTTGTTACCACCCATATTGACAAGGGACATGTACATAACCATATCATTTTCTGTGCTGCAGATAACATAGAATATGACAAATACCATGACTGTAAACAGACCTATTACCGCATCCGGAGGTTAAGTGATGAACTGTGCAGGGAGCATAATCTTTCCGTCATAACCCCATGTGGCAAACAGGGCAAAAAACATAACCAATGGCAGGCAGATAAAGACATAACATCATCAAAACCACAGATAAGAAAAGACATCAATTACTGCATAAAATCCGCTTCCACTTATGAAGAATTTTTACTTCTGATGGGGGCAAAAGGTTATGAAATCAAAGGGGAAACTTTGAACGATGAAACTGCTAAATACATTTCATTCCGACCATTAAATAAAGACCGTTTTGTGCGTGGAAGTGCAAAATCTTTGGGAAAGGAATACACAAAGGAACATATTAAAGAACGTATTGAAAGTAAGAAAGAACGCAAAGCTGTTATTCCTAAAAAAGATTACTCAATCCGCAAGCTGATTGATACCTCTGTTGAGAAATTCCAAAACAGTCCTGGATTGAAACATTGGGCAGATATAGAGAATTTAAAAATTGCTGCAAAAAACTATATAGAAGCAGGTTCCCTTTCAGAACTGGAACATAAAATTGCAGTAAAAACCGAAGCTGGGAAGTCTGCGAAACATAGTGTGGTGGAGCTGGAACACAGAATAAAAGACCTTGGTGAAATTATCAAATATGCAGAACAATACAAAGCAAACCGTTCTTACCATATCGGCTATAAAAAAGCAAAAAATCCGGAAGCATATTTCCGCAGATATGAAAGCCAGATTATTCTTTATGGCGGTGCGAGACATATGCTGGAGCAGGCAGGCATAAAACTAAAAGGCTTAAATATTGACAAGTTAAAATCCGAATACCAAGAGCTTACCACACAGAAAAATAACCTGACTGCCACCTATAAAAACTGCGAAAAAGAAGTAAAATCCCTGACAAGAAAACTGGAAAACCTGAAGCAATATTTAGGACAGGAAATCTCACAGAAAAACACACAGGAGCAGCCAGAGAAAAGCAACAAACCTACCTTGTAATATTATAAGTGAAATATAACGCATCATGGAAATGTGCATAACTAACCATTCCATTATGGACAACACCATTCACAAGATGTGGAAAAGGAAAAACACCTTTCCCACATCTTGCAAACAATGTTGCCCACAATTCCATAAACCGGACAGTTATACACATTCCACAATGCCTGCATCTGCTAAAATCCATAGAAATCCTTTATATCTTTTATAGAAAAATTATCATACAGATAACTCGATAAAATATTTATAAATTCCAAAAAAAATAAGGGTGCCGAAACACCCCTATTTTCCTAAACCTCTTGCAAAATATGCAAAGATGGTTTATAACCAAATCAGAAACCGAAGGATTTTGGTATGTCCAACGGTTGCACAATCAGAAACTTGTAAAATGTTAAAAACTAACGGATTACATGATATCCCCTATTGGCAGTAGAGGATAGCTTTTCCGTTATTTGCGGTTGTTTCTAGTGTTTATGTAATTATGGAAAAGTAAAAGAAGAAAAGAAAGACCTGCGTATTACCATTCCGGAAAATTTGGATTATATGGGAATCTTTGATGATATCTTTCAACAATATACTTGCTGTCACGATTTAATGAGAGTAAAAACAACAAATCTGGGAAGTATGTATGAATTGCAATATCATATTATTTTAGTAGATTCTATGAAAGAAAAAGAGATGATTGATGCGATACAAACCAGAAATGGGAATTTAAATATTGTTTGTGGAAAGCTAAATTTCACAAAAGAAGAACTATAAAGAATTTAAAACTCTGCTTACCAGACTATCCAAAAGAGATAAAAAAGGACATGGGAAGATACAGAACTAAACGCTTAGGAAAATCTAAGTGCTTTTCTTCTGCCCTGTTTACAAGCATAAAATAATAGAATTGTTTAACAGAACAAAAATGCAAAAATTGAATAAAAAAGCAGGATACCTTGTACATAAGATTTCCTGCTTTCCGTATCCTTGGGTGCTATTTAGTTGTAACAGTTCAGCCGGGGGGCTGACCTGTTACGGAATGGGGCAAGCTTCGCATTGTAAATTGACCCATTCCCCATCTTGTTTTATTCTTTTGTACAGTCTGCACAGCAGAGTGTGCAGACCTACCTGAACTGTCACATTTAGTTTCAAATAATGTAACTATACTAACTGTAATCCTGCTAATTCTTCAACTTCTTCAACGGTAAGCCCGGAACCGGCAGCAACTTCCTCATAAGATAATTTTTTCATTTGTAAAAGTCGTTTCGCCATTTCAATCCTTGCTTCATAAACTTCACTTTCCACATAAGAACGCATTACTTCCTGTTCATCATACAATACCATCATAATGTCCACAACCTCCTTTTCCTTGCTTTCCAAATACTCTTTCAATACATTCCTGTCTTTACAGATTCGGATTGTCTCCAAGATTGCTTTCTTGGTTCTGCCATATATGGCTATCTGTTCGTTGCATACTTTGGTAAATACCACATATTGGTTAATAATGTCTCCCTCTTTCCCGTCATATATCATTTTTACCTTTACATCTATGCAACAGTTCTCTCCACCAAAAAATTCTTCTGACAGGGAAACTTCGGAAGGTTTGCTCTTTCTGTCTCCCGTATAAATCACATAAAGTTCTGGCTTTGGTATTTGTACCTTTTTACTCTTATACAGGTTCTGTTTGGTTCGTTCAAAATAGTCATGATAAGTCTGCACCAGATACATTAATGCCCTGATTATAATATTCATAGTCCATGTGGACTGTGCTTCTACCAAAATCATCAACCTGTTTCCTGCCATGAACCCCAAATCGTTATAAATATTATCAGTCAAAACATTTTTTATTGTTACATCTGTCAATTTATCCTGTGTAATGTCAGTATCCTCAGGATGGAGTGCTTTATACAACTGTAACAGATATTTTTTATCTTGAAAAAGATTGGTGAACACACTGTCTTTAATGGTGTATTTTACCACTTCCCCGTCCATATCTGAATTGTTTTTATTGTTATTCTTTTGTTCGGGATTCTCTCCCTGATATTTACTTTCTAATTCTGACAATGATTTCACCTGCCTTATAAATACATTTCCTCATGCTCATAGTATCACAAACTTTTAGTTTTTTCAATAGATTTGTGGCTCTGGGATAGTACAAATTGTAAGAGTTTAGCCCCATAAGCGCGAACTTAATGAAAAATTGTACAAAATGAATAGCATAGTTAATCTTAACGAAATGTCTTCATAATAAAAAAATTCATGACATCTGCTCTTTTTAGTGTAAAATAATTTTACGAAAAACTTTAACTAAAAGAGGAGCGTCATGAATTTGCAAAATGATTTTACCAAATTGAACAATAATATACAAGAAGTTTTTAATAACTGGAACAACAAAATTCTTCCGCATCTGCCACAACAGATGGACGAAATGGCAAAGCACACCGGCACCCTGCAAAGAAAACGCGGGGTAAGCTCTGCCTTGGCTCTTTTGCGGATGCTCTTTCTCTATGCCGGCTCAAAGTTTTCTTTCCGCAT
>CAYRAV010000020.1:0-45497 GCA_964422365.1 uncultured Lachnospiraceae bacterium | reverse complement strand
CTGATTGTTGTTTTGTGTCATAATAAATATCCTTTCTTTCTGTTTGGACAGCGAAGAATATTCTGTATATAGTATAGCAGATTCCCGCTGTTATTTCTATATGATTTTTGGGTTTACATGCTGTTATGATTTGGAATTAAAAATTGAAATGTACAATGACAGATAATTAGAGCAGAAGTTCAAAATAAATTGTTGGAACTTGAATTGATAGTTGTATTCATTGTATACTATTTTAAATATATAGTCAACAACTTTTTCATTTCTATATGGCAGACATCATCAATTAGGATAAACCTAATTTGTTTGGTTTGGATGTTACTGCACCTGCTGTTTCAGTGTTTAGCCGGCAATGTGCAAAGCTTAAGACCGGTGTTCTGGGAGTTGTTTTTAAACATTTTTACCTTTACATCTATACGGCACTTTTCTCCGCCTAAAATGCCGGGAACGGCATGGCTGAACAAATAATTTTTTTCAATACTCAAGTGAATATTGCTTGACAATTCAAGTGGAGTTCTTTATAATAAACATATAAACAATTGTTCATATAATAAATTATATAAAACCGAAAGCAGGTGAAATCCTTGTCAGCAAATGATATTGAATGTTGTGATGATTTGGAAGTACATGAAGATTTATTAAAAATCGTAACTGAAAAAATGCCGGAAGAAGAGGAGCTGTATGATTTAGCAGAGCTTTTCAAAGTATTTGGGGATTCTACCAGAATCAGAATACTGTTTGTCTTGTTTGAAGCGGAAGTCTGCGTATGTGATCTTGCACAGGCATTGCATATGACACAGCCTGCCATATCCCATCAGTTAAAAATTTTAAAACAGGCAAAGCTGGTAAGAAGCAGAAGAGAAGGAAAGTCCGTCTTTTATTCATTAGCGGATGGGCATGTAAGAACGATTATTGCGCAGGGGCGGGAACATATTGAAGAATAAGAAAAGAAAGGAAGGAAATGATTATGAAGAAAAAATTTAAATTACAGGATTTAGACTGTGCAAACTGTGCGGCAAAGATGGAGGAGGCAATTAAAAAACTGCCAGGTGTAAATGATGCAAATGTAAGTTTCATGACACAGAAAATGATGGTAGATGCAGTGGATGATAAGTTTGATGAAATTATGCAGGAAGTGGTGAAGGTTTGTGCAAAGGTTGAGCCGGACTGTAAGATTATAATGTAAGTAAAAAACCCGGACGAGAGAAATGTAACGATTTTCGTCAGGGTTTTTCATTTAGTAAGATGAGTTTAGCAGGAGATAAATTTTCTTATCATACATAGTAATCGCAGCGCAGGCGTTCTGTTATACAGCTTTATAATAGAATATTTATAAAGGAGATGAAAACGATGACTAAAAAACAGAAAAAAATGCTAGTCCGCATTGTTATAACATTTGTATTATTTGCCGGACTGTTGGTTTGTGAACATACAGGATTATTAAAAAAGATAGAGAGTACATGGATTTTATTTATTATTTATCTGATACCATATCTTGTAATTGGATACGATATTGTCTATAAAGCAATCCGTAATATTAGACATGGTCAGATATTTGATGAAAATTTTCTGATGATGGTTGCTACCTTTGGTGCTTTTGGGGTAAAAGAGTATTCTGAGGCAGCTGCTGTTATGCTCTTTTATCAGGTAGGTGAGTTATTCCAGGGCTATGCAGTTGGGAAATCCAGGCAGTCGATCACTGCTATGATGGATATTTGTCCGGAATATGCCAACGTAGAAAAAGATGGGGAATTGACACAGGCAGATCCGGATGATGTGGAAGTTGGCAGTGTAATTGTAATTAAGCCGGGAGAAAGAATCCCCTTAGATGGTGTTGTAATAGAAGGAGAATCTTTAATTGATACAGCAGCATTGACAGGAGAGTCTGTCCCAAGAAAGGCATCTGTTGGAGATGAGATTATTAGCGGCTGTGTCAATGGAAGTGGTACATTAAAAGTGAGAACCACAAAAGAATTTGACGATTCTACAGTTGCTAAGATTTTGGAGCTTGTAGAAAATGCCAGCAGCAAGAAGGCAAAGGTAGAAAATTTTATTACCAGATTTGCAAAATACTATACACCTGTTGTAACAATTGGTGCCCTGCTGCTTGCAATTCTGCCTCCGCTTATTTTAGGAGGAGGCTGGGGCAGCTGGATTGAAAGAGCATGCATATTTCTTGTTGTTTCCTGCCCTTGTGCATTAGTAATTTCTGTACCTTTGGGTTTCTTTGGGGGAATTGGAGCGGCATCTAAGATAGGTGTTCTTGTAAAGGGAAGTAATTATTTAGAAGCAGTTGCAGAGATGACAACCATTGTGTTTGATAAAACAGGAACATTGACAAAAGGTGAATTTAAGGTAAAAGAACTTATTCCGCAAAATGGTACAAAAGAAGAATTGATAGAGCTGGCAGCCATTGGGGAGGGATATTCTAACCACCCGATTGCAGGCTCCATCAAAGAAGCATATGGGAAAATTGTTGATTTGAATCGTGCGGAAGGTGCAGAGGAAATTGCAGGCCATGGAATCAGTGTTTTGATTGATGGAAAGGAAGTGTTGATTGGAAATGAAAAATTGATGAAGAAAAAGCAAATCTCCTATAGACCATGTGGCAGTGCGGGAACAATTGTTTATGTGGCAAGTGAAGGAATATTTTATGGAGCAATTGTTATTTCTGATACAGTAAAGGAAGGTGCCAAAGAGGCAATTAGGAACATGAAGCAGGTGGGGGTAAAGAATTGTGTGATGCTGACAGGCGACAGACTTGAAGCAGCAGAGGCAGCGGCACAGGAAATCGGCATTGATGAAGTCCATGCAGAACTTTTACCGGCGGATAAAGTATCACAGGTGGAAAAACTGTTACAGACACAAAGTGAAAAAGAAAAACTTGCATTTGTGGGAGATGGTATCAACGATGCACCAGTGCTGACCAGATCAGATGTGGGAATCGCTATGGGTAGTATGGGCTCTGATGCAGCCATAGAAGCAGCAGATGTGGTATTGATGGATGATGATATCCGAAAGATTGCCTCTATTGTACGCATATCCAGAAAGACGCTTATTATCGTGAGACAGAATATCATATTTGCACTTGGAGTAAAGATTCTTGTGTTAATGCTTGGAGCATGCGGTGTGGCAAATATGTGGGAAGCAGTATTTGCAGATGTGGGTGTTTCTGTGATTGCTATCCTAAATTCCATGCGGACTTTGAAAACGAAATAGGGAACAAAATAAAGTATAAAATAAATGGAAAGCATAGTGAAACATTTTTCGTGTTTCACTATGCTTTCCATTTGACTTTATGGACTGCATAAAAAACCACACCTACAAATAACATACCACCAATGATATTTCCGATTGTTACAAAAAGAAAACTTTTTGTACTTGCAATGGAAATCAGTTCACTGCACTGGATGGCGGAAATTCCATATAATTCTTCCGCTTTCGCTGCATAATCCGGATGAGAAGCTGCCATCATACCGGTTGGAATATAGAACATATTTGCAATACAGTGTTCAAAACCACAAATGACAAATGTACAGATGGGAAAGAAAATTGCAAGGATTTTACCACTGATATCTTTTGATGCACTTGCCATAAGAATAGCCAGGCATACAAGAAGATTGCAGAGGATACCGCTTGCCAAAGCATTTACTGGTGAAATTTGTGCTTTTGTTAAAGCAACTTTGATTGTATAAGCACCCAGAACACCAGAAGAATAAGATAATTGTCCAGAGAAAAAAATCAAGATATCAATAATCAGGGCACCAATAAGATTACTGAAATATACAATCACCAAATTCCGCAGCAGGGACGATGCTGAAATTTTTTTATCTAAAAATGCCATAAGCATTAAGCAGTTTCCTGTAAATAGTTCGCCGCCTAACACTACAATCAGCATAAGTCCAATCGGGAAAATGGTTCCTGCAAGGATACGTGCAAGACCTGTATTTGATATACTATGTACAACTACATTACTGGCAGCACCTCCAATTGCAATAAATGCACCTGCCATTATTCCAAGTAATATCATTTTGCCTGTTGGTAAGTTTGCCTTTGTTATTTCTCCGTTAATATTGTGATCAATGATCTCGGCAGGAGTGTAAAAATTATTCTCCATAATGTAAAAACTCCTTATCTGAAAATTATATTTGTCTTGCATCATACTTTTTAATGTTAATATTATATTGTAAAAAAGTCAATAGTCAGTGTTTATCCGGAATGAGAAAAATAATCAAAAAATGTAATGAATTTTCAAACACACTCTAGAGCGTGTTTTCATGTATAATTCGTATGAATATGGGGATGATGATATAGAGTACAAAAAGAATAAAAGAAAAGGAGAAAAAAGCAATGTCAATGATTAACAAAGAAGTAAAAGAGTTTTCAGTGCAGGCATTTCAGAATGGTGCCTTTCAGAAGGTGACCAAAGAAGATATTCTTGGAAAATGGAGTGTATTTTTTTTCTATCCGGCAGATTTTACATTTATTTGCCCAACTGAGTTAGAGGACTTAGCAAATAAATATGAAGAATTTAAAAAGGCGAACTGTGAAATTTATGCAGTATCTTGTGACACACATTTTGTACACAAAGCATGGCATGATGTTTCGGATCGTATAAAGAAAATTAAATATCCGATGCTTGCAGACCCGACACATGCATTAGCAAAGGATTTTGGAGTTTATATTAAAAGTGACGGGGTCGCAGAGCGAGGCAGTTTTATTGTAAATCCAGAAGGGAAAATTGTAGCATATGAGGTGATAGCAGGTAATGTAGGACGTAATGCAGAGGAACTATTCCGTCGTGTACAGGCAAGCCAGTTTGTGCATGAGCATGGAGATGAGGTATGCCCTGCAAAATGGCAGCCTGGAGCAGAAACTTTGAAACCAAGTTTAGATTTAGTAGGACAGTTATAAGATGATGGAAAGACAGGAAAAAGAAAATTTATATGATGTAATAGTGATTGGTGGAGGTCCTGCGGGACTTACTGCTGCACTTTATTTAGCAAGAGCACGTTATCGTGTACTTGTTGTAGAGAAAGAACATTTTGGCGGACAGATTACGATTACTTCCGAAGTAGTCAATTATCCGGGAGTGGAACGGACCAGCGGAACAGAACTTACCAATGCCATGAGAAAGCAGGCACAGAATTTTGGTGCGGAATTTCTGTTGGCAGAAGTGGAACATTTAAATGTTACAGGTGATATTAAAACAGTGCACACAAGCAAGGGAGAATTAAAATGCTTTGGAATACTGCTTGCTACAGGAGCACATCCGCGTATGGTAGGATTTACCGGAGAAGAGGAATTTCGTGGACATGGAGTAGCTTATTGTGCTACCTGCGATGGAGAATTTTTTACAGGTAAGGAAGTGTTTGTTGTTGGCGGCGGCTTCGCAGCAGCAGAGGAAAGTGTATTTCTTACAAAATATGCAAGTCATGTGACACTTCTTATCAGAGAGGATGATTTTACCTGTGCTGAGGCTACAGCAGAAAAAGCGAGAAATCATGAAAATATTACAGTTTTGACAAATACAGAAGTAGTAGAGGCAGCGGGGGATTCTTTTCTTCGTACTTTAAAATACAAGAACAATAAAACGGAAGAAATAATAGAATATAAGGCAGCAGAGGGTGATACATTTGGCATATTTGTATTTGCAGGGTATGAACCTGCCACAGAGCTTATTCATGGATTGGCTGATTTAAACAAGCAGGGCTATGTGATAACAGACCACCAGCAGAAAACAAGTGTGGATGGTCTATATGCAGCAGGCGATGTTTGTGTGAAAAATTTAAGGCAGGTAGTTACTGCAGTAGGAGATGGAGCCTTAGCAGCTACCGAATTAGAACGCTATGCAAAATCCATGCAGGAAAAGACAGGATTGAAACCAATACAACCTAAAAAACAGGAAAAACCGGCAGAAGAAGGAAAATTAGGAAATCAACAAAAAATACCAAAAGAACAGGGTACAAATGAATCAGACAAGGGCGGACTATTTTCAGAAGATATGCTGGCACAGCTGCATACTGTATTTGAGAAGATGGAGCGTTCTATCTTATTAAAAGTCTATGTGGGAGAAGATCCCGTATCAGAGGAATTGAAACAATACATGACAGCGCTTGTCGGACTGACAGAAAAGCTCAAAATGGATGTTCTTAAAGCAGCAGAAAGTGAGCAGGCACCATGTGTCAAAGTATGTTTATCAGATGGAACAGAGACAGGACTTGCATTTCATGGGGTTCCGGGAGGGCATGAATTTACTTCCTTTATTCTTGGCATTTACAATGCATCTGGTCCGGGACAGCCGTTGGATAAAGATGTGGAGGAAAGAATAAGAAAGATTAAAAAGCCTGTGCGTGTGCAGATTATGGTTTCCTTATCCTGCACCATGTGTCCTGAATTGGTTACAGCTGCCCAGAAAATAGCGGCAGAAAATCCCAATGTAACAGCAGAAGTGTATGATTTAAATCACTTTGCCGATTTGAAGGAACAGTATCAGGTAATGAGTGTTCCATGTATGGTTTTAAATGAAGGAAAAGCTGTGTTTGGGAAAAAGAATATAGAGCAGATATTGGAATTGATAGAGTAAGATATGATATTTTAATGTTGACAGGAAAGATAGCAGAGAGTAGAATGTAATCGGAGCGGTGATGATCACCACTCCGGTTATTTTATGGATTT
This sequence comes from uncultured Lachnospiraceae bacterium, assembly GCA_964422365.1. GTDB lineage: Bacteria > Bacillota > Clostridia > Lachnospirales > Lachnospiraceae > CAYRAV01. The sequence goes on along the minus strand of CAYRAV010000020.1, from coordinate 38,822 downwards.
TTAAATCCTTTGTTACAACAACACAAAATTGAATAACATTTGTTGGTTTTGAACCAGCCTTTACAAGTTCCGCGAGGATTAATAGAGAAACCGGTGCAAGTCCGGTACGATCCCGTCACTGTGATAGGGAGTTCTAAGGCAATTATGTCACTGGGAAAACACCTGGGAAGGCGCCATGGAATGATGAACTTAAGTCAGGAGAACTGCTTGTAAACGTTTTTTAGTATGATTCTTACGGTGTATAAGAAACTGCTTTTTTGTTGTGCATTTTTTCCACTGACGGCACATATATTGTGTCATAAATTCAGGTATTCCGACATGTATTCAAAGATTTTTATTTATGATGGTGCATTAGAAGTGCATGGAGGTTTAAGGAGAAGAGAACCTTTTTAAGCGTTTACGTCCGTAGTTTTACGGGCGTTTTTTATTTTAAGTAGGAAACTTCATAATACATAGGAAAGTACAGCAAGTATATTTGTATCATATATTAGAGTGTATCTGAAAACCTATTGCCGCAATCTGGAAATATCCCGCATTGCGGGATATTTGTCCCAAATTGTAATGCCCATTTTGCAGCAGGCAATTTTTCTATGAAAGTACCCTTTTTTGCTTTAGCAAAAAAATGAATTCAGGTATTCCGACATGCATCTCATAACTTTCATTTATGGTGGTGCACTAAGGATGCATGGAGGTTTCGTAATAATTCAGCTATGCTTTAAGGGATGTTGAGAAATTTATTTTAGCAGTAAATAATTTTTAGACATCTTTAGAATGATAGGTTTGGAGACAGAACGGCATAATGTAGAAAGGAGAGAAAAGTGACAAAAAAACAAATGGGAAAAAGAGTTATCCAGATTATGATTGTGTTAGTTGGAATTAGTTTTTTAACCTTTGGGTTAACTTATCTGTCTCCTGGTGATCCGGCAGAGATTATGCTGACAGAGTGTGGAAATATTCCAACACCAGAGCTGTTAGAAAAGACAAGAGCAGAGTTAGGGCTTGATAAGCCATTTCTTATCCAGTATGGAAACTGGCTGAAAGGAGTACTCACTGGAAATATGGGGACATCTTATTCCATGAAAGTACCAGTAGTAGAAAAACTGATGTCCTGTTTCTGGCCTACTTTGGAATTAGCCCTTATGTCATTACTGATTATGGTCATTGTATCTGTGCCTCTTGGAATTATATCAGCAGTGTATCAGAACAAATGGCAGGATTATCTTGTAAGGGCAGTTACTTTTTTAGGTGTATCCATTCCAAACTTCTGGATTGGCTTGATTTTGCTTAGCATTTTTGGTGTTACACTTAGATGGGTTTCTGTATCAGGTGGAAATACGGATTTTAAATCACTGATTTTGCCTGCAGTTACGCTGGCAATCGCTATGTCAGCCAAATATACAAGGCAGGTCAGAATCGCGGTATTAGAGGAATTGCATCAGGATTATGTGACAGGAGCACGCATGCGGGGAATTTCAGAAAGGACCATTCTTTGGAAACATGTATTGCCAAATGTTATGCTGCCGTTGATGACACTGCTTGGTTTATCGCTTGGAAGTCTTTTAGGTGGAACAGCAGTAGTAGAAATCATTTATAACTGGCCGGGTATGGGAAGCATGGCAGTAAAGGCAATTTCCTGCAGGGATTATCCTCTTGTACAGGGATATGTATTATGGATTGCCCTTTTGTATATGGGAATTAACCTTCTGGTGGATATGTCGTATCATTATCTGGACCCAAGATTGAAGGAGGAACAGTAAGTTGAAAGTATTGAAATTTTTCGGGACACACAAACAGTTCACTATATTCCTGTTCCTTGCAATTGCAGTGGCTGGAGCAGCTGTGTTTGCTCCATGGATTGCACCAAAGGATCCGTATGAAGCAGTAATGATGGATTCTCTAAAGGAACCAAGTGATATTTATTTGTGTGGTACGGATAAACTTGGAAGAGATGTATTGTCAAGAGTAATTTATGGAACAAGAACTTCTCTTACCATGACACTTTGTCTGGTGGCAGTTATTTTTGTGATTGGAACTGCCCTAGGGATTTTGGCGGGATATTTTGGAGGGATGATAGATTCTGTGATTATGCGTATTGCAGATATGATGATTTCTTTCCCGGGACTTGTTCTTGCCATAGCCATTGCGGGACTGTTAGGACCGAATATGGTAAATGCCATAATAGCAATTTCAGCGGTAAGCTGGACAAAATATGCCCGTCTGGCAAGAAGTATGGTATTAAAGATGAAAAAGAGCTTGTACATAGAGGCAGCAAAAGTCACAGGAACAAAAACGAGTTCTATTTTATGGAGATATGTTGTTCCAAATATGATTCCGGCTATGGTTGTAACGGCGGCTACAGACATTGGAACTATGATGTTAGAGTTAGCATCATTGTCATTTTTGGGATTTGGCGTACAGGCACCTGCCCCGGAGTGGGGACTGATGCTGAACGAAGGAAGAACCTATATGGCAAAAGCACCGTGGCTTATGATATATCCTGGAATTTCCGTTGTGATTGTAGTGATTATTTTTAATATGTTAGGAGACAGCCTTCGGGATATTTTAGATCCAAAACAGGAGTAGTCAGAAAAATTGTTAAAAGAAAGAATAGGAGAAAACAAATGAAATATAATTGGTTAAAAAGAACATTAGGAGTAGTATTATGCTGTGCGATGAGCGTAAGCATAATGGCAGGATGCAGTAACAAATCAAATGAAACAGAGAACAAAGCTAGTAAGAAAAATGCAGCCACAGAGAGCAGCCAGCCTGAATCAAAAAAAGGTGGAGAGATTACAATAGGTGTCACAAGTTTTGCAGACACATTAGAACCAACGGAACAGTATTTTAGCTGGGTTGTTTCTAGATATGGAGTTGGTGAGACATTAGTACGTTTTGATGAAAAAGGTGAAATTGTTCCTTGTCTTGCAGAAAGCTGGGAAAATAGTGAAGATGGAAAGACATGGACATTTAAAATACGTGAGGGAGTAAAATTTTCTAATGGAGATGATATGACTCCTGAGATGGTAAAATCTTCTTTGGAGCGTACATTTGAACTGAGTGAACGTGCGCCGGAATTTTTTACGCCAAAAAGTATAGAAGTGGAGGGACAAAATCTCGTGATTACAACAGAAAATGTGGTGGCTGTTCTTCCGGGAAGTCTGGCAGATCCACTATTTTTAATTGTAGATACAAAGGCAGATCAGAGCAAATTTGCCATGGAGGGACCTGTATGTACAGGACCGTATGTGGTAGAATCCTTTCGTCCTACAGATGCCTGCGTGGTAGTGAGAAATGAAAATTACTGGGATGGGGAAGTACCTTTTGATAAAGTTACATTGAAATGTATCGATGACCAGACAACACGCTCTATGTCACTACAGACAGGAGAAGTAGATATTGCATATAATTTAAAGACAGAAAACTTAGTAGAATTTGAAAACAATGATCAGTATGAAATTCAGAAAATAGAATCTTTACGTTCTACCTATGCATTTATGAATCAGAATGGAGCATTACAAGATTTAAAACTCCGCCAGGCAGTGATTCGCGGTTTAGATAAAGAAACGTATTGCAATACTTTATTAGAAGGCGGAGCAACTACAGGGAAAGCACCAGTGCCTCCGACACTTGACTTTGGATTTGATGAATTAAAAGATGAAAATACTTATGACCTGGAAGGCGCAAAAAAATTATTGGCAGAAGCAGGGTACAAAGATACCAATGGAGATGGTTTTGTAGAGACACCGGAAGGCAGGAAACTGGAGCTGGAGTTTGTTATTTATACAAGCCGTGAGGAATTGAATGTATATGCACAGGCAGCACAGGCAAGCCTAAAAGAGATTGGAATCAATGTAAAATTGAATACAGTCAGTTATGAGACATTATTAGATATAAGAGATTCGGGAAAATATGATTTACTGATTTGGAATGTATTAGTAGCCAATACAGGCGATCCGGAAAAATATCTTCGTGAGAACTGGTACAGCACTTCTGCTTCTAATACAGCAGGGTATCAAAACAAAAAAGTGGATGAGCTGCTAGATCAGCTGTTAGAGGAATTTGATGAGAGTAAGAGAAAAGATTTGATGATACAGATTCAGCAATTGATTATGGATGATGCAGCAACCATATTTTTCGGATACGAAACAACCTATTTGTTTTCTTCTAAACGTGTCACAGGTGTAACCATGTATCCGATAGATTATTACTGGCTGACAAAAGACATTACATTAGCAGAATAGAGGGAAGAGGTATGCTGGAAATAAGAAATTTATCTGTTCAATATGGAAAACAGCCGCCTGTGATTGCACAGTTTAATCTTTCTATGAAAAAGGGAGAAATCATAAGTATTGTGGGAGAAAGTGGAAGTGGAAAAACAACAGTGATACGTGCAGTTCTCGGTGCATTGCCAGGAAATGGAAAAGTAATAGAAGGAGATATTTGTTTCCATGGGGAATCCCTATTGGAAAAATCAGAGCAGGAATGGAGAGAATTAAGAGGTACAAAAATGTCCATGATTTTTCAGGATTGTGGAGGAACCCTTAATCCAATTAGAAAAATTGGAAGCCAGTATGTAGAATATATTTGTACCCATAATAAGAAATCAAAAAAGGAGGCATGGGCACAGGCTGCGTCCATGTTGGAAAAGATGCGTCTTCCGGACAGTGAACATATTATGAATAGCTTTCCGCATCAGCTTAGCGGGGGGATGCGTCAGAGAGTAGGAATTGCCATGGCAATGACATTCAATCCTGAACTTTTATTAGCAGATGAACCCACCAGTGCACTGGATGTAACCACACAGGCACAGATTGTACGCCAAATGATAGAGCTTAAGGAAACATATGGAACAGGAATGATTATGGTAACACATAACCTTGGAGTAGCAGCTTATCTGTCAGATAAGCTGATTGTCATGCAGAATGGAAAAGTAGTAGATATGGGAAACAGGGAAGATGTCATTTATCATCCTTCCAGTGAATATACAAAAGAGCTGTTACAGGCAGTTCCGGAAATGGGAGGTGAGCGTTTTGTTTAAAGATTCAGAAATCATATTAAAGGCAAATCATATTGTAAAACAGTTTCCTGCATCAAAAAATAGAATATTGACAGCCTGCAATGATATTAACCTGAATGTATATCGGGGAAAAACACTTGGAATTGTAGGAGAAAGCGGTTGTGGAAAATCAACCTTTGTACGGATGCTGATTCAGATGGATGAGCCTACAAGTGGAGAAATATTATTTCATGATAAAAATATTGCATCGTTATCGAAAAAAGAGAAATGGTTAAACCGCCAGAATATGCAAATGGTGTTTCAGGACCCTCTGGCCTCTTTTCATCCAAAAATGAAAATAATAGATATTCTTACAGAACCGCTTTTCAATTTTAAAAGATTAAAAAAGAGAGAAAAAGAAGCAAAGGCACGAGAACTACTAGAAACGGTAGAACTGCCTGCTGATTTTATGTACCGTTATCCACACAGCATGAGTGGAGGACAGAGACAGCGAATCAGCATAGCAAGGGCACTTTCCTTGGAACCAGAGATTCTTGTGTGTGATGAGGCAACATCAGCATTGGATGTGTCTGTTCAAAAAACAGTGATAAAGCTATTGGTCCGCCTCCAGAAAGAAAAAAATATAAGTATTGTATTTATCTGCCATGATCTTGCGTTAATCCAGTTATTTGCACATCAGATTGCAGTTATGTATCTTGGCAATATTGTAGAGATACTTCCAGGAGAACAAGCAGGGAAAGAAGCAAAGCATCCCTACACAAAGGCACTATTAGATGCATTATTTTCTGTACATATGGATAAAAAACAGATCATTGAGAGTGTGGAAGGAGATGTACCAAGCCCGTTAGATGTACCAAAGGGATGCCCATTTTGGAAGCGTTGTTCCCACTGCATCGAAAAATGTAAAACCGAAAAACCTGATTTAAAAGAAATAAAGCCGGGGCATCAGACAGCATGTCATGTATGTTAGAGCGTGCGGGAAAGATATGTTGATATAAGGGCAATAGAAGAATTCCGTTCTAATCGCCATGCAGGACATAGTGGAAAGACAGTGTGAACGGATGAGGAGATGGAAATGAAAAAAAATATAACAAAAGATATGACCACAGGAAAAATACTGCCCCAATTGCTCTTATTTGCACTGCCGCTTTTAGGAAGCAGTCTGGTGCAGCAATTATATAATACAGCGGATTTGTTATTTGTAGGAAACTTTGCTGGCAAAACTGCTGCGGCGGCAGTAGGGAGCAGTGGATTGATTTTTACTTGCCTGATTGGTCTCTTTACGGGAATATCTGTCGGTGTGGGAATTGTAATTGCTCATGCATGGGGAGCAGGAAATAAAGAAGAAGTCATTCATACAGCACATACAGCAGTTATGATTGGTGTAATTGGCAGTGTGCTGTTGATGGCAGCAGGTTTGGTGTGGGCGGAGAAAATATTGATTTTTTTACAGACACCAGAGGAAATTTTAGAAGAAGCATCTGTATATGTAAGGATTTATTTTTTAAGCATGGTACCTATGGTCATCTATAATATGGGCTCTAGCATTTTACGGGCATGCAGCAATTCAAAAATACCGTTTTATATTTTAATAGGCGGAGGAATTACAAATGTATTTGCTGATGGATTGCTAATTATAGTATTTCAGTATGGTGTTGTGGGAGCAGCGGCTGCTACAAGCATATCTCAATCAGTGTCTGCATTTTTAATGTTTTATTATCTGATGAGCAGTCATGGCAGCATCCGATTTTCCATAAAAGAAATGCATTGTGATAGGAGAATATTAAAAAAGATATTAAAGTATGGTTTGCCGGCAGGAATTCAGGCAATTGTCGTTACATTGTCAAATGTGGTTGTCCAATATTATATCAATGGATTTGGAAAAGATGCGGTTGCCGCTTATGCAGCTTATTTTAAAATCGAAAATCTGATTTATCTTCCTATTATGGCATGCGGGCAGGCAGCTGCTACATTTGTGGGACAGAATTACGGAGCACAAAAATATGACAGAATTAAAAAGGGTACTGTGCAGGTAATATTTTTTTCCTGTGGCATAACAGTTGTAATTGCAATGATTGTGTTAATGATACCAGAAGCAGTAGTAAGATTATTTATTCAGGATCATACAGTAATTGCCCATGGAGTATCTATTCTTATGACTACATTCCCCTTATATTGGCTATATGCACTTTTAGAGGTTACAGGAGGAGCATTGCGTGGAATGGGTTATTCCAATATATCTATGCTGGTTGTTATGTTAGGATTGTGTGGACTAAGGATTTTGCTGTTGTTTGGTATCAGCCGGATGGGGATGGCTTTTGTATCAGTGGCGAAAGTATATCCAGTTACATGGGCAGTAACAGCAATCTGTTTTTTAATCATCTTTTTGATTGTTATGCAGCGAACGACATTCCGCTGTCAACATCATTGATGAATGTCATATATCCCATATATCGTGTGGGAAGAACCTGACAGTTTCATCGCAGCTTATGAGACAAAGCCCGCCAGACCGAATGGTATGAATTATGGTATGTCCAGACTTTATAGTATCATTTGTGAACAGGGAGTTTGTTATACACATGGTGATCAAAAATCAACCAGTATGACAGCTCCTTGTTTTTTGTATATTATAAATAAGGCATGGCAAAAATATAGACAAGCAGATTCAGACAGTTATCATTATAATTGTGACACAATAATATTGGTAACAGTTTAGCCATGCAGAAATGATAATAATAAAAAAGGGAGGAATACCTTATGAAAACATGGGACATTAAGAAAAAACTGATTTTATTTCAAAATCAAATGAAAGAGCAGGAATACAGTGAGATAACGTTAGAGAAATATGTAAAAGACATCCGAAAAATGCTCAGTTATATGGGAAACAAGGAAGTTGAGAAAAGTACATTGCAGGAGTATAAATGCTATCTTGTAGAGCATTATAAACCTAATACTGTGAATTCCTATATTATATCCATAAATGTTTTCATGAGGTGGGTAAAAAGAGAGGATTTAATATTAAAGACAATAAGAATACAGAAAAAAACCAGCCTGGAAAATGTGATTTCCAGACAGGAATATGAAAAAATGATAGAAGAGGCAAAAGAACAAAAATCCTGGCGGAATTATATGATTTTAAAGGTACTGGCAATGACAGGTATGAGAGTGGGAGAACTGCAATATTTGACAACAGAGGCATTGGAGAATGGAAAAATTATAGTTATGAAAAAAGGAAAATATAGAGAAATATATATGCAGGAGAGCTTAATACAATTATTACACGAATACTGTAAAAAAGAAAAAATTTCTAGTGGATATCTTTTCTTTGGGCGGAGCAGAGAAAAACCGCTAGATACAACCGGAATTTGGAAAATGTTAAAAAAAATAGCAAAAAAAGCAGGTATAGAGCCGCAAAAAGTATATCCCCACAGTTTTCGTCATCTGTTTGCCAAAACCTATATGAAAGAAATAGGAAATATTCTGGAATTAGCAGATATTTTAGGACATTCCAATGTAGAAACGACCAGAATGTATACATTAACCAGTATGGAAGAAAAACGGAATGCACTGGAAAGACTGGAATTATAGCTGTTCCGGCAAGCTATTGCTCTGTTATATTGTGAATTTCAAATAGAAAAATAGTAAAAATTATAAAAGTATTTTTACATAAGTATAAAATTAAGAAAAAATGTCAAATGCTATTGAAAAAGTATGGAGAATGTCTAATTATGCCATAGTATACATCAATAAGCAATGTTCAAACACACTATAAGTATTTTTTTAACAGCATCAATTATTATTTGATTTTGTATAAGCTGCTGAATCATCAATACTTTTGCTTCTTGACATAAAGAATAGGAATGGTAAAATTATTATGGCAGTGTGAAAATGCAGGCCCAGCATTTGAATATAAGAAAAGCTAAATTTGAGTTATAATATATGATTAATTGTAAAAAATATAGTTGGGTAAAGAACATGCAGAAATGGATAGAAGTATCTGCTAAAATATTACAACGTTGGAATAATCAAGAAAAATAAAAGCAAAAAACGTTGTAAAGATAAAAGAAAGGAGCGATTTTATGGGAGCAATTCATGTTACAAAGGAAAATTTCGAACAGGAGGTATTACAGTCAGAAAAACCAGTATTGATTGATTTTTGGGCAGCTTGGTGTAGGCCGTGTAAAATGTTGTCACCAGTCATAGAAGAACTATCAGAGGAAGTCAAGGATGCAAAAATATGTAAAATTGATATAGACAAAGAACCAGAACTGGCAGAGAAATATGATGTGATGTCTATTCCAACTTTGCTTGTAATAAAAGAGGGAGAAGTTGTAAAACAGACAGTAGGAGTACAGCCTAAAGCAGAAATATTAGAGATATTACAATAGTTTATAAAGTCAATTACAGAAAAAGTTGATGATAAATAAGGCTGCTATTTGGCCGCCAATCATTATTCATGCTGGATGCTGGCATTATGGAAATAGTTGTACAAGCTGTTTTAGAGTGTGTTTCTGCAAGCAGATTGTATGACTATTTCTGCAAGCAGAATTATAACATAAATAAAATGGAATGTATGGATTTGTTGTATCTTTTTAAAGAAAATGATATAATAATGTAATAAAGTGTGAAAGAAAGCCCCTTTCACTTTTTGTGTTTGAGGGGAATCTACATAGGGCAGATGCCTGCTGCATATTGAGTATAGTGAAGTGGATAAGGTAATGTATGAGTAAGGAGAAAGAGAAAAAGGAAGAATATCAGGAGTTAGAAGAGCACTCTGAAGATAATATAAAAACAGAAGAAAGAGGACATAAAAAAACTGGCAAAAAGAAACGTAAAAAATCAATTATGGTATTAACAAAAGAACTATTTTTTTATCGTATAACAGCTTATTTGGGATTGGAATTATTTTATATGATAGCAGCCATGCTTGTACTTTTGCCTGTTTTTGATCATATATCCTACCGAGTATTAAGGAAAGTCGGATATAGTTATCTGACTTCAGAATTAATGATGGACTTTTTTGAAAAACCATTAGTAATTTTCAGTATATTTTGTATATTGGCCGTTGTGGGAATTGTGTTGTTGTGGTTAGCAACATTGGCAGTGAGTATGCTGTATCATTGGAGAAAACAGGAAAACTGTACTATCTGGCATATTGTAATGTTTACAGGAAAAAGATTTCTTATGTTAGTAAAGCCGAAAAATGTATTATTATTGCCGGATACATGGATTTTAACTTTATTTTTAAACATTCCAATTATTGTATGGATTTTCAGCAAATTTAGAATGCCTAAGTATATTTTAAACTCTTTTCTTAAGATTGGAATTGTAAAAGAGATTTTAGCTATAGTAGTAGTATTAGGAGTCATTGAAGCAATGCTTCATTTTTGGGAATTACCTTATATGATTTTAGAAGGAATGACAAGAAAAGAGGCAAGAAGAAAAAGCAGAAATTTATGGAAGAATCATATTATGAGAATTTTCCTGTGCAGTATTTCATTGCAGGCGATTACTACCATTTTTTTGATTTGTCTATGCATTGCTGCTTTAACAGCAGGAGCAGTAATCGTTTTATTGTTTATTCCAAGTGAACTGAAAATTTCTGTGTACTGGACTATGTATGACCATATTTTGATTTATATTGTATGCTTTATAGGAATGATTGGCAGTTTATTGCACATAGCTTTTATCATAGCTGCTTATTGTATCTGTAAAGAAGAAATTGGAGAGGAACATAATATTGTGGAGCATGAGATGGCAAAAGAGGAACATAAAAGAATTGCTCATAGAAAATTGATTTTATGTTCTGCATTTTTTCTGCTATGTCTGGATATCTTTTTTACTTATGACACGATTTATAATGGAAGAGAGAGAATCTTTGATTCTATGGATACTATTAAAATTACTGCCCACAGAGGGTGCTCTAAAGAGGCTCCGGAAAATACAATTCCTGCTATAAAGGCAGCAATAGAAAATATGGTAGATTATGCAGAAATAGATGTACAATTGACAAAAGATGGAGAAATTGTACTGATGCATGACAATAGTTTGTGGCGCACTGCCAGGGTAAAAGGAACTGTGGCAGATTACACATATGAGGAACTAAAGAGTTTTGAAGCAGGGGGATGGTTTGGCAGTGAATTTATAGGAACAGAGATACCAAAGCTCGAGGAAGTAGTAGAATTATGTAAAGGAAGAATAAAATTAAATATTGAAATTAAATCTAAGAAAAATACAGATGAATTGGAAAGAAAAGTGGTAGAACTGATAGAACGGTATGGATTTCAAAAACAGTGTATTATTACATCAATCTATCAGAAAACACTTCAGATAGTAAAAGAATTAAATCCGGATATTCGGACAGGATATATTATTTCCAGTGCATATGGTAATTACTTTGATGATGATAATATTGATTTTTTTAGCATGAAGTCTAGTTTTGTTACAGAAGGTATCTTAAGAAGAGCACATAAGCGGGGCAAGGAAGTGCATGTATGGACCGTTAATACAAAGAAAGAAATGAACAGAATGAGTCAATTAGGTGTCGATAATATTATTACAGATGTTCCATTAGCAGTAAAAGAATTTTTGTATGATGAGGATGATAACAGTACATTATTTGGTTTGCTGCAGCTGGTGCTAAGATAAAATGTAAGAGACAATGGCTAAACTGTGACAACATAACATGTCTGGAAAAAGATAAGTATAGAATAACTTATGATTAGTAAAGTAAATTTAAATAATGAATAACTAAAGGGGGAACATATATGAAAAAAATAGTGTTAACAATAGTCATTACAACGATTTTAACATTGGGCGTGTTAGGAGGCATTACCTTTGGGCTGTCCCGTATGAATCAGAGTGAAAGTAAGGGAGAAGAGAAAGCGGCGGCGGAAGAGTTGGATTTGCTTCCTGAAGATGGAACGAAGGAGGAGTATGATTTAGCAAAGGCAGAACCAGCAGAAATGTTAGAGTTAGATTCCATTCCGTTATCTAAAATTTATGATACATCTGTTTCTTCAGAAAGAAGAAAATTATTAGATAAGAAAAAACGGGGAATAGATGCTGTATTTGAGAAACCGATGCTGGTATGGAATGTATATGGTACAAATAATTTGTCTTTGTATGCATATTTTGAAACAACAGAACCAGTAAGTATACGCTATACAATCAGAGTGGAAGAAGATAGTATTCCGGATTTTACAAGGACATTAAAAAATGAAGGGAAAGACAATCTGACCAGGGAACATCAGTATCAGATTACTGGTTTTGTGCCTGGAAAAACCAATTATATGATATGGAAGATGTACAATAAATCGAAAAAATTGGTAGAAACGAAGATATTTTCTATAAAAGTGCCTGATTTACAGTCGAAGGCAAAAGTACAGCTGGTTTCGAAAAAAGGAGAAGAATTGACAGAAGAAAAACAAGCGAATGGATTTTATTATCTTTTGGGAGAAAAATATATATGGTTATATGATAATTCAGGGGTATTAAGAGGAGAACTGCCATTAGAACAATCAAAAACAAGCCAGGTGTTATTTCAAAATAATAAAATGATATATGCCATTCATAAAAATGCCTTTGCATCTGTCAATGCATTGGGACAAGTAGAAGATGTGTGGCGGTTTAAGGGATATAATCAGGAACGGTTTGTTTACAATGGATATGGTCAGATTTTAATGATTGCAAGCAAAGATAGTAAGAAGCGGAAAACAGTAAGCGATTTGATCGTTTCACTAGACTTAAAAACAGGGAAGACAAAAGAATTATTGGATTTTACAGAAATTTTTCCGAAAGTATTAAAAAATACACAGAAGGGAGAAAATAAGAAGAAAGCAGATTGGATTGGATTAAATTCTCTGGTTAGTACATCTGGGGATGGTATTATTGTAAGCAGCAGGAACATGTCTTCTATTATTCGTATAAACAGTATTAATAGTGCAAAACCAGAGGTAAAATATATTATTGGTGAAGAGAGTGGATGGAAAAAGACACCATATAAAAAATATTTATATGAAAAGCAGGGACAAAGTGAGTTAGAAGAGCAGGCACAAGAAGAAGCAGCAGAAGAGGAAAAAGTATTAGAAACAAAGCTTGAAGTACCAGAAGTATTTCCAACACAGTATCAGCAGACTTATATGGAATTGGAAAATGATTCAACATTAGGAGAAGGTTCTTATTATTTATATGTATTTAACAGCAGTCATAAGCCGGCTTCTTACTGGTATCAATATCTGGTGGATGAGACGGCAGGTTTATACGGGCTGGAAGATAATGCAGATGTACCATATTGTAAAAATAATGGAAGTTTTTACAATAAAGAGACAAACAGAATATATACACTGCCTGACAATAAAAATTTTACAGAAAGAGATAAAGAAAACAAGGATATTCGTATTTTTGAATTACCTGATACTTGTGCATTTGTAAAAAAATATGATATGAAAAAATTTTGGTATGAATGATACATCTTGTAATACAAAAAAGGATAAAATAAAAAAGACAAAGGAGAATTAAGATTATGAAGAATAGCAAAAATTCATTATTAATTTTTTTTGGAGGGCTGGCAATGCTGGCAGCAGGTTTATATTGGCTGTTTCAGTCTGTAGAAGTACATGGTGCTTTTTCAGGTGGATATGTACATTTTGGCGGCGGAATGAATGTACCACAAGGATTGGTAATTGTGCCCTTTATTGTAGGAATTGTATGGCTGTTTGTGAACTTTGATTCATTTGGTGCAAAGATTATGACGGGGATTGGAGTAGTGATTATTGTTGCAGCAATTATTATGAGTATTCAGTTCCATTTTGTTAGAAAAAGTTTGTTTGAATATTTGATTATGATCATATTTATATTTGGTGGAGCGGCAATGGTATTAAGAGTGTTATGCTATGATCCGGACAAGCAGGACAAGAATAAGAAAAAGTAAACAAAAGGGCAGAGTGTTAGAAAATTCAGTTGTGAAAGGTGGGACTATATGGAAACATTGCAACAGTAGATGAAGTAAAATAACATAACATTTTATAAAGAGCAGTTGTGTAAGGAGATGATAAAATTGGCAATCGCACAAATTATGGCAGTAATCATATTTATTCTTATGTTTGTTATGATTGTAATGGATAAAATTGAAAGGCAGTACATTACATTAGCATGTGGATTTTTGACGATAGTTGGTGTGTTTGGTATTGTTATGAGAGATACAGGGGCAATAATTGAAACTTTGAATTTGAAAAGCATCTTCACACTGGAATTTTGGTATGCAGCAGGGAGTGCAGAGGAATCCACAGCTGGAATTAATTGGGCTACTATTATTTTCATTGCAGGTATGATGGTAATGGTTGAGGGTATGGCAAAGGCAGGATTTTTCCGCTGGCTTTGTATGTGGCTGGCAAGACTTGTCAACTATAAGCCTATTCCACTGTTTATTGCGTTTATGCTTATGTCTTCTGTTCTTGCAATGTTTATTGACAGTATTACAGTAATTCTCTTTCTTGCAGCAGTAACAATAGAATTGGCAAAACTTATGCGGTTTGACCCTGTTCCAATGATATTATCAGAGATATTTTGTGCCAATCTGGGAGGCTCAGCCACCATGTGCGGGGATCCGCCTAATATTATTATCGGAATAGCACTGGGATACTCTTTTCATGACTTTATTACAAATACAGGTATTATGGCAGCGATAAGCCTTGTTTTTATAGTGATATACTTTTTGGTCGTATTTCACAAAGAGTTAGCAATGCAAAATACAGTAGAAATTGATACATCTTCTATGCCAAGTCCAAAAAAAATGATTACCAACAAAAAAGACTTCATAATCAGCAGCATTATATTTGCATGTGTAGTAGTCCTGCTTGTGACACATGCACAGACAGGCCTTACAGTAGCGTTTATTGGAGCGATAGCCGCAATTGTTACGATAGCAGCTTCTGGAAAATATGCACCAAAGCTTTTAAAAAAAGTGGACTATAAGACGCTTCTCTTCTTTATTGGGCTTTTTATCGTAGTAGGAGGACTTGAGCAGACAGGTATACTTGAAATAATAGCAGATTTTATTGGTTCTGTCAGCAAAGGCAATCAGAAAATTATGATAGCAATTATTATATGGGTATCAGGAATTGCCAGTGCATTGGTTGACAATATACCATTTGCTGCCACGATGGTTCCGGTTATCAAGAGTCTTGCAGCTGCACAAGGAGTGGAACTTTCAACGCTTGCATGGGCACTTTCTATGGGAACGGACATTGGAGGCAGTGCAACACCAATTGGTGCTTCTGCTAATGTAGTTGGCACTTCCGTTGCAGCAAAGAGTGGATATATGATTGGATGGGGAAAATATTGTAAAACAGCAGTTCCCGCAGCAGTGATTGTAATGATAATATCAATGATATTTATTTTCCTGCGTTATTGTTAGGAGTTGTAGAAAAGGCAGCATTATGTAAAAAATTGTTTCAGAATGGGGGTATTATATGTCAAAACAGATTATTGTATCCATAAGCCGTGAGTTTGGCAGCGGCGGTCATGAGATTGCTGAAAGAATTGCAGATCATCTGGGGCTTAAGTTTTATGACAGAAGTATGCTCGATGAAATTGCAGAGCATATGAATGTGAAAGTGGAATTCCTTGAGAAGTATGATGAGAGGCCAAGAAATTTTGTATTATCAAGAAGAGTTGGAAAGTATACCAATTCTATGGAGGAAATTCTTGCAGAGATTCAGTTTGATTTTATTAGAGAGAAAGCTGTGAAAGGAGAATCTTTTGTTATTGTAGGGCGTTGTGCAGAAACTGTGCTGAAAGATTTCGAAGGATTAATTTCTATATTTATTAGTGGAGATAAAGAGCATAAACTAGAACGTGTAATGAAAAAATATGATTTAAGCAAAGCGGATGCGTTGTCAAAGATGGCAAGGCATGATCGGACAAGAAAACAATATCATAACAGACATTCTGACAGCAAATGGGGAGACTCTAGATATTATGATATGTGTATTAACAGCAGTCCTCTTCATGTTTCGGGAACAGTGAGAGTGCTTGAGAATTATATTGAAGAAAGAATGATACAAGCAAAAGAGGCAGATGATGCATTTTTTGAATCATAGTTTTTGCATTACCATTTTGATGAAAAAAGTCAGAAACAAAAAAGTTATTTTAAAAGTCATTTGGATTGATATCCAGGTGGCTTTTTTGTTGATAGAAAAAACTTGACATATCATAATTTGTATTATATTATATAACATATAATATTGAGAAAAAAATAATATTATACAAAAGAACAGCATTATTTTTTATATTTAAGTAATATAATATGCAATTTAAACTGTTGCAGAGAAGAATATTTGGGAGGGATTGCATGATTTTTAATACGGGAGCTGCGCTTCTGGATGCTATCGTTCTGGCAGTTGTGTCAAGAGATGAAGAAGGCACTTATGGTTACAAAATTACACAGGATGTAAGGAATGTAATTGAGATTTCAGAATCAACATTATATCCGGTTTTACGCCGCCTGAAAAAGGACAATTGTCTGGAAGCTTATGATATGGAATGTGGCGGCAGAAACCGCAGATATTATAAAGTAACAGAAGCAGGAAGGGCACAATTACAAATGTATGTATCGGAATGGAATAAATATGCAGGAAAGATAAATGGAATTTTTGCGGAGGTGATGTAGATGAACAGGGCGGAGTTCATGGAAGAATTAGAACAACTTCTTAGGTGTATTTCAGAAGAGGAAAAGAATGAGGCATTAGAATATTACGAATCCTATTTTGATGATGCAGGAGTAGAGAAAGAAGCAGAAGTAATAGAGGAGTTGAAATCTCCTAAAAAGGTGGCAGAATCAATTAAGGCAGGGTTAAGGGGAGAAGACAGAGCTATTTATACGGAACGTGGTTATGAGGAGGAGAAACAACAGAATGAAAATCATAGTATTTCTCTGAATGGACAGATGGCTTCGCCAGTAGCAGTTTCATTAAAAAAAGAAGATATAGAACAGAAAAACTTCGGGCAGGGTGAAGAAACACAATACAATCATAATGAATCTGGATGGCAGAGGGATGGCAATCCATATAAAACTGAGGAAGGACGGCAAAAGAATTATATCATAGTTATTATTGCAGTGCTTACATTACCAATCTGGGGAAGCGTTCTTCTGGCAGTGTTAAGCGTTCTTCTTGGATTGTTATGCGGCATAATAGGTTTGACAGTAGGGATATTTGCATTAGCTGTGGGATTGCTTGTTGGAGGTATTACAGCAGTTTTATATGGAGCTGTAACATTAACAGGTATTGTATCTTTGGGACTGCTGGAAATCGGAATAGGATTCATTTGTATCAGTGCCGGAGGCATGTTGTTAGGGGGTGCATTGCTGCTTGTTACAAGAGCTATTCCGGTTTTCATAAAATGGCTGGTAAAGAAAACGAAAAAAATACTTCATGGGAAAGGAGATTATGTATCATGAAAAAGTTGAAATCTGTGTGGTTGAAAATTTGTCTTGTATGTCTTGTGTTAGGAATTGTGTTTGCAGTAACAGGTTTTTGTATGGAAGGAGGAAAACATATGAGTAAGAAGGAACAATTATCAGATGAAATTACAATAAATGAAACTTATACAGATGTTAAAAACATTGAGATTTCGCTTGAGTTTACAAACTTGGAGATAAAACAAGGTGAGAAGTTTTCTGTATCAGGAATAGGAATAAAGCCTGAAAAGTTAGAAATGGAAAATAGGGATGGATCCTTAAAAATAAGCAGAAAGAGCCATAATTTTTTTAATAATTTTGGGATATTCTGGGATGATAATGAATTAAATATTGGTTTTACAGATGAAGGTAATTCAAAACTGATTGTAACTGTTCCAAAGGAAACGCATTTTGATGATGTATCTTTAGAGGTAGGAGCAGGAAGTCTTACAGTTTCTAATTTGTACTGTGAGAATTTGGAAGTGTCTGTAGGAGCAGGAGAGGGAACAATGGAAAACATTTCTGTCACAGATTGTGCAGATGTAGAAGTAGGAGCAGGAACATTAAGTCTGCAGAATGTTACTGCGAATGAATTAGAATTAGAGGCAGGAATGGGCGAGATTGTGTTGGATGGCATGGTTGAAAAATCCTGTGCTGCTAATTGTGGAATGGGAAAAATTGTAATGAATTTGAAAGACAATATAGAAGAATACAAATGTTCGATAGAATGTGGAATGGGTAAAGTGAAGATTAATGATGAAAATTATTCTGGATTTGGAACGGAGAAAGAAAAAGGAAATGGAGAAAAAATACTGAAATTAGAGTGTGGAATGGGAAACATTAAGGTGCAGATACAGCCATAGTAAAATGCCGGAGTGTGTTTGAAAATTTATTGCCACAAACTGTGACATACATCTTGTAATAAGCAATTTTTAAACACGCTCTGGATTATACAGGTGGCTATATAAAGAAAAAGAGTGATAGTATAAGGAGCAACAGCACATTTGTGCTGGATGCTCCTTATACTATTATAATTTTGTGGGTAATTTCAATTTGTGATAGTACAGTTTTCACAAATTAGGTAACAGCTCAGCAGATTTATTGTTTTTTAGTGCAGAGCACATCCAATATATTATCGTGGAGGGGTATAAAGTTGTTGGGAAGGTTTTGAACGTCATGGACTATAGACATTAACTGTACTTCCTAGAGCGTGTTTGAAAATTCATTGCTCCAATCTGCATGCCCCGCTTTGCGTACCCATTCGGGTATCCCGCAACTCATGCCCTTTCGGACTGGCGGACTTCGTCCGGCATGGTATGGATATTTGGAACAAATTCCCCACAAATGGTGACGTACATCTTGTAACAAGCAATTTTCAAACACGCTCTAGTAGATATCAATTACATATTAATATTAGGAATAGTTATGAATATTTACTATAAAAAATTGATATAATAGTAAGATGCAAAGTATAGTTTTACTATGTAAAAGTATATGTCAAATTGACAGAGAGGAGGAACAGAATATGAATATTGCAGGCTGATATCTTGTAAATGATAAGAAATTATGAGAAAATAGGGAAGGAAAAACAGAGGAAAGGATAAAATGGAGAAGTTAGTTTAGAAGTGGTAATATAAATGAAAAAAATGAATTTAAAATGTAAACAGTATATTCAAGAAAATTTTGAAGAAAATATTGCATCAGGAAGAAAAGTATTAGAGTATCTGGAACACTCTACTGCAAAGTATAAAGGAGAAACGATCTATTCTTTGTATATTCCTAAAATATTTACAGAAGAGGCAAAAACAGTCATTCAGTCAGCAGCAGAAACGATATATAAGATTTTAATGAAGATTATGAATGAATATATTTGTAATGAAGAATATCGGAAATTATTTGGTTTAGACAAAGAATTAGAAAAAATGATACTAAATGTGCCGGAATATGACAATCTGCTGCCAATTGCAAGAGTGGATCTTTTCTTAAATGAAGAAGATTATTCCTATAAATTCTGTGAATTTAATGCTGATGGCTGCAGTTCCATGAATGAAGATAGAGAATTAAGTATTGCATTTCAAAAATCAACAGTATATGAGGAATTGATAAAAGAATATAAATTACATAGTTTTGAATTATTTGATACATGGGCGGAAGAATTAGAAAATATATACAAAACAGATTCAAAGTATACAGCAAATGCACATGTAGCTATTGTGGATTTTTTAGAAAAAGGCTGTTCTATGGAAGAATTTGAAGAATTTAAAAAAGCTTTTGAAAGAAGAGGATTTACGGCAGAAGTATGTGAAATCAGAGAATTGGCATATAATGGAAAAAGGCTGTATTCTAAAACAGGAAAAATAATAGATGTTATTTACAGACGGGCCGTAACAACAGATATATTAGAAAAGAAGGCCGAAGTGACAGATTTTTTAAAGGCAGTGGAAGAAAAAAATGTATGTCTGATAGGAAATTTTTGTACACAGATTATCCATGATAAAATTATCTTTCAGGTATTGCATATGCCGGAAACAGCTGCATTATTAGAAGAGAATGAAATTACATTTATCAAAGAACATATTCCACATACCGTCCGTCTTACCACAGAAACTATTGCACAATATAAAGTAGAAGAAACAAAAGACAATTGGATTATCAAACCGGAAGATTCATATGGGGCAAAAGGAATTTTTGATGGTAAGAAATACAGTGAAAAAGAGTGGAAGAACATATTAGAGCAGCATAAGAACAAGAAGTATCTATTACAGGAATATGTTATTCCATATAAAAGTTATAATATTGATTGTAAAAAAGCACAACCAAAGTTTAAAAAATATAGTAATTTGCTTGGGCTGTATTTATATAATGGAAAATTTGCAGGCGTTTATGCAAGGCAGTCTGAAAAGGAAATCATTTCTACGGATTATGATGAAAATGATATTGGTTCGTTGTGGGCAGAGAAAAGATAGATTGTACAATCGTTTCTGTATGTCTGAATGGTAACTGTAATGCGGAAAGTTATGGAATAAAATATGGATTTGCCTTTTAAAGTATGCTATAATGAAATTTAGTGTAAAAGTAAAGGGTGGTATCGTATATCCAAGTATCTAATGCTGCCCGGAAACATAAGTAATACAGATAGGAGACACGCAAATGGAGAAAATCATAGATTTGATTGCAAAGGAAGTAAAAGATGCCTTTGAACAGGCAGGATATGACAGAGAATTAGGTGCAGTAACCATTTCTAATCGTATGGATTTATGTCAGTACCAGTGTAATGGTGCAATGGCAGGAGCAAAAAAATACAAAAAGGCCCCATTTATGATTGCAGATGAAGTAGCAGCCTTACTAAAGGGCAGCAAAACATTTCAAAGTATAGAATCTGTAAAACCGGGATTTATCAACATCAATTTGAGTGATGGATTTTTATCTGATTATGTAAATAAAATGGCAGCAGCAGCGAAATATGGCTGTGAGGAAAGCAAAGAGCCAAAAACGATTGTTGTTGATTATGGTGGTCCCAATGTTGCAAAACCGCTGCATGTAGGACACCTTCGGTCTGCCATTATTGGAGAAAGTATCAAACGTCTTGGGAAGTTTATGGGACATAATGTAATCGGCGATGTACATTTAGGTGACTGGGGATTACAGATGGGATTAATTATTACAGAATATAAAAAACGTCATCCGGAATGGGTATATTTTGATGATAATTATGAAGGAGAATACCCGGCAGAACCGCCATTTACCATTTCAGAATTAGAAGAGATTTATCCTTATGCGAATGCATATTCAAAAGAACATCCAGAATTTAAAGAAGAGGCACAAAATGCAACCTTTTTATTACAAAGTGGAAAACCGGGATACAAAGCCCTTTGGAATCATATATTAAATGTATCTGTAAATGACTTGAAGAAAAATTATGAAAAGTTGAATGTTGCATTTGATTTATGGAAAAAGGAAAGTGATGCACAGGCCTATATTCCGGATATGGTAAAGGAAATGAAAGAGGGTGGATATGCTTATATCAGTGATGGTGCGTTGGTTGTAGATGTAAAAGAAGAAACAGACACAAAGGAAATTCCACCATGTATGATTTTAAAATCAGATGGGGCTACATTATACAATACAACAGACCTTGCCACTATTGTAGAACGTGTGAAATTATTTCAGCCGGATGCTATCACTTATGTGGTAGACAAACGCCAGGAATTGTATTTTGAACAGGTATTCCGCTGTGCAAAGAAAACAAAAATCGTAGATGATAATGTAAATTTAACGTTTTTAGGTTTTGGTACAATGAATGGAAAGGATGGAAAACCATTTAAAACAAGAGCAGGCGGGGTCATGCGTCTGGAGAGCCTGATTAAAATTGTCACAGATGCAGTTTATGATAAAATTAAGGCAAATATGGAAAATAAGGATATAGAAATATCTGAAGAAGAGGCAGGGGAAATTTCTAGAAAAGTTGGAGTTGCAGCATTAAAATATGGAGATTTGTCAAATCAGGCTTCAAAAGATTATGTATTTGACATTGAGAGGTTTTCTTCTTTTGAAGGAAATACAGGACCATATATTTTATATACAATGGTGCGTATCAAATCTATTTTGGCAAAATATAAAGAATTGACAAAAACAGAAACATTGCCAACTACAATCAAACCAGCAGGAAGTGCTTCTGAAACTGATTTAATGCTGGCACTTAGCAAATATAATGATGTAATAGAAACAGCATACAATGAAAATGCACCGCATAAGCTTTGTCAGTATATCTATGAATTATCCAACACATTTAGCAGATTTTATGGAGAAAATAAAATTATTGCAGAAGAAGACAAGGAAAAACAGGATTCATGGATTGCGTTGATTACATTGACAGTAAATGTTTTAGGTGTATGTACAGATATTCTTGGAATGGAAGTACCAGACAAGATGTAGCGTAGAA
The DNA here is from genome assembly GCA_964422365.1 of uncultured Lachnospiraceae bacterium. Classification (GTDB taxonomy): domain Bacteria; phylum Bacillota; class Clostridia; order Lachnospirales; family Lachnospiraceae; genus CAYRAV01. The sequence continues at coordinate 16,403 of CAYRAV010000020.1, read as the reverse complement.
GTGTACCAGGCAATATTCAAACACGCACCAGAGTGTGTTTGAATATTCATTGCCCCAATCTGCATGCCCCAATTTGTGTGTTATTTGTCCCAAATTTAATCGATGCAGCCTGCTGTAACTCATAAATTTGGAACAAATCTCCCACAAATTGTGACGCACATCTTGTAACAAGCAATTTTAAAATACGCTCTAGCACATTAAGATTTAGAGCTGGTTGTAAAGGAGGCAAAAAATTATGAAATTTACAAAAATGCATGGATGTGGAAATGATTATGTTTATGTCAATTGTTTTGAAGAAAAAGTTGAAAATCCAAACGAAACAGCTCAAATAGTCAGTGACAGACGTTTTGGCATTGGTTCAGACGGATTGATTTTAATCTGTCCATCTTCTAAGGCAGATTTTGAAATGAAAATGTATAATGCTGACGGCTCAGAGGGAGCTATGTGTGGAAATGGAATCCGCTGTGTAGCAAAATATGTGTATGATTATGGTTTGACAGAAAAAACAAAGATTACAGTAGACACAAAGGCAGGTATCAAATCGTTGGATTTAAATATAGAAAACGGCAAAGCAGCAACAGTAAAAGTAGATATGGGTGCACCGGTAATAAAAGCAGAGCAAATACCTGTGATTAGTGAAGAAGATACAGTGATTGCAAAAATGATTGACATAGCCGGGATGCAGTATGAGATGACATGTGTTTCTATGGGAAATCCACATGCCATTGTTTTTGTAGAGGATGTAGAAAAAGTAGAAATAGAAAAAACAGGTCCATTATTTGAGCATAATAAAATTTTTCCTGATCGTGTCAATACAGAATTTATTCAAGTGATTGACCGCCATACAATAAACATGCGTGTTTGGGAACGAGGATCAGGAGAAACATGGGCATGTGGCACAGGGGCATGTGCCAGTGTGGTAGCATGTGTGTTGAATCATAAAACAGAAGATGAAGTACTCGTACATTTAAAAGGCGGCGATTTAAAAATCAAATATGACCAGGAAAAAGAGACAGTATTTATGACAGGACCAGCTACAGTAGTATTTGATGGTGAGATGAATATATAAAAATAGTTACAAAACTCCCATGCCTTGCATCTTTGGCATCACTATAAACTATTCAGTATGGGAGGTTCGTAAAAGAGTATGCACATATGCAGCATCCACATGCATATACACAGATTGCCAAGCGGGATGAGCAATTCTGCTTGGGATTTGTTGAAGAGATAGTAAATGAATGTAGGGGAGGAAGGTATTATGAAATTAAAAGATTTATTAGAAAGAATGGAATATACTTGTGTTCAGGGAGAAGTAAACATCCTAATTACAGAATTGGTGTACGATTCAAGAAAAGTATGCAAAGACAGTGTATTCGTATGCATTAGTGGTGCAGCTGCAGATGGACATAATTTTATAGAACAGGCTGTAGAAAAAGGGGCTGCTGCAGTTATTGTGGAAAAAGAAGTCAAAGCACCAGAACAAATTACAGTCATCAAAGTAGAAAATACAAGATTAGCACTTGCCTATACTTCAGCAGCATTTTTCGGCTATCCTGCTGAAAAACTGAAGACCATAGGTATCACAGGAACAAAAGGCAAAACAACCACTACGTATATGGTACGTTCTATTTTAGAAAATACAGGATTTAAGACAGGCTTGATTGGAACAATAGAAACCATTATTGGTGATAAGAAAATGCCTGCAAGCAATACCACGCCAGAATCCTATCTTGTGCAGAAAAGTTTTCGTGAAATGGTGGATGCCGGCTGTAAGTGTGCTGTGATGGAGGTGTCTTCACAAGGACTTATGTTACACAGAGTAAGTGGATTTACATTTGATTATGGCATCTTTACCAATCTAGAGCCTGACCATATCGGACCCAATGAACACAGCAGTTTTGAAGAGTATGCGGCGTGTAAAGGAATGTTATTTAAACAGTGCAGGCATGGAATTGTCAACGCAGATGATGGGCATTTGGACATGATATTAGAGGGTCATACATGTAATATAGAAACATTTGGATTCTCTGAAAATGCAGACTTGAAAGCATCTAAAGTACAATTAGTGAAAAGACCAGGGTATCTTGGAGTTTCATATGATATTACGGGTGCTGTGGATATGAAAGTAGAGATTGATATTCCTGGAAGATTCAGTGTATATAATTCCCTTACAGCCATTGCAATCTGCAATCATTTTGGTGTCAAAGAAGAGGATATTACAAAGGCATTAGAAGGAGTACAGGTAAAAGGGCGCGTGGAAATGGTACCAATATCCGATAAATTTACATTAATGATTGATTATGCCCATAATGCAATGAGCCTGGAAAGTCTTTTAACCACCTTAAAAGAATACAATCCCAAACGTCTTGTCTGCTTATTTGGCTGCGGTGGAAACCGTTCCAAATTAAGACGTTATGAAATGGGAGAAGTATCTTCTAAATTAGCAGATTTAACAGTCGTTACCTCTGACAATCCAAGAGATGAAGAGCCACAGGCAATTATAGATGATATTCTGGTTGGTATCCATAAATCAGATGGGCAGTATGTCACAATACCAGATCGAAAAGAGGCCATCCGGTACTGTATGGAACATGCAGAAGAAGGCGATGTTATTGTTCTGGCAGGAAAAGGTCATGAAGATTATCAGGAAATCAAGGGGAAAAAATATCATATGGATGAGAGAGAACTTATTCAGGAAGTATTAGAAGAATTGAAAAAGTAATGAGAAAGGATACAATGATTTATGCAGCCAGTTAAAATAAAAGATATTGTAGCAGCGGTAAATGGGAAACTTCTTTGTGGCAATCCTGAGGAAGCAGTAACCAGTGTTTCTACAAATTCTAAAGAAATTAATCAGGGAACCTTATTTGTTCCCATTATAGGGGAAAGAGTAGATGCCCATAAATTTATAACAATGGCATTAGATGCAGGAGCAGCCGCTGCATTTACTTCAGAACATACCGAAGACAGCAGTGATTTAAACAAAGACAAAGCATACATTCAGGTAGAAAATACAGTGACAGCGTTACAGCAGTTTGGTGCTTACTATCGAAACCTGTTTCCTATTCCCATTATTGGAATTACAGGAAGTGTAGGGAAAACTACTACAAAAGAAATGATAGCTGCAGCATTGGCAGTAGAAAAAAATGTATTAAAGACTGCAGGGAATATGAACAGCCAGATTGGGCTTCCGCTTATGATGTTTCAGATAGAACCGGAACATGATATAGCAGTTATTGAAATGGGGATGAGTGAAAGGGGGGAAATGCAGCGTCTTTGCAATATTGCCTGCCCTGAAATTGCAGTTATGACGAACATTGGTGTTTCACATATTGCACAGTTAGGTTCCAGAGAAAACATTAGAAAAGAAAAGCTGAATATTATTAACCATTTTGGAGAGCGAGAACAGTTTGAGGCACGGCTTTATATCAATGGAGAAGATGATATGTTATCTTGTTTGCTGCAGGAAGATAAGCGGGCAGTAGACATGGATCAGCCAACAAAAGATGCCATGAAAAAAACAAAAGTAGTTTCCTTTGGACAGGGGAATACGAATGCATATTATGCAGAAAATGTGCAGACAGTAGGGGAAGAAACACATTTTACCTATGTATCTGAAACAAGCAGGGAAGATGTGGTTTTATCTGTATTAGGTATTCATAATGTAAATAATGCAGTAGCTGCACTTGCAGCAGCGGAACAGTTTGGAATTGCACCATGTGCGGCAAAAGAAGGGTTAAGAACGTATCGGCCTATTGCTATGCGCGGACAGATATATGAACGGGATGGTGTGAAAATCATTGATGATACTTACAATGCAAGTCCGGATTCCATGAAAAGCGGTATCCATGTATTATTAGAAATGCCTGCAGTTGCAAGAAGAATTGCATTATTGGCAGATGTATTGGAATTAGGAGATGTTTCTGAAAAATGCCATTATGAAGTAGGAACCTATATTGCAGCATTAGAAAAACAAGGAAAGAAAATTGATACGGTATTTACAGTAGGAACAGAGGCATCATTTATTGCAAAAGCAATTGAGACAGAAGGAACAGATATTTTTATAAAAAGTTTTTCTTCTAATGAAGAAGCAGTCTCTTATCTGAAATCTTATTTAAAAGAGGGAGATGCCATTATGTTAAAAGGTTCTAGGGGAATGCACATTGATGAAATTGTAGAGGCGTTGAAATAAGTATGCTTTATGCAGATATTATTGTGAATATATCACATGAAAATTTAGACAAAACCTATTCCTATGCCATACCACCGGAATATGAAAAGGATGCAGTGATTGGAGCACAGGTTTATATTCCCTTTGGTGCAGGAAACCGGCAAATAAAAGGATTTATTATTGGATTATCCAATACACCCAAATATGATCCCAGTAAAACAAAACCTATCATAAAAGTTATGACAGATGGTGTAGTGCTGGAAACACATTTTATCAAACTTGCATATTGGATTAGGGAACATTATGGTGCTACTATGAATGAATCACTAAGAACCGTACTGCCTGTAAAAAAGACAGTCAGTCATCAGGAGAAAAAATGGATTCATTTCTGTTTATCCAAAGAGGAAGCACAGCAGGAATTAAAAATCTGCCAGAAGAAAAATTACAAGGCAAGGGTACGTTTTTTAGAACAATTAATAAAAGAAGAAACGATAGAATTTCAGACTGCAGTAAATAAGTTAAACATTGGACGGGATGTAATCAAAAAATTTCAGGAAAACAAGTGGATTTCCATTACATCAAAGATGCAATATAGAAATCCCATTAAAGAAGATTTACAACGGGAAAAAATAAAATGGGAATTAAATCAGGGACAGAGAACTGCTGCTGATAGAATGATAGATTCTTATAAAAAGCAAAAACAGGAAGTTTATCTGCTGCATGGCATTACAGGCAGTGGAAAAACAGAAGTATATATGGAAGTGATAGAAAATGTTGTTGCCAGTGGAAGACAAGTCATTATGTTAATTCCTGAAATTGCATTAACCTATCAAACTGTTATGCGTTTTTACAAACGGTTTGGAGAAAGAATTTCCATTCTGCACTCCAGACTTTCGGGAGGAGAGCGTTATGATCAGTATATCCGGGCACAGAACGGGGAGATTGATATTATGATTGGTCCCCGTTCCGCATTGTTTACTCCTTTTCAAAATCTTGGACTGATTATTTTAGATGAGGAACATGAGGAGAGTTATAAAAGTGAAACACCTCCCAAATATCATGCAAGAGAGGTTGCAATAGAAAGAGCAAAGATGACAAATGCTATGGTAATATTAGGTTCTGCTACGCCATCTGTTGAAAGTTATAAGAACGCATTAGATGGAACCTATCAACTGTGTACATTGACAGAACGTGCCGGAAAAGGAACAATACCTACGGTAGAAATTGTGGATTTAAGGGAGGAGTTAAAGAAAAGAAACCGCTCCATGTTCAGTGACAGACTAAAAATATTGATAGCAGACCGATTGCAAAAGGGGCAACAGATTATGCTTTTTATTAATAGAAGAGGCTATGCAGGTTTTGTTTCTTGTAGAAGCTGTGGTTTTGTGTTAAAATGTCCTCATTGTGATGTTTCGCTGACAGCACATCAGATACAAAAAGGACAGAAACTTGTGTGCCATTATTGCGGGCATACTATCATAAAACCTTCTATATGTCCTTCCTGTTCCTCTAAGTATATTGCTTCTTTTGGAACAGGAACCCAAAAGATAGAGGAAGCAGTAGGCAAAGAATTTCCACAGGCAAGGGTATTAAGAATGGATACGGATACTACAAAAGGGAAGGAAGGCCATGAAAAAATTTTATCAGCATTTGCCAATCATCAGGCAGATATATTAGTGGGGACACAGATGATTGTAAAAGGGCATGATTTTCCAAATGTAACATTAGTAGGTATTATGGCAGCAGATTTATCTTTGTTTGCAAATGATTACCGGGCAGCAGAAAAGACATTTCAATTGCTTAATCAGGCATCAGGAAGAGCAGGCAGGGGAAAAGAAGCGGGAGAAGTAGTCATACAGACTTATCAGCCGGAGCATTATAGTATTGTTACAGCTGCAAAAAATGATTATCTTTCCTTTTACAAACAGGAAATTGTAAACCGCAGTTTAATCGATTATCCGCCAATGGGGCATATGTTTGCAGTTTTGCTCACCTCCAAAAAAGAAGAACTGGCAGAAAAGCTTAGTAAGGAACTGATAAAAAGTATCTTTCACTATGCACAAAGTCAGGGGATTTTTGTGTGGGCAAATAAAAAATATTTACAAAAAGAGTGGACAATTCCTGAAAAAAATCAGGACAACATAAAGATTATCGGACCTGCAAAAGCTTCTGTTGGGAAGATAAAAGATTACTATAGAATTGTATTTTATTTGAAGGGAAAGGAAGAAAAAACACTGCGTTTGATAAAAAATCATTTAGAATATGAGATGGAAACACGCTTTGAAGAAGAAAAGAAAAAAGTAAGTGTACAATTTGATTTTGATCCGGTGCACAGTTATTAGTGTCTGGGAATAGAAAAAATCTTAAGTTTAGGAAAGAGAGGATATAAAGATGGCATTAAGACAAATTAGAGAAATGGGCGATGAGGCACTCACAAAAAAATGTAAAGAAGTAAAAACAATGACAGAACGTACAAAGCAGTTAATAGAAGATATGCTTGATACCATGTATGAGGCAGATGGAGTAGGGCTTGCGGCACCACAGGTAGGTGTTTTAAAACGTATTGTTGTAATTGATGTTTCACCAGAAGGGGATGAGCCGATTATATTGGTCAATCCGGAGATTATTGAAACAGAAGGAGAACAGACAGGACATGAGGGATGTTTGAGTGTTCCAGGAAAATCAGGTATAGTGACAAGACCAGAATATGTAAAAGTAAAAGCATTAAATGAAAACATGGAAGAAATCGAAGTGGAAGGTTCTATTTTATTGGCAAGAGCAATCTGTCATGAAATTGATCATTTAGATGGTCATTTATATGTAGAAAAAGTAGAGGGTAAATTATATGATGTCAATGAACTGTTAGAGGAGGAAGAATAAAGTTTGCAACAGTTTAGGTAACTATTTTGAAATGGAACTTCCTGGCAGTTACAGGTTGTTAATAGAAAGTATGTAATTAGTATAGAAAGGAAAGGTACTAGTTATGAAAGTGATATTTATGGGTACACCTGATTTTGCAGTTGTAACTTTAGAAAAAATCATAGAGGCAGGTCATGAGGTAATTGGCGTGGTGACACAACCTGATAAGCCAAAGGGCAGAGGAAAGGCAATGCAGTTTTCTCCAGTAAAAGAAAAGGCAGAGGAACATAATTTGACAGTATATCAGCCGGTTAGGGCAAAAGATGAGGCATTTATCAGACAAATACAGAACTTGAATCCTGATGTTATAGTGGTTGCAGCTTTTGGGCAGATATTGCCAAAGGCAATCTTAGATATTCCCAAGTATGGCTGTATTAATGTGCATGCTTCCCTGCTGCCAAGATACCGTGGTGCAGCACCAATACAATGGGCTGTTATTGATGGGGAAAAGGAAACAGGTGTGACAATCATGTTAATGGATGCCGGATTAGATACAGGAGATATGTTAAAGAAAGCAGTTGTGAAATTAGAAGAAAAAGAAACAGGAGGAAGTCTTCATGATAAGCTGGCTGTTATAGGTGGAGATTTGCTGATAGAAACACTAAAAGAATTAGAGGCAGGAAGCATTACAAGAGAAAAACAGGACGATCATTTATCAAATTATGCAAAAATGTTAAATAAAGCATTAGGTTGTATTGATTTCCAAAAAAGTGCTGTAGAGATTGAGCGGCTGATTAGGGGCTTAAATCCGTGGCCAAGTGCTTATACAGGATTAGACGATAAGACACTGAAGATATGGAATGCTAAAGTAATAGACAGAGAGTATGAAGGAGAACCTGGGGAAGTTGTAGAAGTGGATAAGAGTACAATGATTGTAAAAACAGGTGCAGGTGCATTAGCATTAGAAACAGTACAATTAGAAGGAAAGAAACGTATGGAAATTGATGCCTTTTTAAGAGGATATACAATAAATAAAGGAATAGTATTGAAAAAGGAGAGATAATTATGCCATATTTTTATCACAGGTATTTTGACCCAACCTATATTTTGATTTTGATTGCACTGGTTATATCAATGGCTGCATCACTAAAATTAAAAGCAACATTTTCGAAATACAGTAAGAAAAATTGTTCTTCAGGATATAATGGGGCACAGACAGCGGAGAAAATTTTAAGAAGCGCGGGAATTTATGATGTGTCAATTGAGAGAATTTCAGGAAATTTAACAGATCACTATGATCCCAGGACAAAAACACTTCGTTTGTCAGATAGTGTGTATGGTAAGACTTCCATTGCTGCAGTAGGTGTGGCGGCACATGAATGTGGACACGCCATTCAGGATGCCAAAGATTATAAGCCGCTTCGCATGCGCCATGCATGGGTTCCGGCAGCTAATATTGGATCTAATCTTGCAATTCCGATTATTTTAGTGGGATGTTTTTTGAGCTTTAATAGTATATTAATAAACATTGGAATTTTTATGTTTTCTTTCGCAGTATTATTTCAACTTATCACTTTACCAGTAGAATTTAATGCTTCTAAAAGAGCAGTTGAAATTTTGCAGGAAACAGGTATTTTATATGGCGAAGAAGTAAAAGGTGCAAAAAAAGTATTATCCGCAGCTGCCCTTACTTATGTAGCAGCAACCATTGCAATTATAATGCAGCTGCTTAGATTAGTGATTTTATTTGGAGGCAGGACTCGTGACAATTAGGGAAAATAATGCAAATATGAGAGAGTTAGCTCTTAACATGTTAATAGAAATATTAGAAGAGGGAAAATATAGTAATGTTGTAATTTCAAGCACATTGAAAAATTACCAGTATTTAGAGAAACAGGACAGAGCATTTTTAACAAGATTAACAGAAGGTGTAATGGAACGTTTGATTGAACTGGATTATATCATCAATATCTTTTCGAAAGTAAAAACAGAAAAACAAAAACCCGTTATCCGCAATATCCTGCGGATGGGGGTGTATCAGATGAAATATATGGATCAAGTGCCGGAAAGGGCAGCGTGTAATGAAGCTGTAAAACTGGCAAACAAAAAGGGATTTTACCATTTAAAGGGATTTGTAAATGGAGTATTAAGAACGATTGCAAGAAATTTAGAAAACATATCTTATCCTGACAGAAAAAAAGACAGAATAGGATATTTTAGTGTTATTTATTCCATGCCGGAATGGATCGTTTCCTTATGGTTAGATTCTTATGGAGAAAATGTAACAGAGAAAATGTTAATGTCTTCTGTGGAGGATAAAAAGACAACTATCCGCTGTAATAGAAGGAATGGAAAGAAAGAGGATTTGAAAAGAAGATTAGAAACAGAGGGTGTAACAGTAGAAGATGGAGTTTATGTAGAAGAAGCACTTAAAATTTCTAATTATAATTATATAGATAAATTACCAGGTTTTTATGAAGGAAAGTTTAGTGTACAAGATGAAAGTTCTATGCTGGCAGGTCTTATAGCAGGTGTAAAGGAAAATGACAGAGTAATTGATGTATGTGCGGCGCCTGGGGGAAAAAGCCTGCATATTTCAGAACTTATGAATGGAACAGGGATGATTAGTGCAAGAGACATTTCGGAAAATAAAACAATCATGATTGATGAAAATAGAGAAAGGCTTCAGGCACATAATGTCATAACAAAGGTTTGGAATGCAGTAGAAACTGATGCAGAATGGATAGAGAATGCAGATTTGGTCATTGCGGATCTGCCATGTTCGGGACTGGGAGTGATTGGAAAGAAAAATGACATAAAATATAAAACTTCAAAAGAAAGTATAAAAGAACTGGCAGAGTTGCAAAAAAGGATTTTAACCACAGTTTCTTCCTATGTAAAAAAGGGAGGAACACTGGTTTACAGTACATGTACTGTAAATGTGGAAGAGAATGATAAAAATGTGCAATGGTTTTTAGAGGAATATAAAGATAAATTTGAACTGGTAAGTTTGAATCCATATCTGCCAGAAGTATTGCATAATGAACAGACAGAAAAAGGGTATGTACAGCTATTTCCCGGCATACATAAAACAGATGGCTTCTTCCTGGCAAAATTCAGAAGAAAGTAATAGAAAGATAGCCCGTTGTTGTATTTGAACTGCTGCAAAAGAAAAGGAAAGGAAAAATTATGTTAAAAAGGAAAGACATTCGTTCATTAAATTATGAGGAAATGCAGGAATGGGTTATTTCTATTGGAGAAAAGCCATTTCGCGGCAAACAGGTTTATGAGTGGCTGCACCAAAAGCTGGCAGAAGATTTTGAGGAAATGAGCAATCTGCCAAAGACATTACGGGAAAAACTTTCTAATGAGTTTCAGCTTGGAAAGACAAGAGTAGTGGAAAAATTAGAATCAAAGACAGATGGAACTTGTAAATTCTTATTTCAGTTAGCAGATGGAAATGTGATAGAAAGTGTTTTGATGAAATACAAACATGGGAACAGTGTATGTATCTCATCACAGGCAGGATGCAGAATGGGGTGCCGTTTTTGTGCATCTACTATAGATGGACTGGCAAGAAATCTGGAAGTTTCAGAAATGTTAGGGCAGATATATGCTATTCAGAAGATAAGCGGAGAGAGAGTTTCCAATGTAGTGGTTATGGGTTCCGGGGAGCCATTTGATAACTATGAGAATACCGTAAAATTGATACATATGCTTAGTGATGAAAAAGGATTGCATATCAGCCAGAGAAATATTACAGTATCTACCTGTGGAATTGTAGAAAATATCATAAAACTGGCAGAGGAAAAACTGCAGATTACATTGGCAATTTCACTTCATGCACCAAATGATGAGGTTAGAAAAGAACTGATGCCGGTGGCCAATCGTTATACAATGGCACAGATTTATGAAGCATGTCAGTATTATTTTAAACAGACAGGACGGAGAATTACATTTGAATATAGTTTGGTAGAAGGTGTGAATGACAAAGAGGAGTATGCTCACCAGCTGGCAGTCTATTTAAAAGGGTTAAACTGCCATGTGAATTTGATTCCTGTAAATCCGATTCAGGAAAGGAATTATAAAGATACAAAGCGCAAATATGTAGAAAATTTTAAAAATATACTTGAAAAAAGTAAAATAAATGTTACCATTAGAAGGGAAATGGGCAGGGATATTGATGCTGCCTGCGGACAATTAAGAAAAAGATATATGGATTACAAAAGTACAGAGGAGGAATAACAATGAAAGCATTTTCCATTACAGATATCGGGCAAGTCAGGAGTGCGAACCAGGATTATGTATTTTGTTCTGTGAATGCCATAGGATATCTTCCAAACTTATTTCTGGTAGCAGATGGTATGGGTGGACATAAAGCTGGTGATCTGGCATCCAGATATTGTGTGGAATTGATGATAGAGCAAGTGAAGAATAGTTCTTTCCGGACACCTGTCAGTATTTTAGAAGAAGCTATTCAGGCTGCCAATGAAGGCGTACAGCGCAAAGCATTGACAAGTATGGATTATGAAGGAATGGGAACTACAATTGTTGCTGTTACATTAATAGGAGATGTATTGTATATTGCAAACATAGGAGACTCTAGAGCCTATCTTGTAGGAAAGGAAATGAAACAGATTACAGAAGACCATTCTTTAGTAGAAGCAATGGTAAAAAATGGAGGCATAGAGAGAAAGGATGCAAGAAGCCATCCTAATAAAAATATTATTACAAGAGCATTAGGTACAAATAAAATTGTGCGGGCAGATTTTTTTGAATTGTCAATAGGACTGGGAGATATGATTTTGATGTGCAGTGATGGATTGACTAATATGATTGATGATGAGGAATTATTTGAAATTATACAAAGTGGAAAAGAAAATTTGGAAATGACAGCCAAAAAGTTAATAGAAACTGCAAATCAATATGGTGGTAAAGATAACATTTCGGCGATTTTAATACAACCATAAAATGTATGTTTGGAATGGGGAATAGAAAGGAGAATGAGTAACCATGGAAATAAGACCTGGTATCTTTATTAATGATAGATATGAGATTATTGAAAAAGTTGGTTCAGGGGGAATGGCTGATGTTTACAAAGCGAAATGCCACCGTTTAGACAGATATGTTGCAATTAAAGTATTAAAAAGCGAATATAGTGATGATAAAACATTTGTAGCAAAGTTTCGGGCAGAGGCACAATCGGCTGCCAGATTATCCCATCCTAACGTTGTAAATGTGTATGATGTTGGAGAAGAAGATGGTATTTATTTTATTGTGATGGAACTTGTAGAAGGCATTACACTAAAAAGTTTTATAGAGCGAAAAAGTAAATTAGATACAAAGGAAGCAGTAAGTGTAGCCATTCAGATTGCACAGGGAATGGAAGCTGCCCATTCTAATCATATTATTCATAGAGATATCAAACCTCAGAATATTATTATTTCCAAAGAAGGAAAAGTAAAAGTAACAGATTTTGGAATTGCTAAAATGGCAACTTCTGAAACAATCACATCCAATGCGATGGGATCTGTGCATTATATTTCACCTGAGCAGGCACGAGGGGGATTTAGTGATGAGAGGAGTGATATCTATTCATTAGGGATTACAATGTATGAGATGTTAACAGGAAGGGTACCATTTTCAGGAGATAATACTGTTTCTGTTGCATTGCTTCATTTGCAGGAAGAACCTTTGCCAATGAGGGAGTTAGAGCCTTTTATACCAGTTAGTCTTGATAGGATTGTGCAGAAATGCCTGCAAAAGAAACCTGAAAGAAGATATTTGTCTGCTTCTGATTTAATTGCGGATCTTAAGATGTCATTGTCCCATCCAAATGGAGAATTTGTAAAAATAGCACCAGTGGCAATTGTAGCAGATTCACCAACAATTAATATTTCAGAAAATGACCTGAATCAGATTAAATCCGCAACAAGAAATACAAATTATGCCAAAAATATTGGAAGAGATGAAAAAGAATTTTACGAGGAGGAAGAGGAAGAGCCAAGAAAAGGGAAAAAAGATAAACACCAGGAAAGATATGATTATGATGACATTGTTGAGGATGAGATAGAAGAAGATGAGGATGAGGTAGACCCGAAACTGGCAAAGTTTATGGTTGCAGGCGGCGTGATTGCTGCTATTGTGATTGTGATATTAATTATAGTTTTGATTGGAAATTGGAGTGGGTTATTCGGAAAAAGCGGAGATGATTCATTAGAGCGTACAACAGAGCCAACAGCAACAACAGTGGTAGAAGCAACACCGGAAAATGTTACACCAACACCAGAAGCACTGCCAAAAGTCCCATCTGTTGTAGGAATGGAGTTAGAAGCTGCATTAGATAAATTGGAGAGCACATGGAATGTGCGTTATACAATGGAAAGCTCCAGTTCTTATAGTTCAGGAAAAGTGATACGGCAGGATGTGGAAGAAGGAACAGAATTAGAGCCAGGTTCAAGAATTAATCTGGTAGTAAGCTCAGGCCAGGCATCGGTATCTTTAATAGATGTATATGGAAGATCTGCAACAGAGGGAAAAAATCTACTGCAGGATGCGGGGTATGTGGTTAAACATGAGTATGAATATAGTGATACAGTGAAAAAGGATAATATCATCCGTACTTCGCCCGAAAAAGGAAGCACTGTAAAGAAGGGTGATACAATCACAATTGTTGTCAGCCGAGGGGCAGAAGAAAAATATATTGATGTGCCTGATTTATTAGGACTGAGTGAAACAGCTGCCAGAAATAAAATTGAAAAAGCAGGTTTGGAAGTAGGAAATGTTTCTTATTCCTATCATGATACTGTTGAAAAGGGAAAAGTAATTTCTCAGACATATACAGCAGGAAAATCTGTCAAAGAAGGAACAGAGATTGGATTTACTGTAAGTTTAGGACAGGAAGAGAGGAAAGTTTACAAATATTATGGAAGTGTAACCATTAATTATAATCCTTTCGATTATGAAGACGAAAGTGGAAACATTGTATTAAAATTAACACAGGATGGGCATACAAAAACAGTATATTCTGCTACCTGCTCCATGGGAGATTTTCCATTAAGAGTAAGTAATATCGAAGGCTACAGCGAAAATAATGGACAGATTACAATGTATTTAGATGGTGTACAGGTTGGAGATGTTTATTCTATATCCTTTAGTAAGGTGGAACAATAATGCAGGGAAAGATTATCAAAGGTATTGCGGGATTTTATTATGTGCATACTGGAATAGAAGTATATGAGTGTAAGGCCAAAGGCGTATTCAGAAATAAGAAGATAAAACCTTTAGTAGGAGATAATGTGGAAATTGAAGTAATAGATGAGGACGAAAAAAAGGGAAATATCATTAAAGTTATGGATAGAAAGAATCAATTGATACGCCCGGCAGTAGCAAATATTGATCAGGTACTGGTTATATTTGCTGCTGCAAAACCTGCACCAAATTTAAATTTATTAGATCGTTTTCTTGTTACAATGATGGGATATAAAGTGGATACCATTATTTGTTTTAACAAAAATGATTTAGTATCAGAAGAACACATGCATCAGCTTCGTGTGATTTACGAAAACTGTGGTTATCAAGTGGTTTTTAGCAGTACAAAGACAAAAGATGGAGTAGAAGAGATAAGAAAGTTAATGCAAAATAAAACTACAGCTTTGGCAGGACCATCCGGTGTTGGAAAATCCTCTATTATTAATTTGTTATACCCTCACGCTAAAATGGAAACAGGGAGTATTAGTGAAAAGATTGAAAGAGGAAAGCATACAACAAGACATTCAGAAATTTTTCATATATCAAAAAATACATTTATTATGGATACACCAGGGTTTAGTTCTCTATATGTAGAGGACTTGGAAAAAGAAGAACTTAGGGAACGTTTTCCGGAATTTTTCCAATATGAAGGAAAATGCCGTTTTCAGGGATGTGTGCATATTCATGAGCCTGACTGTATGGTGAAAGAAGCACTGTATCAGGGAAAACTCAGCCGTTCAAGGTATGAAAATTACAATATGTTTTATGAAGAATTAAAGGAAAAGAAGAAATATGGAAAGAGATAAAATACAGAAAGGTTGTAAAAATATGTATATATTATCACCATCAATATTATCAGCAGATTTTTCAAAATTGGGAGAGGAGCTACAAAGAATAGAAAAAGCGGGATGTCAATATGTGCATATTGATGTAATGGATGGAAGTTTTGTACCAAGTATTTCTTTTGGCATGCCAGTTATGAAATCTATTCGCAAATCAACAAAATGTATTTTTGATGTACATTTAATGATTGAAGAACCAGGGAGATATTTAGAAGAATTCAAGGCAGCAGGAGCAGATATTATTACTGTTCATGTAGAAGCATGTAAGCATCTGCATAGAACAGTTATGGAAATAAGAGAGCTAGGGTTAAAAGCAGCAGCAGCATTGAATCCTGCAACTCCTCTCTCGGCAGTTGAATATGTATTAGAAGAGCTGGATATGATATTGATTATGAGTGTCAATCCGGGATTTGGGGGGCAATCTTTTATTCCGTTTACTTTGCAAAAAGTAAAAGATTTAAGAAGAATGATAGAAAAGAAAAATCTTCAGATTGATATTGAAGTGGATGGCGGAGTGAATAAAAATAATATAAAAGCTCTGATGGATGCAGGAGCAAATATATTTGTTGCAGGAACGGCTGTATTTGGCGGAAATATAGAAGAAAATGTTGCGGCGTTTCAGAACATATTTTCAAACACGCTCTAGAGTGTGTTTGAAAATTGCTTATTACAAGATGTACGTCACAATTTGTGGGGGATTTGGTCCAAATTCATGAGGTGTAGCGGGCTACATTGAATGAATTTGAAGCAAATATCCATGCAAAGTGAGGCGTGCAGATTGGGGCAATGAATTTAAAAACACACTCTAGTACAACAAAAATTATAAGGTTTGGTACAGAATATGAAAAACAGAGTTTTAATTTTAACTGGTGGGACATTAGATACAGGGTTTTTGAAAAAATATTTGGAAAATCAGGAACTGCCATTTTCTTTTGTGATATGTGCAGACAGAGGATTAGAAGCTGCCTATAAAAATCATTTAAAAGTAGACGGAATTGTTGGAGATTTTGATTCGTTAGGTCAAAAAAAACTATTAGAAGAGTATCAACAAATGGAAACCTCCATTGAAATACGAAGTTTTGTGCCGGAAAAAGATTGGACAGATACTCATCTGGCAATTGACTTTGCCTTAGAAAAAAAACCGGAAGAAATTGTAATCTTAGGAGGAACCGGAACCAGAATAGATCATGTATTAGGAAATTTAAATTTGCTTATGCTGCCGGCCCAAAATAATGTGCAGGCATATATGGTTGATCCGTGGAATAAAATTTGTTTGTTAA
>CAYRAV010000019.1:0-46126 GCA_964422365.1 uncultured Lachnospiraceae bacterium | reverse complement strand
GAAAATGCAATGTACTTCCTAGATAAGGGAGCATCACATGTAATTGTTACATCATATGTGTTTCACAATGGCATCATTCAATATGAAAGATTAAATAAATTAGGAAAGAAAATAGGAAAAGATAAACTGGTATTAGATTTAAGCTGCCGTAGGAGGAAAGAGGGGAATATGTTCTCAAAAGAGTACTATATTGTAACGAACAGATGGCAGAATTACACAGAAGTACCATTAGTAGAAGAAACTCTGGAGAAATTATCCAAATACTGTGATGAATTTTTGGTACATGCTGTAGATGTAGAAGGAAAAACATCAGGAATTGAAAGTGATCTGGCGGAATTACTTGGAAATTGGAATGGGATTCCTATTACATATGCCGGTGGAGTGGGAAGTTTTAAGGATTTAGAAGAGTTAAGGATAAAAGGCAAAAATCGTCTTGATGTTACAATAGGTAGTGCATTGGACCTATTTGGAGGCAAGATGTCATATGAAAAAGTACTAAAAGAATGTGAAATGTACTAATATAAATATACAAAATAACGAAAAAATAAAAGATGACCGTTAAAAGTAACAAAAATTGGTCTTCTTTTTTTTTATCATTAAATGTTGAAATAATATTGCAAAAACAGAGCAATAGATAAAATATACAAAATATATATTTTTATATAACAAAAATAGACTAAAATGCACATATATAAAATGAATGAATTAGTATTATAAGCGAAAGATAATTTTTAGGGGGTTGCAATTTGAGTGATTTGCCATTATACTTTGTATTTGTTGAACAAATTATAACAGATTTGTTACAAAAATATTACTTTTTATGATTGTAGAGGAGGTTAGCAGGTAGAGGCATGTAATGCATGTTGAGTCAAGAAAAGGAGATTTATTTATGAGATTTAGAAAAACCATTACAGTGTTATTGGCCATTATAATAAGCTTTACCATGAATGGTATTCAAGCATTGGCACAGGAGGATGTTAACGATGACGTTACTCCGGAAACAATCGCTGTAGTAGAACAAGATGCTACATCAAAGGATGAAGTATTAGGAAATGGATCAGAACCAGACAGTTCTGATGAAGTGCAAGAAACAAGTAATGGAATTTCTGTGAAAGAGAGTACAGATACTACTACAAACGATGAAGTCAAAGTAGTAGAGGAAGTAAATGCAGAATCAAATAGTAAACAGACAACTGATAAGACAGCAAGTTCAAAATCTACAAGTGCTACGAATGTGACAAAGACTGCAAATGATGCAAAGACTACAAGTGCCGCAAAGACTACATATAGTAAAACAAAATTAAGGTTAATGGCAACATTGATTTTTTGTGAAGCAGGAGCAGAGTGTTATGCTGGTAAAAAGGCAGTAGGTATTGTTGTAATGAACAGAAAAAAATCAAAAAGCTTTCCTAACACAATCAAAGGGGTAATATATCAAAAGTATCAATTTGGACCTGTTAGAAACGGGGCATTAAAACGGGCAATGTCACGTTACGATTCAGGGAAATTTAACACAAAAGCAGAAAAAGATTGTATTCGTGCAGCAAAAGAAGCACTGAATAATGAGAAGACAGTTACTTACAAAGGAAAAAATATTAATTTGAAAAGTTATCATTATTTCAGTGGAAAGGTAAAAAATTATAGAATACAGATTGGGAATCACCAATTTAAATAATTTACTTTCTCACATTTGAATAATGATTAATCACAATGATAGTTGTATGAAAAAGAAATGATTAGTTAGTATTGAAATGTGATCCATTACTATTTGAGAAAAAGATTGCTATTTATTGTATTTTACAATAAGGCAATCTTTTTGTATTGATTTACAATTTATCCTTTTATCTTTGATAAAAATATGTTACAATAAAGATTGTAAGTTATGAGGGAATGAAGGAGGAAATACCGAGTGGATAACAGTTCAGAAAAAAAAGAAGTAATTTCAAAAAATTTTATAGAGCAGGTTATAGACAAAGATTTAGAAGAAGGACGTTGTGATAGTGTTATTACAAGGTTTCCACCAGAGCCTAATGGATATTTGCATATTGGACATGCAAAATCTATTTTATTGAATTATGGTTTAGCAAAGAAGTATGGCGGAAAATTCCATCTTCGTTTTGATGATACAAATCCTACAAAAGAAAAAAGTGAGTATGTGGAATCTATTAAAAATGATGTAAAATGGCTTGGAGCAGAATATGAAGAGAATTTGTTTTTTGCTTCAAACTATTTTGAGCAAATGTATGAATCGGCTGTAAAATTAATTAAAAAAGGCAAGGCTTATGTATGCGACCTGTCGGCAGAAGAAATCAGGGAATACAGAGGTACTTTAAAAGAGCCTGGAAAGGACAGCCCATATCGAAATAGAACGGTGGAAGAGAATTTAACATTATTTGAAGAAATGAAAGATGGCAAATATGAAGATGGTACAAAAGTATTGAGAGCAAAGATAGATATGTCATCGCCTAATATTAATATGAGAGATCCGGTTATTTACAGAGTAGCAAGAATGTCACATCATAATACAGGAGATAAGTGGTGTATTTATCCAATGTATGATTTTGCACATCCAATTGAAGATGCCATTGAAGGGGTAACATTTTCGATTTGTACATTGGAATTTGAAGATCACAGACCATTATATGACTGGGTGATTCGTGAATTAGAGTATGAACAGCCGCCTAAACAAATTGAATTTGCAAAATTATATTTAACGAATGTTATTACAGGTAAAAGATATATTAAAAAACTGGTAGAAGATAAGATTGTTGATGGATGGGATGATCCAAGATTAGTATCTATTGCGGCACTGAGGAGAAGAGGTTTTACATCGGAATCGATTCGCAATTTTATGGAGTTGTGTGGAATTTCAAAAGCAAACAGTTCTGTAGATTATGCGATGTTAGAATATTGTATCAGGGAAGATTTGAAATTAAAGGTGCCTCGTGTAATGGGAGTATTAGATCCAATTAAACTAGTGATTACCAATTATCCAGAAGGACAGACAGAACTGCTTTCGGTATCAAATAATCAGGAAAATGAAGAGATGGGAACAAGGATGGTTCCTTTTGGACGGGAATTGTACATTGATAGAGAAGATTTTATGATTGAACCGCCAAAGAAGTATTTCAGATTATATCCAGGAAATGAAGTAAGATTAATGAATGCATATTTTGTTACATGTACAGATTATGTTACAGATGAGAATGGAAAAGTAGTAGAAGTACACTGTACTTATGATCCGGAAACAAAATCAGGCAGTGGATTCACGGGAAGAAAAGTAAAAGGAACCATTCATTGGGTAGAAGCTTCTACCGCTGTAGAGGCTGAAGTCAGACTGTACGAAAATATTGTAGATGAAGAAAATGGAATATACAATGAAGATGGCAGTATTAACATTAATCCGAATTCATTGACTGTTTTAGAAAAATGTTATGTAGAATCTTCATTAAAAGAGGCAAAACCGTTAGATAAATTTCAGTTTGTAAGACAAGGATATTTTTGTGTGGATTCGAAGGATACCACACCAGAAAAGTTGGTAATTAATAGAATTGTATCATTAAAGAGTTCTTATAAACCGGAATAATATATATAAGCCAGAATACAAATATTGGAATGATATATGAAAAGTAATCAAGATGATATATAAGGAGGTAACTGACATGGGTCTATTATCAGGATTAGAGAGTCTGGGATTAGGTGGAGTTGCAAAGAAACAAAAAGTATTTGAAGAGGAGAAAAAGGATGTTGAGCAGGGACAGAGAGGAATTCAAAAGCCTAAGATAACAGAGGAAGAAGTATTGTTTGATAAAAAATTTGTTTGTCCTGTTTGCGAGCATGAATTTACAAGTAAAATGTTACGTGTAGGCAAGGTGAAATTGGCTAGTTCTGACTTGGATTTGAGACCGGTGTATGAAATAATGGAGCCATTAAAATACGATCCGGTTGTTTGCCCGATATGTGGATATGGAGCCTTGAATCGGTTTTGGGCACCACTGATGGATGCACAGGTTGATATGATTAAAGAGCAGATTTCTGCTAATTTTAAAGGCATGAATGTTTCAGAAGATATTTACAGTTTTGATGAAGCATTGTTAAGGTATAAGATGGTTTTGATGAGTTCTATTGTAAAGAAAGCAAAATCTAGCGAAAAAGCATATACTTGTTTAAAGATGGGATGGCTGTTGAGATCAAAAGCTGAAAATATGCCGAAAGGTACAGAGAATAGAGATGCTGCTATTAAAGCGTTAAAGGAAGAAGAATTAGAGTGCCTGAAGAATTCTTTAGAAGGCTTTAAGTCAGCATTTGAGAAGGAGAGCTTTCCAATGTGCGGTATGGATGAGATTACAGTTACATATCTGGTTGGAGAACTTGCAAGACGGTGTGGCAATTTTGATGAAGCAGGACGTTGGATATCAAGGGTAATCACGAATAGAAATGCCAGTGAACGGATTAAAAATAGAGCAAGAGATATAAAAGATTTAATTTCAGAGAAGAATAGCAATTAATAGAAAAGCGGTGATAGCAACATTTGATGTAGTTGTATCACCGTTTTTTGGCTTTTAGAAAGATATGGTTAGATTCAGTTGTGTTATACATACTTTCTTTTCAGTGTAAAATACATTTTATTATGCCCGAATATCGAACGAAAAACGTTTCAAAGTGGTAGAAGGGGTGTCATTTTTTATAAAATCAGTCATTATGTTTGCAGGTTTTTCCATTTTTAGTATTTCCGTATGTGAAATATATCCTTTTTCTGCTAAGGCAGAATCTAGTAAATTGAGATTTGTGTTTACTAATTTTTCTGCAGTTTCATCAGAAAAATAAAATTTAGAATCAACATGATTATTTTCTAGTGTAATATGCATATCAATTGATTTTAAGTGATCTAAATCTAAATGAAGCAGGACCCTAATGGAATTTGGGTGTTCTTTCAAAGCCTGTTTTTTGGTATAGACATATAGCTCGCCATGGGCGGTTTGGTCTTTTAAATGTAGTGGAAGCTGCATATAAGAGAACATTTCATTTAAAGTTTTCATAAAATTCATATTACTTTTCATTTGGTGTAATAATTGTTCATCCATCTGACCGGGAGCACGATTGGTAATTTGTGCTGCCAAATCTGTATTTTTTGAAGTAATGTTTTTTCTGACTAATTCTTCTAATTCACTTAGTTGTGTGTATACTTTATCAAAATGAGTACCCATTTTAAATCTGTTCTTTAAATCATTTGGTGTAAGTGTAAAGTTATCTAGTAATTCATCTTTTACTATTTTTTGAAAGGTTTCATTTTGGAACAATTCTTTTACTTGCTCATTATTTGAAAAAGGTAAAATATCTTTCAGGTTCTGAAGCAAGGTATTAGAAGTAATTTGCCCTGACAGAATACTATCTTTAAACGAATCGGATAATGGGAAGTCCTTTAGCAGTTCGTAAAAGCTGTACCGCTGGTTTAAAGTAAGATAGTTGTTGATTGACAAACTGCTCTGTTGAAGTGTAGCATATTGCTTCCATAAATCATGAACAATATCGTTATTGAAAATATCGGTGCATAATAAAGGGTGCGAGAAATCGCTCCCTTTTGTATTTGATAATGTCTGGAAAAACAATTCTTTATCTGTAGTTTCTAACAATTTAGCAGATGCAGGGTTTTCTGTGTTGTCTGGTTTGCTATTGTTTTCAGCTTTTGACTGGAAGAGAGAAAGAAACCCTTGCAAACGGCCTTTGCTGTTATTAAGAAGAGTAGTTTCTTTTTCCATAATGAGATTATCTGCTGCCGTTTCAGAATTTTCCTGCGATGAAACAATATTGGCATCACTTTGTATGGTATCTTCTGAAAGCTGAATGTATGTTATCTCGCCAGAAGGAGTAAGATCTAGTTTTCCTGGAATACCGAGGTTCTGTAAGTTTTGATTATCAATAGTGATAGAGTGGTATATGGTTTTTTCTAAAATATTGATAACATCATTTAAAGATGCATTGCCTGAAAGAATGTCCTCTTTTAAAGAATCAGATAACTCTCCAGTCAGAGAAGCATTTTCTAAAATATCAAGAAATTCAGATGCTGCTTCCGGTGTGGAGAAAATAGCAGGCTGCATAGTGTTTGGAGTACTCACTTTCTTTTGCATGAATGTAGTATCAATTTCATTCAGCAGGTTATTGTTATCTAAAATAGTATCTGCAATATCAGAATCGAACAATATATGAAGAATCTGGCTTCCAATAGAAGGAAAATCAGGATGGGTTTCAGATTGGGATAAGGTTTCCAATAATTTGGGCAGGGAATCACAGAGACGATTCACTTCTGAAACAAATTGGTGTTCCTGATTTTTGTAACGTTCAAACTGGGCAGTGCTTTCTTCGGTAATTGGCAGATTATATTTATCCATAAAAATAACAGTTTCCATACTGGCATCCTTATGCTGATTGGTTAGCTGAAGCATTTTAAGAATTGTGTTTTTATTGATAGGAAGCTGATTTTCCATCAAGGTATGAACCAATTCGATGTTGCGGTCATTTTTTGGAAGCTCTGCTGCCTCTAATGCTTTTTGAATAGTGTTCATCTGAAGTGTAACATCTTTTTTTGGCAGAGGAGTAAGCACTATGCCATTTGCAGAAATACTGCTTACACGAAAAGCAGCAGTTTCGCCTATGGCAAGCTGGCTGTTATCCTCAATATGGGCTGTAACAGTTGTGTTATTTTCTAAAGTGACAACAACAGCGTTGTTACGAAGATCTGTGACTTCACCTTTTATAATCTGTCCTTCTGTCAAAGAAGAAGCAGGGCGTGTTACACCATAGTTATTTAAGTTGTTGACTGGTCCGGACTGACTGCTGCGGTTTATCGGTGGACGATTGGCAGCAGTCTGACGGTTTTGGGGGATAACATTACCGCCGCGAGGCATAGGGCGGCGGTTTCCGTTTCCGTTCGCACCGGATGTATGATTAGGATTAATTCGATTGGTAGGCCAATTCATAGTAAATGTCTCCTTCCGTATATTTATAATAACCCTCCATGTTGCATTTTATATTATATCGTCTTATAATGTGTTTGAAAATAGATATTTTCTTGAAATTCCATTGTTCCGTTTACAACATATACAGGTAAGGCAGAAGTATAGCCGGAATAAAATATGAGGGGAAGGATAACATGGGCAGTTGTTTACATATGATAAACTTTTTGTTTGGTAAAACAGAAGAAATGGAGAAAATGGAGGATTTTTTTCAAGACAAAAAGAACGGAAATAAAGATTTGGATTCTTTTTTTGCACAACAGGTGAGAATTTTCTTTACAATACCTGCCATTGCAGGTATGAAACTTATGATTATTTCTTTGCTGTCCTTAGGCGGGCTTTGTATATTCTGCCATAAAGAGGAGAATGTGGCATGGCTGTGGGGAATATTTTTTTTCTTGCTTATTGTAGCAGTGTTTGTATTTGGTTATAGGATGCACATAAATTCAGGGTATAAATATTCCTTTCCGAAAGCAAAAGAAAAATTTCAAAATTTTTATTTGAATTATACGGATGATGTATTAAATGATGAAATAGTGAAAAATGATAAGGAGAAAGTGGTGATTAAAACTTTATTTGCACCTACTCACCAATATCATATATGGTTTTGTAGTGATTTTCTTTTGTTTTGTGATGTGGGCAGCTATGAATTTACATTTATCAGGTATTTGGATATTTTGCGTCTGGAATATTATAAAGTGCACACAGAAAATGGTTCGGGATTTAATGTGTCAGATGTATTAGAAGATAGACATGATTGTATTAAACTATATTATCAGATCAATAACACGAAAAAGGAACTTCGATTTTTTGCCATTTCACCATTTTCATATTCGGAAACTTTTAGAATGAAAGGAATAGAAGTGATAGAGTGTGTCAATAGATTAGCAGAGAAATGAAATAATGGTTATTAGAAAACAGGTGCATATGTCTGCCATAGAATCAAAAATGTCAGATATTCCATTTTTTATAAATTTATGTTACAATTGTAAGCACGTAGAAAACTTTTAAGGAGAGAAAGAAATGGCAGCAGACCAAAGTAAAATTAGAAATTTTTGTATTGTAGCACATATTGACCATGGAAAGTCAACATTAGCAGATAGAATGATTGAGAAAACAGGATTGCTTACCAGTAGGGAGATGCAGGAGCAGGTTCTTGACAATATGGAATTAGAGAGAGAGCGAGGCATTACGATAAAGGCACAGACAGTAAGGCTTGTGTATAAAGCAAAAAATGGGGAGGAATATCTGTTTAATTTGATTGACACACCGGGACATGTAGATTTTAATTATGAGGTTTCAAGAAGTCTCGCGGCTTGTGAAGGTGCTATTCTAATTGTAGATGCAGCACAGGGAATTGAAGCACAGACATTAGCAAACTGCTATCTGGCATTAGATCATGATTTAGAGATTTTGCCTGTAATAAATAAAATTGATCTGCCAAGTGCAGAACCAGAACGTGTCAAGGCTGAAATAGAAGATGTGATAGGATTAGACTGCGAAAATGCACCTTTGATTTCAGCAAAGATGGGGATGAACATTGAGGATGTATTAGAGCAGATTGTATTACAGATACCAGCACCGTCAGGGGATAGAAAGAAACCGTTAAAAGCATTGATTTTTGACTCTATCTATGATTCATACAAAGGTGTAATTGTATTCTGCCGTATATTTGATGGAAAAATTGGAAAAGGGACACAGATGAAAATGATGGCAACAGGAGCAACAGCAGAAGTAGTAGAAGTTGGAACTTTTGGTGCAGGACAGTTTATTCCATGTGAAGAGTTAATGGCAGGTATGGTAGGCTATGTAACTGCCAGTCTGAAAAACGTAAAAGATACAAGAGTGGGAGATACCATTACAGATGCAGAAAATAGTTGTGCGGAACCTTTAGAAGGATATAAAAAAGTAAATCCAATGGTTTACTGTGGTATGTACCCGGCTGATGGTTCAAAATATCAGGATTTAAGAGATGCATTGGAAAAATTGCAGTTAAATGATGCAGCACTGCAGTTTGAGGCAGAAACATCAATTGCATTAGGATTTGGATTCCGATGCGGATTTTTAGGACTGCTTCATTTGGAGATTATGCAGGAGCGTCTGGAAAGAGAATATAATCTGGATATTGTGACTACAGCTCCAGGAGTTGTATATAAGGTTTATAAAACAAATGGAGAAGTGTTGGATATTACCAACCCGTCTAATCTGCCTGAACCATCTGAAATTGAACATATGGAGGAACCGATTGTATCTGCGGAGATTATGGTTACAACAGAATTTGTTGGTTCGATTATGACCTTGTGCCAGGAACGCCGGGGAGTGTATCTTGGAATGGAATACATGGAAACAACAAGAGCACTGTTAAAATATGACCTGCCGCTAAATGAAATTATCTATGATTTCTTCGATGCCTTAAAATCCCGTTCCCGTGGATATGCTTCTTTTGATTATGATATGAAAGGATATCAGCCATCTAATTTGGTAAAGTTGGATATTTTAATCAATAAAGAAGAAGTGGATGCACTTTCCTTTATTGTCCATGCAGATACAGCTTATGAGCGTGGCAGGAAAATGTGTGAAAAATTGAAAAAAGAGATTCCAAGACAATTATTTGAGATTCCAATTCAGGCGGCAATTGGCAATAAAGTAATTGCAAGAGAAACGGTTAAGGCTATGCGTAAGGACGTTTTGGCAAAATGTTATGGTGGAGATATTTCACGTAAAAAGAAACTCTTGGAAAAACAAAAAGAAGGTAAGAAACGAATGAGACAGGTGGGAAATGTGGAGATTCCACAGCAGGCATTTATGAGTGTATTGAAGCTGGATGATGAATAATGCATTAAAAAACAACTTCTTTTTTGGAATTATGTTCCTGTTAGAAACAGATTATAATTACAACAATAAATCAAAATTAGTATGTCTATAGCGAATAGGGGGAACCACTATGGATTTATTACACCCTGTATTTGGGAAGTTAGGGTTAAATGAATATGAAGAATATGAAGCAATCAGACTTATAAAGTTTTCGGGCTTGGAAAAGGAAGTAAGAATAACTTTTGATGATGAAATCACCGAAGAACATTGCCAAGCATATCAATCTTTCCTTGAAAATTTAGATAAAATAACTCCGGATATCATACAATCTATCATTGAATATCAGAATGAACATCACGATGATACAGATCATACAGCGAGTTTTAAATATTTTGAAAACGCTCGTGATGTCTTAGAAAATACTGGACTTTTTGAAATTGTTCTTCAAACCGAACTTTTCGGAGTGGTTACTCATTCAGAACTTTATTGTAAAGTAATGAAAGAAGAATTAAATAGCATAGGAAAGGGAAGATATGTAGTGCTATTGTTTGAAGCAGAATGGATAAATGATGATTATCGTATTTTAAGTGTTGCTTTAGCAAATGAAAAAGTGATTTATGTAACAGAGGAAAATATTACAGTTTGATTGAAATATTATGGGCATTTTCTGTAGTGTGCCTTATTGATATAAACCGCAGATGTCAAGTCTGGTTTGTTAAAATGAAAAACCGAACTTTATTAGAAGTAGGAAATTATTTCATATATCTGGGAATACTTTTTCCGAAAAGGGAGAAAAATAATATAAGAAAAAGGAACTTTTTGCAACTGATGTTATGAATAGTTGCCAGAAAGTTCTTTTTATTTTCATAAACAATTTAGAATAAAATGAAAGAAAATGATTGAAATGAAAAAATAATATAAAAAAATGAATTATTTTGAATGAAAATGAAAGAAAATGATTGACAAATCAGAAAAATGTGATATGATTAAGATAAGAAGAGAGAAGGAGGGATGCAAATGTTATCGGAAGAGAGATTTGATATTATTTTACAGTTATTGCAGCAGAAAAGAGCAGTGACAGTGACAGAATTAACGAAAATAATAAATACATCGGAATCTACAATCCGAAGAGATTTGAATACTCTGGCAGAAATGGGGAAACTTAATAAAGTACATGGCGGTGCAACAGCAATAGAACAGGAAAGACATACTGTAGAGGAAAATGTGGAAATCAAGTCTTTGAAAAATAAGGAAGAAAAGAGCAGGATTGCAGAGTATGCAGCAGGGTTAATAAATGAAGACGATTTTATATTTTTAGATGCGGGAACTACAACAGAAAAAATAATTGATTATCTAACTCCGACAAAAGCGGTATTTGTTACAAATGGTATTGTACATGTGAGAAAATTAACACAAAAGGGGCTGAGGGCATATCTTTTAGGAGGAGAGTTAAAACTATCCACAGAAGCTATGGTAGGTTCTGCGGCAATGGATACATTAAAAGCATATAATTTTACAAAAAGTTTTATTGGAACGAATGGTATTCATGAACAGTATGGATTTACTACACCGGATATGGCAGAAGCGATGATTAAGAAAGAAGTAATAAACCGAAGTTTTATGAGGTGCATATTGGCAGATCATAGTAAATTCGGAAAAATCAATTCAGTATCATTTGCAAATCTGAGCCAGGCATGTATTATAACAGACCAGATGGAAAACAAGAAATATGCAGACTATACAGTGATACGGGAGGTGGTCAAATGATTTATACAGTTACATTTAATCCAGCATTAGATTATGTTATGAGAGTGCCGGAATTGGTTACAGGAACTGTCAACCGAACAGAAACAGAAGATGTGTATTATGGAGGAAAAGGCATCAATGTATCAATTATTTTAAGTCGTTTGGGAATGATGAATAAAGCACTGGGATTTGTGGCAGGATTTACAGGAAAAGAAATTGAACAGGGAGCGAAAAATCAAGGAGTTATTACAGATTTTATTCATTTGAAAGAAGGGCTTTCCAGAATCAATGTAAAAATCAAAGGAATAGGTAAAAAAGAAGAAACAGAAATTAACGGGCAGGGTCCTCAAATTGGAGAAGAAGATGTAAAGCAGCTGTTTCAGAAATTAGACAGACTAACAGAAGAAGATATGCTGATTTTAGCAGGAAGTATTCCAAAAACTTTACCAGAAGATATTTATGAGAAGATTATGGAACGTCTTCAAATGCAGGAGGTGCAAATTGTCGTAGATGCTACAAAGGATTTACTGAAAAATGTATTGAAATATCATCCGTTTTTGATTAAACCTAATAATCACGAATTGGGTGAAATATTTGGAAGAAACTTACAAACAGAAGAAGAAATTATCTTTTATGCAAAGGAATTGCAAAAGCTAGGCGCAAGAAATGTACTTGTTTCTATGGCAGCATCAGGTTCAATCTTAGTAACAGAAGAAAACACCATTCATACAATGCAGGCTGCCAGGGGAACTGTAAAAAATTCTGTTGGAGCAGGGGATTCCATGGTAGCAGGTTTTGTAGCAGGATATCTTGAGAGAAAAGAGTATGCCTATGCATTAAAACTTGGTACAGCGGCAGGAGGAGCCACTGCATTTTCAGATGATCTGGCAACAAAAGAAGAGATACAAAAAGTATTGCTTGACTTATAATCAGGACTTAGAGCGTGTTTGAAAAAATAAAAGTGCTTTTCACTCTGCTTTATTACAAAACATTCATGCATCCTTAGTGCACCACCATAGATGAAAGTTATGAGATGCATGTCGGAATACCTGAATTCAGTTTTTTGCTAAAGCAAAAAAGGGTACTTTCATAGAAAAATAAGGAGAAAGTGAAAAAATAAGGAGGGATTCTTATGCGGATTACAGATTTGTTGAAAAAAGAAGGTATTGTTTTAAATGGAACTTTGAAAAACAAAAGTGATGCGATTGAAGTCCTTGTCAATCTGCAAAACAAAGCAGGAAATTTAAATAATAAAGAAGAATATAAAAAGGGCATACTTGCAAGAGAAGAAATGAGCACAACAGCAATTGGAGAGGGTATTGCCATTCCACATGCAAAAAATGCGGGCGTAAAGCAGGCAGGACTGGTTGCTATGACTGTACCAGCAGGTGTGGATTATGATTCGATGGATGGAGAGCCATCAAATCTGTTTTTCATGATTGCAGCACCAGAAAAAGGCGGTGATGTGCATTTAGAAGTATTGTCTAGATTATCTACGATACTGATGGACGAGGATTTTAGAAAACAGTTGTTAAATGCTAAGACAAAAGACCAATTTTTACAGATTATTGATAAAAAAGAAATTGAGAAATTTGGCGAAGAAGAAAAGGCTGCACCAAAAAAAGAAGAGAAAGTTTTGGAGGATACAAAAAAAGGCTATAGAATACTGGCGGTTACAGCATGTCCCACAGGAATTGCACATACATTTATGGCAGCGGAAGCATTAGAGCAAAAAGGAAAAGAAATGGGGTATCCCCTAAAAGCAGAAACAAACGGCTCTGGTGGTGCAAAAAATATTTTGACCAAAGAGGAGATTGAACAGGCAGATGGTATTATTATAGCAGCGGATAAAAATGTGGAAATGGCACGATTTGAAGGAAAACGTGTTTTGAAAGTAAAGGTAGCAGACGGTATCCATAAACCAGAACAACTGATACAGAGGATTATACAGGAAGATGCACCGGTTTATCATCATTATGGAGCAAAAACAGAAGAGGATAAAGAAGCACAGGAGGGGATAGGGCATCAGATTTATAAACATTTAATGAATGGTGTTTCCCATATGCTTCCATTTGTGATCGGCGGTGGTATACTGATTGCACTTGCATTTTTGTTAGATGATTATGAAATTAATCCAAGCAATTTTGGTAAGAATACGCCAGTAGCAGCATGGTTTAAGAGTATAGGTGAATATGCATTTGGATTTATGTTACCTATTTTGGCAGGATATATTGCAATGAGCATTGCAGACAGACCTGGGCTGCTGATTGGTTTTGTTGGAGGTTCGCTTGCTTCGATAGGAGCCACTTTTACCAGTCCGGGTGGTGATATTTCAGCCGGATTTTTGGGAGCATTAGTAGCAGGTTTCTTAGGCGGCTATCTGATGGTTGGATTAGAAAAAATATGTGAAAAGCTGCCAAAAGCATTAGAGGGTATCAAACCAGTATTGATTTATCCGGTAGTAGGTCTTTTACTTATTGGAGTGATAATGTGTGCCATTGACCCGTTTGTGGCAATGATTAACAGTGGATTGACCAACGGATTAAATTCTATGGGTGGAAGCAGCAAAATTGTACTTGGTTGTATTCTTGGCGGTATGATGTCAGTGGATATGGGCGGTCCTGTGAATAAGGCGGCATATGTATTTGGAACAGCAGCAATTGCAAGTGAAGGATTTGATATTATGGCAGCAGTGATGATAGGTGGTATGGTTCCGCCAATTGCAATTGCACTGGCAACAACATTTTTTAAAAACAGATTTACAGAAAATGAAAGAAAGTCAGGTATTGTCAATTACATTATGGGATTATGTTTTATCTCAGAAGGAGCAATTCCATTTGCAGCAGCAGACCCGCTTAGAGTAATTCCATCCTGTGTGATTGGATCGGCAGCAGCAGGTGCTATTTCAATGGCAATGGGATGTACATTAAGGGCACCTCACGGCGGTATATTTGTCCTTCCTGTTATCGGAAATCAGTTAGGCTTTTTACTTGCACTGGCAGTTGGTTCAGTAATAGGAATGATTTTACTGGCAATACTTAAGAAACCAATTGAAAAGGAAACACTTTAATTTATGGTTCTTTCATAGGAAAATAAAACAAGGAAAAATAACAGAATCATAGAAAAGAAAGGGGTAATTATTATGGTATCTGAAAAAATTATAATCAAAAATGAGCAAGGATTACACATGCGTCCGGCAGGAGTTTTTGCAAAGGCGATGGCAAAATATCCATGTGATGTAAAAATTGCAGTAGGAGATAAAGAAGTGAATGGAAAAAGTATTATGAACATTATTGGGGCATGTATCAAATGTGGAACAGAAATTGAAATGAAATGTGATGGCGAACAGGAAGCAGAAGCATTAAAAGATGCAATTGCACTGATTGAGTCAGGATTAGGCGAATAAATAAACAGAAAATGCAGTGGATATGGATACCCTGGTATAGCATTTGGAAAATCTTCTCATATTTTCAATTGAAAATATGGAGGAAACTGCCAAATGCTGTACGGGTTATAAGTTTTAATCTGTTATGGGTTTCATTTTTCACAGTTTGCTGCGTTTGGAAAAGACAAACTAGAGCGTGTTTGAAAATTGCTTGTTACAAGATGTGCATCACAATTTGTGGGAGATTTGCTCCAAATTCATGAGGTGCAGCGGGCTGCATTAAATGAATTTGGACCAAATATACACACAAAGCGGCATGTGCAGATTGGGGCAATGAATTTTCAAACACGCTCTAGGACAGGATACCCCGAGCTTGCTGCGGGGCGGTTCATTTAGAAAAAGAGGTGAATGATTATGCTGAAGGGAATTGGAGCATCAGAAGGATATGGAATTGGCAGGGTTGTAAGAATTGAAGAAGTGGATTTGTCCTATGAAGAAAAAAAGGTTGAGGATATAGAGTCGGAGATCAAGCGTTTTCAAGAGGCTGTAGATATTTTTTCAGATCGTACCATGTCAATGGCAGAAGAAATGAGGACCCGTATAGGAGAGAAAGAAGCAGAAATTTTAGAAGGGCATGTGATGATGATACAGGATCCTTCCATGTCAGATGAAGTGATAGGAATGATAAAAGAAGGTATCTGTGCAGAAAGGGCATTTCAAAATGTATGTGATATGTTTGTCCAGATTTTTTCCGCTACAGAGGATGAATTGACTAGTCAGAGAATCACAGATATTCATGATATAGAGGAACGTTTGCTGAAAATTTTACTTGGAAAACAGGAAGTTGACATTAGTAAGGTGCCGGCAAATACAATTTTGGCAGCAAAAGATTTGACACCTTCCATGACAGTAGGTATTAAGAAAGAAAATGTAATAGGTATTATTACGGAAGTGGGGGGGAAAACTTCTCATTCTGCTATTCTGGCAAGAGCATTAGAAGTACCAGCAGTTCTTAGTGTAAAGGATGCTATGTCATTTGTAAAAGAGGGGCAGGAAGCAGTAGTGGATGGAAAAGAGGGAATTGTTATCTTAGAACCTAACGATAAAGAAAAAGAAACATATTCCGCAAAACGAAAAGCATATTTAGAAGAAAAAGAAGCCCTAAAACAATTAATTGGAAAACCGACTGTAACAGAGGATGGTGTAAAGGTAGAATTAGTCTGCAACATTGGCAAACCAGAAGATGCAGATACAGTTGTGGAACGGGATGGAGAAGGTGTTGGACTGTTCCGTACAGAATTTTTATTTATGGATCGTACCAATGTTCCAACAGAAGAGGAGCAGTTTGAGGCTTATAAAAAAGCTGCTGCAACGCTAAATGGAAAACCTGTCATTATCCGTACACTGGATGTGGGTGGTGATAAAGAGATTCCTTATCTGGAATTGGACAAAGAGGATAATCCATTTCTTGGTTTCCGTGCCATTCGTGTGTGCTTAGAACGCAGAGACTTGTATCGTATCCAACTAAGAGCGTTGTTAAGAGCAAGTGCATTTGGTGACATTAAAATTATGGTGCCAATGATTACATGTGTAGATGAATTGCGGGAAGTAAAAGCTATGATTGCAGAAATCAAAAAAGAATTATCAGCAGAAGGAATTGCCTATAACGATGCTATTCAGGTTGGTGTCATGATAGAAACACCAGCAGCATCCCTGATTGCAGATATACTTGCAAAAGAAGCAGATTTCTTCAGCATTGGAACCAACGATCTGACACAGTATACAATGGTGGTAGACCGTGGAAATGCCAAAGTAGCATATCTTTATTCTACCTATAACCCGGCAGTGTTACGTTCCATCAAACATGTCATTGCATGTGGAAGAGAGCAGAATATTATGGTTGGCATGTGTGGAGAGGCAGCAGCAGATCCGTTGTTGATACCATTGTTATTAGCATATGGTTTACAGGAGTTTAGTGTGAGTGCTGCTTCTGTACTGACAACAAGAAATACTATTTCAAAATGGACGATAGAAGAGGCAAAAGGGTTAGAAGCAAAAGCGGCTCTTCTTGGAACAGAGAAAGAAATAGTGGAATTACTGAAGAAAAATTGTAAGTAAGATTAGATAATATGAAAAAGCTGAATGTTTGTGTAGGGACATAACGTTCAGCTTTTTTTATGAATTTTCAAACACACTCTAGGAACTGAATTGTACCAATAGTAATTCCAATGCCATCTGGTCTGCAATTCGCCCTGTTTTTACCCGTTCTTCTAAATCAATACACTCATGAATGGCATGTTTCAATTGTTTGGTACTAAAGTTTTTCCCTTGTGACAGATATTTTCCAACAGTAAAAGGCGGGATGCCAGCCTTAGAAGCAATTGTACGGTTATCATTTCCTAATCGCTGCAAATCCTTAGTCTGCAATAAAATATTGAAATGTCTTGTCAAAAGAAATAAAATGGATAGAGGTCGTTCCTGAAGACTTAATAAGTCCTTATATAAGTTTAATGCCTGTACTGCCTGTTTCTGGGCAATGTAATCCATCATCTGGAAAATTTTATTGCTGACCTGTGTAATGCAGACTGCATCAATATCAGAAACAGTTAATACATCACGGTCAATGCCATAACAAATTAGTTTTTCCAATTCTTTTGACAACATGTTCATATCTGTGCCGGATTTGTTAATCAGATACATAATATCATGTTCTGTCATTTTTTTGTGATTTTGTTTTAAAATGGTGGCAACCCATAATTTTAGATTTTTTTCATCCATACCGCTTAAATCAGCAGTATATCCTATTTTTTTTACAGCCTTAAAAAGCCGGTTTCTCTTATCTACTTCCTGTTCTACAAAAATAATGTGTGTAGTATCAGGAAGGGTTCCGATTTCATCTGCTAAAGAATTTTGGCTTTTAAAAAAGCCGCTGTTTTCAATGATAATCAAACGGCGTTCGGCAAGAAAGGGAAGAGTATCCGCAATATCCATTATCTTTACAGTATCAATACCCTTTCCTTCAAAATAAGAATAATTCATATCGCTGCCATCATTTAATATGCCGGTCTTTAATTTGTCTCTGTATAAACGTTTCAAATAATCTTCACTGCCATAGAGAAGATAGACAGGTTTGAAAGCCTGCTGTTTTAAATGTTCTTTGATTGTGTTCATAATGTGATTCAGTCCTTTGGTTGATTATAATTAAAAATATGTTAAAAATTAATTCAAGTTTACTAGGAATAGAAGTAAGAATCAAGTAAAAAATTATATTGCTGTCTGTACTTCCGTTTATACTGGTTTGATTTCGTTTATCAGAAATACAGCATTTATGGAAGTATTGGCAGCGGAAGAGGAACGTCGATTTTTGGAAAAAATACAATTTTGATGCATTTATGTTGCAAAAAGTATACAGCTGTTTATTATTCTTTGTAAGGAAGAAATAAGTATGATAAAAGGGATGTTCTTATTTTATAAGGTAGACGATAGACATTCATAATTTGCCAGCCAATCCATAACTTATTTGTTTGGAATGTATATGATTGCAGATTGCGAATCATATGCCAAAACAGTGACAATTTTTTGTTTTCCATAATATTTAATTAGGAAATAAACAATAGAAAATTAAAGTATAAATATCTTTTGCGTAATAGAATCAGTATTAAAGAATACATAGGGCAGAGAAGAGAGTATAATGCCTCTAACCAAAGAGAAAGGAGTTAGGACTCTTATGAAGAATTTTAGTAATTATAATGATTTTGAAAGAAAAGAACATTTACATGATGCTTCAAAGGTAGTCCACGGTGCACTTGGAACAGAGCCTTTGACGGGAGCAGTCAGCATGCCAATTTTTCAGACTGCAACTTTTCGTCATCCAGAACTGGGGGTATCAACTGGTTATGATTACAGCCGTCTTGAAAATCCAACCCGGCAGGAGTTAGAACGAACTATGGCAATTTTGGAAGGTGGAATCAAAGGATTTGCATTTTCCAGTGGTCAGGCAGCAAATATGGCGGTTTTTTCACTGCTTTATCCGGGAGACCATGTAATTTTATCTGATGATATTTATGGAGGAACATTCCGTGTGATTGGAGATATTTTTGAAAAATATGGAATTTCCCACACCTATACAGATATGTCGGATTTAGAGGAGGTAAAATGTGCGATTCAACAAAATACAAAAATGTTTTTTATTGAAACACCAACGAATCCAATGATGAAGGTGGCAGATATTCATGCAATATCAGAACTTGCAAAAGCAATCGGGGCACTTACTGTTGTTGATAATACTTTTCTGACCCCTTATTTTCAAAAACCGATGCAGCTTGGTGCGGATATTGTGACACACAGCTCTACCAAATATTTAAGCGGGCATAATGATGTAATTTCAGGAATTGTGGTCGTGAAAGATAATGAAGAAATTGCAGAAAAAATACATACTCATATAAAATCACATGGAAGCCAGCTGGCTCCTTTCGACAGCTGGCTTGTGCTGAGGGGAATCAAGACTTTATCAGTTCGTATGGAAAAACATAATGAGAATGCAAAGAAAGTGGCAAATTGGCTTTTATCACATCCAAAAGTAAATACAGTATATTATGTTGGATTTCCAAATCATAAAAGTTATGAAGTCACAAAAAGACAGACAAGCAGATTTGGCGGAATGATTTCTTTTACTGTTGACAGCAATAAGACAGTGAAAAATATTTTGAAAAAAGTAGATTTGATTATGTTTGCAGAAAGTCTTGGAGGAACAGAGTCTTTGATTACTTATCCGACAACTCAGACTCATGAGGATATGCCAAAAGAGGTAAAAGAGAAACTTGGCATCAATGACTGTTTTCTTAGGCTGTCAGTAGGGATCGAGAACGCAGAGGATATCATTCATGATTTGGGACAGGCGATGAATTAGAGGAGGAATAAGATATGAGGTTTACAAAAATGCAGGCATTTGGAAATGATTACGTCTACATTGATGCAATCCATCAGGAGCTGGGCAATCTTTCTGAATTGGCAAAATTTATCAGTAACAGGCATTTTGCAGTGGGTTCTGATGGTATGGTTTTAATCTGTTCATCGGCCAAAGCAGATTTTCGGATGCGGATATTTAATCCGGATGGTACGGAAGCAGAAATGTGCGGAAATGCATTACGCAGTGTTGGCAAATACATCTATGATCATGGATTGACAGATAAAGAGGAACTGGTTATTGAAACATTGGGCGGACTTAAATCTCTAAAGTTGTTTGTTGTTGACGGAGCAGTTTTTAATATTCGTGCAGACATTGGTGAACCCATACTTTCAACGAAAGAAATACCTGTTCATATCAGGCAGCCGGAATTCATCGAACAACCAGTAGAAGTGTTTGGGCATATACTTTTTATGACAGCTGTTTCATGGGGGAATCCGCATTGTGCCGTTTATGTAGATTCGGTAAAAGAATGGAATGTAGAAAAATATGGGGAGAGTATTGAAAACAGGACTTCTCTGTTTCCGAATAAAACAAATGTAACTTTTGCTGAGATTGTGAGAAGGGATTATATTAAAATAAGAGAATGGGAACGCGGTACGGGAGAGACAATTGGCTGTGGCACTGGTTGTGCAACAGCTGTAGTAGCGGGAGTATTGACAAACCGCTGTGACCGGTGTGTTACAGTAGAACAGATTGGAGGAACTCTAAAGATTGAGTGGGACGAAACAACAAATCATCTGATGATGGAAGGACCTTCTTATACAGTATTTGAAGGGGAGATAGAGGTACCTTTTTTGATGAATGAAGCAGAAAAATGATTGAAAGGAGACAAAACATGAAGCTAGAGCAGATTTGTGAAGAATTGGAATACCAATGTTTAAAAGGTTCCATGGATGTTGAAGTACAGGATATTATATATGATTCAAGAAAAATTGTAAAAGGTGTAATGTTTGTCTGTTTGACAGGAGCAGTTACAGACGGCCACAATTATATTCCAGAGGCTGTGGAAAAAGGAGTTTCTGTAGTTGTTCTCGAACGGAAAAGCGAAGCATTACAAATTCCAGATGGGATTACAGTGTTAAAAGTTCCATCTGCAAGAAGGGCGCTTGCTTTTATGTCGGCAGCTTTTTTTGGCTATCCAGCTTGTAAGTTTGTTACAGTTGGTGTAACAGGAACAAATGGAAAAACAACTACCACCCACATGATAAAGAGTATTCTGGAAAGTGTCGGAAAAAAGGCAGGGCTGATAGGAACGAATGGAGCAATTATAGGGGAACAAAAAATACCCTTAAAGAACACAACACCAGAATCTTATGAAATCCACCGTCTATTTGCAGCTATGGCAGAAGAGGGATGCGAATATGTTATCATGGAGGTTTCTTCTCAGGGGTTGAAAATGGAGCGTACTGCCGGAATTATATTTGATTATGGGATTTTTACCAATCTTTCACCAGATCATATTGGAACAGCAGAACATGCTTCTTTTGCTGAATATTTGGAGTGTAAACGAATTCTTTTCCACCAGTGTAAATGTGGAATTGTAAATATAGACGATTCCCATTATGCAGAAATTTTGAGATATCATACTTGCCAGGTCAGAACTTTTTCTGCAATTTCAGCTAAAAAGTCTGATTTTCATATAGATTTGGCGGCTTCGCATATAGAGCCAGTCAATGAAAATGGGAAGCTTGGCATGTATTTTTATATAAATGGGGTAATAAACGGAGAAGCCAAAATATATATTCCAGGGCAATTTTCGGTATATAATGCGCTGGCTGCGATGCTTACCTGTCACTTGATGGGAATGTCTGATGAAGCAATCAGGAAAGGGCTTTTGCAAGTACAAGTCAAGGGGCGTCTGGAACGTCTTCCAATTTCAAAAGATTATACCATGCTGATTGACTATGCACATAACAGGGTAAGTACAGAAAATATGTTGTCAGCATTGCTTGAGTACCATCCGAATCATTTAATCTGTGTGTATGGATGTGGCGGAAACCGTTCTAAATTGCGCCGTTATGATATGGGGGAAATTACAGGAAGGATGACAGACTTATGTGTATTGACCTGTGACAATCCCCGGAATGAAGAAATCTGTGACATCAATGCAGATATTAAAGTAGGAATCGAAAAGAGCGGAGGCAGATATGTGGAAATTGATGACAGAAAAGAGGCTATTGCTTGGAGTATGTCCAAAGCACAGCCGGGAGATATTATTTTGCTGCTGGGAAAAGGACATGAGGACTATCAGGAAGTGAAAGGAATAAAATATCATTTTGATGAACGGGAAGTGGTAGATGAAATATTAAAAGACAACATATCAGGGTAATACAATCAGAAAATGGAAGATTTGTTAAAATTTCTGCTGTAGCTTTAAGCAAAAACCAATCACATGATATTCATTTTACAAAAGAAGTACCAAATTAAGTGTAAATAAATAATAAATATGATGAAAGGTATGATACATTCATCATGAATGAAGGAGCTGTAGAAAAATAACTGATGCAGATGGTGCAGGATATTTCTTCAAGGGTGCAGGTCAAAAAACATAGGCGCAGAGGGCTGTGGCGAGGCTTTTTGAACTGTGCAGCCGGAGAATTAGACAAGCCAAGA
Organism: uncultured Lachnospiraceae bacterium; assembly: GCA_964422365.1. Lineage (GTDB taxonomy): Bacteria > Bacillota > Clostridia > Lachnospirales > Lachnospiraceae > CAYRAV01. Next base: position 23,586 of record CAYRAV010000019.1, on the reverse strand, counting down.
TGTATCTTTTCCTACAGATTCTCAATAGATTACAGGCTGTTATGTGGATGTATATTCATGGTATGACAGCCTGTTATGCGTTACTAAATATAAATAATAATATTTAGGAGAGGATGAAATGATAAAAAGAATACATAGGAGAAAACCAAGAAGAACAAAATTACTAATACGCAGAATCATTGTAGTAGGGATACCGGTTTTTATTTCATTTATAATAGTGTTTTGTAGTATTCTTTTGTGGAAAAAATCCCATAAAGAACAGTGTTCAGCATTTGTGAAAGAAGATAGAAAGATGACGGAGGAAGATACAAATAAAGTGGAGCAGCCGGAAATAGAGGAGGCATTATTAACACCGAACGAATATTCACGTCCGCAGCTGCCATTAGAAGAAGTAAAAGGGATTGTAATTCACTATACTGCGAATCCGGGAACGGATGCTATGAATAACAGAAAATATTTTGAGAGTTTAAAAGAAACACATGCAGCTTCTGCAAGCAGCCATTTTATAATAGGATTGGATGGAACAATAGTACAGTGTATTCCATTAGATGAGATTGCCTATGCTTCTAATGAGCGAAATGCAGATACAATTTCAATAGAATGCTGCCATAAAACGGAGGATGGAGAATTTACAGATGAAACATATCAATCATTAATTAAATTGACAGCATGGTTATGTGGAGAATATGATTTAGGGGAAGAAGATATTATCAGACATTATGATGTAACAGGGAAAATTTGTCCAAAGTATTATGTAGAACATGAAGATTTATGGAAAACATTAAAACAGGACGTATTTGAGTATATTGATATGTATGCACTAAATGAAGAAGAGGAAGAGTGATGGGAAGATTGTGAAAATTAAGATAGTTTAGTGTTGAAATTCGAACATGGGTGTGTTACAATGAAAAAAAGAAAAACTATTGTTCGAATAACAACGAATTACGCAATAATGACGTAAGAACAGTTTTAGGACAATTGTTATTCTGATAATTATGAAAATAAAATAGCAAGGGAGAGATAAGATGAATTCAAAAAAATATGTAATTTCATTCGAAGATTATGAAGAGGAGGGAAAAGGACCAAAAGATTTGGCAGATATAATTTTGGAGGATAAGGAACTTCCGCAGTTAGAAGAAATTGTTATTGGTGACTGGGGGGGATCATGGGAGGATAGCTGCCAGGATATTATTGATGCAATTATAGCTAATAAAGAGAAATTTTCTCATATCAAAAGTCTGTTTATTGGGGATATGGATTCAGAAGAATGTGAGGTTTCATGGATTCTACAGGGAAATTATGATGGTTTGTTACAGGCACTGCCTAATTTGGAGAAACTTACAATTCAGGGAAGTACAGAGCTGCGTCTTGGCAAATTAGAAAGTAAGAATTTGAAGCATTTTGAGATTATTTGTGGTGGATTGCCAAAGGATGTTTTACAGCAGATACAAAAAGCGGAATTCCCGCAGTTGGAAACCTTGAATCTTTATCTTGGCATAGATGATTATGGCTGTGACATTGAAAGGGAAGATTTTGAAACATTTATATCTAATGCGAACTTTCCGAACTTAAAATATCTTGGTTTAAATGATTGTGAATGGCAGGATGAGGTTGTAGAGATTGTGTGCGAATCCGCTTTTATGAAACAGCTGGATGTGTTGGATTTTTCTAATGGTACTTTGACTGACGAAGGAGGAGCAATTCTTTTAGAAACTATTCCAAAGTATGAGAATATCAAAAAAGTAGATTTGCATTATCACTATATGAGCAGTAAGATGATGAAAAAACTAAAGGCATTATCCTGTGAAGTGGATGTGAGCGAGGCAAATGATCCGGACGATGAATACATGTATCCAATGTTAACGGAGTAATGAAAATGATATTAATTGGAGATAAGAATAGCAAACGAACAAAGTACTTTACAAAGGCAGCCGGACAGCCGGGTGTCTTTGTAGTGTCTGTTATGGAAATAGAAGAATTTGCAGCATGCTGTCACAAATTAGATCATAAAATGATGCACATATCGAAAATAGGAAGTCCGGAACATAATTGTTTTATACAAGACCGGGAAACAGAAGAGATATGGGTAAAAATTGATCCATGTATTTATGAAGACAGCAATGTTGAAAAAATGAATGTGTATCTTCAAAATTATCAAAAATTTTTATATAGTCTGCCAACAGAATCAAAATATCATTATTTGAATACACCACAAGCTATTTTAGAGGTGCTGGACAAACGAAAATGCAAAAGGAAGTTGATAGAAAATCAAATTCCGGTTACACCATTACTGGCAGATAAAGTGGAAAGTATAGAGCAGCTACACGATTTGATGAAACAGAAAAAGTGTAACAGTATTTTTTTGAAGCCTGTATTGGGCTCAGGAGCAGCAGGGATTGCAGCCTATCGGTGGAATTGGAATAGAAATCAGAGGGTTCTCTATACTTCCTGTAAAAAAACGAATGGTACCTTTTTTAATACAAAGAAAATACATAAAATTACAGATACAGCGGAAATAGAAGAGACTTTAAAAATGTTGTTTTTATTAGATGTTATTGTGGAGAAATGGATTCCAAAAGCGCAGTATTGTGGAAAAAGTTATGATTTAAGAGTGGTATTCCAATTTGGAAACATTGATTATATGATAGCAAGGCAGGCTGACGGACCTATGACTAATCTGCATTTGAACAACCAGGCATTGGATTACGAAAGTTTAAACCTGCCAAAAAAAACGATAATAGAGATAGAGAAAATCTGTCAACAGGCAATGGTGTTATTTCCGGGACTTTCTTATGCCGGGATTGATATTTTGCTGGATAAAAGGGGAGAAAAGCCGTATATTATTGAAATAAATGGACAGGGTGATTGTGTGTATCAGGATATGTATGGTGGGAACAGAATCTATTGTTCGCAGATAAAGCATATGATGGAAAATAGTTGATGAAACATTTTTTATAATACAGAAAGAGGGTGGGAAATTTGGAAGAAAAGATAAACATGCAGAACATCATAGGAACTCATGATATTTTGTTTGTATGTCTGGATACATTGCGCTATGATGTTGCAAAGAAAGAAGAGATGGCAGGAAATACGCCAGTACTTAATCAATATGGGGCATGGAAGAAATGTCAGGCACCGTCCAATTTTACCTATCCTTCTCATCATGCAATGTTTATTGGTTTTCTGCCATGTGAATATGATATAAAAGAAAGTACTGGAAGAGAGCGGCTGTTTTTCCCTAAAAACATAGGATTTGGGAAAAAAGGTCCTGATACAGCATTTACATTTGATGGTGCCACATGGATAGAAGGGCTGGAAAAGAAAGGATATCAGACATACTGTGTAGGCGGAGTGTCTTTTTTTGACAAAAGAAGTGATATTGGGAAAGTACTGCCGGGATTATTTATGCAGAGTGTATGGAAACCTTCTTTTGGGTGTAGGATAAAGAAGAGTACAGAGCATCAGATTGCATGGATTAAGCAAAAATTACAAAAGGTGCCATCTGCACAGAGAGTGTGCTTGTATTTAAATGTATCAGCGATCCATTATCCTAATTATTTTTATGTAGATGGTGAGAAAGAAGACAGCATAAGGACCCATGCGGCAGCACTGAGATATGTAGATGGTCAGTTAGAAGAATTGTTCCATTTATTTCAAAAACGAAATGATACTTTGGTAATCTGTTGTGCGGATCATGGTACCTGTTATGGAGAGGATGGCATCTGGCGTCATGCCTTAAATCATGAAAAGATCAATACCGTGCCATATAAACATTTTATCCTCAGAAAGACCATAGATTAAGCGGACATGCTGGTATCCTGCAGTGGATATCAAGTATTGGCAAGCTGAAATTTTCAAAACTTAAACTTTTGTTGTAATATTAATTTTACGGCTGTATGGGGGAGAGAAAAGTCAGATAAAACGGACAGCATGCCGCAGAGCATTTAGTATTGAAGAAAAATCTGCCAGATAAAGTGATTATTGGGAGAGAAATCATAAGAAAACAATAAAAATCACAAAAGCGAAAGGCAGAAGCATAGAGGAAAAAGAATATCATGATTAGAAAGGTTTGATAAGGAATGAATTGGTATCAGCAATACATGTATAGCTATCCTCACAAAATGGCATACAGAAAATTAGATGAAAAGATAGAGGATTATATACCATATCTGCAGGGGCGGGAGAATGTCTTGTATTTTCATATTCCATTCTGCCAGTCGAAATGTGGATATTGTAATTTATTTTCTGTAACAGGAAAAGAAGAATGGATAGACAATTATCTGGCTGCCATGAAAAAGCAGAGTGAATTTTATAAAAAATATAAGTTTATGGTAGGAGAACTTGTTATTGGCGGCGGTACACCATTAATTTTGTCTGTGAAACAGTTAGACATGTTATTTGAGATAGCCAGAGAAAATTTTCATTTTTTAACAGAACAGTATCCAATTACAATAGAGACTTCTCCTAACCAGACAACAAAAGAAAAAGTGGAACTGTTAAAGAAACATCATGTTACTCGTGTCAGCATAGGGGTACAGAGTTTTATGGAAGATGAGCTGAAAGGATTGCACCGCCATCATCATAGAAAAGAAATTGATAAGGCATTGTATTTATTAAAAGAAGCGGAATTTCCCAGTATGAATATTGATCTGATCTATGGTATTCCGGGACAGACAAAAGAAAGTCTGCACTATTCTTTGGAACAGGCAGTAAGATGTCTTCCAAAGGAAATATTTATTTATCCATTATATGTAAAGAAAGGGACTTACTTATATCAAAATGGAACGAAAACCTTAGAAAATACCAAAGAATTATATTGGTTTATGAAAGAATATCTGGAAAGGAATGGATACCATCAGATTTCCATGAGAAGATTTATAAGAGAAGAAAAAAAAGAAGATAGAAGCTGTGGATTTGAACAGACTATATCTATTGGCTGCGGCGGAAGAAGTTATATGGGAAATCTTCATTTTTGTGCTCCATATTTTGTAAAGCCCAAAAACTGCAGAGAAGAGATTGCATCATATTGTAATCAAACGGATTTTTCAAAAGCAGTGAATGGCTATCTACTAAATACAGAGGAGCAGAGAAGGCGTTATACCATCAAAAACCTTTTGCATAAAAATGGAATTAACAGGGAGGAATATCAGAAACTCTATAAAAGAGATGTGTTGAATGAATGGATTTCATGGGAACAGTTAAAAACACAGGGGATGCTTGACTGGAATGAGCAAAAAGTGTGGTTGACAGAAGAAGGAATGGCCGATTCTGATTATATTGGTCCTATGTTTATTTCGGAAGAAGTAGCAAAACGGGTTCGTGCTTGGAATGAGACAAATGTAAGCAGCTTTGTGTCTGACACGTTGGGAAAATAATGCAGAAAGAGACAAACGATTGAAGAAAGAGGGATGTTGTGTATATTTCATACCGAAGTTATTTGAAAAGCTGTAATTATTGTTGTTCCTATTGTCCCTTTGGGAAGTTTAAGGAAACAGAGAAACAGGTAGAAAAGGATAAAAAGGCACTTGATAAATTCTATCAGTTCATAAAAAATCAGACAAGTACAATCAGCCTGTTTTTTACACCTTATGGAGAAATTTTGGGGAAAGAATATTATTGGGAATATTTTGCTGCATTTTCAAGATTACCAATAGTAGAAACAATTGGATGTCAGACTAACAATAGCTTTCCTGTTGAAAAAATGCTTGGTATTTTTCATAGGAATCAGGGAGAAAGAAGTAAATTGCGGTTATGGTGTACCTACCATCCGGATATGGTATTAGAGGACATATTTTTAAAACAGTGCAGGAAGTTAGGAAAGGAACAGATTGCCTATTCGGTTGGAGTAGTAGCACAAAATGGAAAGATAGGTAACATTGTATCTATAAGAGAAAAACTGCCATTTTCTACTTATATCTGGTGTAATGCGATAGAAGGGAGTTCACAAAAATACACAGAAAGCGAACAGGAACAATTAAGGGCAATAGATTCATATTTTGAAAATGAATGTATTCATCTGAAAAGTGACAGTACAAAATGTATTTCGGGAAAAACTGCTGTTTTTATAGAAGCAAATGGAGATTATTATGGTTGCCATATTAGCAAAGTAAGAATGGGGAATATTTATGAAAATTCAGAAGGAATAGAATTTATAAAAGTATTGTCAAAGCAGGCAGTACAGTGCATGGCAAGAGAGTGCAGCTGTTATCTTGCATACCGTTTGAGAACAGACCTGAGAGAGAAACTGCCATATGATTTTTTTAATAGAATAAATAATACCGAAACCTAAGAAATCATGATATTGGAGTAGGATGGGGATGCGTTTTCACTCATTATTTCTATATGGCTGAAACTGTTACAATCCTTTGTAGGAACGAGGATTCTTTGCTTGTAATAGAAGGATAATTTTGTTATAATCAAATGTAGTGAAGCAGCCGGTTATGTAATTGTGTAGTCTCAGAAAGCCACTGAAAAAATAGTGGAAATTTACACTATGGAGCTGTTAAGAAATAACTTTTTAATAGTGCACAGGATTTTTCTACAGCTTGTGGAAAAGCCTGCGGCCATAAATGTTGACAAAAGAGCAAAGGACGTAGAAGGAGGCGAGAATATGGTTGGAGCTATTGGAATGAGCAATCATTATACAATTCCGATAACAAATGTAAGCAGTGTGACACCGGTAAATACTGATAATACAGTATTTAGTTCGAAAAAGGTGCAGCCAACAGAATGTCAGACCTGTAAAAACCGCAGATATCAGGATGGTTCAGATGAGATGGTTTCTTTTAAGTCACCAGGAAAAATCAGTCCGGAAGAATCTTATGCGAAAGTAATGTCACATGAGCAGGAACATGTATCTAACGCAAGAGCAGAGGGAAGTAAAGACAATAAGGAATTGATTTCTGCAACTGTTTCATTAAAGACAGCAGTTTGTCCGGAATGTGGAAGAACGTATGTGGCAGGGGGAACTACGAAAACTTTAATGAAAACTTATGGAGATGATCTGTATAGTAAGAATCTGAAATCCTACGAGAAAGAAGCATCAACTGGAAATTTTGTGGATTGTTTTGCGTAACAGTTCAGCCATGCAGAAACAATTGTGCAATATGCATGTGGGAGTTTGCTCGCTAAGGGAATATTGCACAATTGTTTCTATAGGGTAGACACCCTACATGAATCATTTAGCAGACAAAATTAAAATGGACACCAAAAATAAAATGGACACCAAAAATAAAATTATAGGAAGGTTTAAAATGGATATTAAACAGGAAATGAAAGATATTCTTTCAAAAATTGATATGACAGATTCAGAAAAAATCAAAGATGATCATGAAATTTATAATGTTTTAGACAAATGGTATAAAGAAGATAAGGACAGAGCAATTGTAGATACAATTTTACAGATACCTGAGGAAAAGTGGAGTCAAGAGCTGATTTTTGAATTAGCATGTGCCTATAATAATACGTTTCGTTGGAATGAAGCAATTGAGCTTCTGACAAAATATGAAGAAAAAAGTGAAAAAAATGCAAGGTGGTATTATATGTATGCTTATGCATACAACAAACTTGATGAATATACACAAGCAATGGAATATCTGGAAAAATCTTTGAAACTAAATCCTACAAGAGAAGCTACATTAGAATTAATGGAGGAGTGTAAAGCTAATATTGCACATGATACAGGATTGATAAAAAGAAGAAAAGGTAAGGTTCGTTCAAAAAAATATGCATTCACATATGACGATTATAATGAAGGAAAAACAATAAAAGATTTGATTGACATCATTTTGTCAGATCAGGAATTTTCACAGTTAGAGGAAGTGATTATTGGTTATTGGGCAGATCCTTGTGATACAGACTGTCAGGAGATTATTGATATAATTATAGCAAATAAAGAAAAATTTTCTCATATAAAAAGTTTGTTTATTGGGGATATGGACTATGAAGAATGTGAGGTTTCATGGATTTTACAGGGAAATTATGATGGACTTTTGCAGGCACTTCCAAATTTAGAGATTCTGACGATCAAGGGAAGTACAGATTTAGCACTTGGGAATCTGAAAAGTGAGAATCTGAAGCAATTAGAGATTATATGCGGTGGATTACCGAAAAATGTTTTAAAAGAGATACAGGAAGCAGAACTTCCCCAGTTGGAAACACTGAATCTTTATCTTGGTGTAAGTGAGTATGGTGGTGACATTAATCAGGCAGACCTTGAAAACTTTTTATCTAATGCAAACTTTCCTAATTTGAAATACCTTGGTTTAAATGATTGCGATTGGCAGGATGAGGTTGTAGAGAGTGTATGCAAATCTGCTTATATGAAACAGTTAGAAGTGTTAGACTTTTCTAATGGTATTTTGACAGATAAAGGTGGAGAAATTCTTTTAAAAGACATTCCAAAGTATGAAAATATTAAAAAACTGGATTTGCATTATCACTATATGAGCAGTAAGATGATGGAGAACTTGGATAAATTATCTTGCGAGGTGGATATGAGTGAGGCAAATGATCCTGAAGATAATTATGCATATCCAATGTTGACAGAATAATGAAAATGATACATGAGTTTTTTATGGCAGAGAACAAGTATATTTGTGTACTATTGTTTTCTGCTTTTATGTTATGGGGAAAGAGAGTTATTGTTCACACCTACGGTGCAAACAGTAACGGAATCCAGCCTATCATAATTCGCCTTCGGCGAAAGGCTGGATTCTTGGCTGTTCTATGTTCTTGGCACATAGCTTGACAGCAAGTGTCAAGCTTGTGAGTGAACAGTAACGAAAGAGATTTCTATAGAAAAGCTGGTAACGCTTTTGCTTATACTTGTAATAGAAGGATAATTTTGTTATAATCAAATGTAGTGAAGCAGCTGGTTATGTAATTGTTCAGGAGGTATTATGCCTTATGGATAGTGATACAAAAATTAAGATAGGAGTAAATCTATGAAAATATTGATAAAAAATGGTCATGTATTAGATCCAGATACAGGAACAGACGGAATCTATGATGTACTTATTTTAGATGGAAGAATTGAAAAAGTAGAAGAAAACATCAATTGTTCTGAATCAGACAAAGTGATCTTGGCAGATGGAAAATATGTTATGCCGGGATTAATAGACTTACATGTTCATTTTAGAGAACCGGGATTCGAGTATAAAGAAACAATAAAGACAGGCAGTATGGCAGCAGCAAGAGGCGGTTTTACATCTGTATGCCCTATGCCTAATACCAATCCGGTTATTGACAGCAAAGAGATGATAGAATATTTGTTACAAAAAGAGCGTGAAGATTCCCTTGTTCATATTTTACCAGTTGGTGCTGTTACAAAAGGACAGGCAGGAGCTGAATTGGCAGATATTAAAGGCATGACAGAAGTAGGTGCAAAGGCATTAAGCGAAGATGGGAAGTCTGTTATGGATATTTTGGTATATGTAGAGGGGATGAAGAAGGCTAGAGAGAATAATCTTGTGATTTTAGCCCATTGTGAGGATAAGAATTTAGTACGTGGCGGTGTAATGAATGCTGGAAAGAAAGCAGAGGAATTAGGGCTCAAAGGTATTACAAATGCAGTAGAAGATGTAATTGCCGCGAGAGATATTTTTCTGGCACAAGAAGCAGGTGCAAAGCTGCATTTATGTCATTGTTCCACAAAAGACAGTGTTGCCTTGATTAAGATGGCAAAAGAGCAGGGATACGCTGTAACAGGGGAGGTGTGTCCACATCATTTTACAATGTGTGATGAGGAAATTTTATCAGATGATGGCAATTACAAAATGAATCCTCCACTAAGAAGCAGAGCAGATGTACAGGCATTAAAAGAAGGTTTAAGAGATGGCATTATGGATGTAATTTCTACAGACCATGCACCTCACAGTACACAGGAAAAAGCAGCTTCCATGTCAAAAGCACCCTTTGGAATCACAGGTTTAGAAACAGCATTTGCATTAGCGGTAACAGAACTTGTAAAAACAGGATACCTGACACCAATGCAGTTAGTAGAAAAAATGAGCTATAATCCGGCTAAAGTCATTGGAATAGACAAGGGAAGTCTGGCTGTTGGAAAAGCAGCAGATTTGGTGATTGCAGATTTTGATGCTGCTTATAGAATCGAATCAGATAAATTTGTGTCCAAGGGAAAAAATACACCATTTGATGGAAAAGAAGTAAGTGGAAGAATTTTAAAGACATTTGTGGATGGAAATCTTGTATATGATTATGAAACAGAGTAGACAATAATATCTTATAAACAAAATATGGGCAAATGGAGGATGTTATGATAAACAAACTAGTAAAAAAGATTCAGGATGTAAATGCACCAATAGTAGTGGGCTTAGATCCAATGTTACATTATGTACCAAATCATATAAAAGAAAAAGCATTTGCCGAGTATGGAGAAACTTTAGAAGGTGCCGGAGAAGCAATTTGGCAGTACAATAAAGGAATTATTGATGCCACATATGATTTGATACCAGCAGTAAAACCGCAGATTGCCATGTATGAGCAATTTGGTATTCCGGGAATGGCTGCTTTTAAAAAGACAATAGATTATTGCAAAGAAAAAGATTTGGTAGTAATCGCTGACATCAAACGTGGTGATATTGGATCCACTTCTGGTGCCTATGCGATAGGTCATATAGGAACAGTGCAGGTTGGTTCAAAGTCTTATAAAGCCTTTGATGAAGACTTTGTAACTGTAAACCCCTATCTTGGATCAGATGGGATAAAGCCGTTTATAGATGTTTGCAAAGAAGAAAACAAAGGGATTTTTGTTCTGGTAAAAACATCAAATCCTTCCAGTGGAGAATTTCAGGATCAGTTAATAGACGGAATACCACTTTATGAATTGGTTGGAAAGAAAGTTGCAGAATGGGGAGAGGGGCACATGGGAGATGCATACAGTTATGTAGGCTGTGTTATCGGTGCAACTTACCCGGAAATGGGAAAAGTTTTAAGAAAACTTATGCCTAAGACTTATATTTTAGTACCAGGTTATGGTGCACAGGGGGGAAAAGCAGAAGATTTGGTTCCATATTTTAACGAAGATGGATTGGGTGCAATTATCAATTCTTCCCGTGGTATTATTGCAGCATATAAACAGGAAAAGTATGCAAAATTTGGAGAAACAGCTTATGCAGATGCTTCTAGACAGGCTGTTATTGATATGCGGGAGGATATTAACAATGCACTAGAGAGTGTTTGAAAATTAGAAGCTGTACAGTAATCAAGAAGGAGATTCGGAATGGCAGAGAAATTTGTAAAAGAAGCATTTATTACTTCTATTGTGAAAGTGACAGAGGATATATATAGTATGTGGTTAAAAGATTCTGATATTGCGAATAAAGCAAAGCCAGGGCAATTTGTTTCTTTTTACAGTGATGGAAAAAGTGAAATGCTTCCACGTCCAATTAGTATTTGTGAAATTGATAAGGAAGAAGGAATATTGCGTTTTGTATTTCGTGTAGTGGGAAAAGGAACAGAGGAATTTTCTAAAAAGCATGCAGGGGATACAATTCGTATTATGGGACCTCTTGGAAATGGTTTTATATTGGAAGGAAAAAAGGCAATTTTAATTGGTGGAGGAATTGGTATTCCACCTATGTTAGAACTTGCAAAGCAGTTGAAATGTGAAACGCAGGTGGTGTTAGGTTATAGAAATAATAACTTATTTTTAAAAAAAGAATTTGAACCATATGCTTCTGTTTATGTGTCTACAGAAGATGGAAGTGTGGGAACAAAAGGAAATGTCATTGATGCAATAAAGGAAAATCAGCTAAAAGCAGATATGATTTTTGCATGTGGCCCCACACCAATGTTAAAGGGGATAAAACAATATGCTGTAGAGAATAATATTCCAGCACAGATTTCTTTGGAGGAGAAGATGGCATGCGGAATTGGTGCCTGTCTTGCTTGTGTATGCCAGTCAAAAGAAAAAGATCATCACAGTAATGTGAATAACAAACGTATCTGCAAAGATGGTCCGGTATTTTATGCAGAGGAGGTAGAACTACAATGAACATGAAAGTAAATATTGCTGGAGTGGAATGGAATAACCCTGTAACAGTTGCTTCAGGTACATTTGGTTCAGGTATAGAATATGATGATTTTGTAGATTTGAATCAGCTGGGAGCTGTGACAACAAAGGGGGTAGCTAATATTCCGTGGCCAGGCAACCCGACTCCAAGAATTGCAGAAACCTGTGGAGGAATGTTAAATGCGATTGGACTTCAGAATCCGGGAATTGATTTATTTGTAAAAAGAGACATTCCATTTTTAGAACAATTTGATACAAAGATTATTGTAAATGTGTGTGGAAAAACAACAGAAGATTATTGTGAAGTAGTAGAACGTCTTGCTTCTGAACCAGTAGATTTATTAGAAATTAATATTTCCTGCCCGAATGTAAAAGAAGGTGGAATTGCCTTTGGACAGAGTCCTAAAGCTGTGGAGAATATTACAAGAGAGGTTAAGAAATATGCAAAGCAGCCAATTATTATGAAACTTAGTCCTAATGTAACGGATATAACAGAAATGGCAAAAGCAGCAGAAGCGGGTGGTGCAGATGCACTATCTCTGATTAATACACTTACAGGTATGAAAATAGATATTAACCGCCGTTCTTTTGCTATTGCAAATAAAACAGGAGGGCTGTCTGGTCCGGCAATAAAGCCAGTTGCAGTCAGAATGGTTTACCAGGTTTCTAATGCAACCAATCTTCCAATTATTGGAATGGGAGGAATTGCAAGTGCAGAAGATGCTTTAGAGTTTATTATGGCAGGGGCAACAGCAATATCTGTTGGAACAGCAAATTTTAATAATCCGACAGTTACTTTGGAAGTAATAGAAGGAATAAAGGATTATATGGAGAAAAATCATGTGTCGGATATATCTGAATTAATTGGATGTGTAAAGTAGTTATAAAAATATGATGCCATATACGTTTAAAGAAAGAATGATATCTACAATGAAATATAGGAGGAACAAAAAAATGGAACAGTATAAAAAAGAGTTCATTGAATTTATGGTAGACTGTAATGTATTAAAATTTGGTGACTTTGTAACCAAAAGCGGCAGGAATACACCATTTTTTGTAAATACAGGCTTTTATAGAACAGGAGCACAGTTAAAAAAATTAGGCGAATACTATGCAAAAGCAATAGAAAGTTGTTTTGGAACAGATGTTGATTTGTTATTTGGACCAGCATACAAAGGTATTCCACTTAGTGTAACAGCTTCTATGGCATTTTCTGAAATGTATGGAAAAGATATTAAATATTGTGCTAATAGAAAAGAAGTAAAAGACCACGGAGATAAAGGTATTTTACTTGGAAGTCCTATAGATGCAAATGATAAAGTAGTGATTATTGAAGATGTAACAACGGCAGGAACTTCTATCAAAGAAACTATGCCTATTATTAAGGCACAGGGAGATGTAAATGTATTAGGTTTAGTAGTGAGTGTAGACCGTATGGAACGTGGACAGGGAGAAAAGAGTGCTTTGGAAGAGATTCAGGAAAAGTATGGTTTGAAAACAACAGCTATTGTAACAATGGAAGAAGTAGTAGAACATTTATATAATAAACCATACAAGGGAAACATCATTATTAACGATGAAACCAAAGCTGCGATTGATTCCTATTATGATCAATATGGTGCTGTAAAATAAAGGGGGGTTTGTATGCAGGAAAAAGTATATCATACAATGCAAGGTATAGGGATTTGGAATATTGTACTTGGTATTGTCACAATGGTTTTTGCAATTGGAGTAGGAGTTATAATGTTGGTAAGCGGTTCAAAACTTTTATTACACAAGTCAGATTTGACATTTTAACAAAAGTTTTTATATTAAAACAGCTGTTTCTATATAATAGATAACAGCTGTTTTAATATAAATCTGTTCTTCATATAAATTATGAAACATTTTCTTCATGCTCTTCTTCATCTGACAAAATCTGAATATGAACTTTATCAATTCGATTCTTGTCCAAAGATACTACTGTAAATTCTATGTTATCCTGACAGATACTTTCGCCTTCCGAAGGAAGATGTTCCATTAATGTAATAATATGACCAGCAATAGAATCATAGTCATCAGATTCTAAGTTAAGGCCAATGACTTCGTTAATTTCGTCTAATTTCGTAGAACCATCTGCCAAATACTCTGCTTCACTAATACACTGAATATGGTCTTCTTCATCCTGATCATATTCATCACGGATTTCACCTACAATTTCTTCTAATAAATCTTCTAAAGCAATCAAGCCAGCAGTTGCACCATATTCATTTAAAACAATAGCAAGCGGAATACGATCTTCGCGCATTTCTGATAGCAGTTCGGAAGTTTTTTTAAATTCATAAGTAAAAAATGGTTCCCGCATAAGATTATCTATTTTAAAATTTTGTTTGTCACCCTTATAAAAAAATACATCTTTTAAATTTATAATTCCGATAATGTTATCTCTTGTTTCAGAGTAAACAGGCAGTCTTGAATATTTTTCTTTTTCAAAGGCTTCAATCAATTCATCATAAGTAAAATTTGAATTTGCAAATTCCATATCAATACGTGGAACCATTACATCTTTTGCAACAGAATCACCAAAATCAACCACATTTGTAATCATTTTGCGTTCCTCACTTTCAATGACACCTTCTTCATGACTGACATCTAAGATGGTACGAAGTTCTCCTTCTGTCATTGTATTTGTCTTCTTGTTCATATCAATATGAAAGATAAACAAAAGAAATGAGGACAGTTTATTGATAATAAAAATAACTGGAGTAAGTAACTGAGTTAAAAAGTAAATTATGCCGCTATATGCAAGAGAAAGTTTTTCAGCAGATAGTGTGGCGAGTGATTTTGGAGTAATTTCTCCAAAAATTAATATTAATACAGTTAAAACACCAGTGCCAATACCAACACCAAAACTAGCATTTCCATCCATATGAAGGTATTTTTTACAAATATTAATTGCCAATGTTGTTGTTAAAGAAGAAGCAGTAAGATTTACAATGTTATTACCAATCAAAATAGCACTTAACATTTTAGAAGGGTTTTCGATTAACTTCTGTACAGTTTTTGCAGAATTTGACCCCTCCTCCGCAAGGCTTCTTATTCTGAGCTTGTTAACAGTTGTCAAGGCAGTTTCAGCTGATGAAAAGAAAGCTGATAATACCAGTAATATAAGCAAGATAATTAACTGCGTGACATCACTCGGGTCCAAAAGATCATCTCCTTGTATCATATAAATTTTTAGAATCAGTTAACATTATATTATTAGGTATGTTTGGAAAAATGCTGCAAATTGATTCCATTTCTGCAAAAAAGAATTGTGACTCAAATTATAATGCAGACAAAATTTTTAAAATACCTTAAGATATGTAGGACTGATTCGCTAGATATGGGTAATGATACCCTATTCTTGTATAATTTGTCAAGTATTATACAAAATTATTTGTTGCGCATTAGTATAAAATGCGATACAATGTAACCAAAGGGGGCTATGATATGAGAAAGAAATCACATATTTCACTGGCTAAATATTTGGTAAATAGTAAGGGGATGGAGGAACTGCTGGCTCATAAGAAAGCATTTTATATTGGAAGCATATGGCCAGATTGCACAATTTCATTTTTTTACCGCAGACATTCAAAGGAAGAAACCTTTTCCATTATGAGAGAAGAATTAGAAAAACTGGCAAAGAGTTATCAAAAAAAGGGAATCGATGGAAAGTTCTGCAGGCATCTTGGAATTGTAACCCATTATATTGCTGATTATTTTACGTATCCCCATAATGATTTCTATCCAGGCAATATAAAGGATCATTGCAACTACGAAAAAGAATTGAAGTTTTACTTGAGAGAGTATGTAAAAACAGAAGAAGCACAGAGAGAACGATTAGACAACCTGAATGTGGACAGTTTAGAGGAAATCTGTGAATTAATAGAGAAAAAGCATAAGGAGTATACACAAGACTTAAAGATGGTGAAACAGGATTGTGCATATATTGTTGCCATTAACCATATGGTTGTAGATATGGTTTTGTGTTATTTAGAAAGGCAGAATAGTATGCTTAAAGCAGCATAAGATATTAAGGAACTGTAGGAAAATAACTGACACATCTTGTCTATTTCTCCGATTGCACAGCTCAAAAAGCCTCGCCGCTGCACCTGCGTTTTTCGAACTGCACTCTCGAAGAAATATTCTGCGGCAATCTGCATCAGCTATTTTTCTACAACTCTTAATGTAAAAAATTATTCATAGATTTTTGCTTCAAAATGTATATTAAAAAAATGATAAAGGTATGAATGACAGCACCATTTTAAGAAAATAATTATAGAAAATAACAAATAAGAAGAACAATTTCATGTTTATTTCTGAGAGTAACACAGCATAAGATAGAACAAGGGGAACTGCCTGTGGGTAACTTCCCTAAATCTGCGCAACAGAAGTTTATATGAAAAAGTTCTTCTTATTTTTCTAGAATTTCCAGTCCAAAAGCCAATTTGTCAACTTATGAACCGCTGTTTTATTTATCATTGTTATTCAAGATAGGAGATGTATGAGTGAAGTGATGTTAAGTTGTGACCATATCCTGTAACAAGCAATTTTAAAACACGTTCTAGTTAAATGATTGGCATTAATCCTCATCTTCGTCATTCTGTACACTTAAAACCTGCCTTTTTCTTGCCAATTCATCATTATCCAAATATTCATCATATGTTGTAATTTTGTCAATTAAACCATTTGGTGTGATCTCCATAATACGATTTGCAATTGTTTGGATAAACTGGTGATCCTGAGAAGTAAATAACACAACACCAGGAAATTTAATTAGACCATTGTTTAGTGCAGTAATAGATTCCATGTCCAAGTGGTTGGTTGGTTCGTCCATAATTAGTACATTAGAACCTAAAATCATCATTTTAGATAACATAACACGAACTTTTTCCCCACCGGAAAGTACATTTACTTTTTTTACACCTTCCTCGCCTGCAAATAACATTCTGCCAAGAAAGCCCCTTACATAAGTGACATCTTTTTCAGGAGAGAACTGCATTAACCAGTCAACAATCATTTCATCTCCAGAGAAATCTTTTGTATTATCTTTAGGAAAATAAGACTGGCTTGTAGTAATTCCCCATTTGTAGCTTCCTTCATCGGGTTCTATTTCACCAGCAAGAATTTGGAACAGGGTAGTAGAGGCTAATGTATTACCACCAACAAATGCAACTTTATCATCATGTCCAATAATGAAGGAGATATCATCTAAGACTTTTACACCATCAATTGTTTTTGAAAGGTGTTCTACTGTCAATACTTCATTACCAATATCACGGTTTGGACGGAAATCAATATATGGATATTTACGGCTGGAAGGCTTGATATCATCCAGTTCAATTTTTTCTAAAGCTTTCTTTCTTGAAGTCGCTTGTTTTGATTTAGAAGCATTAGCACTAAATCTTTGGATAAATTCTTGAAGTTCCTTGATTTTTTCTTCTTTTTTCTTGTTTGCTTCTTTCATTTGTTTTATCATTAACTGGCTTGATTCATACCAGAAATCATAGTTTCCAGCATATAATTGGATTTTTGCATAGTCAATGTCTGCAATGTGAGTACAAACTTTATTTAAAAAATATCTGTCATGAGAGACAACAATTACAGTATTTTCGAAATTAATTAAAAACTCTTCTAACCAGCGGATTGCTTCTAAATCTAAATGGTTAGTAGGCTCATCTAATAAAAGGATATCGGGATTGCCAAATAAAGCCTGTGCCAGCAGGACTTTAATTTTCTCGCTTCCAGTTAAATTTTTCATTTCTACATAGTGTAAATCTGTCTCAATGCCTAAACCATTTAATAAAGTAGCGGCATCTGATTCTGCTTCCCAGCCATTCATAGCAGCAAATTCGCCTTCTAATTCACTGGCTTTCATGCCGTCTTCTTCTGTAAAATCTTCTTTTGCATATATGGCATCTTTTTCTTTCATAATGTCATACAGACGCTGATTCCCCATAATAACAGTATCTAACACTGTGTAGTCATCATATTCAAAATGATTTTGTTTTAAGAAAGACAATCGTTGTCCGGGAGTGATAATCACTTCTCCTTTAGAAGGTTCAATTTCTCCAGTCAAAATTTTTAAGAAAGTTGATTTACCAGCACCATTTGCGCCAATTAAGCCATAGCAGTTACCTTCCGTAAATTTAATATTGACATCTTCAAATAAAGCTCTTTTACCAAGTCTTAATGTAACGTTACTTGCTTGAATCATGTTTTACCTCTTTCCTGTGTTTGTGGCCGGTGAAATTACCGATACAACACAAATTTCATTCTTTCCTATGAGCTGACAAACTGGCAGTCCATAATAAAATAATACCAAAAACTATTTTACCGTAAATTCACGATTTTGCAAGCCTTTTCTTTTTATCTTTTTTCTTGTGAATTGTAAAAGTTCGTTGTATAATAAAAAACATAGGATTTTACAAGGAGTTTTACTATGAATTTATTGACCGCAGAAAAGATAAGTAAGAGTTTTACAGATAAAATATTATTTGATAAAATTACATTAGGTATAAATGAAAATGATAAAATTGGGGTATTGGGTGTCAATGGAACGGGGAAGTCTACATTATTAAAAATTATAGCCGGAAAAGAAGACACAGATGAAGGGCAGGTTGTAAAGGGCAATCAGGTAAGAATTGAGTATCTGCCGCAAACACCAGAATTTGATGAAAATTTATCAATCATAGAAAATATTGTACATGGTGCAGGATTGCATCAGGAAGGCTGGAATGTAGAGGGAGAAGCAAAAGCAATGCTTGGAAAAATGCATATTTCTGAGTTTGATGCAGAGCCTTCACAATTATCAGGAGGACAGCAGAAGAGAGCAGCACTTGTGCGTGCCTTGCTGACACCATGTGATTTGCTGATTTTAGATGAACCTACCAATCATTTAGATAATGAAATGTCGGAATGGCTAGAAGATTATCTGAAACATTTTCAGGGAGCAGTTTTGATGGTAACGCATGATCGGTACTTTTTAGATGCTGTTACAAATCATATTGTAGAAATTGACAAAGGCAATTTATATCACTATGATGGGAATTATTCGGAATATTTAATGCTGAAGGCACAAAGAGAAGAAATGGAACTGGCAACAGAACGAAAAAATCAGAGTTTATATCGGCAGGATTTAGAATGGATGATGCGTGGAGCCAGAGCAAGATCTACAAAACAGAAAGCACATATTGCACGATTTTTGGAATTACAGGACAGAGAAAAACCAGTAGAGGAGAAAAAAGTGGAGATGGATTCTGTTTCTTCAAGGCTGGGAAAACAAACTATTGAGATAGAACATATCAAAAAAAGTTATGGAGAAAAAAAATTAATAGAAGATTTCTCTTATATTTTTTTAAAAAATGACCGAATAGGAATCGTGGGAAGAAATGGAAGTGGAAAAAGTACATTATTAAAAATGATAGTGGGAGAGGAAATGCCAGATTCCGGAAATATTATCATAGGGCAAACTGTAAAAATAGGATATTTTTCCCAAGACAATCGTGCTTTACACGGAAAGCAGAGAGTGATTGATTATGTGAAAGAAGCAGCAGAATATATTGAAACTTCTGATGGCAAAATCACAGCTGCACAGATGCTGGAGAGATTTTTATTTTTTGGCGGTATGCAGTATTCTAACATTGAGAAACTTTCAGGTGGAGAAAAACGGCGTCTTTATTTATTAAGGGTACTGATGAGTGCACCTAATATATTGATTTTGGATGAGCCTACTAATGATTTGGATATACAGACATTGACTATTTTGGAAGATTATCTGGATCATTTTCAAGGTATTGTGATTACAGTGTCCCATGACAGATATTTTCTGGATAGAATTGCAAAACGGATATTTGCTTTTGAAGAGGAAGGCAAAATAAAACAGTATGAAGGAGGATTTACAGATTATTTTCAAAAGATTCAGATAAATGTTACAGAAGAAAACAAAAGAAAAGCCAAAGAAAAAGCATTTCATTTCGAGGAGAATAAAAAAACAAAAAATCAAGACTGGAAAAAAAGAGAGGAAAAATTAAAATTTACCTATAAAGAACAAAAAGAGTATGAAGTAATTGACCAAATTATTGAAGATTTGGAGGAAGCAATACAACAACTGGATGAGAAGATGGAAAAAAATGCAAAAGATTTTGTGAAATTAAATGAATTCATGGAAGAAAAGCAGAAAATGGAACAGGAGTTGGCAGAAAAGATGGATCGATGGGTTTATTTGAATGATTTGGCAGAAAAGATTGCAAAAGAAAAAGGGAGCAGGTAAATACCAGTAGAATGAAATGTGTTTTGTTGAAGGGAATTTGGAGGTAAATGGTGCTGGAAAAAAAGAATGAAACGAAAATATTATTACGCAAAAGAAAAGGAAATGGCTTGCCATTAGGTGTGTCAATTGCTGAGAAAAAGTATATACAGTTTTCCATTGCATTACCAAAAGAAAATAAATGCACTTTATGTTTATATCAACAGGAAATGGAACAGCCATTCGCAGAAATAGAATTGGATTCAAAGTATAAGATAGGAGGTATATTTTCAATTCAGCTTTATATTGGTGAAGAATGGAGGAAAAGTGTATGTTATAGTTACAAAATATTTGACAGGAGGGGAAATAAAGAAAAGGAAATTTTAGATCCATATGCAAAAAAAATAGTGGGACGTGAGAAGTGGGGGGAAAATATAGAACTAAGTTCAGAGGAGAGAAAGAAAAAAACAAAAGCAGCACTGTCATTTGGAGAAGGGAAAAATGTTCCTATTGTTGAGAATAAACTTCCATTTGAGGAAATGATTTTGTATCAGCTGCATGTGCGTGGGTTTACGAAAGATCATAGCTCAAAAGTAAAAAATAAAGGAACATTTTTAGGAATGACAGAAAAGATTTCTTATCTAAAGGATTTGGGAATTAACGCACTACTGCTGATGCCTTGTTATGAATTTGATGAGGTTATGGAAAAAGACAGAGTGTTAGTGCCAGAAGAGTTGGCATATTTAAACCTATCTGAACAGAATAAAAAAGAACATAGAAAAATTAATTACTGGGGCTATGTGAAAGAGGCAAATTATTTTGCTCCAAAGGCTTCATATGCGAAAAAACCTGATCAGGCGGAACAGGAAATGAAAGCAATGATACAGAAATTCCATGAAAATCATATAGAAATTTTCATGGAAATGTGGTTTGTAAATGGAACAAATCAAACAATGATTGTAGATTGCCTAAGATATTGGGTGTTAGAATATGGAATTGATGGGTTTAAAATTAATAATGATGTAGTGCACACTAATATGGTTGCGACAGATCCAATATTAGCTAATACAAAATTTCTCACAAACGGCTGGGATCAAAGATATTTGTATGGGGAAGAGCAGTGTGAGAAAAGAGTATTAGGAGAGTTTAATGATGGATTTATGGTAGATGCCAGAAGATATTTAAAAGGTGATGAAGGACAGGTAGCGGCATTTTTAAATCGTTTTAAGAAAAATCCAAATCCTATTGGAGTAGTAAATTATATCAGCAATGCCAATACATTTACGCTTATGGATATGGTTTCTTATGACATAAAACATAATGAGGAAAATGGAGAAGATGGGAGAGATGGAACAGAATATAATTACAGTTGGAACTGTGGTTATGAAGGTCCTACCCGGAAAAAACAGGTGGTACAGCTTCGCATGAAGCAGCTTAGAAATGCAATTTTGATGCTCTTACTTAGTATGGGAACTCCTATGATATTGGCAGGGGATGAATTTGGCAATAGCCAAAATGGCAATAACAATGCTTATTGTCAGGATAATCCGATAGGCTGGATCAATTGGAAAAAGAATACAATGAATAAATATATATTTGATTTTTACAAATATGTTATTCATTTGAGAAAGAATCATCCGATTTTTCGTAGAAGTGAGGAATTTCGCTGCATCGACTATGTAGCATGTGGATATCCGGATATTTCTTTTCATGGTACAAAGGCATGGTTTCCGGATACATCTAATTATAGCAGAGTATTGGGAATGATGCTTTGTGGAAAATATGCACCAATTAACAAAAGGAAAAGTGATGATTTTTTTTATCTTGCTTTTAATATGCATTGGGAACCTCATTCCTATGATCTGCCAAAACTTCCAAAAGAAATGCATTGGAAAGTGCTGATTGATACAGCAGAGAATATATTGCCGGCAGCGGATAATGCAGAATTGAAAAACCAGAGAGTTTATGAAGTGAAGCCGCGCTCTATTGTAGTATTTATTGGAAAGAAAATGAGCAGGCAGAAAAATATAAAAAAAGAATAAAAAGTATAAATATAATATTAAGTATTAGCACTCGATTGAAATGAGTGCTAATTTTTCTTGACAATTTATTTTTTAGGTATTAATATGTTTAATGTTAAGGAAGAATAAAAATATTAATCAAAAAATATTTAAAATTATAAAATTCTTAGAAGAGGAGTTGTTTTATATGGCAATGGAAAAAGGAAGTTTATCAATTAATTCAGAAAATATTTTCCCTATTATTAAAAAATGGTTGTATTCTGATCATGATATTTTTATTAGAGAGTTGGTATCAAATGGCTGTGATGCAATTACAAAATTGAAAAAATTAGATATTATGGGTGAAGTTAATATTCCTGATAAATATAAATACCAAATTAAGGTTATTGCAAATGCAGAAGACAAAACTTTAAAATTTATTGATACTGGTATTGGTATGACAGATGCAGAAGTAAAAGAATATATTAATCAGATTGCATTTTCAGGTGCAACAGACTTTTTGAATAAATATAAAGACAAAACAAATGAAGAACAAATTATCGGACACTTTGGTTTGGGATTTTATTCTGCATTTATGGTGGCAGATAAAGTTACAATTGATACATTATCTTATAAGCCGGATGCAAAACCTGTACACTGGGTATCAGAAGGCGGCACAGAGTTTGAAATGAATGATGGAACAAAAGAAGGCTGGGGAACAGAAATTACACTATATTTAAATGAAGACAGCTATGAATTTTCAAATGAGTACAGAGTAAAAGAAATTCTGGATAAATATTGTTCATTTATGCCTGTTGAAATTTTCTTTGAAAAAGCAAATGCAGAGCAGGAATATGAAACAATTGATGCCACAGATATTACAGAAGATGATATAGTAGTTGAAAAGTTCATGGAAGAGGCAAAAACAGAAGAAAAGGAAAATGAAAACGGTGAAAAAGAAGTCGTAGAAACAGCACCTGCAAAGGAAAGAGCAAAAATCAATAAACGCCCTGTTCCTGTAAATACAACTCAGCCATTATGGACAAAGCATCCAAATGAATGTACAGAAGAGGAGTACAAAAAATTCTATACAGAAGTGTTCCATGATTACAAAGAGCCGTTATTCTGGATTCATTTGAACATGGATTATCCATTTAATTTGAAAGGTATTTTATATTTTCCTAAATTAAATACAGAATATGATAATTTAGAAGGAACCATTAAATTGTATAATAATCAGGTATTTATTGCAGATAATATTAAAGAAGTGATTCCTGAATTTT
>CAYRAV010000018.1:0-46991 GCA_964422365.1 uncultured Lachnospiraceae bacterium | reverse complement strand
CAGCAGAGAAAAAGATAAGAACCAGCAGCCGTTCTGTCTGGCGGGAATGTATATGAACAGTGTAAAAATCAGACAGAAGGAAAGGGAACAGATAGAATATTTTCATATGGAGACTTATCAGAAAAATATGAAGTTCAGACTTTTATATGGAAAAATTTCTGAAAGTAATGTTTATGTGGACGAGATAGGGCGTTTGAGCAAAAAGGAATTAAGTGATCTGTTGAAAAAGCATAAATTATATCCAGAATATCGGGACAATGGCGAATTTGAACGGGCATGGGTGAAATGGGAACAGGTGGAAGATTTTCTGGATTCGGGCAGTGAGGACAGGCACTATATTTTAAACAGGAACAAAGGATATATTCAATTTGGCAATGGAAGAGCTGGAAAAATCCCTCCGACCGGAAAAATAGATAATATAAAAGTGATGTATGAAACAGGTGGCGGCGAGTTTACAAATGTACCTGCTGGTGCCATAATACAGTTGGGAAAGTACGTAGGGTTTATCAATGAGGTATGCAATTATAAAATGCTCACAGGTGGAAGTGATGCAGAGACATTAGAAGAGGCATTAGATAGAAATGCAGCAATGCTGCGCCATCAGAATATGGCAATTACCACAAGAGATTTTGAAGAAATTGCAAAAACGGCATCAAGAAGTATTAAAAAAGTAAAATGTTTTTCCGGCTATGATGAAAAAGAGAACAGACAAAGCGGTGCGATTACTCTTGTTGTTTTACAAAAAGAGTTTGGACAGGGAAGGGCTTCTTTTAATGATCTTAAGATGGAAGTGGAAAATTATATGAAAGATAAGATGAATACCTGTTTGTGGGATATGAAGCGTTTTTTTGTGATTGAACCTAAATTTGTAGAACTGCGAATCAGGACAGAGGTGAAAGTGAATCATTTTGATGAAGTATTCCATGTGAAAAAAAGGATATTAGAACGGTTAGATAATTTTATCAATCCATTGACTGGCAATTTTGATGGTGCAGGGTGGGCAATTGGAACACTTCCTAATAGTTTTCAATTAAGGAATGCCATTAGTGATATTCCGGGTATTGCGTATATCAAAAAAGTATATATCAGCACTTTTTGTAGTGAAAATTCCACTATTTCGGAAGTGGATTTAGAAGAAGTAAAGAAAAGTAAGTATGTGCTGCCAATCAGTGGGGAACATGATATTATTATCAAAGTATCATAATGGGAGGTGAGAGGATGCTGTCAGATTATACATTGGATACAGAAGGCTTTCAGGACATTATGGAAGAAGCAAAAAATATGGTGGTGAGCTTATATCCTGAGTGGACGGATTTTAATTACCATGACCCGGGGATTACTATGTTAGAGTTATTTTCTTGGATTAAAGAGGGACAACAATATTTTCTAGATCAAATCGGTGTGGAACATAAGAAAAAATATTTAAAACTGCTAGGGATGTTTTTGCAGCATAGAAAAGCAGCACATGCTTTTGTACATATCAATACAAAAGAGGATTTTATACTGCAAAAGAGAACAAAATTTAGTGCGGGAGCAGTATGTTTTGAGGCAGAAAGAGAGCAATGCATCATTCACAATTCTATTATACAATGTTTTCATGGAAATGAGCAGCTAGAACATGAATGTGTGAAAGAACATTTAAAGAAAAATGAAATACTGCGTGTGCTTTTATTTGGGGAAGAGCCCCAAAAAGGAGATGCATTTTATATTGGGTTTGAACGGGAATTACCAATAAAAGAAACAATAGGAATTTATATACAATTAGAAAAGGGAAGCGGTATACAAAGAAAACAAATCAATACACCGCTGTTTTTTCCTATGCTGAAATTAAAATATGAATATTTTACCAATGGAACATGGAAGGCAGTGGAAGAGGTAGCAGACACCACATTTGGTATGCTTCAGAATGGAATGATATATTTCTGTATGGAAAATAATATGACACAGACAGAGGTATTTGAAAGAACGGCATATTATATCAGAATAAGGATAGAGGAAAGTGATATAGATTCACCACCAATTTTCAAAAATATTCAATTGAATATGGTATCTGTTACACAGAAGGATACTTTGGCAGAATATGAAAAAACTACATTTTGGAAAAAGGGAGAAAAATGTTGTGCAAAATCACATTCTTATCTTTGTATGGCAGGACAGAATGACATTTATATAAAAATGAATCAGATATATTATCATATTCCTGTTTATGAAAAGTTTATCAATTCAGAAACAGGGGAAGTGGAATTTATTTTTGATATGCCAAAAACAGAGTCGAAGGAGATTATGATTGTCAGCTATTCTGACAATCCAAAAGTGAAAAAATGCATTGGAATTGGAAATGGGTTTCCATATCAGGAATACGATTTGCACACAACGGCTGCAATTGACAAACAGTTAGAGCTACTTGTCCATGAAATCGGCAGCAGAGGCGGATACAGCCATTGGAAAAGGGTAAATGATTTTGGAGCCTCTAAGCCGGAGGATAAACATTTTATAGTAGATTCCCAAGAGGGAAAAATCATATTTGGAGATTGTGAACATGGGATGGCACCAGAGGGAAAAATTATTATGATTTCTTTTGCAGAAACACTAGGAGGAGAGGGGAATGTAAAGAAAGGAAAGATTAACCGGTTTACCGATGTACAGCCAGCAGATATTATGATATCTAATCCGGCAGATGCATATGGAGGAAAAAATGAAGAAAGTTTAGAAGCATGTTTTTTGCGGGCACGTAAGAAACTGAAACATCCGGATACCGCAGTAACTTACGAGGATTACGAAAGATATGTAAAAGAAACACCAGGGCTTATGATAGAAAGCTGTAAAGTAATACCGGCAAATGAAGCAAATAATATGCAGGAAAAAAGGGAAGAAAATATGTTGTTCATTGTAGTAAAACCAGCCGGATTAAAGCAAAATCAGGAATTAAGCCAAAGTTATAAAAAAAATATACTGGCACATTTAGAACCATATCGAATGATTGGAACAAAGATAAACATTATTTCGCCAAGATATATTTTAATGGAATTATGTTTAGGTATCGTTACAAAAGCGCATTTTTTAAATGTAAAAGAGAGAATACATCAAGTCGTGACAGATTATTTTGAGAAATTATCAAAGAATTTTGGAGCTGCAATTGTTTATAGTGAATTATATGGTATTATCGACATGTTAGAATGTGTGGATGGAATCAATGAAATTACGCTGGACATAAAAGATAGAACAGTTACAAGGATGCAGGATGGGAGTGTGATTCTTCCCCCGAATGGTGTGGTGGAATTAAAAGATGTACAGTATTTGCTGACCTTGTCTGACTAGAGCGTGTTTGAAAATTCATTGCTGCAATCTGCACGCCCCGTGATTCATGCCCATTCGGGCTGGCGGACTTCGTCCGATAAGGTTTGGCTATTTGTCCAAATCCCGTATAAATTGCGGTGCACATCTTGTAACAGGCAATTTTCAAAGATGTTTCAGTCAGAAAGGATTGGTATAGAAATGGAACAAAAGCGAAAGTATTTTATGTTTAATAAAGCATTGGATTTTAAACGGTGTTTTTTACAGAATATGTCATATGAGCATGGGAAACTGAACACGAAAGCAGAATCAGGAAAACAGAGCAGTGCAATGATTTCCAGAGTATTGGATAGCCAGGAAATAGATATGGAATGGCATCAGTTTATAATAGGAATTCATAATATAGGAAATCCATCTTATGAAATATCCATTTATGCTGCCAATTCTCTGGAACGGCAAATTAATGGGACAGAGCAGAACATAGAGTCAGTTCTTTTGGACAGGAGTATGGCATTACAGGAAAAGAAAACCATATTGCAGCCTTATTTGCAAAAGAAAGTAAATAATACAAAAGATATACTGCTTCATGATGTAAAGGGAAGATATTTGTGGTTCATGGTGGAAACAGTACTGCAGATTGATCAGAAATTGGAAATCGAGAAAATCAAAGTATATTTTCCAAGACAGAGTTGGATCTCTTATCTGCCGGAAATATATCAATGCGAAGATAAAAATCAATTTTTTGAACGGTTTTTGGCAGTATTTCAAACGATGTATGAGGAGTTTAATGATAAGATCAAACAGATACCCTGTTTCCTTGATGTAGATTATGCAGATAAAGCATTTTTAGAATGGCTTGCAAAGTGGTTAGATATTGCGGAAAGCTATGTATGGTCAAAAGAGCAGCTACAGGAATTGTTAAAAAATGCAGTGGACTTGTATAAAATTAGAGGAACCAGACAGGCAGTGAAAGAATTTGTAAAGATTTATACCAAGGATGCAGAACCTTATATTGTAGAAAATTTCCAAGTGAATCGCTGCAAAACGAAGGAAAACGAGGCATTGTTAGAACATTTATATGGAAATAATCCATATCGGTTCCAAGTGATAATAAAAGAGGAATATGTACCTACAGTCACAGAATATCAGGCTTTAGTAAAAATTATTGAGGAAGTGAAACCGGCATATATGGAATTAGAGCTTATTGTATTGAAACCATATATATTTTTAAGCCAACACACGTATATGGGAATGAATAGTGTACTTGGAGAGTATAAAGGGATGTCTTTAGATGGAGCATCTATGGTATCATTCTCTGTATTAGGAGATCAAAATGCAGTAATAAAGTAAATGAGAGGAGAATCTTTCTATGAAGAATTCAAAATATTATCCATTTGAAAGAAATAAGTACTTTTATGGCAAATTATTGTCAGTAGATGATTTTAACTTAGAACAGAGATATGTGAATAACAAAAGGAGAATGTCAAACCGTTTCTTACATGGTATAGGTGTAGCTGCAGGTCTGTATGTGCTGAGAGTAGATGAAAAGACGATATCAGTAGAATCCGGGTTTGCACTTGATTTATTAGGAAGAGAGATTGTAGTAGATGCTCCTGTGATTAAAAAATTATCGTTGATTGAAGGTTTTCAAAATTGTGTGAATGAAAAAAATGACAAGGATTATGTATATTTATGTTTAGAGTATAG
Organism: uncultured Lachnospiraceae bacterium; assembly: GCA_964422365.1. Lineage (GTDB taxonomy): Bacteria > Bacillota > Clostridia > Lachnospirales > Lachnospiraceae > CAYRAV01. The sequence continues at coordinate 41,990 of CAYRAV010000018.1, read as the reverse complement.
AGAAGAAGAGGCAGGTATTGTTCACAATATAGCAGGAAACTCTATATTTCAGGATGAGGGAGAAAACTACAATAAGATAAAGGAAACCTATCATCTGTATCTGACAAATAGCGAACCAGAGCAGGAACCATTAGACAAAAGTGCACTGTATGAACAAAGAGAAACTATTTATACCCGGGATGGAATTAAAATCAAGCAGATTCTGCCCAAATATGTATCTGTTGGAGAAAAAGTGAAAGTATGTCTGGAAATAGAAAATACAACCAGAAAATATGTTGCATTTTCTTATGATTTATCATTAGAATGTTTTACTCATGGAGGGCAGTCTTCTTTTACAGTGAGTTTTAATGAAATGCAATATGAAAAGACAGGGAATTATACAATTTTTTATATGATGGATGCAACAGTATCTGATGTAGAAGGATCTGTTACAATGGTCAAAAATAGTATGAAGCTGTTTATAGACAAGGAGGAAGTCCCAGTAAATACAAACAGTGAAACAGCATTGATAGAAATAACAAAAGAAGATATCAGACATAAAATTGTGAGTGATTACTACCGTACTGCTATGGATAATATTGTAAAGATAAATTGTCAGGATAAACTTTATCTGGCAAAACTATATTTGTTACGCGTAGGAGATTCTTATGTAATTGACAAAGTAGAGAATGTACCATTTCATCAATATATTTTAAATCAGAATCTAAGTTTTGCATTGCATCAGCTGACAATAGATGGCAGGGGATTGAGAAATGGAGATGATAAAAAAGAAAGTGGAACAAATCAACAGGAAGGGAAGCAGAATAAAGGAATAAAACTGGCACAGGGAACTTATTGGCTGGATTTAAATGGAGGCGGACAGAAAGGGGAACGGTATGTCAGTGAAGAGATTACGCATGGACTGGGACTGGGTCCGGTAGTGATGCAAGTGGGGTTAGAAGACGAAAATCAAGTGATTACCTATGGTTCAAGTGAAATTTTTGCAAATACGAATCCTATGTTAGAACTGGCAGTAAAAGTATTTCCAGACAAGGGAACTTTTCAAATAGGAGGAAGGTTATTAGAACAGGTAATCAAAAGCGGAGTAAACATTCATTGGACCGCACTGCTCAATGTAGAAGAAAAGATTACAGAAAAAATAACAAGAAAAATATTTATTAAGCCAAGTGTATTAGAACTGGTGACAAGAGAAAGTTATTATTTAGAAGCAATATGTACCAATATGTCAGATAAGACAATTGAATGGAAAGTAAAAGATCATGGCGGCAGCATAAATGAAAATGGTATGTATACAGCACCAAATACACCAGGGGTTTATGAAGTAGTGGCACAAAGTGCTGCATATCAGGACGTGAAAGCATCTATATTTGTTGTGGTAAGAGAGGCATAGGCGCAATAGCATTGTAAGATAAGGGCAGTACAGTTGGAGGAAAATGTATGGTTATCGAAAACTTTAATAAAGTTTATACGGTAGTACAGCAAAATAGTGCAGAGTTACATAAAGATGTGTATATTTGCAGAAACCAGGAAGACAATCAGCTGTATACTATTATTCGTATCAAAGACAAAAGAATGATAAAAAAAATCATAGAGTTTATATGTGAGCAAAAAAACAATACAAAATTTTCAGATTTCATAGAAACTTTTGCCTGTAAAGAAGAATTTTACAGTGTATTTACCTATTCAAGAGGGATGTCTTTAGAAAAGCGGTTAAAGCAGATCTGTTCATTGGAAGAAAGAATGGAGATTGGAAAAAGGCTGTTAGAGAGAATGGTATTATATGAGCTTCCATTTTACTTCCAGTGCCAATGCCTGAAGATGGAAAATATTATTGTGACAGATGCATTAGAAGTAAGATTTCAATATACTTTGGATAAAGTAGAGGACTATGATTCTTGTACAAATCAAACAGCAAGTGCATATCTTTATCTTGCATTGAAATCTTTATTTGTAAAAGAGCTGAAAAACAACGTTATAGATCCTATGAAGGAATTTCTAAAAGATGTGCAAAGAAATGAGAAAATGGACTATTTAGAAATATATCAGGCATACTGCAGTGTATGTGAAGAAATTAAAAAAATTCCAAAGGAAGAAATGCAGACCCCGAAGCATATGCTTTTCCGTTTTTGGGAAAAGGTAAAGAACTGCAGAAAGGTAATCAAAGGGGCAATGATGACTTTTATTTTTATTGGTGTCTTGATTTATATGCTTTATAGTATTTATATGTCATTACAGGTAAAGGGGTATGAAAAACATTTTGAAACGATTGGCACAGTACAGATAGAAAATGATGGGTTAGAAGAAGAAACAGAATAAAGAACTGTTTTTAATATACAAAGGAAGGGAAATAGGTTATGAAATTTTCAAATGAATTTAATTTCATAAGAGCATTACATTCGTTTGGGAACAAAATGAAAAGAGTCATGCTGGCACCTTTTAGCATGATATACCGGAAAGTGAAGCATACATTCAGTCCCAATACTATGTTTAGCAAGATAAGTGAAGATGTAAGAGAAGAAGTAAAGCAGATTGCTCGAAAACCGAAATCCTTAGAAGAATATTTTCTGATAGGGGAACATTATATAGCAAAAAAAGTAGTATTTGTAATCAGTATTCTTCTTATGTTCTTTGTCGTATTTATGGTTAACATAGGTTATCCTAAAATCGTATCACTATGGTTTACAAAAACAATGGAGATAAATGATATTGCTGTTTCTGGCTATACGGGAAAAGTAAAGCTGATTAATAACAGAGCAGAAAGGAAAGTAGTTTTTACCGGAATATTAAAAGATGGTGCCATTCAGGGAATGGGGACATTGTATGATTATGCAGGAAATCTGGTTTACCGGGGGGAATTTGAAAATGAAATGTATGAGGGACAGGGGATTCTTTATTATGCCAATGGCAGGATAAAATATATAGGAGAGTTTTCTAAAAATACATATGAAGGAAGCGGTATTTTGTATAAGGAGGATGGACAGGTCTTATATGACGGAATATTCGTTCAGGGATTATATGAAGGACTGGGAAAACTCTATTATGACAGTGGTGTAATGCAATATAATGGAAACTTCAGTAAAGGGAAATATGATGGCAATGGAATTTTGTATAATGAAGAAGGAAGTATTCTTTATCAAGGAGCATTTATCCAGGGTGAAATGGAGGGGGAGGGAAAGTACTATCATAATGATGAATTAGTTTATGATGGGAAATTCAAAAGTGATTCCCTGTCAGAGGGATATGCAGTACTTTATGATGAGCAAAACCGCATCTTATATGAAGGACAGATGGTAGATGGTGTCTATGAAGGGAAAGGAACGCTTTATGAAAAAGGCTTCCTTTTGTATGAAGGAGATTTTGCAGGCGGGAACTATGAAGGCAAGGGCACATTGTATCAAAAACATAAAAAAGATCAGAATGAAAATATTGTGTTGTATGAGGGAAATTTCGCAGCAGGCAAATATGAGGGGGCGGGTACTCTTTATAACAAAGAAGGAAAGCTGTTATACAAAGGCAGTTTTGCAGCAGGTAAATATGAAGGAAGCGGCATCTTATATTATGCAGAAGAAAATATAAAATATAAAGGAACATTCGCAGCAGGCAAATATGAGGGAAAGGGGAAACAGTATAATAAAAAAGGACAGATTTTGTATCATGGGACATTTGCAGATGGAAAGAGAGAGGGGAAGGGAAAGTCATATAAAAAAGGAAAGTTAATTTATGAAGGAAATTTTGAAGAGGGAAAATATTCAGGTTCCGGAAAAGAATATAATGAAAAGGGTGTTGTGATTTATGATGGTACCTTTGAAGAAGGCAGATATAATGGAACAGGTAAGTTGTTTGACGAAGAAACAGAAAACTTGATTTATGAAGGAGATTTTTATCAAGGAGAATATGAAGGAAATGGAAAGTTATATGATGCCAAAACCGCTATTTTGATTTATGAGGGAGGTTTTAGAAAGGGTCTCTATGATGGAGAAGGAAAATTATATAATAAAAAAGGAATTCTAATTTATGAAGGCGGATTTTTGCTGGGGGTATACAATGGAGATGGTATCTTGTATAGCGGCAGGACAGGTCTTGTAAAAAGCGAAGGTACTTTTGCAAATGGAACATTATTAGTATCTAAGGCAGAGAAAGAGGAAAGTGACAAAGAGGAGAATGAAAAAGAAGAACCTCCAAAAGAGGGAAAAGAAAAGTCTGATACAGAAAGTGCAAAGAAGGATACAAAGGAATAAATAGGAGTGGTAAGATGGCAAGCTATACAATTATATCTGATGTGGGAAATGCAATTGTAAAATTATTAAGAGATAATATGGTTCCAGAGGTGATTCCAAATGCTGATGCAATTGGGATGTGCAGTCCGTCAGACAAAGGGGATTTTGTATTAGGACTGTATCTGTATGATGTAAAGGAGAGTGAAGAAGTATTTGCGAGAGGTATGCGTGCGTTAGGACAAAATGAACAGAGGTATCCATCAAAGTATTTGAATTTATTTTATATGCTGACGGCTTATTCTATGAGTGATGTGAAATTTCGTTCTTCAGAAGAACAGAGGATTTTAGGAAGGGCAATTCAGATTTTAATGGATCATAGTATATTAGATGCTGAATTAGTAGGAAATTCCAAAGGGGCAGACAGTTATCCAATTAAAATTGAAATGCTGCGTTTAGACAATGACGAGAAAATGAAGCTGTGGAACATGCCGGATGTTCCATATAAATTGTCTTTATACTATAAGGTTTCACCAATTGAAGTAGAATCTGACCGTATCAAAACAGTACATCGTGTAACAGAGATTGACATGGAGCTTTTAGAAAAAAAGAATGAATAAAACAGAGGTGGTAGAGTGGAAAGCAGTTACAGGGATCATGTAAGGATGGAAGTGTCACTGGTAGTGGCAGCCATTGATGATTTTAGCAATAAAGCAATCAGCGGCAATGGGCTGCATGTATGGATAGAAGGAGAGAAACCTGCCATAAAAAAAGAAGAAGGGTATTATATATTTGTAAACTTGCAGCGGACAGAGTTTATATTAAATGTGGAAGGCGGAATATATTATAAACAGCAGCTTCATATAGACAACGAAAAACTTTTTCATTATAGCAGAAAAATTTTAAAAGTCCGAATGATTCCGAACCGTTCCTATCCGATTCCCCAAAATACAACCTGTATAGAAGGGGTAACAAGGAAAAATAGTGTGATTTTAGCATATAGTGAAGAACATGTGAATCCGTATAAATTACTATATCCTTATGAGGGAGAAGAAAATATCCATATTTTTCACCCGGAGGATGTGGATATTGAAGGAAAATTATTATTGATTAAAAACAAGGATGAAACACAAATGGAATTCTTTCAGGTAGAAGAGAAGACAGAAGAAGAAAAAAAAACGTATCGTTTGCCATCAACTTTAAAGGGAACCTATAAAAAGGTAGGAACAGTCATCTATCCGGTATATACAGTTGAGGCAGATAAAAATGGAGAGTTTTATCTGCCCATTGCGAACATTTATGCAGACAAGATTAAATTTTCTTTTTGCATAGCAGGACAGGAGGAGAAGAAAAAGATTGTTGAACTTCTCACAGGCAGGGTCAATAAAATTGATTTGACAGATATTTTATGATAAGAAAGATAAATACAAACAAAGAATGGAGGAATAAAGTATGGGGATGTGTGCATGTGCAACGGGCATGATGCAATGTAGTTTTGGAATGGCACCTTCTACTTTTATGGTGCTGCCTGATAAAATGGTATTAGGAGAGAATAAGCCGATGGCAAATATTATGGATAATAAGCCAATGGTTAATATTATGCCTTTTGGAATGTGTCAGTCATTGTCAAATCCCACAGTATCAGCAGCGACCACGGCGGCAGCAGGGGTATTGACACCTATGCCCTGTGTACCAGTCATTGCTGCACCATGGGCACCTGGAAGTCCGACTGTTCTTGTAAAAGGGAATCCGGCATTGACAGATAGTTGCAAACTGATGTGCAATTGGGGTGGTGTGATTCAATTTACTAATCCGGGAACAACCAAAATTCAAATGCCGTAACAGGCAGAAAGTCTGGTGAAGATGGAAATGAATATGATAAATATGGTAAATATTCTGCTTTTAATAATAGTATTAGTAGTTTTGATAGTGCTTTGGAGAGTAATACGGGAAAATAGAAGATTGAAAAATGTAATAAAATATCATCAGGAAAAGGTAAAAGAGGAATTCAATAAAGAACGAAGGCAGAAAAAGGATAACATGACAATACTGAAACATATGGTGCCGAATGAATTGTTTGAAGTGCTTCAAGTGAAAGATATATCGGAAATTTCTTTTGAAAAGCAGGAATATGTCAAAGCCGTTAAGATGTATGTAAACAGTAATGAATTTTCTGGAATTGTACATTCTATGGAGGCGAAGGAAATCTTTGTGTTTATTAACCAGTTTTTAAACAGGATTATTCCGAAGATTTATGAGGGTGGCGGCATCATAGAAGAATTTCAGGAAACAGGTGTGTCAGTTCTTTTTCTAAAAGAATATGAAAAGGCAGTAGTTGTGGCGATTTCCATTTGTGAGATTTTAAATGAATTAGGGCAAAAGCAGCCTAAGTATCATAATTTTTCTATTGGGTTGTGTTATGAAAATGCTATTGTAGGTGTAGTAGGACATCAGAAAAGGCTGTCTTTGCTGACATTATTAGCAGAAGCATCAGGTTTTTCAGGATGGCTTCAGAGTATGGCAGAAAAATATTATGCGAAAATACTGGCAACAGATTCTTATGTAGAACTGATAGAGGGGTTTCAGAGAAAATTCAATGTAAGGTTTCTAGGTTATGTTTTTATCAAGGACACAAACAGCATGAAAAAAATCTATGACATATTTGATGGAGATGAAAAGAGTGTAAGGAACAGAAAGCGGCAAACAAAGATGGCATTTGAAAAAGGTGTGAATTTATTTACAGAACAACAATATCAGGAAGCAAGGCAATATTTTATTGAGGTATTGAAGACAGACCGTTTTGATAAGGCGGCAAGGGAATATGTGTACCGCTGTGAGTTGTATCAAAAAGAAACAACAGAAACAAAAGAGGTATATATAGAATGTTATGGATAAAAAAGCTGCAGCAAGTCAAATACCCCGCAGCAAGCTGGCGGGGCATGAAAAGTTGAATTGCTGCAGTTTTTATTTTCCTGTATAGCGGAATAGAAGAATGGTACTGTCAGAAGACTGTTTAGAACCATTTTGGAATTCTGTTATAAACTGATAAAAGTGCTCTGTTATTGTTTTTAGAGAATAATCCTGCATTACCAATTCATCTATCTTTTCTTTTGCATAATTAGATCCAAATATCATTCCTTTGTCATTGACCGATTCTGCAATTCCCTTTGTGTATAGAAATAAAATATCACCTTGGGATAAAGTAAGATTCTGATTCACATATTGCACCTGTTCCATAGCGGCAAGAGGAAAACATTTTTTAAACAGCAGAGGTTGAAATTCGCTGCCAGGGCGTTTCATCAGCATATTTATATTTCCGGCAGTGGAAAAAGTAAGTCTGCCGGTGTTTAAATTAATAATAGCCAGAAAGGCATCTACAATCAGCTCCGCATTATTATTCCTGCTTAGTCCATTATTTACATTGACAAGGATTTTATCCGGCGGCAGTTTCTGAGAAGCATAATTAGAAATCAGTGTAGTGGCAATCACAGAAAACATGGAGGTAGGAATCCCATTTCCACTGACATCACCAAGGAAAATGCACAAATGATTCTCATCTATCAAAAAGAAATTATAAAAATTTCCGCCGACTGCATCGCATGGCTGTAGTTCTGCGTAAATATCAAATTCTTTTCTTTCTGGAAATGCAGGAAACTGGCAGGGAAACAAACTCTGCTGGATTTGTCTGGCAATATTAAATTCAGTAGTCATGTGATCTTGTGTTGCAGCCGCACATGCTAAATTTTCAATATATTGATGAATATCATGCTCCATTTTCATCATTGCAATTGACAGTGTTTCTATTTCATCTCCTGTATGTATCTGCTCAAAAGAATCAGACAATTTGTTGTCTTTATTTACAAACTCAGAAGCCTGTAATGTAATTTTTTTAATTGGGTTAATCAAGCTCCAATTTAAATATACCAGATAAATAGAAAAGAACACAATTACAAGAATAATAGTCAGGAGCGTTGCAAAAACCAAATACTGAAAAAGTTTCTGCTTGATTTTATTGATATTGCTTTGCACAACAAGAACGGCAACGATATTGCCATTGCTGTTATAAACTGGAACAATGGAAATAGAAGTGTAACCATACTCGTTACTTTTATATTGTATGTATTTATTGCTGTAGTCCTTTCCCTCAAAAAAACAGCCTTTTAATTCCTCTTCTATATCTTTGGGATAAGAGGCAACCTCACCTAAAATCATTGGATTTAAGGGGGGATTTACGATATCTAATAAATATTGGCAGCTTCCTTCTTCTGGAACATCAATTCTGACGATAAAAATAGAAGTTGTGTTCATATTTTTATGAAGTATTTCAATATTATCCCGCATAATCTCATAGTTTTTATCTGGTGTCAAAGTTTTTGCATATGTTTCCAATGCATCCCCATCTACAAGGGAGGAGGTTTCATATGCAATGGCATATGCAAAGTCATTATTGAGTTTTTCAATATTGGATTTATATTCCGAGTATCCAATCAAGTAGCTGCATAGTGAAAGTGCTATTGCAAGAAGAGAAAACCCAATCAGGAATTTAATATTTAATTTGTGAAAAAGATGCCGTTTCTTTGAAGTTATGTTTCGTTTCATCCATTTTCCTCCCGTCAAATTGTATTTGTATTCATTATAGAAAATATATCTAAACAAAGCAATAAACATTTGGGTTCGGAAATGATACTGCACAAACAGGATAAAGCATGTTTAAAAAGGCGGTATTCACAATGTCTGCTGCAGCAGACATATAGGAAAACCGCCATAAAGGAATCGTTCTAATTTGATGTTTTATTGAAATGCACAATAGATAAAGAAATAGATAAATAGATAAAGGAATAATCTGTTTTACAAAGTAAACCATGCTTTCATAGTATCCAGCACTTTTATTAGTTCATCTTCTTTTATCACATAAGGTACCATAGCATATAAATATTTTAAAAATGGTCTGCTGAATACACCTTTTTCATAAGCAAATTGCTGATATCCTTCCAGCACAGATGCATCTTTCACTTCTATGCAGATGCATCCTCCCATAATCCTAACTTCTTTTATCCGAGAATCAGAAAAAAGTTCCATTTCTCTACGGGTGATTTGCTCAATTTTGTAGATTTTTGACATATAATCCTCAGTTTCAAAAAGCTCAATGGATTTTAGTGCCACGCTGCATGCCAAAGCATTGCCCATAAATGTGGGTCCATGCATCAGGGCATGTTCTGGATTGTTATCATAAAAACCTTCATAAACTTTTCTATTTGCTACTGTGGCTGCGTGCCCAATATAACCACCAGTCAGTGCCTTTCCTAAGACTAAAATATCTGGCAGCACCAAGTCAGCAGCAAATCGGTTTCCTGTACGTCCAAATCCGGTTGCAACTTCATCAAAAATCAGCAGTACCCCATACTGATCGCATAGTTCTCTTGCTCTCTTCAAAAAAGAAATATCATACATCCGCATTCCGCCTGCTCCCTGTAGCAGAGGTTCCACAATAAAACAATTCAAACGGTCATGATATTCTAAAAAAGCCCGCTCTAAATCCTCTATCTGTGTGGGAATATGTACCACATATTTGCTGGCCCCATATGCTTTCAACACAAAATGATAATCTTCGTCATCACCTGCCTCCATGGTTTTAAAAGTATCACCATGATATGCATGTTCCAAAGCAAGAATCATGGTGCGCTGTTCCTCTTTGCGGTTCATATAATACTGTAGTGCCATTTTTAGTGCAACCTCTACAGCCACACTTCCAGAATCAGAAAAGAAACAATAATCCAGATCGCCGGGAAGCCATTTCTGTAGTTTTTCTGAAAGTTTCTGTGCAGGTTCGTGGGTCAGTCCTCCAAGCATCACATGAGAGAACTTTTCTACTTGTGAAATAATAGCCTGATTTAATTCTGGGTGCTTGTAGCCATGAATGACACTCCACCAGGAAGATACCGAATCTATGAGCTTGCGGTCTTTGGTATGTAAATAAACACCATTTGCATCCACAATCTCATAAGGTGCTTTCATCGTTTTCATTTGTTCGTATGGATACCAGATCATTGTTTTTTTTCCTCCTTTACTCATACAGTGACTGCAGTAATTCTATAGAGATATCCAAATCTGTATCATTATCTTTGACGCAGGCTGCAACCTTTGTTCCTGTCAGATATTCACACATTTTCAAGTTGTCTTCATGCATCAGGTTTCCGGGCTGGAAATGATTAAAAATAATGCCCTTTAACAAAATACCCTGTTCTTTCATATAAAATGCAGTCAATCCAACATCATTGATCGTACCAAGTCCAGCATCTGCGATGAGCAAACATCCCAGATGGCAGGATTTGATTATATCTGAAAGCCAAAGCTGTTCCTTATCAAAGCAGATTGGACAAAGAATTCCACCAGAACCTTCCATAGTGACATATTCATATTTTCTACAAACATCTTCAAAATTGCTAAGCACACGGTTCATCTGGACAGGATTGCCCTCTAGCTGGGAAGCCAGATGTGGAGAAACAGCATTTTTGTAAACGAAAGGACACATTTCCTCTAGCGGCTGGCTGATTCCTGAAACTTCTTTTACATACAAAGCATCTCCCGGAATTAGACTTCCATCTGGTCTCTGCTCATTCCCGCTCATAGCAGCTTTATAATAAGCATTATTTATCCCATATTGTTTCAATTTCTTTAGAATCAATCCTGTTACAAAAGTTTTTCCAACATCTGTTCCTGTTCCAGTGATAAATAATTTTTTATTTGTTATCATACTTCACCTCATATCCAAGTTCTTTGAGCATCTGCATATCTGTTTCAACCGTAATACCAGCTGTGGTCAGCATATCCCCGGAAATCGCTGCATTAGCTCCTGAGAGAAAACAGCTTCGCCCTTTATCCGGCATCAATCCGCGTCCTCCTGCAAGCCGAATAGAAGCATCAGGAAGGATAAAGCGGTATACAGCCACAATCCGGCACATGTCTTCTACAGCCAATCTTTTATTTTCCATCAAAGGAGTTCCCGGAATAGGATTGAGCATATTTACAGGAACGCTTTTTATTCCAAGCTCTCTTAAAGTAAATGCCATATCAATTCGATCCTCCAATGTTTCTCCAAGCCCCATTATTCCACCGCTGCACACGAAAAGACCGGCCCTCTGTGCTGCACGAATTGCAGTTATCTTATCTTCAAAAGTATGTGTGGTACAAATGTTTGGAAAATTTCTTCGGGAAGTTTCCAGATTGTTATGGACTCTGCTTACTCCAGCTTCCTTTAATTTTCTATACTGTTCTTCATTGAGCAGACCAAAAGAAATGCAGACAGAAATTTCCGTTTCTTCTTTGATTTTTCGGATAGTTTGGCACATCTGTTCTACTTCCTCATTTGACAAACGTTTTCCGGAAGTAACAATAGAATAACGCAGCACACCCTTTTCACTATTTATTTTTGCCAAATTCACGATTTCCTCCATTGGGAGTAAAGGGTATTTGGCAGTATTGGTATGATTATGGGCAGACTGAGCACAGAAACGGCAGTTTTCAGAACACTGGCCGCTTTTTCCATTGACAATAGTACAGATATCAAATCTATTAAAGCAAAAATGTTTTCGAATTTTGTCAGCTGTTTTACATAATATTTTTAAAGGCTGGTCATATAATTCCATTGCCTCCTGTCTGGTAATTTCTTTTCCGCTCAGAACTTTATCTGCTAAAATTTCAATATCAATCATTTATGATTACACCCCTTCTCTTTTTACAATTGGTATCAGACGTTTTCCCAATATTGCGCCTAGAATACATAGCACAATATCTCCAGGAACAGCCAGTATAAAGCAATATAAGAATAAAGGCCATAACCCAATGGGGGTTCCAAGATAAAATGTGCTCATCAGGTAATAGTAGGCCATTCCAAAAAGATATACAATTGCAAGTCCAATAAAATTTGCAGCAAGCAGCCGTTTGTATCCGGGGTTACTGCTCTTATCTGCAATCACACCTGTCATAAAGGCACCTACAGCAAAACCAATGATATATCCAAAACTTGGCTGGAATATATAGCCAATCCCGCCTCCCTGTGCGAAAACAGGAAGCCCTATAAGTCCAAAAATAATATATACACAGACGGAATAAAATCCACGTTTTCCACCAAGCAAAAGTCCTGCCAGCATGGTAAATAGATATTGCAGGGTAAATGGAACCAGGGGAACGGGAATCTTGATAAATGCTCCTGCCGCAATCAAAGCCACAAAGAGAGCACATAAAATCAGATCTTTTGTTTTTTTATTTCTCAAATTATCTACTCCTTTTTTATAAAATTCTAGCAACTATTCAGCCATGCCATTCATAATTTACCAGAATGTACATTATTACCAAAAAATTTACGGTTTGTCTGGTAAATTATTCAGAAGGTGCCATTCACAAAATGCCGAATATACATATTCACCAAAACCAAACATTTTGGCTGGTCATTTTGTTCATGATGCTGTCTTCAACATATTCATATGGGGCAGTTCATCAATATTTCTTATCTGTACAAAGCACTGTCATATTTTTTGACAGGTTAAGAATAGAAAACGTATATTACCATTATTTTCATTTTCACAAGAAAAAGATAACATAACACACCATAATTGTCAACTTTAATTAATGATAAGTTTACAAAGGTTATAGTTCATCCAAGCCATTTATACTATATTTTTCAGTGTAAAGCATTTCCATTGTGGTAATCTTATCGGCAGAGTTCATGAGCCGGATAGGCATGGATTGTGGTATGTGTAACTGGGATATCCAAATGGGTATCATTTGTGGGAATGTACAAAATCAATAGGAATAGATATCTAAAAAACATTGGAATAGGGATTGAAAGAAGCATTTGGCTGCGACAGGTGTTATAAGCTATAAAAGTACTTCTTTATACCATTTTTGTATAGGGAAACTTTTATAGTTTATTTTATTACTATAGAAAGGAGGAACACTAGCTATGAGAAAAGAAAAAATAACAGCATTTTATGAAAGATTGAGTTATGATGATGAGTGTTCATTTTGGTAAAAACTATTTCTGTGTGCCCTATTTTTTTGTGGACGGATAGAACCTTGCTTTCGCCATTCGACAGGGATGTATGGAATCTGTACACCCCTGCTAAAGTGGAGATACACCCCTTTGAGGGCAAAGTTAAAAAGTATTGCAGATTTTGTATAAAATGAACGGTATGTTTTTTGTAATCGGAATAGAGTTATGGTATAATGTTATAGACAGTAACATTGAGTTTATAAATTTAGATAGGAGGCATGAATGTGTTTAAAAAAATCTATGAAAATCTTATTGCAGATTTAGAAAAATTTTATTTAAAAGATGAAACTTTTAACACGAAAAGTTTCATTGAGAACATAGAAGATTGCATGATATGCTTAAAAGAAATGGATAATAAAGCACTATCTAAAATTAATTATATATGCTTTTCTGATTTAATATCAATGCGTGATAGATGTAATGAAAGGAATGAAGAACTCAAAATACGTGAGTTCGTAAATTTCTTATTTCATTACTACTCATTATATGCAAAAATTGAGATTGGAAGTGATGAGTGGGCAGAAAAGGCCAATACTATCGACGGACATATTGAGCACTATTTTCTTGAACAAAGGAGGTATTCAACAGTGACACACTACAAAAATTTAATGCTAGAGGAGGAGCAGGCGGATTTTGAGAATGTTTTAGAACTATTAAGTAATCAGTTAAAGAGATATGATGTAAATCTATATCATTGCAAAAAAATATTGGACTTTCTCGATAAATATTATCCAGATGAGATATTTCCGCAAGATACATTTTTCCTAAACAACTATTTAGGGAATACAGTAGACTTGATGATACTAACAATTTCTAAATTATATTTAGATGCTTGTGATGTAAAAAAGAGAAAAAATTGTGGAATAAAATATTTACAATCTTTTATAGGAATCAAAGTAAGTGATAAGTCTAATATAGAGGATACTTTAAAGAAAGCAAGCACAAAAATAAAGGAGGTTGTTTCGATTGCTAAAAAACTTGAACCAGTGAGGGATAAGCTAATTGCTCATTTCGATATTAGTGATATAGAAACAGCTCAAAATGTAAAAATGCATATAAATGAATTTGTAGAGATATACGAGTTGTCTTGCGAGATTCTTGAATTGTTGTCATTAGGTTATTTTGAATATAAAGATGTCTTTTCACAAAAAATGATACAAGCTAATAATTTTAAGTTTTTTGTATGCCAAAATCCTTGGTGTCATAATCCAAATCAATATTATGAGTCTGATATAGATAGCTATTTAAAGACAATAAAGATGAAATTTGATGCTTGCAAACTAAAATCGGTCAATAATAATGATTCCAAGGAATAGTACAAATAAAAACCTTCATGAATACCGAGACTTTGAAGAGGCAAAAACAGCCATCAACGTTTTTTTACATGCCGTTTCCGTTGGCAGCTATGAGCTTGATTATTAAATACTAAAAACTGATTGCATTAACCAGACAAACTGGAATTATATAAAGACTTTAATTGTCCATTTTCAATTTTAAGTAACGAAAATGCCTCTTCACTTTGACCAGAAAAATAGCAAAAAATTAAATATTTCTCAGACGGAGAAAGTTGTAACGAACCTCCTCCATAACCACCAGAAGGATAGGACATCACGAATGTGTCTTCTGTTGTATTGTTTGAAACTAAAGATATGATAATATCATCATCATCGTCTAAAACAACTTTTCTTCCATCTGATAAAAACACAATATTTGTTTCGTCCATAAAAATTTATCCTCCAATTTTTGCTTTTTCAATTCTACAAACGGAAAGTTATAGAACAGCTATTTTTCAAAATTAGCAATACCGACTTGGTCACTCTATTACCATATTGTAAAATTCCTTCCCATCTTTTTCACTTGCTTAAGAAAATCATAAACTATAATAATATATATACACTAAATTACAATTTTTCAATAGTTTTCCATCATTTTTTCATAATTTAAATGAAAAATGTTATCCTTATAATGATGGTGATTATCATGATAAAGGAAATTCTGTACCATCGTTTTATATGGCAGGTGCAGATACCTGATTAATCAGCGGGAACTAATTAAAAGGATAGAATGAAAAGTGGATGTATTGTCATCATAGTAAAGTTTCATACTTCCGTTATGCTGATCTAAGATATCCTGAATACTTTTTAAACCATATCCATGCCGCCAGCTGTCAGGTTTAGTTGATTTTAATGTCCCATCCTTAGAAAACGGGTTAATTCTACAGGAATTAATCATAGAAATGACAATAAAAGATTTTTGTGGCGGCTTTGTAACACTCAGTTCAATAAATGAATTGGGAATGGTTGAAGCAGCAGTGATGGAGTTGTCTAGCAAGTTGCAAAAGAGAGAGGTTAATTCGTCATAGCTTAAAAAATCTATTACACCAGAACGGATATCTGTCTTGAACTTAATATGGTTTTCGCTGCATTTTATGATGTATTGCTGCAGAATACCATTTAAAAGTTTATTGTCGCTGACTTCGACTGTGTCCTGGAGACTAGAAGATTGTATAAGCTGGTTAATATAATCTGTTATTTGTTCCGATTCATTTTGTTCATTTAAGAGCAAAATGGAATTCAGATGTTTTCTAATATCATGTATGAGAACTTTTTGCTTTTCGCTTTGTCTTAAAAGGATATCAAAATAAGATTTTGTGTCATACTCTTTTTGCAATTGAAGCTGCAGCGTTAGAAACTCCCTGTTTTTTTTCTGAATATATGAGAAAAGCTGTGCAATTAGAAGATTTATAACTAAAAGCAAAATTTCATTGGTCATAATGAGAACATCCGAAATAAAAGACATTTTTATATTTGCATAAATAATTACCAGTGTCAGCATAATAAAGGTGGATAAAAATGGTACAGCACATAAAAGGAAGGTTCCTTTTGCATTTGTTATTTCAAGGAAATGGTTTTTGCCAATATGCAGACAAAGCATTTGTAAAATTAAAAAATAAATTAATTTAGTAATCATAATAAGTATAATCAAACTTCTGAAATTTGTGTATGTTTCATAAAAATCAGATACAGAATGGGAAACAGAAAAAACATTAAGCACTATAAGCTCGCTTAACATCATTATGATAGCTGTGATTAGGGCATGAAACAATGCAGAAAACCAATGGGAAACAAACAAAACCAAGCATAAGATAAAATTAATGAAAAAGAAAGCAGTAAAATTAATGATTAGGTTTTCCAAAAAGGAAATTAAAAAAAGCAAGAAATAGCCAATAAAGAATGATATTCCTTCCAGTCGTTTTTTGTGTTTTGAGGGAAATATGTTTGTACAATACTGCCAGAAAATAAGCCCTTCTAAAACATAAATAATTATAGAACAAATGAGAATTTTCATAATAAGTCACCGTATACTTTCTAAATAAAGTAAATAAGCCTCTTTGAATTGTGTATATCTTCTGCGTGTAAGATAGGCTTCGTACGCATTGCCGCATAAATATATTAAGGAATGATTAAAATCGGAGATATGTTCAAAATTAACGATATAGCTGCGGTGCGAGCGGAAGAAACAATTCATATCTAATAGTTGATTCCAATCATTTATAGTATGGATAGATAGGTAATCTGCCATAGTTGTATGAATGGTCACTTTGCGCTTTTTTGCCTCAATCAAAATGATATCAGAAGTGAATATGGTGTGAACTCCTTCTTTTGTTTCGATTCCTATTTTTTTTACAGAAGAGCTGTACATGGAAATGGCATCCTTCATGTTTCTAAAGAGCCGTTCCTTATCAAGCGGCTTAGAGAGATATCTGAAAACATGAAATCTCATTGCATCATCAAGATATTGGATATAAGATGTAATGATTATAATAATTGTTTTAGGATTCATCTGTTTTAATTTACGTCCAACATAAATACCGTTTAATCCCGGCATTTCAATATCTAAAAAGACAACATCGAAGGAAACATTTTTTGAAAGCAGTTCTTCACCGCTGTTGTAGATACTAATTTTAGGTTGTTTCAGTTTGATTTGTTTAAAATATTCTATTAAATAATTTTCTAACTGTGTTGATGTCAGCATATCATCATCACAAATAGCAATATTCATAATCATACCTCTCCATAGTAAAGTTTTTGTAATTCAACTGTTACAAGTTTCCCAAATTATAGAGTATATTATAAACTAAAAATAAAGAAAATACAAGAAAATTGCACCGAAACACGCTCTAGTGTTTGTGTTACAATTCAACCCAAATAGGAATGGCAGGATGAACTGTTCCGTTTTTGATCTGTTTCGGTTATTGGTAAAGGAATTTTATTGACCAAAATTGATAAGAAAACGTCTTTTCATACAAATGCTATTGTGTTTTCTGTTCCTTTAGAGTATATTGAAACTTGGCACAGATGTATCAATGTTATGAAGTTTCTGACTTTATCCTTTTGAAAGGGGGGAAGAAAATAGCGGGAGGGAATGGAAAAAAGATGATATGGAAAAGCCATAAAAGGTACTTAGATGATAAGACGGCAGTATTTGAGAATACAATATAGGAATGTCTGTGTCACATTATATTTTATAAATGAAGGAGAGAATGATAATGAAATTAAAAAATAGTATTAAGTTTTGCATTGTTTGTATTATATTGGTACGTAGTTGTTTTGGTATGGGACAGGCTGTAAATGCAGCGAGTGAAGTGAATGTGTCATTAGAACCGGGTACAGTATATTCAACATATGATGTTAACGGAGATGGAGCAGCAGATACTGTCAAAATAAAGGTAAAGTCGGATGAACAATCATCTGGGGAAACTGCATCCATGCAGGTGATTGTAAATGGTAATGTAGTATTTGAACACTATAGAGACTTTGGTCCTGTTTGGGAAGTAAAGCTGATCAGATTAGCAAATGGAAAAGTATTTTTTGATATTCAAAGTACAGTTGGTAGTGACGATGACTGTATACATCAACTTTATACTTATCAGAATGGTAAATTCAAAAGTGTATATAATTTCCAAAAATATTATGCAAAATATGCAGATTATTATTTGGTTGACATTGAAAATGTTTCCGGTAATACAATAGAACTGAGTGCAAGGGCACAGTTTTATACAACAGGATCTATTAGATTTAATATGAACATCAGCTATAGCGATGGAAAATTTGAGCTGACATCGAATACATTTGCTATTAATTACAAAGAAATGTATAATCAGAAAAATAAATGGACAGCAGAAAAGAAGATAAAAGTGTATAAGAAGGCTGGAGCGAACAAGTTTGCTTATACATTAAAAAAGGGAAATGTAGCAAAGTTGAATAAGGTTGTTTACAAGAATAATAAAGTTTACTTTCAGGTAAAAAACAATAAAGGAAAGACAGGATATATTCCAGCAGTTAAAAAATATAACGGAAACTATTTTAGAGAATCAGTTTTTGCAGGATAATAAAATGCAACACATTGATATAAACAGGATTTTAGGGGAAAATAAGGAATGAGGCAGGGAAAGTTTTAACAAAAATAGTGGCAGACTTTTATCATATGGCTATGTCTGCTGCTTTTTTTGTTTGAAATTAGACGATAAACTGCAAAGAATACGAAAAATAAAAGAGTACCAGGGAAATTTTATTTGAAGTCAAGTTGATGTTGCAGACATCTTATGATATAATTTGACTATAAGGTACGAGTTGCCAAACACGTTCTGGAACATGATAACAGGTAATGTAGAGATTTTGTAGAGAATAAAAGAAAGGATGAGAGCGATGAAAACATTTGAATATGTGGTGGCAGATAAAGTAGGAATTCATGCAAGGCCGGCAGGAGCTTTGGTAAAAGAAGTAAAAAAATATCAAAGTAAAGTCATTATCCAGCATGGCGGAAAGGCAGTGGATGCTTCCAGACTGGTAGAGTTGATGGGATTAGGTGTAAAATGTGGTGACAAAATTGTAGTGCAGGTAGAGGGGGCAGATGAGGATAAGACCGCAGAGCTGCTGGAAGAATTTATTAAAAGTAATTTGTAACTGTTCAGAAGGTGTGAGATCATATGTGCAATTGTATATTCTGCATTTTGTGAATGGCACCTTCTAAATAGTTATAATACTATTTAGTAACAGTTTATAAGAGATAAAAATAACCAGGCTTTTCCTATGACTGCTTGGCTATCTTATAAGAAAGGAGAATACTATGAATATTTGGCATGATATCAATCCGGAAAGAATTTTCCCAACAGATTTTATGGCTGTAATTGAGATTCCAAAGGGAAGTAACCGCAAGTATGAACTAGACAAAGAAACAGGGCTTCTTTTATTGGATAGAATTCTGTTTACAGCGACACATTATCCTATGAACTATGGCTTTATTCCGAGAACATTAGGAGATGATAAAGATCCGTTAGATGTACTAGTGCTTTGTTCCGAGCCGATTCAGCCATTAACTTTGGTGCGGTGCTATCCAATAGGAATTATGAGGATGGTAGATTCGGGCATGGGTGATGAGAAGATTATTGCAATTCCATACAGCGATCCTACCTATATGGGATATACAGACATAAAGGAATTACCGGAACATATTTTAGATGAATTGAAACATTTCTTTTCCATTTACAAATCCTTAGAAAATAAGGAAACAACAGTAGATGAATTTGGAGGCCCGATTGAGGCCGTTGAGGTAATCCAGTCATGTCTGGAAAATTATGAGAAAAAATATGGAAAGGGCTCAGATGAAAATTGATAAAGGAAGCTGGCAAGCATGAATGTTGTATAACAGGCAGAGCCAAAATGACAAAAATCGTTTTGACTCTGCTTTTTTATTTCTTTTTTTGCGTTCAATAGTTATAATATTTTTATGGATTTAGAGGGAGTCTGACAGTGAAGGTTGTTCCGCCGCCAGGAGTGTCACTTACCTGAATACTTCCATGATGGGCATCAATAATTTCTTTTGCGATGCATAGGCCAAGCCCAAAATGTTCCCTTTTTGAACGGGAAGGGTCGGCACGGTAAAAACGGTCAAAAATATGTTCCTTTGCTTCTTTGGAGATACCAATTCCATTGTCGGTTATCTGAAAATAGAAGCTGCCATTTTGATATGTTAAACTGAGCTTTGTGTAACCGCCTGTCTTTCCATAGGTGATTGCATTAGAAATTAAAATACCAAGTACCTGAGAGATACGTTCCTGATCACAGAAACATAATGGAAGCATTTCTTCCGGAAGTGCAATGCATAGGGAAATCTGCTTTTCACATGCAACAGATTCAAAGGTTTCATATGCATTGAGCAATATGGTATCCAATTCAGTTTCCTTTTTATGAAAGGACCATGTGTGGTTGTCAGAGCGTGCAAGGGTTAACATATCTGTAACCAGACGTGACATGCGGCTGCTTTCCGTTTCTATTGTATGAAGAAAATGTTTCTGTTTGGAGGGCGGGGCACATTTTAGGGCGGAAAGCGAAGACAGGATAACAGAAAGCGGAGTTCTAAGTTCATGGGAAGCTGCCGCAATAAAGGCTGCCTGCTGTTCCTGTGATTTTTGGATTGGTGATAAAAGCTGTTTTGTGTAATGCCACGAAAAGAGAAATAGCAGCAAAATTCCAATAAGGTTAATGACCAGAAAACGAGTGCGGGAAATCAGAATCTGATGTAACAATTCCTTTGTGGAAAATAGAATAATGGCAGTAAGATTTCCGGAAGTATGCCGGATTTTCACATAACAAACATAATAATGGCTTCCTTCCTTTGAGGCATAGGGAAACTCTTTGTGTGAAGAAGAAAATGTATTTGGGGATGGAAGGGTGCGGATGGTATCAATACAATTCTCCATTATTTCATCCATTAGTGACAGGGTTTCTTCGGACAAAACGTTGGAAGTATAAGAAAGAGGAATACCATTATCATAGACAGAAATAAGATATTTACCATTTCCACAGACTTTTGATAACCACTCATAAGTAATGGTATTCTGTTGTTCAAGGTTTGATATAATTGTATTCATTTCTCCTGAAAAAGCCAGAAAGCTGTTTTTCTTTGATTCTTTTTCTGACATATACAGGTAGCTGACTGACATCACAACCAGAATAAGGGATGTAATGCCAGTGAAAAGAAAGGTAAGATGTTTGTGAATTTTTTTGTACATTTATGACCTCCAGATAAAATAGATAATGATTGTCAGAGTGCTTTATCGTACATACTATCACATAATTGATAGCCAATACCGCGTATAGTTTTAATTTTTACAGTGGAACCAACACTTTTCAGACGCCGCCGTATAAAATAAATATAATTATCTAAGTTGCCTTCTTCCACTTCTGCATCAGGCCCCCATACCTTTGTCAGTAAAGTAAGGCGGGGCAGGATCTGTGTATTATTTTGAATCATAAAATCTATCAGAGCACCTTCTTTTTTTGATAAAGTACAAGAACCCAAAGGTCCTGTGAGGATATTTTCCATGTTAGAATATGTAATATCCCCAAAGGGCAGCACTTCATTTTTCTTCCATTGTCTGGGACGGCGGTTGATACAACGTATCCTGGCAACAAGCTCCTCATAATCAAATGGTTTTACCAGGTAATCATCTGCTCCAGTTTCCAAACCATTTATTTTATCATCCAATTCACCCAGTGCAGTTAGAAAAATGACAGGAGTAGAATCTCCCTGGGAGCGTAATTTTTTTAAAATAGTTCGTCCATCTACATGTGGTAGCAGACAGTCCAGAAGAATCAAGTCATATATTTTCTGATTAATATAATAAAAGGCATCTGCTCCATCTTCACAAGTATCCACAATATAGCCGGAATGTTTTAACTGGAATGAAAGGGAATAACATAATTCCTCATCGTCTTCTACTAATAAAATTCTCATAGAAACCTCCCGATATCATTAAAATGGTAACAGTTCAGCCATGTCAATTTATGATTTGTCAGAATATATATTTCATGATAGTCCAGACATGCCATTCATACCTTATTTTCAGTGCAAAGCACATCTATTGTGGTATGCCCAATGGGAAGTATTTGCGCAATTGTTTCTGTATGTCTGCACTGTTACTTAAAATGATTATAACACAGAAATCTTTAAACATTCTCTAAAATTTAGAGAATATTTAGAGGTTTTTGTGCTATATTTTCTATGTCATCTCAAGTGTTATACTTTTGAGAATTAAAAAGTGAAAGAAAATGGAGGAAAGGTTTGGTGAAAAGTATGAAAAAGAAAAGCAGACAGTGGATGGCATTTTTACTTGTTGTAATATTGTCCGTGATGATGACAGCATGTGCAAAGTCTGAAAATAAAACAGATGACAACAGGGAAAATCATGTATCAGAGGTGGAGAATAATGATTCTGAACATAAGGTAAATGCAAAAGGCAGATATATTGAAACTATAATCAATACACCAGAAGGTTTTAACGGCAGAGGAAACATAAGACGATTAGCAGACGGAAGCCTTGAAATTGTTGATACTGAAACTGGAACAAAAAATATTTCCACCGATGAGGGAAAAACATGGAAAACAGAAACCATAAAGGAACTAGAAAGCGTACTTAGAGAGGAAATAGCTATTACAAGTGTGGCATTAGCAGAAGATGGAGCAGTATTTATTTCTTATATTTCCTGGGGGCAAAAGGAAGATGGAAAATTATTTCCTGAGAAGTATATCTACCAAAAGCCGGATAAAACCACACAAAAATTTGAATTGGGCATAGAAGAGTATCAGACAGGCATGCAAGATTCTGTGTTCACATCAGATGGAAGGCTCTTTGCTGTTATGCAGAGCAAGAATGTCTATGAAATTGATCTGAAAAAAGAATCTGCAAAGAAAATTTTTTCAGTAGAGAATGAAAGTGATTTGGCTCTATGTACAAATAAAGATTCGCTGATTGTGCAGGATGGAAAAAAGGTTTATCTTTATAACTTGGAAAGTGGAGAAATTACAGCAGAAGATAATGTGCTGAATTCCTACATTGAAAAACAGACAGAGAAAAAATCTGGTACTGTAATGTGTGGTGCCCAAAAAGGGGAAGACGGCCAGAACTTATATCTTGCGAGCAGTGAGGGAATTGCGAGCCATGTAATAGGTGGAAGTGTGATGGAGCAGTTAATAGATGGTGCTTTGACCAGCTTGGGAGATCCCTCAAGAAGACCTTTGACAATATTACAAAATGAAGATGGTTCTTTTCTGATTCTTTATAGTGATGGAGAGTTAGATTCTTATGTTTATGATGCAGAAGCATCTGTGGTACCAGAACAGCAGCTTACGATATATGGTTTATATGACAATGAAACGATTCGGCAGGCAATCAGTACCTTCCGTAAAAAAAATCAGGAAGTGTTTGTTAAGTTTGAAATAGGATTAAGTGATGAGAATGGTATAACAGAAAGTGATGCAATCAATAACCTGAATACAGA
This sequence comes from uncultured Lachnospiraceae bacterium, assembly GCA_964422365.1. Taxonomy (GTDB): domain Bacteria; phylum Bacillota; class Clostridia; order Lachnospirales; family Lachnospiraceae; genus CAYRAV01. The sequence continues at coordinate 18,381 of CAYRAV010000018.1, read as the reverse complement.
GTTGTTGGCAGGTGAAGGACCAGACCTGATTCTTTTAGACGGGATGCCAATGGAATCTTATGAGGAAAAAGGAATGTTGGCGGACATAAATGGTGTCATTACAAATCTGGAAAAAACAAATTCTTATTTTGAAGGAATTTTAAAAGGATACCAGCAAAAGAATGGAACTTATGTACTGCCATTCCGGTATAATATACCATTGCTGACAGGAGATAGCTCGACACTCTCTAACATCTCAGATTTAAAAACATTAGCAGATGAAGCCGAAAAAATTGCAGGTCTGCAGACAACAAAGGAAACAGTGTTAGGAAGTTATTCTCCAAAGGAGCTCCTAGAAAAATTATATCTTACTTCAGCCAATGTCTGGGTTACAGAGGACGGAATAGTAGACAAAGCAGCATTACAGGAATTTCTCACACAGGCAAAGCGGATCTATGATGCAGAGCAGAAAAATTTAGATGAAAAGGAAATAAAAGCACATGAAGAGATTGTAAATGATTATAAGAAAGTATATGACGACCAGAAGATAACAGAGATTCTTTTAGAAAGCGGGGGACAGGCCACAAGTCAGCTTCAGAAAACGCAGGTTTTAGCAGCAGGTTATCTGCTTTCCATGTCCGGATTTGAAGTTGTAACATCGGCAAATAAAAAACAAAGTGGAAATGAATATAAAGTTTTTAATGGTCAGGATAGCAATATTTTTTGTCCGACTGGAACCATTGGCATTAGCATCAATTCTAAAAATCAGGAAATAGCGGAAGAGTTTATTCATACTCTTCTGGGAACAGAAGTACAGGGAAAAGATTTAGGAGATGGTTTTCCGGTAAATGCAGATGCATATGAAGTTTTTGCCAAAAATCCTATACCAGAATCAAGCGGAATGGTATCGTTTAGTGACCATGAAGGAAATGAGGTTAATCTAGAGATAGAATGGCCGGCTCAACCTGAAATAGAGAAACTAAAAACGATAATCAATTCTTTGGATACACCATCGGTTACAGATAACAGCCTGAAAGATGAAATGATTACAATTGGAGCACAGGCACTGACAGGAGAAAAAGGAGTTGAAGACAGTGTGGAAGAAATTATCCAAAAAATTTCGCTCCATTTGCAGGAGTAGATACAAAAGTGCTATTTTATTTCTTATGCCAAGTCTGGCAGGTGTGTTTTTATTTGTGCTGTTACCATTTGCAGATGTGGGAAAACGTTCATTTCAGACAGCAGTAACAAAGGAATTCTGCGGCATAGAGAATTATAAAGCAATTTTTTCAAATCAAGCGTTTTTGTTAGCAGTCAAAAATACTGTAAAATTAGTAATTGTAGGAATGCCGCTTTTGCTAGTGGCATCCTTACTGCTCTCGCTTGTAATGTACCAGCTTAAGTGGGTACAGGGATTGAAATCTGTATTTTTATTTCCAATGGCTGTGCCAACAGCAACTGTAGTGCTTATTTGGAAAATGCTATTTCATAAAAATGGGCTGATTAATGCAGGATTAGAATCCATCGGATTAGAAACTGCAGACTGGCTGGGAAGTGATGTTTCTTTCTGGGTGCTGGTCATTAGCTACATATGGAAGAATCTCGGATATACCATTGTACTGTGGCTGGCAGGACTGCATCATGTTTCAGAAGAATTAAAGGAAGCAGCCAGAGTAGACGGGGCATCCGAAACAAAATGTTTTCTATATGTCATATTACCGGGTTTAAAACCAGTGTTGTATACGATTACCGTTTTATCATTTTTAAATTCCTTTAAAGTATTTCGGGAGGCTTATCTGGCAGCAGGTGCATACCCGCAGCAAAATATGTATTTGCTGCAGCATCTTTTTAATAATTGGTTTACTAATCTGCAAATGGATAAAATGGCAGCTGCAGCAGTCTGCATTACCATTGTATTTATTGTATTTGTAATGCTTTTACGGCATATGTGGGAGGAACAGGAGGGATGAAATGAAGAAGAAGAGAAATGTGGTTGGCGGGTTGACCGTAGTGAGTTCTGCAGGAATCATTTGTATACCAGTTGTATTGGTAGTTTTTGGCTCTTTTAAAAGTGGAAATGAACTAGAAAACAGCTTGTCTGCTATTTTGTCAGATACAGGCGGAATGATAAACTGGAAATTACTTCCATTATATCCCACATTAGTGCATTATATTAAACTGTTCTTTTGGACACCGGAGTTTTTAACAGTGTTTTGGAATTCAGTAAAAATTGTGTCATTGGTTTTAATAGGACAGCTTTTGGTAGCAGTACCTGCAGCATGGGCATTTGCAACCTTTCAATGGAAAGGGAAAAATCTATTGTTTACACTTTATGTTATCTTAATGCTGCTGCCATTTCAGGTAACTATGTTACCTGCTTATCTGGTTATAAATGAAATGCATTTGATGAATACACAGGCATCTGTCATTTTACCAGCTATTTTTTCTACTTTTTCAGTTTTTTTGATTTACCGCGGTTTTACAGCTATACCAAAGGAATTGTTAGAAGCTGCAAGGGTAGATGGGGCAGGAGAATTTGCAATCTTTTGGAGGATTGGGATACCATTAGGCTCCCCTGGAATTTTATCAGCAGTAGTTTTGGGATTTTTAGATAGTTGGAACATGATGGAACAGCCCCTTGCCTTTCTAAAAAATAAAACACTCTGGCCGCTTTCGCTGTATCTGCCTGAAATTGGAATAGAGCAGGCAGGAATGGCTTTGGCTGCTTCTGTTGTTACACTGATTCCTGCAGCGTTTGTATTTGTAGTTGGACAGGATTATTTGGAACAAGGAATTATTGCATCAGGAATGAAGGAATGAGGGAAGGCACAGTATATGTGCCACTGGAGGTAAGGGTGAAAGAAAAACAAAGGAAAGGGATAATATGCAAGCACATATCTTTCATCCTTAGAGCGTGTTTGCGCCTGTCAAATATAAGTTTACTTGTGTTTGATAGGCTTGGTGTAAAACGTGAAACGAATAGAATGGAAGAGGATTAAAAATTCGAGAAAAACAGCAGTGAAATATTTTAGTGCTTTTTTGCTGTTTATGTTACTGTGTACAATAGTATCCCGTGGAATTTATGCGTATCAGATGCCAAGAATTGAAATCGGGCAGGCGGCACAAAGAAGTATTTCTCATATGGTTAGTGCAGTTGGAAATGTGGAAACGGCCAAAGAGACAGCAGTTTTAATAAAAGAGGGGATTCGAATCAGTGAAATTTGTGTAAAAACAGGTGAAGAGGTTGAAAAAGGAACAGTGCTGTTTCGGTTAGATACATCCGATTTAGAAGATTTAATACAGGATTCCAATAGAAAAATCATGGTAGAGGAAGAAAAAATAGAGGCATTAAAGAGTAGTCACCGTACAGAGGAACAAACATTAAAAAACACGTTACAAAGGGCAAAGGATGATCTTTTGAGCACAACAAGAATACAGGATGATGCAGTTTCTAATGCACAGAGGGAGTATAATGCTGCTGTGAAAAAATATTCTTCTTATCCGGCATGGAAAGATTATTTGTCAGAGACAAAGGAGCAAGATGGAGAGTATCAGGCATTGAAAAAGGCAGCAGAAAAAGAAAACGCGTCCAAAGAAGAAAAAAGTACATTTATTACATATGAGAATGCACTGAAATTATCTGCAAGGAGTGCATGGGAGGAAGGAAAGACAGCATTAGAAGAGGATGTATTAGCAAAAAAGTCAGGATTAAGTACCGCAAAAACAGAAAGAGAAGCTGCTATTCTGCAGGCAGAGCGTAATGTAAAAGATGCCCAACAAGAGGCACCAGTTGATAAAAGTATTATTATGGAAGAAGAAAATACATTGACTCAGCTGCAGAAACAACGAACTGCCTATGAGGAACTTTTCAAAGAGAAGGGACGGATTGTAAGCAAATGGAATGGATATGTACAAACAATTTGTGTGGCAGCAGGAGATAGGACAACAGACAGTGCAGCAATGTTTCTTGCAGATAGTACAAAGGGCTGGAATTTTAAAGCAGTACTTACAGAAACACAGGCAGAATATATCAAAGTTGGTGATGCAGTTACCTTAAAGTTCCAAAACGGTAAAGTGAAAGAGGAAAATTGTCAGGTGGCAGCAATCAATAAAACAGGGGAGGAAACCTATGAGGCAATTGTTGAGATGACAGAAACAAAAGTTTCTCTTGGAGAAACAGGTACTTTAGAGATGACAAGCCAGACAGAACCATATTCCTGCTGTATCCCGCTTTCTGCTCTTTATTCGGATGGTTATAAAGATTATATCCTGTTAATACGCGAAACAGATACCATTATGGGAACAGAGTTAAGTGTAGTAAAAAAAGAGGTAACCATTCAGGATAAAAATGAAAGCAGTGCTGCCCTCGAAAATGGTTCATTAGGAGAAGATGATCGGTTTGTTGTATATGCAAGTAAGGCTGTTATTCCAGGAGATAAAGTTCGGTTATTGGAGGACGGGGATGGACAGGAATGAGAAAAAGAATAAGAGAAAAAAATGGTTGATTTTATGCTTGGCATTATGTATCCTGTTTGTAGCCTGTATTATGGTATTTCAGGTAAAAGGGCGGCAGCAGATGGTAAAATGGACCATGAAGGAGCCTGTCAATTATGATAAAAGTATTGTGCAGGGAATAGAACAGTTATGGGAGAATGATATGGATGTTGTTTTCTGGCAGGAAAATAAGTCAGAAACAGTAATAAATCTCGATTACAACCGTAGTGTTGAAGTAAAGACAATGGGGATTGCAGGGGATGCATCCGTATTGTTTCCTGATAGTAACCGATTGACAGCCGGAGAAACAGGATATTGCATTTTGGGAACGGATACCGCCTGGCAGCTTTTTGGCAGTACAAGAATAATTGGAAGAAGTGTACAAATAAATGGAGAAACATATCAGGTTGCAGGAATAGAATATCAGGAAAAAAAGTTGTGTGTTTATGAATTGGCACCTGATAGGAATCAGGAAATAGCATATGCCGCAATTCATTTTAAAAATCGGCAGCAGTTGGAAATGGATAAGCATAAGCTGGAAATGATAATGGATATTAGTTTGTGTGAATAACTTTAGTTCATATTGAAAAGCAAGCAGGAGGTGTTCTACAGAACACCTCCTGCTTGCTTTTAGACCATTTGTTTCTGTTACCATTTTTTCATTTCCCGTCTTACAAGAAGCAGTGTAATGATACTTGATAAAGCATCAGAAATCGGACTTGCCCATAAGACACCATTAATCCCCCAAATGAGTGGGAACACTATTACAAGCTACCTTATGAAAGGTGTCCTTCAAACGGGAATAATTTTGTGCACCATAATTGTAACCGATAATTGGCTGTGTACTCTGTGAAAGACCAAAAATAATGGAATTAAAAACAACATTTACTTTCGATATGATACCAACACAGGCGAGAGGAATATCTCTGCCGTACTGTGATAACTCTTCATAATATCCAAGTGTATTGTTCATTATAATCTGTACTATTGTAACAGCAAGCTGGTTTACACCGGCCGCCATTCCATATCGGACGAAGTCCGCCAGCCCGAAAGGGCATGAGTTATGGGATATCCAGATAGGTACGCAAAGTGGGGCGTGCAGATTGGGGCAATGAATTTTCAAACACGCTCTAGAGCGTGTTTGAAAAATTTGACTGTACAAAGGAAATGTATTAGGCAAGCAGCAAATGGCTGTTTCTTTTTAAACTGGATTTTTCATATGCTTAATAATAGTTTGTGTTTATTTTTCTTTTTTGAAACTTATCTGGTTCCTTGTTCGTATTACTTATAAAAGGAAACTACTTTACATTTGCGCAAAATAGTGTATGATTTAAGGGAGATGAAACTTTGAATCATAGTGTATGAACAGACTGACAACAATAGGGGGCAGTTAAAAATTATGACAAAAGACCAACTAGAAGACTATTTTAAAAGATATTATGCACTATGTTATCGTGTGGCATTTACTCAGGTAAAGGCACATGCAGATGCAGAGGATATTGTACAGGAAGTATTTGTTAAGTTATTACGGTATCAGCCCGATTTTATAAATAGTGAACATGAAAAGGCATGGCTGATAAGAGTTACAATGAATCTATGTAAGGACTGGAATAAAAACAAATGGAATCATGCTACAATTGGCATTGAAAAAGTACCAGAAGCAGAAAAGGCACATTTCCATGTGCCGTTTGTGGTGGAAGACGAAACCTTGTGGGCAGTATTAGAACTGCCGGAAAAATACAAAAATTGTTTGTATCTTTTTTACTATGAAGATTATTCCATCAAGGAAATTGCAGAACTTTTAGAAAAGCCGGAAAATACAATTAAGACAAATTTAAGACGGGGCAGAGAGGCATTAAAAACATTATTGACAGGAATAAAGTGATAAGAAAGGGAATGATGAAAATTATGACAGTGAGCGGGATTGGAAATCATCCGTTTTATGAACAGACAGATGAAAAATCAGGTAAAAAGCAAAAAACGAAAAACAGTTTTTATGAGAATTTTGCCAGTAATTTAGAGGATAGGACAATATCTGGCCGGAACAAAAAAGGAAAAGAGGATAGTACAAGGGCTTCTGGTGCAAATTATCATTTTAACAAAGTGTCTGCAAAGATAACGTTTCAGCAATCAGAACAGTTTCATACAGATATTTTAAAAAAATGTAATGTAAGAAATCTTTCTTACGCCCAGAGTGAACATGTAAAGCTATGTATATCAGAAGGGTGTGTATTGAAAGCACAAGTGGACATGGATGAAAACAAAGTTTATATTGAGCAGAAAAATGAAGACGGAACCATACAGGGGTATGAAGCAAATCCTTTGGAATTAGATAAAGATACCCAAAATCCCATTGAACAGATGGCATTAGAAACATGGGATGAAGCAATGGCAAAATTTTCTGATTTTGTAGAGAATAGCATCAAAAACGGTCCGCCAAAGTTTTCCATAGGGGCAGAAGAATTTTCTATAAAGGAATGGGAACATTTATTAGAAAAAGTGGATGAGAGCCTAGACAATGCAAAAGAGGAAGCAGAGGCACAACAGGAGAGGTTAAAAGAAGAGGAGAATAACAGGTTTTAATAGATGAAACAGACACTTTTCAGGGTGTTGTATGAGATAAAATTACTTTATCTTCATACAATGCCCTTATTATTTATTTTGTCAAATGGTAAATCATATGGTTGAAATAGTGCTGTGATTTAGAGCGTGTTTGAATTATGACGCACACCTTGTAACAAGCAATGTTCAAACACACTCTAGATGGGAAATGAAAAAAGTAAAAAATTTTCTCGAAATTATAAAAATCTTATGCTATAATGAAAGACAACATTGAAATTTTTCAAAAGGAATAGGAAAGACTGTAAAAAAAGGTTAAGATAGAGGTGTTTTTGTGCTGAACCGAAAAAAAATCAGAATAATGACAAGGCTTGCAGCGATTGAAAAAAAAGAAGAAAAGAATGCATTGCGTCTTGCAAAATATTTTCGCTCAGATTATGTAAGGTTTGAGTTATTAAAAACAGTCATAGCGGTTACAATTGCATATGCAGTTATTGTTATTATGGGAATCATATATTATGTGGAAGATATCATGCAGAATTTTATGAAATTAGACTATCAGGGCATCATATGGAATATAGCAAGCGGATATTTTATCATATTGTTAGTATATGGTGTCTTAAGTGCACTTGGTTATTTTATAAAATATAACTTAGAATATAGAAAAACAAAACGCTATTTACAATTATTACAGTTATATCAAAAAGTTTGCAAAGAGGAAAGACGAGAATGGAAAAGCTAATTGAGGTAAGAGAGACAATATTAGAATGGTACTTAAAGTGGGAACGATATCTAAAGCCTTTTGGAAAATTTTTGGCGGCATTGGTTATTATGCTGTCTGTGAATGGATCAATGGGATATAATGGACAATTAAAAAGCTGGTTTGTTGTAATAGGAATTTCAGTGATAGCAGCTTTTTTGCCAACAATGTTTTTAACAGTGGCAGCCGGAGTAGTTTCGATCGGACATCTTTTTTCAGCGTCACTTGTTTTAGCAGGAACAGCAGGTGCAGTATTTGTTGTTCTGTATCTGATGTTATTAAGATTTATTCCTAAACATGCATGGGTAGTGGCAGCCATACCAGTATTGTCTTTGTACAAGCTGCAATTCATAGTTCCAGTTGTTTTAGGATTAACAGCCACACCACTTTCTATATTGGCAGCGGCATCTGGTGTAATCGTTTATTATATGTTAAAAATGATGAATGAATTCATAAAAGCAGACAATTTTTCAGCCAATGATTATATGGGAGTATATCAAATGGCTGTGGATAAAATATTGGAAAATAAGGAAATGATCTATACAATCATCATCTTTTCCCTTGTTATACTGGTGGTTTTTCTTATTCGTATTCAGAAGATAGATTATGGTTTTGAACTGTCAATTGGAGCTGGTACCTTAGTAGAACTGCTGGGATTTCTTATTACAGGCCTGGCATCAGGAGAAATTTTGACAGTGATAGTTGGAAGTATTGCGTCGGGAATAATTGTGTTAGTGGTATGGTTTCTTTTTCTGGCATTGGATTATGCAGCGTCAGAAGATTTGCAGTTTCAGGATGATGAGTATTATTATTATGTAAGGGCAGTACCAAAAGTGAAATTGGAAAAAAAGAACAAAGGCAGGAAAAGAATAAGCAGAAAAAGAAAATAGAGAGTTAGATTAGAGGAGCGAAAGAAATATGGAGGCAATAAAGACTTTTTTCGGAGATTATTTTTCATGGATATCCTGGCTGTCTCTGCCGGAGATAGGGCTGGTAGATATAGTAGAGATATTTATTATTGCCTTTGCATTGTATCACATTATTATTTGGGTAAAAAATACGAGAGCCTGGATTTTGATGAAAGGAATTATTGTTCTTTTGATATTTTGTTTAATGGCATATATTTTGGATATGAATGTAATCTTATGGATATTTTCTAAGACGATTGGAGTGGGAATTACAGCAGTCATTATTGTATTCCAGCCAGAACTTAGAAGAGCCTTAGAACAGCTTGGAAGAGGTAAACTTATCTCTTCTCTTGTGCCATTTGATGATTCCAAAGGAAGTGAAGAAATCATATCGGAAAAAACTATTAATGAGATTGTGAAAGCAACATTTGAACTTGGAAAGGCGAAAACAGGAGCACTCATTGTCATTGAGAATCAAGTTCCATTGAATGAATATGAAAGAACCGGAATTATGTTGGATTCTGCAATCAGCAGCCAGTTATTGATTAATATATTTGAGCATAATACACCATTGCATGATGGGGCAATTATTATTCGCAAAAACAGGATTACGGCGGCAACCTGCTATCTGCCTTTATCAGATAATATGGAGCTAAGTAAGGAATTAGGTACCAGACATCGTGCAGGAGTAGGTATCGGAGAAGTTTCCGACAGCCTGACTATTATTGTTTCAGAGGAAACAGGAAAGGTTTCTATTGCATTAAGCGGGGAGCTGATACGTAATGTGGATGGTGCATACCTAAAAGGAAAGCTGGAAAATTTAACAGGAAAAGCAAGTGATACAAAACGAAGGAGAATCAAATTATGGAAAGGAAGGCTGCATCGTGAAGAAAGTACTGGAAAAAAATAATTTGGGTTTTAAACTTTTAGCATTCTGTATTGCTTTTCTGATTTGGGTGATCGTGATTAATATAGAAGATCCGGTAGAAAAGAAGATTTACAAAGACATTCCTGTAGAAATTTTAAATGAAGATACAATACAGTCACTAGACCAGGTTTACGAAGTGGTTTCAGGAAATACAGTCAACATTACAGTAAAGGCAAAACGAAGTTTGTTAAAAGTCATAAGGTCTTCAGATTTAAAAGCAACAGCAGATTTGTCTGAAGCATTTAATTATGTTGTTCCAATTAAGACAGCCTGTCCCAAATATGCAATTTCAGAAAACGTAGAAACTACATCAGATATTTCAGTTATGAAGATATCATTAGAGCCGATAGCTACAGAGCAATTCAAAGTTACTGTGGATATGGGAGATACTACACCTGAAACGGGGTATGCAATTGGGTCAGTAGTGGTAAAGCCAAATATGATAAAGATTTCAGGAGCAAAGAGTCAGATTGAAAGAATTTCCGAAGTAAGAGTGAAGTTAGATGTCAGCAATGCCTCAGAGGATTTTACAAAGAATCTGGAGCCGTTAGTTTATGATGCAAATGGAAAGCAGATGGATTCCAGTAAAATGAAGTTCAGCAGCGAAGAACTGAAAGTGCTGGTAAAGATTTTAGAAACAAAAGTAATACCAATTAATATTTCTACAACAGGTGAACCATCCTATGGTTATAGTTTGCTGGCAACAGAGTATCAGCCACAGACAGTGGAAATTTCAGGAAGCGAGGAAGATTTAAAGAAAATTGATGAAATACCAATTGTGATTGATATAAGTGAAAAAAGTGATGAAGTGGAAAAAACAATTGATCTGACAACATATTTACCAAATGGAGTCAGTCTGGCAGGTACGGAAAATACAGTTACCATCAAGCTGGTTATTACAAAAAAGGTAAGTAAGGATATTACATTTTATCCAAAAGATATTGATATAAAAAATGGCAGCAGCAATCAGACTCTTATTTTTGAACATGAACAGAAACCCCTAATGGTAAGAATTATGGGAGTGAAAGAAGAGATTGATGATGTAACAATTGATTCACTAAAGCCATATATCAATATAGAGCATTTAGAAGAAGGAAAACATACGCTTGAAGTCAAATTTGAAGGGATTGACAATGACAGCATTATTACAGTTCCAAGTGTTTCATTTTCATTACAGGCAATTGTAGGGCAGCCTCCTGTTCCAGAAGACAGCCAGGAAGAACTAGAAGAAACAAGTACTCCTAATGTAACAGATGAACCAAAAGATGAGGAAGAGAAACAGACTCCGAAACCAACTACAATACCAGATGAAAAAGATGATGAGGATGATACGGTGAAAAAGGAAGAAGAGGAAGAATAGAATGGTTAGTAAGGAAATTGTGTTTCATCATTTAAAGGGCTTGCATTTACGCCCGGCTAGTGAACTATGTAAAATTGCATTAGAGTATCCATGTACCATTACCTTTCAAGTAAAAAACAAAACAGCGAATGTAAAAAGTGTGTTAAGCGTATTAGGTGCATGTGTACGTTATGAAGATAATATGAAAATCTACTGTGACGGAGAAAAAGAGGAAGAGGCACTAGAGAGGATTGTTTCCTTTTTGCTTGAAAAAAATAATTTTGATTAGAGTGTGTTTGAAAATTTAGGAGGATATAGCATGTTAAATTATAAAAGATATAGAAGAGTTCCTGTTGTGGATTTTCCAGACCGTCAGTGGCCGAATAAAGAAATTGAGAAAGCACCTGTCTGGTGTAGTGTGGACTTAAGGGATGGCAATCAGGCATTAATCGAGCCGATGGTAGTAGAAGAGAAGATTGAATTTTTCAATTTGTTGGTAAAGCTAGGTTTTAAGGAAATTGAGATTGGCTTTCCTTCTGCATCTCAAATTGAATATGATTTTTTAAGACAATTGGTAGATAGAAATCTGATTCCGGATGATGTGGTAGTGCAGGTTTTAGTACAGTGCAGGGAACATTTAATAAAGAAAACCTTTGAAGCTATTGAAGGAATAAAAAATGTGATTGTCCACATTTATAATTCAACTTCCACATTACAAAGAGATGTAGTATTTCACATGGGAAAGCAGGAAATCATTGATATCGCAGTGGAAGGAACAAAACTGGTAAAAAAATATGCGAAAGATTTTCCGGGTAACTTAATATTGGAATATTCACCGGAAAGTTTTACCGGAACAGAATTAGACTTTGCATTAGAAATTTGTGAAGCAGTTATGGATGAATGGGAAGCAGATAAAGATAAAAAAGTAATTATTAACTTACCGGCAACAGTAGAAATGAATACACCAAATGTATATGCAGACCAGATTGAATGGATGTGCAGAAACTTTAAAGACAGGGAAAGAGTAATTGTAAGTATTCATCCGCACAATGACAGAGGGACTGCTGTGGCAGCAGCAGAACTTGCAATTTTAGCAGGCTGCGACAGAGTAGAAGGAACATTATTTGGCAATGGAGAACGAACCGGAAATGTAGATATTTTAAATATTGCTTATAATATGTTCTCTCAAGGCATCAATCCAAATCTGGAAATTGAAAATGTAAATGAGATTATTGATGTTTATGAAAGGTGTAATAAGATACCTGTACACATCAGGCATCCATATGCAGGAAAATTGGTATTTACAGCATTCTCAGGTTCCCATCAGGATGCCATCAATAAAGGTGTTCATGCCATGCAGGAAAAAAATCAGGATTGGTGGGAAGTACCATATCTTCCAATTGACCCGGCAGATGTAGGAAGGCAATATGAACCGATTGTCAGAATCAACAGCCAGTCAGGAAAAGGCGGTGTGGCATTTGTAATGGATACTTATTTCGGATTCCAGCTTCCAAAGGGTATGCATAAGGAATTTGCTGATGTGATTCAGAAAATTTCTGAAAAACAGGGTGAAGTAGCACCAGATCAGATTATGTTGGAATTTAAGAAAAATTATCTGGATCGGAAGGAACCATTACATTTTAGAAATTGCAAGATGGAGGAAGGTTCTACAGAAAATAAAGCAGAGGGCACCAAGTCTGAGATTTTATTTACAGATCATGGTCAGGAAAAAAGTTTTACAGCTTTTGGAAATGGCCCGTTAGATGCTGTGCGAAATGGATTAGAGCAGAATTTAGGCATTAAAATTAACATATTAGATTACTCGGAGCATGCATTAGGACGAGGAGCTAATGCACAGGCAGCAGCATATGTTCATGTTATGGATTTAGAAAAGAAAAAAGTAACTTATGGAGTAGGAATCAGTTCTAATATTGCAAGAGCATCTGTGAGAGCTATATTTAGTGCAGTTAATCGTTTGAGAGATTAAAAGGGATTCCTTTTGCCGTATAATACAGAACCCCTGCATAAGAACGGCTCTGGCTGTCATAAAAATGGAATATATTGTTCTATTTATGGCAATGAGATGTTTGGCAGAATTAGTAGATATCAGAAAGGATTGGTTTTGGAAGGGATGATTCTGTTTTATTCTGTTCAATTGCCCCAAATAGAAGCCAAAAAGCGGTGTAAAACATTTTTGACATTGTAAATTAGGCTAAAGTAAAATACTTTTGGTAGAGTTTGTACTTGGTAAATGGTAAGATTGTTGTGGTTCAAGAGTACAAATCAAATCCAAAAGGAGGGAAACATATTGGAAGTCAGCACACAGATAAAAAAATATCGAAACAGCATGAAACTTTCTCAAGAAGAGTTAGCTGAAAAGGTTTATGTAAGCAGGCAAACAATTTCTAATTGGGAAACGGGAAAAAATTATCCTGACATTCATAGCTTGTTGCTGCTTAGTTCTTTATTCAACGTATCTCTTGACCAGCTGGTAAAAGGAGATGTTGGAATTATGAAAGAAGAAATCAGTAAAACTGAAATCAAGAAGCTGAACCATTATGGTGCAATTTTTAGTATTCTGTTGATAGTGACTGTTGTTTCCGCTGTACCGCTTGCATCGTGGTTTGGTATTTATGCGTTTATCCCGTGGGGAGGATTGTTTGGAGTAACAATATTCTTTTCGTATAAAACAGAGCAAATAAAAAAGGATAATGATATTCATACCTATAAGGAAATTATGGCATTTATGGAAGGCAAGCGATTAGACGAACTTGAACAGCAGCAAGAAAAAGGGAAACAACCATATCAAGGTTTTTTAATGTTCCTTGCCAGCGGATTGATAACGTTTCTTGTTTGTCTGGTATTAGGATGGATTTTCTTGCCTTAGAGCGTGTTTGAACAGCAAACAATAGAATGTGGATGTAAAATCGGGGAGCCGGACACAGCAGAAACAGAGCCAATGAATTTGTGAAGTAAGATTATCACAGTTCATTGACTCTGTTTCCATTATGAAATATTTTCAGAGGGTTATGTTATGTCTTTGCAGAAGATAATTATAGAGCATTTGTTCTCTTTTTGGTTTTTGTAAATAGTTTCTTAGCACAACATTTCACTGCGAAAGTTGTCTTTTGGCTTGATGATATATTTATAAAAAAATTTAATGCAGAGATCCTTCACAAGATAGCTGTAATTATAGTGATTGCCCCTATTAGAAACAAGTAATATGCAAATTGTGATGTGCATCCGGCAACAGACAATTTGCAAATATAGTTTAGAAGAAGAGAGAAGGAACTGGTGCAAAAGGTGAATGAAAAAAGAAAAATAGAAAAAATCAGTCCTAAGTTGTTATTTTGTGATGCAGTAAAGTATATGGAGCATCTGTGCGGCAGGATAGATGCGGAATGTAGCAAGATAGGAAGTGAATTGGCTGAAAAAATATCACCATCATTATTATATTCTGTTTATGGGAAAGAGTGCATTTCTAAAGAGGGTGTTAGATTAGATGGTGAACAAATTCGAATCCGTTGGGAAGAATATGCGGGAAAACAAATAGAGTTTTACGAAATTGAGAAAGTTGTAGTGTATTTCTTAACAATTGGGAATGATAAAGAAAAATATGGAAAGAGAGATAAAAAAAGGCAAACCAGAGAAGAACATAGTGGAGAATGTGAAAAGAGAGAAAACAGATACAGCAATGATAAGAAATATCCCGGATGGCAAAAAGAATATGACGGCAGCAATGAAACAAAAAGTTTGTTAGAAAATTTTTATATAGATGGCTGGGAAAATGCATATTTAGAGGCTGCAAGGGCATATAGTAGAGAGTATATGAAAGAAATTACAAATTGTGCCTGCATTTGTGATACATTTGCACCTGGAATCGCAGGGATTCCATTGGAACAGCTGAGACAGTTTTTTAAAATACTGCCTGCAGAGAAAATAGGCATTTCTTATTGGAAGAACAGCATGCTGATGCCGGAAAAGACAGTGGCAGGTTTATATTTTCTGATGAGGAATACCGATAAAAGTTATAAAAAAGATTGTAGAAATTGTATTGGTAAAACAATAGGATGCAGTTATTGTGTAAATGCACAAAAAGGAAATTAAGAAAAGATGCAAAAAAAGAAAAGTTTATTTTAAAAGTTAATTTCAGTTTTTTCTTAAGAAAAGAAAGAAAATAAAAGAGGAAAAAATGGAATGATTGACAAACGAAAAGGTGCGTGTTACCATGAAAGAAAGAGGGCTGGAAGGGGCTTTTATATGGAAGAATTGATGAACAAAGTGACCATTATTACCAGTAAGAAAATGCTGGAAAAGGTGCGTGTTTCCATGCGTGAAACAGGTATTTCAGGAATGAAAGCCGCAATGGTGAAAGGATGTACATTAAACTCGGATATAAAACCTAATGAGGAAACAGAAATTCTTCAAAAAGTACGAATCGAGGTATTGGTTTCTGATGAACAACTCTCAACTCTTATAGATACTATGCGTAGTATGTTTTATATTGAGGGAAAGAATGACATGTGAGGAGGATGCATTATGGCAGACACAATGAAAAAGATTACAATTATTACACGAAGAGAAAAATTTGAGGACTTAAGAGCAGCATTACTGGATATTGGTGTAAAGGGAATGACAGTTACAGAAGTAGAAGGATGTGGTGTGCAGAGCGGAATGGAGGAAATTTTCCGGGGCGTAAAGAAAACAGTATACCTTGTTCCTAAAATTAAGGTAGAGATTGTAGTTTGCACAGTACCTGTAGATGATGTAATCGCAGTTGCCAAAAAAGTACTGCATACAGGTGAGATTGGTGATGGAAAGATTTTTGTATCTGATGTACAGAAAGTAATTAGAATCAGAACAGGAGAAGAAGATAAGGAAGCATTACGTAACAGCGGTGAATAAAAACGGAAAAACTTTATAAACGGAAATAATGTAATAGAAAAGTTATAAAAATTAGGTGATATCTTAAAAAAAATTGTGTAAATTTCATGAAAAGATAAAAAAAGTGAAATAATGTTTGACTTTTTATTTCAATAATGTATAATTGGTTACAGATGAACAAAGGCGTTTCTCTACTACGAATGGTAGTTTGAGGGATGCCTTTTTTATTTGCATTTTAGCCGGCAAACAGAATGCATAAGTTAAGGAATAAATAAAGAAATTAATCTTGTCAAAAAATAGTGGAGAAGAAATTTGACTGGTTAATATTAGAGGAGGAACAATAGTATGGAAGATATAACTCTGTTATTAAATATTGTATGGACAATGGTAGCTGCATTTCTGGTATTTTTTATGCAGGCAGGATTTGCGGCAGTAGAGGCCGGCTTTACAAGAGCAAAAAACTCAAACAACATTGTGATGAAAAATCTGATGGATTTTGCATTAGGAACTACTTTCTTTTTTATAGTAGGGTTTGCATTAATGTTTGGTAACGATTTTAATGGTTTTGTAGGTATAAGTGGTTTTTTTAATCCACAAGCATTGGCAGATGAAAATGGAATGTTCAATGGTTTACCACTAGGAGTGTTCCTGATTTTCCAGACAGTATTCTGTGCAACAGCAGCAACAATTGTATCAGGGGCTGTTGCTGAAAGAACAAAATTTACTACATATTTGATTTTTAGTGCAGCAATCAGTATTCTTATTTATCCGGTTACAGGTCACTGGGTCTGGGGTGGCGGCTGGTTAAGCAACATTGGTTTTCATGATTTTGCAGGTTCAACAGCAGTTCATTCGGTTGGTGGCTGGTGTGCATTAATTGGAGCTATAATGGTAGGACCAAGAATGGGAAAATTCAAAAATGGAAAACCGCAGGCTATTCCAGGGCATAACATTCCGCTTGGAGCTTTGGGTGTATTTATTTTATGGTTCTGCTGGTTTGGATTTAACTGTGGTTCCACACAGGCAGTAACAACATCTATAGGTGATATTGCCATTACAACAAACTTGGCAGCAGCAACAGCAACATTAGCGACATTGATTACAACATGGATCAGATATGGAAAACCTGATGTATCTATTACATTTAATGGTTCCCTTGCAGGCCTTGTGGCAATTACAGCAGGATGTGATACGGTATCTTACTGGGGCTCATTTATCATTGGTATTATTGCAGGAATTGCAGTGGTATTCTTCTTAGAGTTTTTTGAAAGGGTGTTAAAAGTGGATGATCCTGTAGGTGCAACCAGCGTTCATCTTGGATGTGGAGTATTGGGAACGTTATTGACCGGATTTTTCTCTAATAATGCGGAGATTGGACTTGGAGTATTCTATGGCGGCGGTTTCAGTTTCTTCTTCAAACAAGTAGCAGGAGTTGCTGTAGTAGGAGCATATACTTTGGTTATGGCTTGTATTATCTTTGGTATTCTTAAAGTAACAATTGGTCTTCGTGTAACAGATAAAGAGCAGGAAGATGGATTAGATATCCATGAACATGGCAGTTCAGCATATGCAGATTTCCAAATTAAATAAATTTGCTTTATAGGTTTTAGATATTTGACCAAAACCTGTCAATATATTTGTAATACCCTTAATTAATCTATGAAAACCTCCCTCCAGCAATACAGGGAGGTTTTTGTATGAATGGAGTAGTAACTTTTTGTTTTGAAGATCAATGTATTGGCACATTGAGAGTTGGTCAGATTATCAATCACTATATTTATTGTATTAGAGCGTGTTTGAAAATTCATTGCCCCAATCTGAACGCCCCGCTTTGCGTACCCATCCGGGTATCCCGTAACTCATGCCCTTTCAGGCTGGCGGACTTCGTCCGATATGTATACCCATCCGGGTATCCCGTAACTCATGCCCTTTCGGGCTGGCGGACTTCGTCCGATATGTATACCCATCCGGGTATCCCGTAACTCATGCCCTTTCGGGCTGGCGGACTTCGTCCGATATGTATGGATATTTGCCCCAAATTCATTCCATGTAGCCCGCTGCACCTATGAATTTGGAACAAATCCTCCACGAATTTAACGCACATCTTGTAACAAGCAATTTTCAAACACATTTTAGGAAAATATTGACTTGTGTAAAAAATATATCTATAATGAATAATATAGTAAAAAGAAAATTAGAAGTATATGGTAATTACCTGTTAAAAAGTTTTGAGCAGCGATACAAAACGGAAACGAAGGAGGAATATTGTGAGAAAAGAAAAAAAGAAAATGATAGTTTTTGCAATAGCAGCGGTAATGGGCGTTACAGCTGTACCCACAGGAAGAGTTTACGGTTTTACAGATAAGACGAAGTACGACAGGCAGGAGAATAGTATACAAGACATATTTGGAAACTTAGACAATGAGGAAGATTTAGATTATAGTGAAGATTTAGATTATGATGAAGATTTAGATTACAGTGAAGATTTAGATTATAGTGAAGATTTAGATTACAGTGAAGATTTAGATTA
>CAYRAV010000017.1:0-50171 GCA_964422365.1 uncultured Lachnospiraceae bacterium | reverse complement strand
TTCACAAAATGCTTTGGCTGGTTATTTTATTCATGATGCTGTTACCAGCTATGAAGCCATATGTGCAAATGGTACTTTATGAGCAAGCTCTCATGTACAATCTGCACATATGGCTCCGCACCTTCTGAACCGTTACAAAAAATAAAGGATAAGGTCTTGAAACGGGAAATTTCTGATTTCAAGACCTTATTTTTGATTCAAAAGAAATTTAGCTGGTTTTCAAATAATAACAGTTGAGAATTACTATTATAATATTGGGAAGAATTTTAGAAGAACGCAAATAAAAAGCAAAATACAGTTTACGATGTTTTGTAAAGTTGGAATAAGTATCTTATAAATTGTGCAAATCAGACAAAATATAGAATTAAAAATAATTATTCCTTGTTATAATAACTAAAAAATGATATAATGGTAATACAAATCGGTTTACCTGAGTAAGGTAGAAGGTGAGGATAAAAAGAGGGGGAATAACAGGGTGAAAAGGGTAGATAGATATCGCTGTTTGTTTACCCCGGTATTAGATTGGAGGGTTTTTATTATGATAGGAAATATTATTGTAGGACAGTCTGGCGGTCCAACTGCCGTAATTAATTCAAGTTTAGCAGGTGTATTCAAAACGGCAAAGGATAGGGGCGCAAAGAAGATTTACGGTATGCTTCATGGAATTCAGGGATTTTTAGATGAAAAATATGTAGATCTGGAGGACTATATTAAAAATGATTTGGACATTGAAATCTTAAAACGTACTCCGTCAGCTTTTTTAGGTTCCTGCCGTTTCAAACTGCCGGAAATCCATGAAGATAAGGAAATCTATGAAAAGATTTTTTCGATTTTGAATAAATTAGAAATTGAATGTTTTATTTATATTGGCGGAAATGATTCTATGGACACCATCAAAAAATTATCTGATTATGCCATTGTAACAGGATATAAAACAAAGTTTATGGGAGTGCCAAAGACGATTGACAATGATCTGGCAATTACAGACCATACACCAGGTTATGGAAGTGCTGCAAAATATATTGGTACAGCCACAAAAGAAGTCATTCGTGATGCTATCGGGCTTGCTTATAATAGCAGTGTGGTAACCATTATGGAAATTATGGGTCGTAATGCAGGCTGGCTTACAGGTGCTACAGCGTTGGCAAAAGGAGAAGACAATCCGGGACCGGATTTAATCTATCTGCCAGAGGTATCATTCGACTTAGATAAATTTACAGAAAAAGTAAAAAATCTTCTGGAGAAAAAACGCTCTGTAGTAGTAGTAGTATCAGAGGGTATTCGGACTGACAATGGAAAATATGTTTGTGATATGGCAGCAGATGTAAATTATGTAGATGCATTTGGACATAAACAGCTAACAGGAACAGCAAGATTTTTATCAAGCCATATCGCTCATGAAATTGGCTGCAAAACAAGAGCCATAGAACTTAGTACACTTCAAAGAAGTGCATCGCATATTGCTTCAAGAACAGATATTAATGAAGCATTTCAGGTAGGCGGTGCAGCAGTAAAAGCAGCTTGTGAGGGTGATAATGGAAAAATGATAGTGTTAAAACGTGTATCTGATGATCCTTATCAGTGTACTACGGATATTTATGATGTACATAGAATATCAAATGTAGAAAAGTTAGTGCCAAGAGACTGGATTAATAAAGAAGGAACCTTTGTAACAGAGAAATTTATAAATTATATCAAGCCTCTCATTCAGGCAGACTTGCCGCCAATACCGGTAGATGGTGTACCTAGACATCTGGTGTTGGATATTGAAAAGCTTTGTGAGTAGAATTATTGCAGGTTTTGTCAGAGCGCAGGCACTCACATGCACTTTGAACAATTGTTTCTTGCATGACTGAACTATTATAAAAAATATTGCATATTTGAAAAATAATGTTGACATGGTGTGTTATCCATGTCAATATTATTTATGGGAAAAATGATTACAAGTATTATAGTTTGGCCATACAGGGAATCTATGTATAAATTGTATGGAAGAAACCTGCCCACACGGTTTGAATAGATGAATTGCCGGAAGAATAGTAGTAAAAAGTACTTTGAGCACAGAGACAGAAAGATATTTGGAGGAGTAAAATGATTTTTGAAAGTCATGCACATTATGAAGATGAAAAGTTTAATGAAGATAGAGAGGTATTATTAGCCTCTCTTGCAGAAAATGGGATTGGATATGTCGTTAATGTATCCTCTAGTTTGGATACAATAAGGAAAACAGTGCAGTTAACAGAACAGTATCCTTTTCTTTATGGTGCAGTTGGTGTCCATCCAGAGCAATGTGGGGAACTATCAGAGGACAATTTTTCTGTGATAGAAGAAAACATTAGATTAGAAAAGGTGGTTGCAGTAGGAGAAATTGGCCTGGATTATTATTGGGATACCGTAGAGAAGAATATACAGAAAAAATGGTTTGAGCGCCAGATTGCACTTGCAAGAACATATAAAAAAGTAATGATTATCCACAGTCGTGATGCAGCTAAGGATACATTGGATATCATGAAAGGATGTCACTCAGAGGAGATTGGTGGTGTCATACATTGTTTTTCCTATGGTGTGGAAATGGCACAGGAATATTTGAACATGGGATTTTATCTCGGTATAGGTGGTGTTGTCACATTTAAAAATGCAAGAAAATTAAAAGAAGTAGTAGAGTATGCACCAATTGATAGAATATTATTAGAAACTGACTGTCCATATCTTGCACCAGTGCCAAACAGAGGAAAAAGAAATTCCTCCCTCAATCTGGTGTATATAGCAGAAGAAGTTGCAAAATTAAAAAATATTACTTATGATAAAGTGATAGAAATGACAGAAAAAAATGCAAAAATGATGTATGGCATAAAATAGGAGGAATAAAATGGCAACACTTGGAAAACCGCAGGAAACAATCAAGGTTTTACAAAAATATGATTTTAATTTTCAGAAAAAGTTCGGGCAGAATTTTTTAATAGATATAAGAGTACTGGATAAAATTATCGCGGCAGCTCATATTACAAAGGAGGATATGATATTAGAGATAGGTCCTGGAATTGGAACCATGACACAATATCTGTGTGAAAATGCCAGAGAAGTTGTGGCAGTTGAGATTGATGAAAAATTAATTCCTATTTTACAGGATACCTTATCAGAATATAATAATGTGACAGTAATCCACCAGGATATTTTAAAGCTGGATATCAAACAGCTTGCCATAGAACGAAATGGTGGAAAACCCATTAAAGTAGTAGCGAATCTTCCTTATTATATTACAACACCAATTATTATGGGATTGTTTGAAAGTGAAGTGCCAATTGATAATATTACTGTTATGGTACAAAAGGAAGTGGCGGACCGTATGCAGACAGGTCCGGGAAATAAGGACTATGGTGCACTTTCTCTGGCAGTCCAGTATTATGCAGAACCTTACATTGTGGCGAATGTACCTGCAAACTGCTTTATGCCCCGGCCCAAAGTGGGTTCTGCAGTCATTCGTCTTACAAGACATAAAACAGTGCCAGTACAAGTAAAAGATGAAACATTAATGTTTCGTATTATCAGAGCATCTTTTAACCAAAGGCGAAAGACACTTGTAAACAGTTTAAAAAATTCACCAGAACTTTCTTTTGAAAAAGAAGCAATAGAACTAGTATTGGATAAAATGGGACTTACATCCACTGTAAGAGGTGAAACACTGAATTTAGAACAATTTGCGATGCTTAGCAATCTGTTACAAGATTCTTAGAACGTGTTTGGAAATCGATTAATATAAAAGTAAGAAATGTCGATAGTAACTATGGAATTTGAGTATAAATTAGAAAGAATAGCAGCACAATACATGATAGGGAAAGGATAAAAGAAAAATAGAGAAAAGAGATAGTATGTAAACACATATTTTTACTCTTGTGTTTGCACTTATCAAATAGAAACAAGCTGTTTTTAATAGAAACAGTTAAAAATTATAGAAAAAAACGGAGGAAAGAAAAAAATGGATATCATATTAGAAGAACTATTACCAAGTGAAAGAGAGAAAAAAAGTTATGAAATTATTACAGAAGAACTAGGAAGTACAGTGTTAGATAAGGAAAATGAAGCGGTTATTAAAAGAGTAATTCATAGTTCAGCGGATTTTGAATATGCCTATATGTTAAAATTTTCAGAACATGCAGTAGAGAAAGCGACAGAGGCAATTAAAAATGGTGCATGTATTGTAACAGATTCCCCAATGATTAAAGCTGGAATACAAAGAAATCTATTAGAACAGTATGGAGGAGAAGTATATTGTTTTATTGCAGATGAAGAGGTAGCAGCGGCAGCGAAGATTAATGGAACAACACGTGCAGAAGCTGCTATGGATAAGGCAGCACATTTGGGAAGAGATGTTATTTTTGCAATTGGCAACGAACCTATGGCATTGGTACGTATTTATGAATTAATCAAAGAGGGAAAAATTGCACCTAAATTAGTCATTGGAGTTCCAGTTGGATTTGTGAATGTAATGGAGGCAAAAAGTATGATTATGGAAAGTGATGTGCCTTATATTATTTCAAAAGGAAGAAAAGGTGGAAGCACAGTTGCAGCAGCAATTTGTAATGCGTTGGTGCAGTGATAATACTAGAGCGTGTTTTAAAATTCATTGCCACAATCTGCACACCCCGCTTTGCGTATCCATTCGGGTATCCCGCAACTCATGCCCTTTCGGGCTGGCGGACTTCGTCCGATATATATGGATATTTGCTCCAAATTCATTCAATGCAGTCCGCTGCACCTCATGAATTTGGAACAAATTCCCCACAAATTGTGACGCACATCTTGTAACAAGCAATTTTCAAACACGCTCTAGAGCATTGTGAAAATAAAATGTGTGGCAAATTTGTGAGTTTTTTGATCGTGCTGTACATTTTACATAAAATTGTGTTAGAATAGTAATGCTAAGATAAGTATTAAAAACTGCGATATAAGCAAAATTTCGCAGATTATTGTATAGGCAGGAAAGTGAAAGGAGTTTTATATTATATGAAAAAAAAATTAGCAGTGCTGGCACTGGCATCCATGTTAGCAGTATCGTTAACAGGGTGTAAAGGAGAAAAAGAGAGCACAAACAATGTAGGTGTAGGAGAAAATGCCTATAAAGATTATGTCACTTTAGGAGAGTATAAAGGTTTAAATATTGAAAAAAAGGTATATACTATTACAG
This sequence comes from uncultured Lachnospiraceae bacterium, assembly GCA_964422365.1. GTDB lineage: Bacteria > Bacillota > Clostridia > Lachnospirales > Lachnospiraceae > CAYRAV01. The sequence goes on along the minus strand of CAYRAV010000017.1, from coordinate 44,986 downwards.
ATGAGGATATACAGGATGAAATCGATGCTGTATTAGATGAAAATGCAGACTACAAAGAAATTACAGACCGTGCAGCAAAAAAGGGCGACATTATTACAGTTAGTTATAAAGGTACTGAGAATGGAAAAGCAGTGGAAGATGCTTCAGAAGATGAGTATGATTTTGAAATAGGAATTGAGGAATTCGGCAAAGAATTTGATGAAGGATTAATTGGAATGAAAGTTGGAGAAAAGAAAAATATTACAATTTCTTTTCCAGATGATTATGAAGAGGATTCTTCATGGGCAGGAAGAACAATTGATTTCAAAGTAGAAGCAATTGCTATTAATGAGAAAATTCTGCCAGAGTACAATGACACATTTGTTTCAGAAATTGATTCGGATGAAAATACTTTTAAGACAACAGAAGAATATGAAGACTATCTACGGAAACAGATAGAAGCCGATTATGAGGAAACAAGTAATGCTGAAGCAGGACAGGATGCACTAGACGCAGCAATTGCAAATGCTACAATCAATGGATATCCAGATGATTTATATGCTTCTTGTTATCAGGAAGTAAAAGAAGGATATGAGTGGTATGCGGAAATGTTTGGTGTAGACAAAAGTGAAATTTATAATATGTTTGAAATGACAGAAGATGATTTGAAAAATGAAGCATTAGATTTGGTAAATGAGAGTTTAGTGGTAAATGCAATTGCAGCAATAGAGCAGATCTCTGTTACAGACGAGGACTATAATAGTATGATAGATCAATATATAGAAGATTCTGATTGTGAGAGTCAGGAAGAGTTAGAAGAAACATATGGTATTGAAACCATAAAAGAGGAAATGCTTCATGAAAAAGTAATGCAATACCTAATTGATCATGCAAATATAGAAGAAGTGCCAGCAAGTCTGTATGATGAAGAAAACTAATATAAATAAAAATTCAACTTTGGAAGTTTAAGCGTAGAACATTTTTCTGAGAGTACTGTTTGGCAAACACAGGCACAGCGGATTGTGCTGGGAATTGAGACATGTAGTTTTGCTGGATATCAATGTTCCTATACACTATAAAAGGGAACAATTATAACTTAGCTTAAGAAAAATTTAACAAATATTAGCAAAAACATCAAAAATTAAATTTTAAAAAGAAATAATTTAGAAAAAATGATTATTGTATTTGAAAAAAAATAGAGGTACAATACACTTGGTTTTAAGAATTGGGAAACCAATCTCTTAAGATAATAGAAAATGTTGATAATGAAAAGAGGAGAAAAGATTATGAAAAAGAAGTTAGTAGTTTTAGGTTTAGCATTAGCAATGGTATTAAGTTTTACAGCATGTAGCAGTAATTCTGGCAATTCAAGTGCAACTTCAACACCAGCAGGAGAAGCAACAGCAGCACCAGAAGCAGGAACAGGTGAAGGAGAAGCAACAGCAGCACCAGAAGCAGGAACAGGTGAAGGAGAAGCAACAGCAGCACCAGAAGCAACAGCAGCAGCAGAATAATTTTAAATTAGATGGATAGTTTAAGAAAGAACTTCTATACTTTTAGAAAGTGTAGAAGTTTTTTTGATTTCTAATATCAAATTGCTAATAGCAAAATATTTGTTCAAAATTAAGGGAAACTATTGACATAGACCAATAATACATGATATACTTCCAAAGTATCATTATGGGTATAGGAAACTTGAATTGGCTCTTAGACGATGAAAAGTCGGGAGTCTTTTTTATGGGTTATAAGGTCGCTGACCTTATTTTAAAGGGAGCATTACTTAGAGATAAGCAGGTGCTTAATGAATAGGAGAAAATATGGAAACAGTAAGATTTGATGAATTAGACATTGCAGCACCGATTTTGCGTGCTGTGGGAGATATGGGATTTGAACAGGCAAGCCCGATTCAGGCAAAGGCCATTCCGGTTGTGTTATCAGGAAAAGATGTTATTGGACAGGCACAGACAGGTACAGGAAAGACAGCCTCCTTTGGTATTCCCTTGCTGCAGGGAATAGATCCCAAGAATAAGCATTTACAAGCAGTGGTATTATGTCCCACCAGAGAGCTTGCTCTGCAGGTATCAGAAGAGATTAGAAGACTAGCTAAATTTTTACATGGAGTAAAAGTTCTGCCTGTATATGGCGGACAGGATATTGTAAGGCAGATAAAGGCACTAAAGGCAGGTACGCAGGTTGTCATTGGTACACCTGGACGTGTTATGGATCATATGCGCAGAAAGACTGTAAAGTTTGATGAGGTAAAAATGGTTGTTTTAGATGAAGCAGATGAAATGTTGAATATGGGATTTCGTGAAGACATTGAAACGATTTTAAAAGACACACCAGAAGAACGACAAACAGTATTATTTTCTGCAACTATGCCAAAACCAATTATGGAGATTGCTAGAACTTATCAGAAAAATGCAGAAATTGTACGTGTGATTAAGAAAGAACTGACTGTACCTAAAATCGAACAGTATTATTATGAAGTGAGGCCAAAGACAAAGACAGAAGTTCTGACAAGATTGCTAGACATGTATGATCCAAAATTATCAGTGGTATTCTGTAATACAAAACGTATGGTAGATGAATTAGTGGAAGATTTAAAAGGAAGAGGATACTTTGCTGAGGGACTTCATGGTGATATGAAGCAGCAACAGCGAGACCGTGTTATGAACCGTTTCCGCAATGGCAAGACAGAGATTTTAGTTGCCACAGATGTAGCAGCAAGAGGAATTGATGTAGATGATGTAGAAGCGGTATTTAATTATGATATTCCACAAGATGACGAGTATTATGTACACCGTATTGGAAGAACAGGACGAGCAGGAAGAACAGGACGTGCATTCTCATTTATTGTGGGAAGAGAAGTATACAAGCTAAGAGATATACAACGTTATTGTAAGACAAAGATTCTGGCAAGACCAATCCCATCTGTAGAAGATGTAACAGATATTAAAGCTGAGAAAATACTAGAAAAAGTAAATGATATTATTGCAAATGAGAATCTGTCAAAAATGATTGACATTATTGAGAAAAAAGTAAATGACGAGGATTATACATCTTTAGATTTAGCTGCTGCATTTTTGAAAATGTCTATGGGTGATGATGGACGGATTGATGAAGAAGAAATTGCGGACTTTGGTGACACAGGTGCGGAAGAAGGAATGGTTCGTCTGTTTGTTAATATTGGTAAAAAACAGAAAATCAGACCAGGAGATATCTTGGGTGCAATTGCAGGAGAATCTGGTATGCCTGGCAAACTGATTGGTACAATTGATATGTTTGATAAATATACATTTGTGGAAGTACCAAGAGAGTATGCAAAAGAAGTAATACATGCCATGAAAAATGTAAAGATTAAGGGCAAAAATGTTAATATTGAACCAGCAAATCATAAGTAGTATGGATAGAGCGTGTTTGAAAATTCATTGCTACAATCTGTACGCTCCAATTTGTGTGTATATTTGCTCCAAATTCGTTCAATGCAGCTGAGATTGCGAACCAGAATTTTTGATAAAATATACTTGTCCAAACTATCTAAAACATACTGTTTGTTGTGTTAATATAGTGATTTTTTAGAGTGGATAAAGAAATAATATAGAAAAAGTGTTTTACCAGAAAAATAGATCTGGCAGGAAAAAAAGAGGGCGGCCATTTTGGCTCGCCCTCTTGTATAATAAAATAATAATGTGAAAATCTTTTTATTTAAAATATCTGTTATATAGTCCCTCGAATGCTTTGCCATGTCTTGCCTCATCTCTAGCCATTTCATGTACTGTATCATGGATTGCATCTAAATTAGCAGCTTTTGCACGTTTTGCAAGATCTGTTTTACCTGCTGTTGCACCATTTTCTGCTTCTATTCTCATTTCAAGATTTTTCTTAGTACTGTCTGTTACAACTTCACCAAGTAATTCTGCAAATTTAGCAGCATGTTCTGCTTCTTCATATGCAGCTTTTTCCCAGTATAAGCCAATCTCAGGATATCCTTCTCTGTGAGCAACTCTAGCCATTGCAAGATACATACCAACTTCTGTACATTCACCATTGAAGTTTGCTCTTAAATCTTCAAGAATATCTTCGCTGACACCTTGTGCTACACCAACAACATGTTCTGCAGCCCAAGTTAAGTCACCGCTCTGTTCTGTAAACTTTGAGGCAGGAGCCTTACACTGTGGACAGGCTTCAGGTGCTGTTTCTCCTTCATAAATATAACCACATACTTGACATACAAATTTCTTCATAATAAATAGTCTCCTTTTCTTTGATAAATGCAAAAGCATTTATATATTTTAATATAGTTATTTAGAATTATCTTGTTTTAAAATCAGTAATTATTACTGATATTGTATATATTACTATAATAACTGTTGATTGTCAATAAAAAATATCAAAAAAGTAAAAAGGAAAGTATTTCTTATTATCAAATTTTAAATGATATAGTTGAATAGTAACGATTTTTTAGTTAGGAATTGTTAAGAAATAACTTTTAAATCCTGCGCACTATTTAAAAATTATTCCTTAACAATTCCTTAATATTCTTATTATTTTGTATATTAGTAAATGGCTTAGAATGTGTCTGAACACGCTCTAAGCCATCCGCTGGGGTACTTGTTCTTTTTTTAAACATTTTGGACAGGTGCCCAAAAAATAGGTTAGATGCCCTGTGATTTCTCCATTAAAGTTTGTAGAGGCAATTTCCTGGATGTGGTCAATAGAGGGCATATCAAGATCAGAAATACTGCCGCAATTCTTACATATAAAATGATAATGTGGAAGAGTATTTCCATCAAAGTGGTCACTGCCATCTCCACAAGAGATTTTAACAATCTGTCCCTGTTCTACTAACAGATTGAGGTTGCGGTAGACAGTTCCCAAACTGATTTTTGGATAGGATAACCTGATATTTTCATAAATTGTTTCAGCTGTGGGATGTGCAGTGGTATTGGAAAGATATTTTTTGATAGCTTCTCTTTGACGACTGAATTTTTGAACTGCCATGTGGTATCGTCCTTTCTATAATAAAATATATGTAATGTGACATGTAGAGAATAGATGTCAAAAATATGTTATCATTCAGCTATTCAGAAACGTAACAAGATATACCTAATAGTCTAGATAAAGTATATAAATATTAAACAATAATGATAATATTTCCTATTATTTTAAAATAAAAAGAGAAAATCGTCAAGATGAAAATACTGGTACTTTATGGTTAGAATCCATAGGGGATACACATAAATTTCAAATAAAAATTTTGAGAAATGATACCTGGATTTATGTCAATACTTTGAACACAAAAAAGAAAACTGAATTTATAGGAAAGTAAAAAATAGATTTTTTATTTTGAAATAATGCAAAGAGGCTTTTAAGAAATCTAAATGCTATGCTTCTGCCCTGAAAAATAAAATAGGGATGGCATAGTTCATCAGTGATATCGCCAAATATGATATAAAAGAAGCCTTGTATTCTAATGTATCATACATTAGAATACAAGGCTTCTTTTATAAAATAACAAAATATGGAATTATAATTCTTTTACTAATTCAGCTAATTTAGCAGCTTTGTCTTTTGGAAGACTTTCATATTCGCTTAAAGAAGCCAATAGTTCTGTAACAGAACCTTTATACCAAAAATCAATCATTTTTTGAGTTTCTAATTCTTTGTAATGTTTTTCATCAATAATTGGTTTATAATAGAAGTATCTACCAACACGATAAGATTCTGCAACACCTTTACTAATTAAATGCGATAAAAATGTTGCTACTGTTTGGCGTTTCCATTGCTTATTGTATTTTTCACAGCAATAATCTAAAATTTCTTGAAGAGTTAAATCGTGGTCGCCATCCCACACTGCCTTCATAACTTCAAATTCGCTTGAAGTTAATGGTTGTAAAGGTCTTCTTTCATAATACATAACTATTCACCTCATAAAATATAATAATAGAAAATAAATCATTAACATCCTTATTATACATAAGAAGTATGAGTTGGTCAAGCAATACGGACTATTTTTATGAAATTTAATTATTTTGAGGTTACGATTCATCCATAGATAGCCATTTAAAAACATACTATGTAGTTTTTTTACTATATATAGATTTTTAATGATTGTATACAGTATTCAAAAAGCTCAGATGCAGTAAAGAAAAGTAAATTTATATGGTTAATAGTAGTATTTTATATGCTCTATTCAGTAGAACCGTAGTTATTTGATGATAAGTATTTCTCAAATAGCTTCCAGCAATAGAAAAAATAGTTGTTCTTGATGGCATGAAAGGGTATAATAAAAATGTTTCGGTTTCAGGAATATCTGAAAATTGCTGTAATGAATTTTCAAATATTTTTGGGGATGGAAAAGAGAAACAGGTAATAAATTTTAGTAGAAATGCTAGAAAGATGGTGTAGGATGAAAAGATGGATTATGGTTATGTTCCTTATGATGGCATGCTGTTTGGCTGCGTGCTCAAAACCAAAACAGCAGAAATATGAAAAAATAGAAGAAATTTTAGGAACAGTGATTACAGGAAAAGTATATGGAAAAAATGCAGAGGAGGGGTTAGAGGCCGCCTTTGCAAGAGCAAGGGAGATTGAGCACATTATGTCAGCAAAGGAGGAAAACAGTGAATTATCACAATTGAATAAAGAGGCTTATCAGAAAGAGGTATCGGTCTCAGAAGAGTTGTTTTTGGTTATTAAAAAAGCGATATACTATGCCAAGCTTGCTGATGGAAATTTTGACCCAACAATAGGAAAACTGATTGATCTGTGGGGGATTGGAACAGAACATGAAAATGTACCAAAGGAGAAAGAGATTGCTCCATTGACAGGGCTAAAGGATTATGAGCAGGTAATCTTAGATGAAGAAAAGCGTACAGTACGTTTTCTGACAGATACAGTTCAGTTGGATTTAGGTGGAATTGCAAAAGGCTATGTGGCAGATGAAATGAAGGAAATTTTAACAAATACATACGGAATTGAAAGCGGAACTTTAAGTTTGGGTGGAAATGTGATGACAATTGGCAATAAAACTGAAGGGGAACAATGGGTAGTGGGAATTGCAGATCCGTTGAATCCTTCCTCAATTATTGGAACCGTGCAGGTAACAGATAAAACAGTTGTGACTTCTGGAAATTATGAAAGGTATTTTATCAAAAACAATGTAAGATATCATCATATTTTAAATCCCGAAACAGGGTATCCTGCCAATGAGGGAATCATTAGCAGTACTATAATTACAGATTGTTCTATGGATGCAGATGCACTTTCTACAGCTGCATATGTGATGGGAGCGGAGGATGCGATTGCGTTAATTGAAAAAATGGAGGGAATAGAAGCTATCTTAGTAAAAGAAGATGGAAGCATTGTATCTACAGATGGTGCAGGGTTCATGCAGTAAAGAGGATGAAATATGATAATTTTGGAATAATAGAAAGATGGAAAATATCAAAATGAAAAAGCATAATATAAATAAGAATTTTATAGCAGTCATTATTTTGTGTATCATCATACTTATTCTGTCAATAATATGGTTTTTTCTTTCAAATGGTATTGGAAGAAATTCGGAAATGAGTATGAAAACAGCCAAAATATATCAGAACGGAAAAGAAATATATTCTATCTCGTTAAATGAAGTGGAAGAAAGTTATGAAATTGAAATTGATGGGGAGAATGGTGCAAAAAATATTGTATTAGTGGAGAAAGGCTGTATTTCTGTAAAAGAAGCAACCTGTCCTGACAAGATTTGTGTCAAGGCGGGAGCGATTACAAATGGGAATCTGCCAATTACATGCCTGCCCAATCATCTGGTTATAAAAATAGAAGAGAAAGGTTTGGAAAATACAGATATAACATCATATTGAGTAACAGTTCAACTTTGCCATTCATCACTTATTTTTTAGAGTGTGTTTTAAAATTTATTGCCCCAATCTGCACACCCCGCTTTGCGTATCCATTAGGGTATACCTGAACTCAGTTTTTGCTAAAGCAAAAAGGGTACTTTCACAGAAAAGAATGAAAAAAGTTACGAACTAGAGGTGAAAAACATGAATAAAACAAGAAAAATGGTATTATTAGCACTGTTTACAACTGTGGCACTCACGATTTTTATTGTGGAGGCACAGATTCCTTCTTTTACATCCATAGCTGGTATCAAATTGGGGCTGGCAAATTGTATTACACTGTTAGTGCTGCTATTTTGGGGCTGGAAAGAAGCAGGGATTGTTTTGATAATGAGAGTTATTCTTGGATGTATCTTTGCAGGTCAGGCAATGACATTTTTCTATAGTTTCGTGGGAGGGGTATTTTGCCTGGCTGCCATGCAGATTGTAATGCCGTTTTTTAAAAAAGAGCTATGTTGGATGATTAGTGTGATAGGAGCAGTTTTTCACAATATAGGGCAAATGTTGGTAGCATATGTGGTTGTAAGGAATCTGTCGATATTAGTATATTTGCCGATTTTGATTATTAGTGGTATAATAACAGGTGCATTTACAGGATTATGTGTTCAGTATTTGTACAGGAATAAACATATTAGGAAACTATTTATGTAGTTTTGCTCAGGCAATTGGGAAACTCTATTTATTTTGTGAATATTTGTGCAAATTGATATTGGGGCACAAGCCATGTTTGCACTATCCAACATTGGAGCAGTACATAATGTGCTAAAATGCAGCACATAAGTATTGGCGATTTCCGAAGTAGTTTGCTTATGGTATGCCAACTTACACAAATAAAATTGGTTACTTAGAGTTTTACAAATATCTAGTGTATTGTATCATTATATTCAACTAAATTCATACACATAATTTTACAAAATCTCAATGTGCAATACTCTAGTAGTTTTGATGAATGGGAGGTTGTATGGAAAATAGTATCAGTTTGAGAGGAAAATTCAGTCTTAGGAAAAAAATATTTATTGGATTTGTCACAATTTTTGCTATTAGGAGTATGATTGTAAGATTTCTGTCAGAAAAATCAGAGACACCGCCAGAACAGATGGAAAATCTGGATTTGACAAAGAACAGTAATCTTTTCTATCTTTCCGACATCCAGTATAAGAAAAATATAGAAAATGTGGTGCGTCCGTATATTAGCCAGTATATGGTAAAAGGAGAGTTTTCTGGCTATGAGGATGTTTCTCTTTACTATGAAAAATATGAGAAACAGGATAGTAAAGGAAAAATTGTGATACAACATGGTTTTACAGAAAGTGCAGAGAAATATGGAGAACTCATTTATTATTTTCTGAAAGCAGGATACTCAGTGTATGTAATGGATTTACGGGGACATGGGTATTCCGTACATGAAGTGGAAGAAAATGATAAAGTTTATGTAGAACATTTTAGTTATTATATAGAGGATTTAAAATGTTTTATGGATCAGATTGTTACCACGCATGAACAGGAAAAGCAATGCTTTTTGTATGGACATTCTATGGGAGGATGTGTTGGAGCATATTTTTTAGAAAATTATCAGGAATATTTTCAAGCAGCAGTGTTAAGTGCACCAATGATGGAGATTGAATGTGGAAGTTATCCGGAAAGGATGGCAGAAGTAATTGCAAATACAATGGATATTATGGGAAAGGGGGAAGACTATATATGGGGACATGGACCGTTTACAGCAGATTATAATTTTGAGAAAAGCAGCTGCGGGACAGAGGAAAGATATGAGTATTTTTTAAATCTCAAAAAGGAACATAAACAATATCAGACTAATAGCGGAACTTTTACATGGCTGAAAACAAGTATTGCTGCTACTCGCAAAATCACCAATAGTGCATGTGCCCAAAAAGTGCAGATTCCTGTTTTATTATTTCAGGCAGAAAAGGACAGTATGGTAAAAAGAAGCGGGCAATACCGTTTTGCAAAAAATTCTGGGAATACACAAGTCATTTTTGTGAAAAATGCCCGGCATGAAATATATACAATGGAGAGTGAAATAAGGATACCATATTTTAATACTATATTTGAGTTTTTAGAACAAAACCTGTAGCAGGAATAGAAAGGGAAGAAGGCAGGGAGGATGAGGAAAATGTTACATTTTATAGGAACAGGCGGAGCATTTAGTACAAAACTGGGAAATAACAGTGCATATATGGAACTTGGAACAGAGTTGTTTATTTTTGACTGTGGTGTAGATGTATTTTCAAAATTGCAGGCAGGAAATCTGTTTGAGGGAAAAACAAAAGTAAATTTTTTTATTACCCATCTGCATTGTGATCATGCAGGCGGGCTTGGTGTTATGATTGCATATTTGAGATATGTGTTTTCAGAAGGGAATCCTAGCAGAATCTGCGTGTATTTTCCTTCAAAATCTATGGATGATTTACTGCGTCTGCAAGGATTAGATGAACAGTGGTATACATTGTATGTGAACCGCTGGGATGAATTAGAAGTAGATGGAATGGAAAAGTTGCTGGAATATTCTTTTGAGGAGGCAAGTCATACAGAAGAATTAGATTATGAAGGGAAAAATAATTGTTTCAGTATAGAGATGTCCATGATGGATGAATTTACAATATTCTATAGTGGAGATACGAACTTTTTTTCAGAACGGTTGAAAAATATTCATAATTATGATGCTGTTTATCATGAGGTAACGGGATATGAGGAAGCAACAAGGCATTTATCTTATAGGAAATTGTTAGAAGCAACAAAAGATTTTACAAAAGAGGATAGAAAGAAAATTGTGTTGATGCATCTGGATGATGGATTTGATACTGAGCGTGCAAAGAAGGATGGATTTACGATCGCAGAGATAGAACAAGCGATGAAATAAGGAATCTGCATCAGTTATTTTTCTGCAGCTCTTAACATATAAAAATGGATTGTTACATTATAAAAATTTATGTAAACAATCCATAATATATAAAAGAGGAGAGCCTGATGATAGGGGGAACATATCATCAGGCGTTTATGAAAAAAATGTCTTATCAGCTAATTAACAATACTTTTAAAAAGTTGTTTTGTAATCAACTTATGTACTTATTATAAGAGATTAATATGAGGAAACTATGGACATATTAAGAACAAATTGTTAACTTTTTTTAATAAAACTGAAAAAAGAACTTAGACATCCAATGAGCAGATTAATTAGTGTTAATATTTAGAAAAACTACTTGTCTAAATTTTCGAATCCTCGCAAATTGTGACGCACATCTTGTAACAAGCAATTTTAAGACATGCTCTAGAGCGTGTTTGTGAATATATTATGTCAGGAGGAAAGAAGAATGAATTTAGAAGAGATTAAAAAGAGAATTACAATGTCAGAGTATCAGTTTTTAAAGGAGAATGAGCATCTTGGCAGTAATATTATTCTATTGGGATTAGGTGGAAGCCATGCATACGGACTAGAGAAAGAAACATCTGATTTGGATGTAAGAGGAATTGCATTGAATTCTAAGAACGAACTTCTTTTAGGGCGTGATTTTGAACAGGTAACGGAAACGAAGACAGATACAACAATATATTCTTTCAATAAAATGATTCAGCTGCTTACTTCAAATAATCCAAATACAATAGAAATTCTTGGACTGAAACCAGAGCATTATCTGTATCTGTCTGGTATTGGAAAAGAATTATTGGAACATAAAAAAATGTTTTTATCAAAAATTTGTATTCATACTTTTGGAGGTTACGCAGATGCACAGCTTAGGAGATTGTCTAATAAGGCGGCAAGACTGGTAAGCCAGCCGGAGCAGGAGATGCATATTTTAAAAAGTATTGAGAATGCGGAATATGATTTTAAAAACAGATATTATCCATATGAGGAAAATGCAGTTCGTCTGTATATTGATAAAGCAATACAGAAAGACTATGAAACAGAAATTTTTATGGATGTGAATCTGGAACATTATCCATTACGTGATTGGACAGGTATGTGGAATGAGATGAGGGCAATTACAAGCAGTTATGCAAAGATTGGAAAGAGAAACCAAAAGGCAATTGGACATGATAAACTGGGAAAGCATATGTGCCATTTGATTCGCTTGTATATGATGTGTATTGATATTTTAACAAAGGAGGAAATTATTACATACAGGGTGGAAGAACAAGAATTGCTCATGCGTATTCGGAATGGAGAATTTTTAGATGAGAACAGACAACCTGTATCTGCATTTTTTGATTTGCTTAATCAATATGAAAAAGAATTTGAATATGCCAAAGAAAACACATCACTGCCTAGTGTACCTGATTATAAAAAGATTGATGAGTGGAAGGCATACGTGAATGAGAAGGTGGTAAGGGGAGAGTTTTAAGGAATGTAAATATCCGCTTCTGCAAATGGAATATTTGTAGAAGCGGATATTTTATTATAATTCAGCCAATTTATAACTCTTAATTTTCAAACATGCTCTAGAAGATAAGGTAGGAATAGCAGAATAAAGAAAAATCATAAAGTTTAAATTATTTTGACGGAAAAATAGAGAAACAGACGTCTTGTATTATGAAAGCGTTTTCAAATTAATCTTAATTAAGATATTGTTACAAAGATTTTATGACAGATCATATGTGCATTTTTTTGTGGATGTTTTATAAAGCAGCCAGATGTATGTTTGAACATATTCTGAAAAAGTACATAAAAAAGGTGCAAAATATAAAGGAAAGGAGAAGAATCAGGCAGATTACAGTAGTGAAATTTTAGACACGATCTATTGTAATAAATATTAGTAGTTGAAAAACGAACTGCTTAAAATGGAATACTCATTGTAATAAAATGTCTGAGAAAAATATATGGAAAGTGAAGAAAGGGAATTACTACATCTTCTTCGGAAACAGCCCGAAGAAGGAATCTGCCGGATGATTGATGAATATGGAGCAGCAGTAAAGACGATATGTAGTCATATTCTTTGTGCCTGTGACCAGAGTCTGGTAGAGGATGCTATGCAGGAGAGTTTTATTCGTTTATGGAAAAGCATATCCGAGGGAAAGAAAATTAAAAAGAATTTAAAGGGGTATATCTATCAGATTGCTAGAAATTGTGCCTTAGACAGTTTAAGGCAGTATCAAAAGCAGAATTGCCTTAGTCTGGAAGAAACACAAGAGGATGGTATAGAAGGATTAGTGGCAAAGGTAACAGAGAATGTGGAGGAAGAATTTGTGAGAAAACATAATGAACAATTGGTGCATGATGTAATTGGCGATATGAAGGAGCCGGACCGTACAATTTTTATTCTGCGATATTTTTATTATTTCAGAGTCAAGGAAATTGCAGAGCGGATGGGTCTGAATGAGGATAACGTAGAGAGCCGCCTTCGCAGAGAAACGAAAAAACTGCGTGGAGAACTTTTAGAAAGAGGTGTATTGTATGATGAAAAGAAATAGATCGGAAATGAATATGGACAAAATAAATAATAATAAGCATCAGAAAACCAATAAAAAGGCAGCAAAAGAAAATATGCACAGAATGAACATTAAAGAAACAGAAGCAATTGAATTTGGTGAAGAAATGTGGGAAGAAGAAAAAGAGAGATTGAAAAGGAGTGTGCTGAAACAAATGAGGAAGGATTTGAATCATAAAAAGAAATATAACTGGAAACCATGGAAAGCCGCAACAGCAGCCGCTGTAGCTGCAATTGTAGTTGTGCCATCAGGTGTATTTGCAGCTGGTAAGATTGCGCAATATTTTCATAGTGAGGTAAATCAGGACGGATACCGCTTAAATATGGAGATTGCAAAAGAGTCTAATGAAAAGGGTATAGAAGATACAAAGGATTCGATTGAAAAGAGTAAGGATGCACAGACTGATGAAATGATTAAGGATGCACAAGCTAAGGAAAAGGTAACTGCCAGCAGTCAGGGACAACCTGTAAAATTGGTTTACAATTTGCCAAAAAGTTATAAGCTGACTGATGAAAAAGGAAAAAGTGGAGAAAATGGATGGTTTTCATTTAATTATGAAAAAGGATTTGATGCGGGAAAAGATTTCGCTTGTGAGCTGCTTTTAGTGGATCAATCAGTGGATGACTTTTTCTTAGATAATGTTGGAACAACAGAAAAGATTGATGTAAATGGCAACAAAGGTGTCTATATCAAGAGGAATAATATTGTAGGAAGTCAATATGCAGACGAGGAAGAAGCAGCTTCTTATAATCAGAGGGTAATGGTCTTCTATGAAGAAGAAGGATATATTCTTCAATTTTATGCAATGGGTGGCATTGATAAAGAAACATTATTACAATATGTATCAGATATCACAATAGAATCTTGTGAGGAAAAAGAAGCAGACCAATCTTATTCTCTGGCAAAATATGTTTCTAATCTGAAAGGGCAGGTAGTGACAGAACCTGTAGAAGTTGGAGCAGAGCATATTTCAGCACAAAACCAAACAGTTTCTTTTGATGGAATTGAATATCAGGTGAATAAGGTGCAAGTGCTTGACTCTATTTCAAGTGTATCGAAAAACAATGGAAAGGGATTCCTTGGTGATAACTGGAGCAACCGATTGAAATATGCTGACGAAAATGGAAAGCTGAAAACATACACAAGAGAAACTCTTGAAATGGGTGACGGATACACAAAACCTTATGCAGCTGTTGTGGATACAAAAGAAGTTGCACAGAAATTTGTTATGGTGGAATTTAGGGTAAAGAATACAACAAAGGAAAAACAGGATATTATGGTTTGTAAAGATATGGAGTATCTTACAGAAAAAGATGGAATTTATAAAAAAGATGTAACCGAATATGCACGTCCTAAAGAGATTGAGGAATGTCAAGATTCAATGGCAGGCTATTTTAGGGAGACAGATGGTGGAACACATTGCCTATTTAAAGAGCTGCAGCCTGGACAGGAAGAAGTGTATCATATCGGATATTTTGTAGATGAAGATTATTTAGATAACATGTTCCTTGCAGTAGGTGGAGAGGAAGGAAGCAAGATTGATATTCGGCAGTAATTCCATACTGATATAAGGAATGTTCTGTTACAGAGAATCAAGGGATTTCACAAAAGTTGTGGGATTCCTTGATTTTGTTTCACAATGCAGAAACAGGCAAAAGAACCAGGTATTTTCTTGACTTATCATAGTATAAAAAGTATACTATATATAAATTTAGAGTGCAGGTACGAAGTTTTGGGGATACATAGTACGGTTGGGTATATAAAAGATTATAAAAAATAAATGGCAGCAGAAGGATTTTGGAGGATTCTATGAAGAACAAATATAACATACCAGTTGTGATAAGTTTCATGGGAATGTGCCTGCCAATTCTTGGTGTGGTTATTATGTGCCAGATTGAAAAAGAACTTGTAGAAGCGGTATTTGGCGGACTGGTATCCGGCAGTATAGCAGGTGTAGTGTTTGGTCTTATTGCATTGGTTTTAGATAGGAAAGCAAAACAAAAACTTGTATTTTGGTTTGCCATTGTTCCTATTGTGATTATTTGTATTTATGCAGTTCTTTTTATAGCGGCAGGTGCATACTCAGGTTAGATTATAAAGTTTCCTGTTTCATAGCAGCACAGCGAATAAAAAGAGATAAATTGTCACAAAAAGCAATATGTTTTGTCGAAAAGAGTGAATAATATATGAAAAATATTTATGATGCAATCGAAGTAATAAGGAAACGTCCAGGGATGTATCTTGGAGAAAACAGCATCTCAAAAATGGAAACTTTTTTAAATGGTTACCATATGGCATTTAGTTTGAACGATGTAAATGGAACAGGAAAAAGTATAATACCACTTCCTTTTAAATTCTTTGACTGCTATTTAAAATGTAAGTATAAGGAAACAGGCAATATGGGATGGTGTCATATTATATTAAAACATACAGATGGAAATGAAGAAGAAGGATTAAGAAAATTTTTTCAATTAATAGATGGCTTTAAGGCAGTGAAACTATGTCAATATTCTTATGCGAAATTAAGCAATGAAAATATACAATTTCACAATATAGAGGAAGAAGTACCATATTATCATTTGAACCCATTGAATCTGAATAGCCGGAGAATTCCTATATATAAAGATGCAATTGGAATTTATAATATTATTTTGGAGAATCATATAGGCTGCTTGTTTGCGGTGGAATATGAAAATGCAATCTGTATACCAGAGTGGTATCAAATGGAGGAAGAGCTTTTGAATCATGCCCGAAGCTGTTTTGGAAAAATAAAATGGGGGGAATTTTTTAAGATAGATGAAATAAATTTTTCGAAGCCGATTTATTATAGCCGCTGGTTGAAAGAGAATGGAGAGAAAAGTTTTTGGATGTTTTGAAACTTTTATATTGCGATAATAGATGATTTTGGTTTAATGCGGCAGTCCTGTGTTGAACTGAATCTACTGTAGATTATTAAACTATATAAATAGTTAAAAATGTTTTTTCAGCAAGAAGTTATAAGATAGTATTTAACAAAGAGAAAGAAAAACTAACAAAAACTAACAAAAACCAACAAAAATTTAGTACAAAAACCAATATACATTATTTTGATAATGACATATAATACTATAGCATGTTTGAAACAAGCAATTTTCAAACACGCTATAGTGCTTTACATTTTAATACTATTCTTCTTATTGGAAAGTTCGCCGTTTAGGCATTGTGATAATTAGATTTGGTTTTATTCCCACAGGCAGTGGGCCTGCTCTGTATAACTTTCATAATGTGGAGAGGCTTGTAGTTCTATTTGCCTGCATGTTCGATAAAATGCATGAAAGTAAAATGAATAATTACTCTCTGTTTTTATCAAGGGTGCTGTAATATAAACCATTGCTATCTGGTTTCACAAAAAGATGTAAAGTGGTGCTGTAATAGTATGACATTCTTAGAGCGTATAATAGGAAAGGAGAAAAGAAAGTGTTTTCAAAAATAGTAATTTTGTTATCTTTAAGTGGATGATATTGATTTATTGGAGAAAGGAACAAGAATAAACAGATTATATAAATATGTACAAATCATAATCAAAAAATTATTTAAATCAATGGAGGTTATTTATTATGAGAAAATTTAACAAGGCAATATTAGCTTTTTCTATGGCTGCAGTTTTGAGTGCTGGTATGGTATCACCATTAAACATTCCAGCAAGTGGAGATATGGTTAAGGTAGAAGCAGCAACTGCTTCTGGTCTGCCTGAATTACCAGAGTCAACCACAGAAAAATGGACTAAAACAACAAATACAACAGTTATAAGAGGAAAAAGATATAATATTGTTACATATACAGTTACTCCAAAAAATTCAAAATCAGATTTGTGGGTTAACAAAACAAATTTTAAAGAAAAAACAAGCGGTATTAATACAGCAAAAAAGATATCAACACAGATATTATCAGATATTGTGTCTGATAAATTTGCAGCATGTAGTGTGGCAGGTAAAGCATTGACCTTTGCAGATATTATAAAATCTTCTTGTGTGTCCGGAACCAAACTGGGACAAGGAGAAATTGTACATGCAGCTACTTTTAAGGTAACTGGGAAATATATATTTGTAAAATCAGATGGTGCAGCGAATAGTGAATATCGTATCGGCTACCAGGGTACAAGTATATATATGAATGATTCTATGATAATACCAGTCAATAAAAAACAGAAAGATGGTAGTTATACATCAAAATCAGTATACGAAATGACAGTTCAGTCAAAGAATTATAATAGTGCAGTATCTGATGCTGTTGATTTTTATACAAAAAAAGGCGATTATGCTCCATATCCAAGTAATCCGTCTCTTTACTATCATGATGTACGTTCAGTGTCCTTTTATCTAGATATAGAAAAGAAGAAAGTAACTCGTACAACTGTACCTGATTTGCCTAGCATTTTTAGGTGATATAAGTTAGTATTAAAACAAAGAAAGTAATGAGAATTATTTTACCATACTTACAAAAGCGGACAACTGCCTAAAAAACAGTTGTCTATAATTTAAGCGGGATTGTTGCATTAAGTCAAGATTATACTATATATAGTTGTTAATAGTTTATCTATAAACTATATGTTGTATTATTTGATTTTAATGCAGCAACCCCGCTTTTTACTGGAAGAATATATTGAATTATTACTTAGATGTGATAGAATAAAAATTGATTTGATAGAATCGTGTAATAGAAAATTTCAGGGCAAGATAAAGCAGGGCGGAATAGGTCCTTTCTAATGTTTATTGAAAATAGTCAGTTAATGATGACCTGACAGTTGTCCAGAATGGAAAGATTTATGGATTCAAAGTGTTTTTAATTAAAAATGATGATTCAGATTGGGTAAAGAATGTCTGGGATGAAATTGAAAGGATTAGAACAGTGAAAAACATAGAAGAGAACCGCAAATTATGAGCAAACAGATGATACATATTACGTGGTATTGAGAAGAAGATATGATAAAGAACGAATCAGAAAAAAGAAAAAGTCCTTCAATAGACTCTAAGAAAATTTTACAGTCGGGGTGACAGGATTCGAACCTGCGACCTCATCGTCCCGAACGATGCGCACTACCAAGCTGTGCTACACCCCGTTTATTACTTACCTGTTTATTATAAAGAAGTATTTAGGTTTTGTCAATGTGGTTTTACTTTTTGTCATGGCAGGATGTCAATAGTTGATTCGTGAATAAAAATTGGACTTATGCCATACCTTGGGCACAAAAAGTCGAACATTTTTATTTAGCCTCAACAATGTTATCCTGAATCTGTTGGCTGCTTGTGTGGATGAACATAAAATACAAAATAGTTGCGTACGCTACTTTTATGTGGTATAGTATATCGGTAAAGGCGGGTGAAGCAATTGTGAATGATAATTTTCCAAATTTAGGGCGTTGCATTTCTATTTTGGACCGGCTGATGAGGATGTACTACGATCATGGATTGTCAGATTATGAAATTGGCTGGGGACAGCAATTTTATATGGAATATATCTATGACCATCCGGGAGCATCTGCTCAGGAGATGGTAAAGTATATTCGTGTTGATAAGGCAACCTTGACCAAAAACATTAAAAAGCTGGTGGAAACCGGCTATGTACGGATTGTCGGGGATGAAAAAGACAAACGCATGAAGCATCTGTATCCTACTGAAAAAGCTGTTTTGGCAGTAAAACGGATCAAAGAGATACATAGTGATTTCTACAACATCCTGTGTTCTGGCTTCTCTGAGCCGGAGATCCATCTGACGGAGCAGGTATTGGAGCAGATGATGGAAAACGTTAATCAAAAAATATGGCATCGAATGGAGGAATAAACATGAAAAAAAGCAAAGTCTCACCTATGCAAAAAACAGGCATCTTTCTCACTTTAATCGTTGGAACCTTTGTGATAGCAATGTCCACTACAGTTACAGCCAATATGATTCCAAACTTTACGGAATATTTTGGTGTGTCTGCCAATCTTGCCCAATGGCTGACAAGTGGTGCAACATTGATTTCAGGAATCATTATTCCTGTTACGGCATTTTTACTCAAAAAGATGTCCAATAAAATTTATTTCTTTGTAACAATGCTGGCATATACCGTGGGTTCCTTGTTTGCATTTTTGGCACCAACTTTTCCGATACTACTTATCAGCCGTTTAGTTCAGGCGGTGGGCTGTGGTATGATGATTCCATTTGGACAGGTTATACTCTTGAATCTCTATCCACCGGAAAAACATGGAACAGTTATGGCAGCATTTTCTATGGCATCCATGGTATCCACGGTGGTAGGACCGACTTATGCGGCTTTGATCCTAGAAACAGTCGGATGGCGTGGTGTATTTGTATCGCTGTTCGTGTTTGGGTTTGCAATTATTATTGCTGGCAGTATCTTCATGAAAAATGTTACACCGAAATCAGAAGCTGAATTAAATATAGGATTTGTACTTCTATCGGCTATTGGTTTTGCTTCCCTGTTAATTGGTGTTAGTAATATGGGCAGTGGCTCAGTTCTGAAGCTGACTAGTGGTGGACTAATAGTAATTGGAATCCTTTTTCTTATTATTTTTTCAAGGCAGCAGCTTACTTCGAAAAAGCCCATGTTGAATCTAAGAGTATTTAAAGAGTCTTCTTTTTTGATTGCGGTTGTAATCAGCATTTGTTTGTATTTAATTTCCATGGGAACAGGAATGATTTTACCGATTTTGACAAAGTCTATCTGCGGCTTTTCTGATGCTGCTTATGGATATGCGACTCTGGTTGGATCAATACTGGCTGTTTTCACGACTCTGTATTCGGGTAGAGTATATGATAAGACAGGAATTAAGCCGATATTTTTCGCAGGCATTGTCCTATTTGTAATATACTCTATCATGGGATTCTGTTTCACAGAAAAAACAGGCATTGTATATATTGCAACAACATTTGCACTTCAAACGGTTGCCATGTCTATTTTAAATTCTCCTGCCACAGCTATGGCACTCAGTAAGCTCGCTGATAATAATCGTATAGACGGAAGTGCGGTTTTTAACACCATACGTCAGATTTCCAGCTCGTTGGCCTCGACACTTTCTGTATTGATTTTTACCTTAGCAGGAAGCAATATCAATGCAGTTCATGTGGTATATGTATACTATGGAATGATAACAGTTGTAATTGCTGTATCTGTGTTTTTGTATCTGAAAGCCGTACCTGAGCCAATAGCAGAATGAAATCAATGATAATATAATAGAAATTGGGAGGAATCATTTATGAAGGCAGCAATCTATTTAGGGAAAGGCAGCGTGGAAGTTAGGGAATTTTCCGATCCTGTCTGTGGTAACAATGATGTTGTTATTAAAAATATCTATTCCAGCATTTGTGGAACTGATGTGGCAGTCTATACACATGGACCCAACACTGGTCACCGGATTACGGTGGGCGGTGAGTTCGGTCATGAAACGGTTTCACGCATTGTGGCAGTTGGTAAAAATGTGACTGATTTTCAGGTGGGAGAACGAGTCTATCCCTATCCCCTTTATGCAAAGAATGACACTCGGCATGCTGGTACTATCGGTGGTTTTTCAGAGTATATTCTCGTACCAGAGGCCAAGCGGGATCATTCTCTTTATACTGTACCAGAAGAAATCCCGGATAAACTGGCCTGCCTAATCGAACCATTTACAGTAGGCTGCCGTGCGGCACGCCGTGGTCAACCGCGAAAAGGTGAAAGTGCAGTGGTGTTTGGATGTGGGACGATTGGTCTAGCCACAGCTGTTGCATTAAAATATTTTGGAATGGATAAGGTTATGCTCTGTGATATGTCGGATTTCCGTCTTAGGATCGCAGAGAAACTTGGTTTTGCTGTCTGCAATACAGAAAAGGAGAATTTTATGGAAAAGGGCAGGGGTTATTTTGGTACGGCTTCTGCTTTGACTGGTATGGTACCAGACATTGACTGCTGGATTGATGCAGCTGGTGCGGATAACATTCTGGATTCTTTTATGGAGCATGGAAAAATCATCAGCCGATTTGTTGCAGTAGCAGTGAATAACAAACCGCGCCAGATTGATCTCCTGCATATGACTTATTCACAGAAAAGCATCATTGGATCTGGCGGTTACTTCCCAGAGGATGTACGGGATGTAATGGAAATCATGGCAGGTGGAATGTGGGATCTGGGATCAATTATCACACAGGAGTTTCCATTAGAACAGATTTCCAAAGCCATTCAGATAGCAGCTGATCCAAATCAGGCATTTAATGTGATGATCCGGTTTTCTTGACCGCAATCGATATAATATATAATCGCTGGAAAGCCTGAAGATGTGTAATTTTCATCAAGTAGACAATAAAAATTTTTTCTGCCCGGTGCTGTGCCGGGCAGTTTTTATGGTGCCTCTAACAGCTTTTATAATATTTCATTGGTGTCAGGTTTCCTAAATTCTGCTACACCCGCTTATTCATATAATAATCAAGATAATCCTCAATTGTTTTAAATCTGTTATGAATCTGATTTTTTATTAACAGAAGAAAAGGAGGAACGTGCAACAGATATGGAACTGGCGAGATTTTGTCTGAAAGCAGGTGCCAAATTGAGAAATCACTATCAAAGTTTTGCAGATATGTCCACGCATATATGACAGCAGGCAGTAAAACAGCAGAAACAAGAAGGCTTTTCTTCAGTACAATTGCACCGGTGTTCATCCACATGGCAGGAAAAAGATCCACTCAACCGAACCGGAAGAGAATGGATGCAATATGTGTCTTTATTTTTGTACTCATTCCGCTGGAATATGGAAGTAAGCTATTATGAACAAAAGAATTTCTGGTCAATCTGTGCATACATGGTACGCAGCAGAAAGGGGATTGAAACAATGGTCAATCTGATTAACATTGCGTATTGTGCAATGAAAATATTGCCATACAATGATAAGTTATTTGCACAATACAAAGAAAAGACACCAGTGCACAAGAGTTTCGGTTGGTATTGAGTGAGCAAATAAATCAGAAGGTAATTTTTGCCGCTTTCGTGTAAAATGCCGAAACTACAATAAAATCAAATGTGATCATAAAGGCTTTGAAAACAGTGCTTTTGTCATTTGGATATCATAGGTAAAATTGTAAAGTGGTGTAAAGATAATTCAAGTCATATCCGCACTTTTTCCACGGCAAACGCACCCAGATTTTGGAAATTTAATTTTCTTCTTTTTTTACATCAAGAGTCTTTAATACTTTCAACAAATATTCATGATTCCATCCACAATTTTTCCTTTTGGCTGTAAATGGTATCACTTCTGCTCTCTGTTGTTTTTACCCTCTGCTACGGTGGAAATGCACAGTTCCAACCTCTGGCAAGCCTTTATAGTCTTCCATATCATTCCATGTATCTGCCTCACTGATTGTGGCAGGAATGGCAATCACCATAATGTTGATAAATTTATGTTTTAGATT
Organism: uncultured Lachnospiraceae bacterium; assembly: GCA_964422365.1. Lineage (GTDB taxonomy): Bacteria > Bacillota > Clostridia > Lachnospirales > Lachnospiraceae > CAYRAV01. The sequence goes on along the minus strand of CAYRAV010000017.1, from coordinate 22,239 downwards.
CTTTTCTGTTCTTGGACCATCTACAGATTCCAGACAATCCTCTAATGCTTTATTTATGCTCATTTTCTTCACTCCATTTAGACTTAATAGAGTTATTGTATACGAATGTATAAGAAATATCATCTATAATTTTACATTAAATTTATAGTTATGGCTAGATACTATTTCATGCGTTTACCGTGGACTTCTTGAGTTTCTATAAGTTACAGTTCAGCCGGAAGGCTGAATTGCAACATTTATTTAACAATAATATTTTAAAATTTATTGACAAATATTAAAAAAACATATAAAATAAATAAAAAATATCAATATATAATGAAAAACAATATGAAATGGCTAAAAAACAATTATTTAACAGAAAAAGAAGAAGAGTAACAAATAGTTTTGATTAAAAAGAAAGAAGGAAAAAGGTATAAGGTAAAAAAAGAATGTTTTAATATTTTCGATGATGTGCTTAATAGTTTCTTTGATGGATCAACAGAATACAAAGATTCAAGTTCAAGAACAGTCTAATGGGGAATTATTAAAACAACGGATTGAAGAAGCAAAAGAATCACAAAAAGAAACTAGTTTGGAAATTTCAGAAGATGAAATAGAAATAAATAATGACTATAAGGAAGTACAAAAGATTGTAACTAAGGATACAAAGGGTAAAAAAGAATATGAAGAATACTATGGTGGAATGTATATGACAGAAGAAGGAGAATTAGTAGTTCAAATTGTCGATGCTTCCACAAATGAGAAAAAAAATATTATAAATAATACAAGTAATAAGGTAGTCATAAATGAAGTAGAAAATTCATATAATGATTTACAAGAGACATATAAAGAAATATCCAAAAAATTCCAAGATTGTGTTGAGAATGAACAGGATAATAAAGAATTAAAAGCATTAACGGATAATATGATTGGAGTAAGTATTGATCAGGAACGGAATGCTATTGTCGTAAATTTAGAGACTGTATCAGATGAAGCTAAAGTATTATTTGAAAAATATTATGGTAATGATAATGTAATCTTAGGCAATTGCGAAACAAACGCTTGAAAAGCAGAAACCGTCCTTTGATAAGGATAGGTTAGCAAAATATGACAACAGAATACTGGTTGCACAAAAATAGGTGCACTGAAATAAGCCACAGGTTCTTGCTATTCAGTTGGTAAGTCCTATGCAATTAATGGTTTCAGACTCCGGATGTATTCATGATTATGGATTTTATCCGCAAGAATGACCGTTATAAGCTGCGTAATTCCAGACAGAATTAAATCGGTATGTAAGGTTCTTTCGTTTTGTGTCTTGCGGTGGGCAAGCCCGAAAGTATCTTTTACATGATTAATGGAACGTTCCACGGTTGTCCGGATTTTGTAGATTTCATCCCATTCTTCCGTATCCCTTACCGTACCCGGGTAGGCACGTAAGTTTTTTTCGGGATATATATAAATCATCCGGCCGCATTTTGAATTAGTACAGGGATTGTCACATTGACATTCACGGTAGGATTTTTTCTTTACCTTATCCTGCTTCCATTTCATTTTTGGACAGACAAATTTCAGGGATGGGATACCGAAGCACAGATGTGATGTATTGCTTTCCGGTTTCATTGGCAGTAATGGGTCGCGGGGACAACAGGGGATGCCGTTTTCATTGACTGTATAGTCCCTGTTTTCAAGATGTGCTCTGGCATTTAAGGAAATATAGGCTTTAGAAAAATGTTTACCTGTCCCGAAGGTATCACCTGTCAGAAGTTTTTTATAAATATCAGTGGTATCAAAAGCTGCATCACCAAGAAAAGTTTTGGGGTTAATCAGTGGATGTTTTTTGAAAAAATCTGTCAAGGCAGGGATTAAAAGCCTGGAATCATGGACTGATTTATCCTCATCAGGGGAAGCTGATTTTTTGTTGACAATGATTTCGGGATGTCGTGCCAGAAACTCTTTGTTATAAAAAGAAATATGGCGGATGATGCCCAGACCATTTGTAACAATGCCAAACTTAAACACATAGCAGAAGTGTCCATTGGCATAGAGCTGTTTTATTTCCGGGTTTGAGGAGGCATGTGAAGGCATATTTTTGTAGGCAGCTTTGTATGGGTCGAAACCAGAGTCTTTGTCTAAGGTTTTCATGTAAGCTTTTAACTGGCGTATGATTCTGTCAGCATATTTTGGATTGTTTTCCTGAACAAAGGCTTCAATGCTGGACGAATCAAAAATTGTCATGTCGGCTTTGGCGGCATCAATTGCCTGGCATATCGGTTCAGTGTCATCAACGAGGTTGTCGAAGACTGATTGTAAGTCCGGTAAAAAGTCCTGTTTAAAACGTGTGATTTTGGAGGCATCGGGAACTTTTTTGAAACCACAGAAATCACGAAGGGGTTTGGAATACTGCAGGAATACAAGTAATAACCGGTCAGTTGGAATCGAAAAAATTTTTTGGATTAATAGAGCCCAAATAAAAGCGGTAAGAGGGTAAATACGGTTGCGACCAGTAGATGAATAAAAGTGGTTGTAAAAAGTAACTGGTATATATTGACTAAGGTCAATGTGTTTTTCAAGCAATGTTAGGAACTGAGGTTTGTTATCTTCAAAAATATTTTGGCAATTTTCAAAAAAATCTGCTAAAGAGAGTTGTTTATATGTTATCATATAAATGCATCTCCTTTTGGTGGGTGGTTGATGGTTTCTTGCAACTCTATTTTACCACAAACCAGTGAGGAGATGTTTTATTTTGTGACAAAAAATATCTCGTATTTATACAGGTTCTGGCGTTTTACAAACGCCTAAAATTTTAGAAATTTGAAAGGAGGTAGATTGCAGGAAAAGAAAAAATGCGGATGGAACAAAGAGTATTTGCTAAAGGTACTCAAAGTATTTGATGTAAAAAAGAAATGGAGGAATTGTTATGGAAATGAAAAACCTTTTAAAGCAGACTGTAAAAATATTTCCTGTGTTAATAATGTTAGCAATAGGAATTATATGTATAGCGAAGACAGATATTTATGCTGCAGGAGACATTCAGTATCAAGAGGTGCAGACAGTTTTGGAGCAATATTTTGATGATTTGTTTGCTACTCTGTTAGAAGAAAGTGATATGGATTATAGTAGCAATGATTTCGCCAGCATCAATGGTTATATTATAGCTAAGAATTTGGTTAGTACCAGAAACACATATAATAAATTATTAGGTGGAATTCATGCGGTCGATATGGAAGAAATTACGATAGATGATCTTTCAAATCAAGGAAATAATTTAGAAGCAATGGTATATGTAAAGTACATGTTTTCCTATGGTGATAATGAGGAATGTGAAACAGGAAGTCTTTATCGTGTCACATTACAAATGTCAGGAGAACAGTATAAGGTAATAGATCTTGATAATACTTCGGTAGAAACACAAATGGTAAAAGATGCATTGAATCATAAGGCAACGAGATCTGCAATAGATAATTATAGTATGGTAGATTCTTATTTTCAAGAAATACAGAAAAACGCAGATAGTTTGTTAGAGATGCCTGAGATAAAGGAAATAGAAGTTATAAAAGAGGAAGAATGTGAAACTGCCAGTGTGAGTGTTTCCTATAATACAACAAAAGCAAGGAATTATGGATATAAATTAGGAGGCAAATATAATAATTATATTTTTAAAAGAGCATCCTTAGATTGCACGAATTTTGTTTCGCAATGTGTCTAGGCAGGATATGGAGGCACAAATGGATATACAATTCCAACAAATCCGTCTCTAACAGACTCAACATGTGTGGCATTAAAAAATAGAGTGAAATCCGATTACAGAATGACAAGCCAATGGTATGGTAGAAATTATGATTCTACCTTAGGAGATCCTCCTTCTAATTTTTGTGGTGTTGTGAGTTTCTATGATTATGTGACTTCAAATTCAGGAAACGGACCAAAGGCAACATCGTATAATAATGGTAAAGTATACACCAGTTTATCAACTGCAATGAAGAAAGGAGATGTTTTACAATTTTATAATAGTGATGTGGGTAGATATTATCATTCAGTGATAGTGGTGTCAGATGATAATGATAATGGATATACAATTTCTGATTATAAAAAAGTAAAGGTTGCACAGCATGAGGACGACTATTCTGAACGTAATCTGTCAAGCTTAATTACTAACTTTGGTGGAAGCTCCTGTAAAATGCGTCTGTTACGATTTAAATCGACTTCTTTTTCAGAGTGATGATGTGAAGAAGATGAAAGATATAAATTTATAGTAACAAAACTGGAATGGAGTGTGGAAAGGTTTTCTTAAAATATTTATGTATACCAAAATAGTAAGAAAATCATGGAAGCACTTCATTGTTTTTTAGGAGATGATATGAAAAATGAGAAAAGAAAAAATAAAAAAATGGAAAATAGGTGTTTTATTACTGGGTATTATAATTGTAGCAGGTTTTGTTTTAATTATAATACAAAAAAGTAGTCAAATGAAAAAAGAACAGGAGTATCAATTAGGCAAAACACCACATTCTTATCAATTTACATTTGGTGAGGATATATTATTGTATAAGGACAATGTAAATAAGAATGGAGAGATGTCATATAGTGGTTTGTTCGTGAAACAATTTAATGAAGACAAAAATGCAGCAGGGACTTTGTTGTCAGATTCCTATTATGGGTGTGCTAATTTATATGAAGAACAAGTGATTTTTATTGATGCAGATAGCAATATAGTAAAAACTGATTTGCAGGGAAATAAAAAAGAAATAATTGTAAAAAGTAATGGATATTCAATACAGGATGCATTGTTAATAGAAGATGTGCTGTATTATATCCAGGAGACAGAGGGGGATATTTTTGCTTTGCAGGCACTGGACTTAAAAAGTCAGGAAAAGAAAAAAATAGCAGATGCAGTTAACCCTCATTATTTGTATCATTACTGCGGAAATGTAGCGGTCATAGACAAAAAACAAAATGAGTTAGTAATATGTAATGAAAAAGAAAAAATTATAAAAAGATATGATGATCCGGGATATGAAATACAAGGATTTTTAAATGATGGTACGATTATTTATATGGAAGAAGGAAAATTGTATCAGAAACATAGTTTTGAAACAAAGAAAGCAGAACTTTTATTCGATCAGGGAGATATTTACCGTGTAGTGGTAAAACCGAAAGAAATGTTGGTTTGTACCATAGATGGTTACGGACTTATGCAAGTATTTTTCTATCATTTTTCACAAAAAAATTTGGAGAAAATAGCAAATGCAAATACTGTTCCAAGAGATTTTAATGATAATTATATTGTATGTGCTTCTGAGGAGGAAGGCATGGGCAGTGTTGAACTGATTAGCAGGGAACAGGGAGATATTTTTAGTATACATGCAGCAGAAGGGAAGATAGGAAGTGCAGAAAAGGTTTCAGAATCAGAACAAAAAAATGATAAGAAGATGGTAGTGGTTTCTGAAGAACCAGAAAAGGGAAATTATAAAGAAAAAGTATCAGAAGAAGAAAAGGAAAAGCTGGAACAATTATTAGTAAAGTATTATAAAGAGAAAATACCATATCCGCTTGTGTCATACCATGTGTCGGAGAATGATAACCCTGACTATCAGGAACGTAAAATGCCTCCAGGAAATATATTGATATATTGGGTGAAAACAGAACATGAGGGCGAAGGAAGTTTATACCGGCATATTACATTTGTAAGAGAAAATGAAAATGCAGAATGGCAAGTGCTTGGAGAGGGATATTAAGGGGTTATAATTTGAGAAAAACTTTTCAATGCTTATGCTTGATTTTTCGCAGGCATTGCCATAATCGGAAAGATGATGTCTGGAAGAAACAAAGAAACTTGAAACCTGTCACGAATTTTGTCAAAAATAGTGGATATAAGATTAAGACTATTTGATTGAAAGCGGGTATAGTAACTATTACAACGAATATTAAATAGTGTCTGCTGATTAAGTCCACTGTGCATGAATTCTCCATATTTCTATAGCACAAAGTGACAATTGTCTTTAATATTAGTCTGGAAATTTAATGTTTTTATAGCAATTTTTGATTTTCCTGTTCAGATGCATTATTGGAAACTGCAAAGAAAATGAGCAAATATGGTAAAAAACCTTGCACCTTATCTATCAGAAAATAGCTGAAAAGCCTGTAAATCCATAATCTGAGACTTATTCAGCAGACATTAATTTAGAAGGGAATGATAAATATGAAAATAAAAGAAAAGAGTGTAATTTCTATGTGGTGTGTTATTGTATTAGTTGTTGTTGCATGTTTTTTTCAGTCACCCATAGTACATGCAGAGGATAATACTATTAAAAATGTTACCTTGGATACAAATGCTTATAAGGTATTTAAGGTCAATAATCCAAGTAATAAAGTAGAATGGAATGTTTCCCAAAAAGGATATATAAATATTATAGAAGTGCAGGGAGAAAAAAATAATTGTATTGTTGTAAAGACAGGAAGTAAGTCAGGAACTTGTGTTTTGAAAGCAAAAGTGGAAAAGAAAATATATTCATGGAAGATTAAAGTGAAAAAAGATAAAAAGAATTCAAAAGCAACATTAGAAAAGGTACAAAAAACAGATACAGGATTAAATGTAACAATAAAACTTAGTAATAGAACGAAGGAAGGAAAAGAGTATGGACTTACTTTTTCAGTTGAAAGATTAGAGAATGGATGCTGGAAAAAATTAAAAATGAAAGAGGATTATGATATAGAATTAATAGCAAAAAATATTCCGCCTCAAGGTAGTGCGAAAGAGATATATAAATTAGCTAAGGGATATAATTTTGAGGATTTAAAAGAAGGAATATATCGAATTTCAGTAGATGTAGACTTTGACAAAAAAAGTTATAGTAAGGTTCTTTTTTCGGTTAAATAAAATAGGGTTTAGATGGTGTATACAACCAAAGGATATAAATTTAGTCTTTTGGTTGTATTTTCGTTCATAAGATGAATAGCAAAAAGGAGTATAGAAGTATGTGACAGTAAAGAGATATATTGGTTATGTAATATTTATGGTGATGGTTTTAGTAACATGCGGTTGTAACACAAAACATCAAATAACAAATCCTATAGTGGAAGAGAAAATGAATTTATTAGGAATAAAAAATTGTGTAATTACAGAATTAGGGGAGATTCCAAAATATGAATATACTGATGAAGAAATTGAAGTCAGTGCATCCGAAATAGAAGAAAATATACAACTGATATTAGAGTCTTATGAAAAGTTGAAACCAGTTGATCGTAATGTTGTTCAAAAAGGAGATTTTGTAAATTTAGCATATATTGTTTATTGCGAGGGCAAGATTGTTAATGAAGTCAAAGACGAGGAGGTTAAGGTAGGTGCGGGTTTTTTCAATGAAGAAATAGAAGAAAATCTAATAGGTGCAAAAACGAACAAAACATATACAATGAATATTCAAGTTCCTAAAGATGATGAAAATAAAGAATATGCTGGTAAGGAAGAAAAAATAGAATATCGGGTTAATAAGATTCAATATATGTTACAACCAAAATTAACAGATAAATTTGTGCAAAAAAATTATGGGTTAAAAACTGTAGAAGAATTTTATGAATATGAAAAGGAGTGTATAGCGAAGGAAAAAGAAACAGAACTTTTAAACCAAAAAAAAGCAGCCATTATCGAAGAATTGATAGAAAAAAGTTCTTTTGATACAGATAATAATTTTGTACTGGATTATGCAGAGGTTGTATATCATGAATATGAAAATATGGCTACAGGATACGGAAATAGTATAGAGGAATTTATCAAGGACTTTTTTAATGAGAATCTAGATGAATTTTATGAAAGATGTTGTAATGAGGCAGAAAATGAAATAAAAAGATTTCTTGTTATAGGTGCAGTTGCAGATAAAATAAATGTTGTTATATCTGACAAAGATATAGAGGAATATGGGAATTTGAAAATTGATGATTTAGATGATAAGAATATTATATCATATAAATATGAAGTATTAGAAGAAAAGGTGTGGAATTATCTTATTAAGAGAAATTGATAATGTTGTAGCAAAAAAGAGGGGTGGAAACTATTATTAAATATTAAAAAACATAATGTAAAGGATAAAGATTTGGATAGTGTCAAGTTACATTTTTTGATAGCAGCATTGAGGATGTATTTTTTATGCTTTGTTTTATCTATTTTATGAATGAGTGCTATGTCCGGATACAGATGTATTAAGATATCTGTGATCTGTGTCAGTAAATAATGGTTATTCATTGCATTACTGTTCTGTCTGTTGAGATGTTCAATCCGGTACGATCCGTTTTTCTGGTTATTGAATCCTTCATTTTCTATTTTCCATCTGCCAGTTCTATATCACTTACCCACTGCAGGTGGTATTTTTCTCTTTTCCTTTTATCCCCTTTGTATATTCATATTAAAATATATTCATGGTTTTCTTTTACTACAGTTTCGGGCTTTTCTACAAATTTAGGTTTGTTGTTTTACACACAAAGCGTGATATTCTTCACAATAACAATACGAATTGTCATTTGGACGAGATGTTACATTGTTGATTTATTGTTACTAAAAAAGATAAAATTGTACTTCGTGCAGAAAATCTGTACCTCGTGCAAATGAAGTTTAAATTAATAAGAAAATCAACGATACTAAAAAATAAAAAAGTATTATAAATAATAGCAAGGTATTGCGGAAAGCTGGGAATGGAAGAAATGTTTAGTAGAAAAGAAATTGTCTTTAGAAGACATACAATATTAAAGGCAGATATGCTGTCACAGTGCTGCAGTATTCCGGTAGAAATGATGGAATTATTATATGGAGACTGGTCAGATGGTATAGTAGCTGGAGGAAACATAGTAATTGATTCAGGTGGATTGTGCATTATGCCTGGAATATTGCGGTATGCGGGACGTCTGTACCAGATGACACAGGCAGAATATATACCTTATGAAGCAAATGGAAAAGATATGATATTAAAAATCCGTTTTGCAGAAAGAAAAGAAAATGAGAGCGAAATTTGTTATGAATCTGATTTTTTATTAACAGAAGAAAAGGAGGAACGTGCAACAGATATGGAACTGGCGAGATTTTGTCTGAAAGCAGGTGCCGAATTGAGAAATCACTATCAAAGTTTTGCAGATATGGGAACGTATTATAATACATTAAATCTGATTTATGCCCCTTATTCTGCAATAGGAGTGGCAACTTTATCACCAGTCATTACGATGCAGTTTGCAGAGGAAGTGAAACATTACTCCGGGCTTGGAGAGGATGATTTTGCCTTTGTACTGGAATGTATGAGAGGAAAGGCGGTGAGCCGTCCTGTTATACTGGCATATATTCAAAGAAAACTGGAATTAGAGCAGATTGATCATATCGATAATATGCAGATGTTTGAGTATTTAAAAAAAATTACAGAAAAAATAAGGACAACAAGAAACGTAAAAACATCAAATCCAGCAAGAAGGATATTTATAGATTAGGAGGAATAGCAGGTGAATTATATTTTTGAGGTATTTTTAAAAATGATAGAAGAGGGAAAAAATCCGAATACGATTCATTTTACTTGTGCCCAAAATTATTCTGCGTATCTGGAACTGGCAAAAACATATCTAAATGATGACAGAACAGAAGAAGGAGACACAATTGAAATCAATCCGTATTTTCGATATCATGAAATCTTTAAAAATCTGTTTGTAAAGAATGAAAATATAGAATTAAAACAGGTTTTTATGGATATTCTTCTGCACATTAGTTTTCAAATAGAGCGTTATGGCGGGATGGATCACAGTGCCTTTTATGCTGTATATATGGAGGAAGCATGTAGAAGAGGAAGGTTTGGAAAAAAAGCAGAGGAAGTCTGGCGGGAACTTCATGCGGAAGAAAAAAGAAGCATTGCAAGAGGTTTGGTGGAACTATATTTTTCTGGTGATATGTTGAATATCATAAAAGAGAAAGTAAAAGAGTTCTTTCCAAAATCTCATGTTTATCTGCATAAAAGCCAGGGAAAAGAACTGCTGGTATATACAGCAGTAGAAAAAAGTATGGAACACATAAAAAAAGTAGAGATATTAAAGGACCTTTTTCTGCCAATGGATTTTGGGATACAGATTTACTGGAAGAATCATTTTGGAATTATAGATATCGATGAAACTATGGTGCTAAATCAGTTAGAACTTTATTAATTGCATGGGAGCAAGGAAAAATGGAAAAGCAGGAGCTATTAAAAAAAATAGAAGAATTAGACAGTTTCGAGGACCGAAAAGAGTTAAAAAAGCTGTTTTGGGGAGTTTTAGAAGAATTTCTAAATTATCAGCAAAAGGAAATGGATACATTAAGAAAAAATCTGGAAGAGGAATTACCAATAGTGCAAAACAAATGTGCAATATGGACCAAAGTTATGGACAAACCAGAACAGGGATGGAAGGGAAACTGGATGCAGCCTGTATTAGAGGAAGAGAAGGAATTGACAAAAACAGACTGGGCTTTTGTAAAAACCTGTGTGATGGCACATCAAAAGGTAATTGTGGACAAGGTCTTTTTAAGAGTGGGGAAAGAAAAATTAGAGAAAGTATTTAGGGAAGACACCGTTTATCAGGCTCTTTTAAAAACGGATAAAAGAAATGTTGCGGTAGAAGTTAGTTTGCGGAAGTTTCAGGGATATGAAGAAAAATTAGAAGAAATAAAACAGGTTTTCAGAAAAAACATGATAAAATGGATGCCCGTAATAGAAAGTTATTTCCAACGCTTTGCGGAAGTTGTCATTACAAAAGTGAAAGGGATGTTATTAGAGGAGGAGAAAGTGCAAGGAATTGAAATTGATTATGGAGACATGCAAGGTGACATTATAAACAATCAAATTCTGGCATGGAATCTAACGCTTGACACAAGAAAAAGCACTGGTTTTCCCATTCCTCAGATGGATCATAAATCATATAAATATACATTGCAGATGAATTCAGAAAGAGAAGGTATTTTAATCCTGTTAAGGGAGGAAGATGAGTATCTCGTAAGGAAAAAAGATAAAGTTGAAATCATCAGCAAAGAAAGCGGAATCCATAACAGGAAGATTTTTCATATCAAAAAGCCGGAGATTGATATTCTAAAAAACTCATTTCCAATATTGGGCAATCAAATAGGAGAAGAATTTGTCAACCGGTATGCAGAGCATTTTGGAACAGTTGTCTGTACAAGAGGGGAATTAGAGAGAAAAATACAATCTTTGGGAGTGGATGAGTATATTTATTTTGAGGATGCCGGGATATCAGAACAAAAAGTGATACAGCTTACCTTCTGTGGAACGGAGAAGGAGAAATGGCTGCACAGGGATATTTTGGATTATGTGATAGAGGTGCTTTCAGAACAATTTAATGACTATAAAATTGTTGGGGAGTTAGTATAGTGTACTTTATAAGTTTTATTCTTGTTTCAAATACACTCTAGTGCACCACTATAAATAAAAGTTATGAGATGCATGTCGGAATACCTTATCGGACGAAGTCCGCAGCCTCAATGGGCATGAATTGCGGTATGCCCATTAGGGTATACCTGAATTCAGTTTTTGGATAAAGCAAAAGGGAGTACTTTCATAGAAAATATAGGAAAATAATATTACAAAAGGAGTTGAACAAAATTATGCCATATGTAGATGAACAGATTGCAAAAATACTGCGAAAAGAGCGAATGAGAGAAAAGAAAGCACAGGAAGAAGAACAGAGAAAGCAGGAAGAATTATTGATAGATGAAGAAGAAATTTTAAAAGGAATAGAGCAGGGGGAGTGTACGGTCATAGACAGACAGTTTGTATTTGAAGAAAAAACTATTTTGGGAAACAGAGTGAAAGTATATGTGCCATGTAAGGAGCTGCAGGTGCAGAAGAATTTTCAGGAGGTGTTTATTGCTGGTGAAAATGAATATGGTGTTGGTATCAATTATGTGATTTCAAAAGAGAAAGAACAGATAAAATCCTGGGATGTGTATAAGAAAAACATACAGGAGAATATGGAACAATCAAAAATGCATTTTAAATGGATGGAAGAAGGCTGTTTGATAAACGGTGAACTGAAATTTCAATATTTAGAATTTCTAAGCATCAACGGACTTGGGACACTGCATAACCATATGTGGATGGCAGATACCAGGTATGGAAGAATGATCATAAATTTAAATTATGAACATCAGGAGGAGAAATATTGGAAACCAATGATAAAAGCCATGATCAGAAAAATTGAGATTTGCCGCTAAAAACTGATTTTTGGAAAAAATATATCCATTCGGATGTAATGCAATGGATGTGATTTGCACTGGTAAATAAGGCAGGAATGGCAAGCAGTACAGTAACAGCCGCAATTACATATCAATACAATAAAGAAGCAGCAGATAGTAGAGAGAACAGAGGAAAAGAGGTAAAAATGAAAAAGAAGGACAAAATCGTAATGTTAAATGAAGAAAATAAGACAGATGCAGGCAGGGATTTTATTAGAGAATTGTCAGGTGAAATAAAGGAATTTTATATTTCTGAGGAACAGAAAGTCAAAGAGCAGGAAAAGATGATAGAAGAAGCAGAACAGGAAGCAATGGCGGAACAGCTTACAAATTTAGTTGCAGCCCAGCTGCGTGCAGAGCAAGAAGCAAACACATCAGATTCAAAATCTGTTATATATGAAAATCTGTCTATACCAAGTTTTAGCATGGTTCATATTGAAAATTTCCGATTGGAGCAAAAATTAAATCAACATCTGTGTATGACTTTTTCAGCATTGCTGGATGATTCGGAGAATGACAACGTCGTTTACTATACACAGGTTGGATGTCAGGTAGAAGTATATTATACCCTAAAGGGGTTTGCCCAAAAGAAAAAAATGTTTCAGGGAATAGTAACAGATGTGAGAGTTGCAACGGAAGGCGAAGTAAGTAAGCTGTATGTCACAGCACATAGTAATACAATTCAACTGGATGCTATGAAAAATTCTTATTCTTATCAGGATACCGGACGTACCTATCAGTCTGTGGCAGAGGAAGTGTTAAAACGCAATTCAGGAGCAAAGGCAATCTATGACCCGGCAGCATCTGGTGCGATTGGCAATTTTACACTTCAGTATAAAGAAACTGACTGGGAATTCATAAAAAGGCTGGCAGGACAGAAACATTTACCGCTAATGCCTTCCTATACCGCATCCAAACCACGGTTCTACTATGGATGTCAGTTTGGCGAAAAAGTACACCAGTTACATATGAAGGAATACTCAGCAAGTAAAAATATGCAGGTATATCAGAAGGATAATGCCAATTATATAAAAGGAGTTTTGGAAAAAGATTATATTACTTATACAGTAAAAGCCTATAATTTGCTAAAATTAGGAGATTTTGTGGAATTTAAAGGAACAAAGTTCTATATCCGTGAAGCAGTATATGAGATGGAAGACGGAATTGTGATGGGAACTTATCAATTGGGAAGAAAACAGCACTTTAAACAACGTAAATACCATAATACACAAATCAGTGGTATTTCGCTAAATGGCAGTGTGACAGAGATAAAGCGGGATAAGATAAAAGTACATCTATCAATAGACCCCAAAGCTTCTAGTGCCATATATTGGTTTCCATATTCCACCATGTCTGCATCACCGGATGGAAGCGGCTGGTATTGTATGCCCCAAAAGGGAGATCAGGTAAGAGTATACTTTCCAGATGTAGAGGAAAAAAACTGTTATGCCATTAGTTCTATAAGCAGTTATTCCCCATCAGAAGGAAGCAGTGACAAAATGTCAAATCCTGATGTTCGTTATCTAAGAACACCAGATGGAATGGAAATAAAGTTGGAACCAGAGGGGATTACCATAGACGCATATGATGGAAAAGCAGTCATTAATCTGGATAAGCAGGGAAATATTACCATAAATGCAACAAAGAATCTAAGTATTAATGCAGCGGAAAGTGTGACCATTACTGCAGAAAAAAATGTAACGATGTATGCTTCAGAGGAAATTTCCATGAATGGTGCAGATGGTTCAATTGTTATGCAAAAGAATGGAGACACCATAGTTACAGGTAAGTATGTATTAGAAAATTAAGGATGGGAAAAACATGGATAGAAAGGAAGCATTGGCGGATTTTAAGGAAAAGGCAGCAACTGCAGTGGAAAGGGCAATGATACAGTTTCATAAGGATTTTACAAAGAACAGAGAAGTGTACTGTGAAAAACTGTTAGAAGGATTTGACCGAATGGCAGAAAAGCTCAAAAAAGAATATAAGGATACAGAGATTGCAGAACTTCAGTTTTCCTATCTGCAGGCTCATGTTATAGATGGAACTTATCAGTGGGCAATAGAGGCCCGGGATAAGGATAAAATACTGGATAAAAAAGAGAAAATACTCTATATTGCAATGCCAGAATTGTTTGATGCCTTTGAACAGTTAGAAGATGCATTAAAATCAGAAGCTGCAAAATACATCGGAAATTTGTATGAAGGAGATATTGCAGATATAAAAATCGAGGCATTTGAAAAATGCAAAGGATATTTTTATCTGGGTGGATACCACGCATTTCGTGCAATAAGGAAACGGAGGACCTATAAGGAGTTTAAAAAGCACAGAGCGTTTTTGATTTTAATAGGAGGATATATGGACGAGGTGCAGATGGTTCATTTACAGACAAATGAGGATTTTGAAGCAATCAAAGAAGAAATGTATAAAAAGGGAGATATGGATCATTTAAAAGAACATAACCTTTTATACAGAGATTATAGCGGGATTGTTTTAAAAGAGGAATCTAAGCGGGTAGATTGTAAAAATCTGATGTTTACCTGTTTTGAAGATTGTAGAATACGATACCATTTATTTACACTGACTAATTTAATGGGAGCAAATTTTAGGAACAGCAGAATCGATGATACGGCATTTATTGGAAACACTTTTCAGCAGGCAGATTTTACAGGAGCGGTTTTATGTAATTGTGATATGCATACCAGCATGTTTTATGGAGGAGAGTATGTAAACGGTCAGATTACTCCGGGAATATATCCTGTTTCTTTTAGGGAATGTGTCTTAGACAATGTGAATTTTTCGTATTGTGATTTGCGCAATTGTGATTTTGAAAATGCAGATATGAGAAAGGCAGTATTTGATTCTGCAAAGTTAAAAGGTGCAAGAATGAATATGAAATACCGGGATAAGTTGAATCTGTCGCAGGAACAGAAGGAAGAAATTGTATGGATTGTATAGAGGGAAGGTGAATGGATGAAATATTATATAATGTCTCAGGACAAAAGGATACAAAAAGGAATCCAATTTGCAGAATTTTCGACTCAGCAGAGTATAGAACTTGGAACAGAGTATATAGGAAAAATGAAAAAAAGCGTAACCTTACATGTACAGGATGAGATACATACTATTTTTTCGGAAGTAATAGAAGCTCCATGGCTTATGGTTAGTGATAAAGTATATAAAGTGATTCAGATGTACGATTCCGATATTGCCTTTTCAAATGCAATTTTAAGTTTAAAAACGCAGGAAGTGCCGCTTATTTATAAAATTGTGTTAGTGGACCGGATAGACTGTCTGCACGAAAGCACTGAATTTTACAAAGACAGGAGTATAAAAAGATTGGTTTTAGATTATGGAAAGATAAGAGAACAACACCTTTTTCGAATAGAAGGAATTTCACCGAATTATATGGTTGTTTCTATGGCAGTTGTAGAATCGCTGCTGCGGCGGCACTGTGTTGGAATTCAGTTTCAGGAAATAGAGTTAGCATAGGAGGAAGAGAAATGGCAGAGGGAAAAATGACTGCGGAAACGGAAATTACATCAGAAGAAAGTGTAGAGGAAAATGCCAGATATGTATTGCATGGAGGGCTGGCAATTTGTGAATGTGGTTCTAGAGAGTCGCATTTGCGGGTGCCAAAGTGTCATGGTACCTACATGCATGATATGCCGATTATGGTAGATACAGATACCACAGCGATTGAGAACATACAGCCATTTGGGTACTGTACCTGCATGGAAAACCCGGACCGCCAGGATGCAATTGATGCAATTATGCAGGATGTGGAGGATCAGACCCATGACCTGCTGGATACAGCAATGGACTGTGTCAATGCGGTCGGAGGCTTTTTTTCGAAGGCAATCAATTTCCTAACAGGAAATGAAGGGAAAGAAAAGAAAGAAGAAAAAGATGAATATGCAGAAATGTTGACAGAGAGCGTTATGATTACATGCAATCCGGAGAAATTTTCCGTTATCTGGGATGATGCCTCAGAGGATTTAATCATTAATGGAAAAAGGGCGATGACAACAAAATGCACCATTATCTGTGAGAAATGTAACAAACAAATATCTATTATAGATGATGGACAGGAAAACGCAGTCCATGAACAGAACAACAGCAAAGCATAACAAAATCTGCTGTTAGGAATAGATTTCACAAGAGTACAAGTGTGAAAGAGAGGTAGGTACAATGGATGAAACAGAAATTTCAGGATTTAACTATAGAATTTCCTTTGGAACTGCAGTATATCAAGGATATCGGCTTAGAGAGCGGCTGCAACGGACATCCTTCCTTCTGGTTTAAGGCAGTTATCCCGGAAGAAAAGGCAGATGAGTACATAGGAAAGATTACAGAGGATACAGAGGTTAAGGCATCCTATATTAACAAAAAAAAGAATGAACCGAGAATGTTTTTTGCCGGATATGCAGCCGAGACAAGGGTAAGATGCGAAGATGGCTTTTACATATTATATGTTCAGGCACTGGCACATACTGCCAAAATGGACATTGAGAAGAAAAGCCGTTCCTTTTTCAAAAAGGGTATTACATATCATGAAATTATCCAGGCAGTGGGAAAAGATTATCCAAAAGGCATTATAAAAGAAAACATACCAAGCAGACGTGTGACAGATTTTCCAATTCTGCAGTATAAGGAAACGGACTGGGAGTTCTTAAAGAGAATTGCGGCCATGTTCGAGGCAGTGCTTACACCGGATTGTACCAAAAATAATCCTTATGTCACGCTGGGAGTGCCAGAGAAAACAGGAAAGGCAAAGAAAGTTACCATTGAGGAACAAACCACGATACGAGACTTGAAAGGATGCTTTGAGGACTTCTATGAAGAAATGACAGCTTTTTCCGTGCTTCAGATAATCAAAGATGAGAAGGAAGCCAAAAAGAAAGAAAAAGAAAAGAAAAAAGCAAAGAACGCATTGACAGCAGGGAAAATGGAAACTGCTGCGGCTGTTGGAAATATCGAAAAAACAGAAATAGGAGAACTAGCCGCCTTCAAAGGTTCATTTTTGGAAAATGAGGAAGAACAGGAGAAAAAGGAGCTGGCAAAAAGGACAAAAAACAACATTCAGGAAATGATTGATTCTGGGGAACTGGACATCAGCAGTCTGGGTTATACCGATGAAAAAATGGAGGAGCTTATCTTCAATGCCATGGAAATGTTAAATTCCAGCTCTGACCAGACCCAGGATGGCGATGCCAAATCCAGCAGGGCGGACGTAGATACAGCAGAAGGGAAAGAAGCTGCCCAGAGCAGCATGGAAGAATTAAACCATACAATGCTGGCAGTCCGCAGCACACGCTATATTCCCCTTGGAAGCCGGATGGAAATCGAGGGCAGCGAACTTGCTGTCACTCATGTGGAAGCTTATGTGGAAGGCGGGCAGGTTTTCTATGAGTATATTCTGCGCTGGCCTGATGCCGTTACGGCAAGGTATCAGGACAATCCGGCACTGGCAGGTGTCAGCTTGATTGGAACCATAAAGGAGAGAAAAGGGAATACGGTCTCACTTGATTTAGAAATTGATGAAGATGATGGTTATGAGGACGGAAAGGAAGATTATTTCTTTACCTATGCCATAGAAAGCAAAGACTATTACTGCATGCCGGTAAAAGGGGCAAAAGTCCACCTGTATTTCCAGACAGGGAAAGAATGGGAGGCTGTAGCAGTACATTCTCTGCGCGGCATTGAAGCCGGCGGGGAAAGGGAGCATAAAATAGACAATCCGGATAACCGATCCCTAAGCAATCCAGACGGATGCAGCATAGACTTAACGCCAGGTGGTATAAGTATGACTCCGGATGACGGGAATATCGTGGAACTGAAGCTGGAGAAAAATGGAGACATCTCCATGCGGGCAGAGAATTTCACGCTTACTGGAACAGACATTCTGATTGGAAAGCCGGCCGGGGACGACGGAGAGGAAATCCTCTGCAAAAGACTGGAGGTAACAGCAAAGGAATGTCTTTTTCTGAACCGATGCCAGCCCGGCACAGACGGGGCGGCCGTACCGGTAGAAGACCATCTGATTGGGCTTATGGGAACTGCTTCGCAGCTGTATGCACCAGGGAAAATCAGGCATTATACCACCGGAGCACCGAAAGCACCTGCTGTCTCCTATGATGAATCGGAATTAAGGGCACAGGAAGCAGAGGCTGCGGCAGACAACAACAAGCAGATTACGGATGCACTGGCGGCAAGAAAGCAGGAGGCGAAATCCAAGTTTGGCAAAGGGCTTCTCATGGCAGTAACGGGGGCAGTTCTGATTGTGGCAACCGGAGGCACTGCTGCAGTAGTGGTGGGAG
Source organism: uncultured Lachnospiraceae bacterium (assembly GCA_964422365.1). Taxonomy (GTDB): domain Bacteria; phylum Bacillota; class Clostridia; order Lachnospirales; family Lachnospiraceae; genus CAYRAV01. Next base: position 3,696 of record CAYRAV010000017.1, on the reverse strand, counting down.
CAGCATTGTGTACTTTTGCAGCAGCAGAGATGCAGGAGGGCATGAGTCTGAAAAATCTTGCAGAAAGCGGGGACTGGAAGACGGAACCAGACAACCTGTTAAAGGATGTGCTGGGAGAACCACTCTACACTCTGGCAAAAAATGGGCTGTGCATTGCTGCAAGTGTTATGATTGCTGGACCAGTAGTGCTTGCGGGAGCAGGTATGAGCACCGGCGTAAGCTTCCTGTTTGACATAGCAGATGGAAAGATAGACACCAGCTGGCAGGACTACTTAGAGACATTTTCCACAGGATGTATGGTGGCAGCCGTCACCGGACCGATTGGAAAACTGGGAGACTGCGGAAGCACAGCCAGCCGTTTTGCTGCAAACTTTGCACAGCAGTTCAGCTCAAGCGTGTTAAGCGACCTTGCAAACGGAACGTTAAGCCTGCAGAGCCTTGGGGAAAATGCAGTCAGGGAACTTCTGGGAACGGCACTGGGCTGTGTGGTCCCGTCAGACAAAAAGCTGACAAGTGCAGTTCTGAACAGTGCAGGGGATACCGCAGTGGAAGCAGGGTACCAGATGTACAAGTACGGGGAGATTGATGCAAAGAGCCTGGCACAGACAGCAGTTACCAGTTTTGCCAACAATCTGCTCTTTAGCAGCGATCCGGTATGCTGTTCAAAAGGGCATTTCTTTGTATACCGGGAAGACTACCGCTGCGAGGACCTGCAGGGAGAATGGACCTTTTCAAGAAGGTACAGCTCCACCCTTGCATATAAGGGAAACTTTGGAAAAGGCTGGCTCCATGAGTATGAAACCTGCCTGACAGCAGAACAGACAGCAGAATCGCAGGATGACAGCAGTTACCGCATAACTGTCCTTATGCCGGACACCCACATAGAAACCTTTGCATACCACAAAGGGGAGTGGGAGAACACAAGAGGCGGCACAAGGGAAGTGGCACTTGCGGAGGACAGGGACAGGCAGACCTATACTGTTACCGTCTGGCATAGCGGGGAGTATGCCTGTTATGAATATGACAGAAAAGGCAGGCTGCTTTCGGTCTCAAAAGACTCGTACAGCAGCCGTAAAACAGTCATTGCCTACCTTGGAGGCAGCAGGCAGATCAGTACCATCACCACCCCGGGAGGCAGAGTGCTCAGATTCTGTTATGAAAAAGGAAACATAATGGAAATCAGAGATGAGACAGGCAGAAGACTTCGTTACGAATACAAGAACGGCTGTCTTACCCGTGCCCATTACACCACAGGCGGCATACAGGATTACATGTATGACAGCCGCGGCAGAATTACCAGCATGGACGGCTGGGACGGCAGGGATTTCCTGACCAACACCTATGATGCACTCGGCAGGGTCATCTGCCAGACATACCCTGACGGCAATACATGCAGCATGGAATATGACGACCGCCATAAGGAAACATGGTTTGCGTTCAGTGATACCGGGAGATGGGAACACTACTATTGTGATGAAGCAGACCATGTAATTCGTACAGAACGCGGCATGGGGGAAGCATTGAAGAAGAAGGTGCAGGGCATCCAGGAACAGGCAGGGCACAGAAGCACAGAGGCATGGACACAGATTGCAGCACTGGACGGCATCTCTGCAGAGATGTACACATTTGACGAAAAAGGCAATAAAACAGCGGAAACTGACAAAAACGGCAATATCCATACATGGGAATATAATCAGTACGGGCAGGTTATAAGGGAAGAGACTGCAGACGGTCTGGTAACGGAATATGCCTATGACAGGAAGAACCGGGTAATATGCAGGGAAGACAATGAGAACCGCAGGGAACAATACAGTTATGATTCCGCCTGCGGAAAGAAGACAAGGGAAATCACATGGCTGGATGAAAACCAGACAGCCGAAACGGTATTTACCTATGACCGCTATGGAAGAATGTTATCCGCCACGGATGCGGAAGGAAACACAGAACGCTATGGCTATGATGAGGAAGGAAAGTGCCATAACCCGCTGTTCTATACAGCAGCAGACGGAACGGAGTTCTCCTATACCTTAGACAGCATGGGAAGGACCGCATCCATTACCTCGCCCTACGGCACCGTAAAACTTACCCACTCCGACACAGGCGAGGTTGTCAGAACAGAAGATGCCCTAGGAAATGTAACCGAGAAGATGGTAGATGCCGTCGGAAACGTGCTGAAACTGGTGACACCAAATGCCCGCAAAGGCAGCATGGCAGGGGAAGAGGCATTCCGCTACCGCTATGATTATTTAGACAGGCTAATCGAAACCAGGGACCCATACGGCACCATTCACAGAACCATAGTGGACATGGACGGAAACATAAGAAAGGAAATCCACCCAGAAAGTTACAACAGGGACACCGGCAGCGGGGAAGGCACAGAATACACCTATGATGCAGACCAGTACCGCCTGACGGAAAAATACCCTGACGGCGGGGTAACACGGTATAAGCATGATAAAAACGGAAACATAATAAAGATTATCCGCCCGGAGCAGTATAATGAAGAAACAGATGACGGCGAGGGAATCAGTTATACCTATGATGCCGTGAACCGCTTAAAAGAAGTCATTGACACCGGCGGGACAGTAATCCGCAGTTTTGCCTATGACAGGGCGGGAAGACTGACAGAAGAAAGGGATGCATGCAGAAACGCAGTTTTATACCGCTATAATTATGCAGGATGGCTGATGGAAAAGCGGGAGCCTGTAGAAAAAAAAGATGGGGAACTGCTTTACAGCGTGACAAAATTTGGGTATGATAAAGCTGGGAACAAAATCCTTGAAAAACGGAGCGGGGAAGCCGTAAAAAAAGAGCAGAATCCGCAGAAATGGCTGACCTTATCCTTTGAATACGACAGGAGGAACCGTTTAACCAGAGTCAGCGACAGCCTGGGCGCCGCAGTGGAATACACCTATGACTGCCTGAACAACAAAACAGGAGAAAAGGCAAGAATCAACGAAAGCACATACCGGTACGCCATGTTTGAATATGATGCGGCAGGCAGGCTGATAAAAACAACCGGTTCCGTGGACAGGGAAGACCTGGGGCTGGAACCGGACCGCCATGCAAAGAAGGCATTCCCGGCAACATCTTACGAATATGACAGAAACGGCAATGTAACAAAGATTGCCACACCGGAAGGGTATGAAATCCACAGGGAATATGACCTCCTTGACCGCATGACAAAAGAAACGCATATCGACAGGCAGGGCGGCATCCACCGCAGCACTGCTTATGAATATGACAGGGCAGGGAATTTAACCAGAGAAACAGACAGCAGCGGAAGCATCACCAGAACCTACAGCTTAATGAATCAGCTGTTAAAGGAAGCGGATAAGGAAGGCGGCATAAAACGGTACTTTTATGACAGAAACGGCAGCCTTGTAAAGGCGGTCAGTGCCGGCAATTACAATGAAGAGAAAGATGACGGGGAAGGTTACACTTTTACCTATGACACGATGGGAAGGCTGGAGAGTGTAAAAAATGCCCTTGGGTATTTAGAAGAGCAGAATGAATATGACAGCAGCGGAAACCTGATCCGGAAAAAAGACGCCCTGGGCATTCTGGCAGAGTATACCTATGACATAGCAGGAAGACAGAAGACCGTAACAACAGGCGGGGCATCTGCAAAAGCAGAAGCGGGCGGAAAGCCGCAGCCGGGCCAGAGCTATACTTATGATGCCATGGGAAACATCA
>CAYRAV010000016.1:0-50553 GCA_964422365.1 uncultured Lachnospiraceae bacterium | reverse complement strand
CAGAATCGAATATAGATTTTATTGATGTCATATTACATCCATTTTTTCTGCTGGTGGAGGGGAGTGTATTAAGAAAGACGGTACAGTTAAATGGCCGGAGGCAGATGGGGATGTTACTGAAAGAGGATGGAAAAAGACCTAATACCTTATCAGGGGGAAATAGCAGGCCACAAACCATTTGAATCCAATGGCGGAGGGGTATAGATACAACTGCCACTACCAGTTATTTTATTGGAAGGTTTAGGAATAATAAGGACAAAAAGGATACGAGGAGGATTAGAATGAGTGAAGAAGAAGCATTAGAAATAATAAAAAAAGAAGAACTTGACTGGTATCAATCATACAGTTTTACAGGAGATGTCATTGTGGAGAATCAGATAGGCATTAAACAAACGGAAGGTGGATGGGAAGTATACAGTACTAGTGAAAGGGGATGTATTGACATGAGAAGGGAGTACAAAACGAAAGAAGAGGCCATTGACCACATGATAAGTGGGTTAAGGGTGGAGAAAAGAATTGCAGAAAGAGCAGGGGATACAAAGGGTTAACAGGTAGGTGGAGATAAGGTTTTTGAAACTTATAGGGTTAATGAAGATAATATTGAAAACGGCATGGATTCTTGGGACAGAATATGTGATGCTGAGTTCAAAATATTGAATGAAATTGCAAGAAATTTGGGCAATAATACAGAAGTAAGAGGCACTATAAAATTTTATACAGATTTAGATTACTGTCCAAGTTGTAGGAATGTAATGAAACAATTCAAAGCAAAATATGAACATGTAACAATTCAAGTATTATATAAAACTAAAGGAGGTACAAAGAATAAATGATGAATTATTTTAAAATAAAGTATTTGATAAATGATTGTTTTTATTATGAAGTTGGGATAAATGAAAGAACATATGGTCAAGCAGCAGGTATTTGTCAAGAGTCATTTCTTGAATACATTAATAGCGATGGAATGGAAAGTGTTATTGCAAGAGCAACCATTATTCTTTTAAAATATCGTCATAAAGTAAGAATTAGTGATAATGATATGAATTCGATGAAGTATATAATAGATAAAATTAAAGAGTTTAACTTGAATGATTTTCTGAGTGATGATGAGATTGAATATTTTGAGGAGGAAATAGATTTTATAAATGAAAAGGTTGGAGAAAAATCTTGAGAGAGGGTGGGGAAGTATTTGTAATATTGGCTGTGATATATGGAGATATGTGGTGTGGATAAGTTAAGATAGTACAATATCATCATTTATTTAAGAAAAATATTAAGCTGGAGAAACTTAGGATTAATAAGTTCTAATGTTGTCTCCAGTTTTGTATTTATGGCTTTAAGTTCAAGATGGAAAAATAAAAAATAATTATATCAGAATATCAGTTCAGGGTATTAGATAATCTTCCAACATACTGCTGGATGAGGAATTGAAGCAGCGGGCATACCAGGGATTTTAAGTGGGGCATATTTTAAAAAGTCTGTCCTGGCAGAGGAGGAGACGATTAAGAGTATTATTTGTCCGGACTTGACGGAGACAGAGGTACAGGAGAAGAAAAGGGCATGGATGGAGATGAGGGGGAAGTGGCTATGTTATTGGAAAGGACAAGCCCGTTTTAGAAAAATGGTTTCGTGAAAATTCAGAATGAAAGGGAACGTATATAGTATGAAACAAGGTAAGTGTCTTATTGTTTGTATTATTATGTGTAGTATGTTTTTTTGCTCTTGCAGTAAAGAAGAAAAAAAGAATGAAACTGTTAAAGAGCCAAAAAAAGAAGTAATAGAAGAGACAGCAGAAAGCATAGAGCAGGATGTGGTTGTGGATTTTGAACCGGAAAAAGGGTATGTAGTGTTAGAATAAAGATGGTACAAGTTAAAAGTGGAAAAATTTCTAAAATAAGTTACAATAAAAGACAGAAAGAATGGAGATTTTTTATGAGTAAACAATTTAAAGAAGATGCAGTGAAATATTATTTTAGAACATAAAAAATTTGGGTTATTAAAATGTGCCAGCAATCTTGGCATCAGCAAAACTGCTTTAGGCACATGGGCAAAATCTGCCAGAGAGAATCATAGTGAAGTGCCAGTAAGAGGTTCTGATAATTATGCCAGTGATGAGGCAAAGGAAACAGTTCAGACTGAAAAGAGAATTAAGGATATCATCAGCGAAACGATTATCTACAGGGTCAAAGAAATAGGAAGCCCAACAGCAAATGGAGGCAAATGGAAGAATGGGAAATAGCTGGGATTATATAATGGATTTAATAAAAGAAAATCAAATTGATAGAGTTGTAGAAATTTGCAATCAAATGGAAGAATGGGAATGTAGGTACTATAAAGATAAATTAATAAGAGAAATCAAATATACAAAAGATAAAAGAAATCGAAATACAATTGCAATTGTGTTGGGAGATTTAAAGTGTAATGAGGCAATTACTACAATTGTTGATTTGATAAATATGCCTCAAAATAAAAATTGTATAGGGACACTAATTTATGCTTTACAAGAATTAGATTGTGAAAAAGAAATTAAAAAAATTATGCATGTATTATTTGATGGCAATCTTGAATCAAAATGTAATATGTATGATTTATTATTGGACAAAGTTGATAGTATGAGTAAAGAGGATAGATTAGAGTGTTTCAATATTTTAGAAAGGGAGAAGTGTAAACTAGAAGAACAATTAGATTTTATAGAGGATATAAAGCAGGATATTTTTATAAAATGCTGAGAAAAATTCAGCAGGAATGAATTGATTCAGGTTGATGTACTCTGAAAGAAGCTGAGAAAAGGAAGGTGAGTCATCAATGAACATATTCTGACAGTCTGAAAAGGTATCTAAAAAAAATCTGATGATATTTAGTAGTCATAAATTTCCTCCTCCATAAGTTGTAAAATTTGTTGGTGCTGTTATCTATAATATTTTACCACTTTTGAGAGAAAATTTATATAAAGAGAGTAAGAAAATCCAGTAAAATCAATGGGGTTTGGTGTTTGTTAAACGCCTAATAAAATCAATAGAATAGGAGAGAACAGAATGGTAATATATAATGGACCAATAGGTGAGCCAATTGAAAATCCAAATGAGGAATTTATAAAGGATATCTTTTTTAATAAAGGCGATGAGTATTGGAAACAAGGAAGTGGAGATTCATGTTTTGAAGTTGAGGGCTGTAATGAATGGTTGATATTTTTTTATGATGAGCCATATGGTTTTTTTATAATGAGATATCCAGATTATTTTGTGCCAATAGATAAAAGTATTAAAATAAATACTATAGAACATTTAGTAGGTGGAGAACCAATGAAGGTTCCAACCTGTAGTTATGTAAATCGTGAAATGGCATACAAAATAGTTGATCAATTTATTAAAACAAAAAAGATTTCTGTGCTTGTTGAATGGATAGATTTATATGATATAGAGTTTGATTATGATTTTTAATAAGTGATTTATTGTCTGTATAATAGAATTGACTTAAAGCTTAAAATAAAAGAAAATACAGATACTAAAACTTGAAGTGAATGTAATGAAAAATTACAGAACAGTCTTAAAATCGTCCGTCACATTTCTTTTATTGATAATACTTTTAAATCTGCTCATACTGAGCTGGTTGTAGCAAAGAAATCAGAATCTCCGGATGAGAATAAATCTGTCAGCGATGCTTCTTCTTTAGGTCCCTGTACTTACTGATTATTTGGGTCTGCACCCCAATTTTCACCCCAATGTCTTCCTCGGTGATTCTGTTGAACTGTATGGAAGCCTGTTTCGTGATTTCCATTTTTCAAAGTGCTCTAGAGCGTGTTTGAAAATTCATTGCCACAATCTGCACACCCCACTTTGTGTGCTATTTGTTCCAAATTTAATCGATGTAGCCCGCTGCACCTCATAAATTTGGAACAAATCTCCCACAAATTGTGATGCACATCTTGTAACAAGCAATTTTCAAACACGCCCTAAGCCAGATGAGAAGAATGAAAGAGGCTGTTGTGTACCTATTCTGTATCTATATTTTATGTGGAAAAGATTTTATAACAGAAAAGGTTGAAAAAAACTTGGGAGATGGTGGAGAAGTATTTGTAATATTGACTGTGATATTATAGAGGTATATGGTATGGATAAGTTAAGATAGTACAATATCATCATCTAAGAATTCATCCGGTAATAGTTGTAGAAAATCAATAACACTGGTACATGAATAAGCAGTACTGTTATGTAACTCCATTTTCAGCAGGTCACTGGTTATTCTTTCTTCTTAAAAGATAGCATTTCTGCCACGGAATCAACATTTGAAATAGAGGTGTTAAAAGATATAAATTTGAAAGTAATGGAAGGTGAATTTTTATCTCTGATGGGGCATCAGGTTGCGGAAAAAGTACATTGCTTAATATTATTGATGATATGGATAGCTTTGATACAGGTGAATATATTTTTAATGGAAAGAATGTCAAGAAAATGAAAGCAAAAGAAGCAGCCATTTTTAAAAATAAAAATATTGGTTTTGTTTTTCAATCATTTAATCTTATAGATGATTTAAATGCAGAAAGTAATGTGGAAATGCCGATGCCAATGGGATATGCGGGAATTAGATGGAAAGAAAAAAGAGGGCAAAGGATTTATTAAAAAAAGTGGGATTAGAGGGGAAGGAAAAAAATTATCCGTCACAGTTGTCTGGAGGTCAACAGCAGAGAGTAGCTGTTGCACAGGCGATTGCAAATAATCCCATGCTCCTGCTTGCAGATGAATCCACAGGTAATTTGGATTCTGAATCTGGAAAAGAAATTATGTGTCTTTTGAAGAAATTGAATGAAGAGGGGATGACAATTATAATGGTTACCCATGATGAAAAAGTAGCTGGTTATGCAAATAGAACAGTTAGAATGGTTGATGGAAAATTGCTCTAGAGCATGTTTGGAAATTAAAAGCTGCACAAAAAAATATCCCCAATAATGGAATGAGAGTCATAGGAAATCTTCGATTATTGTATAAAAGCAGGCTGGATTTTCACATAATTTATACAATTTTTTGGCATATTGACGAATGGCAGGCAATTTAGTATGAGTAAAGAGGATAGATTAGAGTGTTTCAATATTTTAGAAAGGGAGAAGTGTAAACTAGAAGAACAATTAGATTTTATAGAGGATATAAAGCAGGATATCTTTATGGTGAATAGTAAGGGTTAAATATTATTTTATAAAAATGTAGAGAGAGGATAATATAAAATGTTTGAATATATATACGGAAAAGAATTATCAAAAGATTTGTTGTTTTATTATAGAAACAAGCTAATTGAAATATTTGCTCAGGAGTACGATATCGAATCCAATCGATTATGGAATTGTTTAAGAAAAAGGCAAGTATGTTTAGAATTTGAGGAGGCAAGAACATTGAATGTCCCTGAAACTGTAATATTTTACCTAGAAAGGCAAAATAAAGTTTACAATACTACTTTTGCAGATGTCTGTAAATATGTAGATGAACTAGAACCATGGGAGTATATAGATGCATATGTATTTGATGATACATTTACCTGGCTTTTTGCGATTACACATGAAGACTTAAAGTGCCTTATTATAGGATTAAAGTAACTACAAATATAAATGGATTTCAGGGCAATGAATGGAAAAGGTTATGGAGACATGGAAAACACCTAGTGGAAAAAAATCGAAGTTCATTATTGGAGTAATAGTCAAACAGGAGAAATATGGAGTCGTAAGTAGGAGGTTAATGTTATGAGATTTCATCATATGGTTGAAGAATATACGCTTGGCAGGATTAATGCAGATATGTTATATAAACATATAAAACAATATTTTAGTGAACTTTTTGATGAGTTTAAATTTAGGGAATTAGAGTATCTAAAAATATATCCATTTTTATCTGAGTTGCAAGATGAGGATTTATATAGAGAAGATATATTGAAAGATAAGATTGAGGAAATAAATAATATCTTGAATGGTAAGAAAAGTTTTTCATATGATTTATGGATGAATTTGAAAAAATGTGAATTAAATTATTTTTATGAAATTTTGGCTCAGTATAAAGAAATTGGAAAAATTTCTTTTGAAGATTCTGAGTTACTGCAAACAAAATTATCAAATATTACGTTAAATATAAAAACTGTGGAAGACATTTGTTGGGAAAAGTTATTAACTTTATTAATAGGGTTACCTACAATGAATGATGATTTTTATGAATATAATTTATTATATGCTGAGGAAGTTGACAAGATTACTATATGTGGAGAGATAGAAAGATTAATGGAAATTTTAAAAGGAAAGAGACCGGTACATATATTGCTAAGATATCTAAGTAAAGATTTTCTATGTACTGTTTTGTGAAATGAAAAACAGATTACTGAAAGAGTAGTGAAAGTAAATATTGCTTATAAATACTATTTGCTTATAGTGGAGCTGAGGATAAAAAACTATCATACTTATTTAGAGTGGTGTGAGGAAGCAGAAAAACTTTTGATGGATAATGGAGAATAAACAAAAGCTGTAAGAATATATTTCTGAACCAGCATAATTGAAAAGAATGGGAAACACCAATTGTATTTTTGTTTGAAAAGAGAGAAAGGTACATTTTGGTGAATTAAAAGAGAAAGGTAATATAACATAATTGAAATTTTTATTAGTGATGAGCATAAAGATAACGAGGGGATTGACAAAGTAAAAGAAGAAACTATGACTGGAACGGAATATTTGATTAAGTATTGTGATATGAAATTCTGGAGTGATGATGTTGCAGAGCCGCTTATTCCATTTATAAGAGAATATTATGAAACAAGCTATTTTCAAGATTATTGTGATTGGGTAATAAATGACTTGTGTGATTTACCTATGGAATTTATTGGTACATGGGAAGATTATCATGAGTTTGAGCCTATTATTGATGAAGCATATAAGGAGTTTTGTGCAACAATTGGAGGTTAATTAAATGAATGATCTTCAAAAATATGAAAACAAAATTAGGACATATAATAAGTGTAGAATTTAAAGTTAGAATAATTTATATGTTTCTAGATTAATAGAGGGATTCAACATGGTAAACACATGAAATAATATCTAACCAAAGTCGTAAATTTTATGTAAAATAACAGAGGACAGTTCAGATACCTTTGTGTACAATAACTCTATGAAATCTAAATAGAGTGAATAAAAAATGACCGAAGGCAGAAATATTATAGTGTTGACAGTAAAAAACAATGACTGCAGGGGAATATGAGGAAGCCAAAAGGAAACACTAACACATAGAAAATTCTTCAAAATCTGGGTGTGTTTATCGTGATAGCTGGAACAGAGTTAATTGATATGCAAAAAATCCCTATATAATGCAGATAAGGGCAGAACTATAAAAATCATTTCTGCCCATTTGCAGCTATTCACAAATCCTATGTCAATTTTGAGGTTTACACAAAAACTTGAAACGGCTGCCCTGCCTCATTCTATCTTTTTATTCAATTTATAACAAAATAACTAATCCGGAATTCCATACTTGTGAAACAAAGACATAACTTTTTCCAAATCTTTTTTTGTCAGTTTAAATGAAATGTGTTTGCCTTCGCCTTCTTTTTCACCTAATACATAGCCGCTTTCCGTCATGTAATACTTAGACTTATCAAATAATATAAAGAATTTATTAAGACCATCTCCCCAGACTGTATTATCATCATGCTCATAACTTTCAAATAGTTCTATCATGTCTTGCGTTTCTTTTTTAGTTAGGGAAATAATATTTTCTTCTTCTTTATGCAGTCCATTACAAATTTTTGCATGTTCCTTATCTGCTTTAAGAACATTATCATTAGCATTATGATCAACATCATCCTGTTCCTCTTCAGTTTTTTCGGTGTTTTCCGGATTTTGGGTAGATGACATAATCAATTCTTCTGCCTGTTCTGATGAAATCATTTGATAGGAGGCCGCATACCAACCCATGACACCTTCTGCAATGCTTTCCTGTTTCATACTAACCAGCAGCCGGTATTTGTCAGATTCACAAACAACAATCACATCGACATGCCCATTATTTTCTTCTAAAAACTTATATTCGTATCCGTTGTTATATTTAACCTTCTCCCCCTTTCCCATGTTTTTATTATTAAATTCATCCAAAAATGTCAATAGCGTATCTATTTTATCTAGTTTACCAGTCATATGACCATTTTCAATTTCTTTTTTTTCTTCTTTTGTAAAACCAAATAGATGAATAACAACATTTCTAAAATCTTTGCTAGCGGCAAATGCTATACCCGTGGTTCCAATCAAGCCGATGATGATCAAGGCAATACATGCTGCAGCCTTTTGAAATGTTTTCCAATGACCAAAATGAGGGTACTGTTTTTGGTCATAGTTCAAGGCTTCTTCAATATGATGTTCTGCAATTTCGCCTATTACTTTTGATATTTTTTCTTTTTTCATATGCTGTATCCTCGCTTTCCTAAATATTTTTTTAATTTTTTTCTAATCCTGTAAAGCTGCACAGAAACATTATTTTCAGTTAATGAAAATTTTCTGGCAAGTTCTTCAGTAGAATCAGCAAAAAAATATCTCCTAACAAATAATAATCTGCTTTTCTTGTCAATTTTGTCCAAAAACGAACTGATAGCAGATGCTAATTCTTTTGCTTCATATTTTTCTTCTACAGATTCTACATCTGAAAAGCAATCCTCTAATTCGCTTAATGTTACATCATAATAGCTATTTCTTTTTGTTGCTGAAATTTTATAATATTTATTTATAGAAATATTTCGTACAATACGAGCTAAATATACTGCTAATGGATTAGGTTTCTGTGGTGGAATCGTTTCCCAAGCTGCTAAATATACATCATTTAAACATTCTTCTGCATCCATTTTATTTTTTAAAATGCGAAAGGATATTGAAAACAACATATTCTTATATTTTTTTTCTGTTTCGATAATCGCTTGTTCAGAGCGGTTAAAAAATAATTGAATAATCTTATGATCTTCCAAATGTTTCACCTCCTCTTTCAGTAATTTACCATATGTTTCTATACTAGAGTATGTTTTAAAATTCATTGCCCCAATCTGCACGCCCCACTTTGTGTGCTATTTGTCCCAAATTTAATCGATGCAGCCCGCTGCACCTCATGAATTTGGAACAAATCTCCCACAAATTGTGACGCACATCTTGTAACAAGCAATTTTCAAACACGCTCTAGAAAACCTCCTTTCAATAATATACTCAGTTTTTAGAGAGATAGATTACAACAAAAATTGAAAATTTTAATTTATATTAAATAATTTTCTTTCGTTTTTCAAAAGTTGATTCAATGAATTTTCAAACACGTTCCAGGGCATTTAGCATGAAAAACTTTACTATGTGTATTGACTAGTGGAAAAAAATGAAATAAACTAGAGAGTGTTTCACAAAAAGCTGTACATATAGTTTGGTATAGTTGATCTGCTGCCAGAAAGTAATATTGCAGGAGATAATAGATATAATAACAAAATTAAAGTAAAGGAGAAATTACATTTGTTAGATTTGCAGGAAACAAGAGAAAAGATAGATGAAATTGACAATCAAATTGTCGAATTATTCAAAGCGCGAATGGAACTGACCAATGAGGTTGCTGCATATAAAATAAAGACAGGAAAAAAGGTTTTTGATAAAGAGAGAGAAGAGCAGAAGTTAGATATTTTATCCAAAAAAGCAGAAGATTGTTTTCATAAACAGGCAATTAAAGAATTATTCTCACAGATTATGTCTATTAGCAGAAAAAGACAATATGCACTGATTAGTGAAGGGAAAAGTGACATTCCATTTACAAAGGTCAAAGGATTGGAGGAGAAAATAAATAAAACAGTTGTAGTTTTTGGAGAAAGAGGCAGTTATACAGAGCAGGCAATGGAGGAATATTTTGGCACAAATATTGAGAGCTATAATGTGAATACATTTAAAGGGGTTCTGGAATTTTTAAGAGATGGAAAAGCTGAATATGGAGTCCTTCCAATTGAAAATACTTCTACAGGAGGGATTACTGATATTTATGATTTGTTATCCCAATATGATACATGCATTATTGGTCAGCATGTGGTGAAGGTGGAACAGGCACTGGTAGGATTGTCTGGTACAGAGATTGAAAATATCAAAACAGTATATTCTCATCCACAGGGACTAATGCAATGTGCAAAATATTTGGAAGCACATCCCTATATGAAAAAAGAAACATTTAGCAGTACAGCAGGTGGAGCGAAAAAGGTATTAGAAGATGGTGATATAACCCAGGCGGCGATTGCAAGCGAAAGAGCTGCAAAAGTATATGGATTAGAAGTATTGCAGCCTTGCATTAATCATGTAGATAATAATTATACAAGATTTATTATTGTTACTAATAAAAAAATATATTTTGAAGACGCAGATAAAGTAAGTATTTATTTTGAAATTCCACATAAAAGCGGAAGTCTATATCAGATACTTTCTCATTTTATTTATAATGACCTGAATTTAACGAAAATAGAATCAAGACCGATGCGTGAAAAGAGCTGGGAGTATCGTTTTTTTGTAGAATTCCAGGGAAATTTACAGGAACCGGGTGTACAGAATGCTCTATTTGGCATTAGAGAGGAAGCTGCAAATATTAAAATTCTTGGAAACTTTAAGTGTTGAGTGTGTTTGGATACAACCTTGCTGCATGGATAAACCGCAGCACGAGAACACATTATTTTCAAAATGAGAACACAAATTATACATATTTTATTGTTAAACTTATGCCATAAGATAAAGAAAGGCGGTAATAAATATGTATAATGAAAATAAAGAATATGAACAATTTAACAATATGGAGCAGATACCAGAGGATGCAAAAAAATTGTATTCTGGAAAAAAAATGTTTAGCGGAAAAAAGATCGCAAAACTTTTTGGCGGTGCATTAATTTTTGGTTTGGTATCAGGGGTGTCTTTTCAGGGATATCAAGCAGCATCAGGCTATATAGCAAATCATTTTTTGCAAAATGCAGAAGATAAGGCTGCAATTACAGATGATACCACATTAACAGGCGATGACACTACAGAAAATGAAGAGCAGAATAGTACATCAGGATATATTGCATCACAGACCTCTGTTAATTCAGGCGGGGTATCAGAGGTAGTAGAAAATGTAATGCCTTCTATTGTAGCAATTGATATAACAAGTACTACAACACAAAGTGATTGGTTTGGCAGACAATACCAGCAGGAAAGTTCCGGAAGCGGTTCCGGAATTATTATAGGAGAAAATGATTCAGAAGTATTGATTGCAACTAACAACCATGTTATTGAAGGGAATGATGCAAAGGTTAAGGTCACATTTAATGACAATACTACTGCTGATGCTGTTGTAAAAGGAGCAGATTCCAGTGCAGATTTGGCGGTTGTTTCAGTAGACATTACCAGTTTGTCAGAAGATACAAAATCAAAGATAAAGATTGCAACACTAGGCAATTCAGATAATATAAAAGTGGGAGAAATGGCAATTGCGATTGGAAATGCATTAGGATACGGACAATCTGTAACAGTAGGTTATATTAGTGCAGCAGCGAGAGAGGTATCATTAGAAGATTCAGCAATGACATTATTACAGACAGATGCAGCAATTAATCCAGGGAATAGCGGCGGTGCTTTGTTGAATGCATCAGGAGAAGTTATTGGAATCAACTCAGTGAAATATTCTTCAACAGAAGTAGAAGGAATGGGATATGCAATTCCAATCTCAGATGCAATTCCTATTATCAATGATTTGATGAACAGGGAACAATTATCAGAATCAGAACAGGCATATTTAGGAATTAGAGGACAGGATGTAACATCAGCTTATGCAAAACAATTGAGTATGCCGGAGGGTATTCATATTAGTGAAGTGACATCTGGTTCACCAGCAGAAAAAGCAGGCTTAAAAATTGGCCAGATTATTGTAGGATTTAACGGAAGAAGTGTTACATCTATGGAGGAATTAGCAGATATATTGTCTTATACAAGGGCTGGTGAGACAGTGAATATAGTTGTAAAGGAGTTAGAGAGCGGAGAATATATAGAAAAGGTAGTGGAGGTATCATTAGGAAGTAAAGCAGATATTAGAGAAAATTCATCCTCAGAACAATCTCAAAATGATGAAAGTCAATCACAGCAGCAAGAGGAACAGCAGCAATTCAGAAAATTTTTTAGCAACTAAAGCATGCTTAAAAATCCATTGTGCTGGGATTTTTGAACATTGTATTCTCACATTATCAAAAGTTAATGAAATTAAGAATCTAAAAGAGAACCACAGGGAAAGTGTGTGGTTCTCTTTTTGATATTCTAACATTTTGAAAGGGTATTCATTGAAATATCCATGATATCTTATTTTGTAGTATCACTGGAATTGACTTCAACAACTTCATCATCATCATAAAAATCATCATCAAAGTCATCATCGAAATCATCATCAAAATCTTCTAAATAATCTGGTGCAAAATATTTAAATACTGCAAATGCAATTGCAGCAACTGCGGTGATTGCACCAATTACAGCTAAAATCCAAATAATTGTAGATTTTTTCTCATCTTCAATTTGCTTTTTATGAATTAGTTCGTTTAACTTTGCAGCATTTAACATTTCATCAATCTTATTACTCATCACTACCATCCTTTCTCCCTTATTATAACTATGATATTGGCTAAATAGTTCATTCTCATAAGTTTAATGTGTAAATTTGCGTACAATTGGTAATTGTATACAGGTCAAATCTCTCTGTAATTTTGAGGTGTTGAAAATTTGATGCCACAGTATGCAGCAAAGATTTGACTGGTATTACAAATACCAAAAAACATATTTAACCAAAACCAAAAATCAGCACATTTGGCACAAAAGGGGATATAGAAAGTGCACCAAAGGCTGTATAGATTTATTATAACACAAAATGGTATAAAATACTATTTATTCAGAAAAAAATTACAATTTTTTGTAACAGTTCAGCCATGCAGAAACAATTGTAAAATATGCACGTGGGAGCTTGCTCACTAAGAGCATATTTTACAATTGTTTCTATAGGGCGGATGCCCGACATAAATAATTTACCAGACAAACCGTAAATTTTTTGTAATAATGTACATTCTGGTAAATTATGAATGGCATGGCTGAATAGTTACAATTTTTCTAGTTTAGCAAATCCGGCAAGCATTTTTTTCTTTCCTGCTTGTGGAAACTCAACACAAACTTCATAATCACGGGTGCCCTTTTTTAGCTCAAGAACAGTTCCATTACCAAATTTACTGTGTTTTACTAAATCACCAACCTGATAATCTGGTGGTGTATCTAGAAAAGAAGGTGCCTTTCTTTTAGGTGTCTTATCAAAGGTGGTATTAGTTATTGTTTGATTTGAAAGATTAGAAAAACCTTTCTGAATCAGGGGATTGCCAGCAAATGGGTCGTTGCTGCCTGAAGCGGATGTATAGCTGTATGGTTTTGATGCAGTGGAAAAGGAATGTGCTTTATTATTATGTGTAGAAGAAAACTGTTTCTGTTGAAAGTGTGGTTTTAAAGAAGAAGCAGTTTCTTTTAATAGATATCTTGGAATTTCCTTTACAAAGCGGGAGGGCTTTTCAAATCTGGTTTCTCCATTTACCATACGCTGTCTGGCAGAAGTAAGGGAAAGCTTTTTCATGGCACGGGTAATACCAACATAACATAAACGGCGCTCCTCTTCGATATCAGATGGATCGTCAGAGGTAATAGTCATATAGCTTGGAAAAATGCCATCCTCCATACCACACATGTATACATATGGAAATTCCAGCCCTTTTGCACTATGTAATGTCATTAAAGTAACAACGTTTGTATTGTCTTCTAGTTTATCTATTTCGGCAACTAAGGAAACTTCGTCTAAAAAACCAGATAAAGTTGCTGGTTCAGTAGAATTTTTTTCATAAGTTATGATTTTATTTCTAAGTTCTTCAATGTTTTCAATTCTTGTCTGTGATTCACTTGTTTTTTCTGCGTTTAGTTCCTCCAGATAACCGGTTCCTTCTAAAATCTCATTTATTAAATCTGTCAAAGAATATTCTTCTCCATGAAGTTTAGATTTTATGATTTCAATAAAACTAACAAATGAACTGACTTTTGAAGAAGCACGATTCATTCCCGGAATATATTCTGCGTGTTTGCAGGCATCATAAAAGCTCATACCATTTTCAGCTGCATAGTGATTGATTCGGTCAATTGTAGTAAGACCAATACCACGTTTTGGAATATTGATAATACGTTTTGCGGAAACATCATCAAGATGGTTATTGATTATGCGGAGATAAGCAAGTAAATCTTTGATTTCTTTTCGCTGGTAAAAATTTACACTACCAATTAATTTATAAGGAATATTGTTGAATATTAGTTTTTCCTCTAAGATACGGGATTGTGCATTGGTACGATACAAGATAACAAATTCATTATAGTTTATATTTTCATGTTCTGCTGCTGATAAAATATCTTTTGCAACTGCCTCTGCTTCTGCATAAGCATCATCAAATTGTGTAAAGCGAATGGAATCTCCTTCTTCATTTGCAGTCCATAGTTGTTTCTCTTTCCGTTCTGTATTATTTGCAATGACTTCATTTGCAGCATTTAAAATAGTTTGAGTGGAACGGTAATTCTGTTCGAGTTTGATTACCTTTGTGTCAGGGTATTGTTTTTCAAAATTCAGGATATTATAAATGTTGGCACCACGAAATTTATAGATGGACTGATCATCATCACCCACTACACATAAGTTGTGGCAGAGTTCCCCTTCATCGTTTCTTGTATTGGCCAGAAGGCTGATTAGTTGAAATTGAGAAGTATTTGTATCCTGATATTCATCCACCATAATATATTTGAAACGTTTTTGATAGGAGTCCAGAACTTCAGGTGTTGTCTGGAAGAGTTCTACTGTTTTAAAAATCAGATCATCAAAATCCAGTGCATTGTTCTGTTTTAGGCGTTTTTGATATTCTTTATAAACCGCAGCATTTTTTTTCAGCAAAAAATCAACACCTGCATTTTGCTCGTATTCTTCAGGTGTAATCAGTTCATCTTTTGCACTGGAAATTGCTGTCATAAAAGAACGTTCTTTCATTTGTTTTGTATCAATGTCAAGATATTTGCATACTTCATGTATTAAAGTTTTCTGATCATCTGTATCATAAATAGTAAAATTTCTATCATATCCAATACGGTCAATATATCGTTTTAGAATACGGACGCAGGTAGAATGGAAAGTGCTTACCCAAATATTCTCAGAACCATATCCAATAATATTGTCAATACGTTCCCGCATTTCCTTTGCAGCTTTATTGGTAAAGGTAATAGCAAGAATATTCCATGGATTCACATTCACTTTATCAATCAGATAAGCAATGCGGTGGGTAAGTACACGAGTTTTTCCTGAACCTGCACCAGCTAAAATTAGGAGCGGACCTTCCACATGTTGTACAGCTTCCATTTGTTCGGGGTTTAATGTATCATAAATACTCATTGGTTTATCAAGCCTTTCTTATATAAAATTTTTCATATGCATAACAGTTTAGCCATGCAGAAACAATTGTGCAGTATGTACATGGGAGCTATCTTACTAGAGCGTGTTTGAAAATTCATTGCTGCAATCTGCATGCCCCGCTTTGCGTGGATATTTGTCCCATTTTGCGTACCCATTCGGGCATACCACAATAGATGTGCTTTGCACTGAAAATTAAGGTATGAATGGTATGGCTGAATTGTTACCCATATGCTTTAAACAAACATATGTTTATTATAACATTATCTTTATTATATGACAATCATTTTTACTCTTGTGGGCAGCAAATCTGCTCAAAAAGTCTCCTTTTTAGCATTTTTATCATTATCAAATCTAAAAATGCTGACAAAAATCGGGAATTACAATGTCATTTGCTGCTTTTTCCACGAGGAAGGGATAAAAAACAGCATAACACTTTTTTCAGTGCCATTGCTTGCAGCGGAGGCATCATATCAAAAGTTCTCATATCTTATTTTTCTTTGTAATAATATAAAAAAGAAAAGTAGTCAGGCTGCCTAATAGTACAATTCCGATGATACATAGAGCACAATGTAAAAAATATGTATCAGGGAGGATTCGTATGATTTGGTCGGTATTCCAGTCAAACATCCAGTGATCCCCTTTGAAAAATATTTTATGAAATATAATAAAAGAAGCATCCCAGTTGATAGCACAAGCAGCAGCGAATAAAACGGGAAGTACTGGAATTACAATAGAAGAAACTTTTAAGTATGAATAATTTTTCTTTTTATATTTTAATATAATGATTCCCAAAAGAACAAAAAATAAGATGCATCCCGCATAGAAGGAACCATCAAAAATATTTTTTACTTTCTCAAAATGGGTATAGGCAGCATCTGTAATAGAAAGGGAAGGAAATACCAGATTTCCGTGGTAAAAAGGAGAGCAATAGTCCATAAGAGAATTATAATTTTCTAAAATAATGTTTTTGGGGTAACCGCTTATTGTTTCGATACCAAGATAGTTGATATCAAAATAGTAAAGCTGGCGGAAATGAGTAACAGCAAAAATGCCAAGACAGATAAAAAAAATAGTAAATAGAATGCCAATAAAAATATCTGACAGTAATTGTATGGTTTTCATATAAAATTGTCCTTTCAAGTTATATTTGTAGTAGGAACTGATGCCTGAACACTATTATAGTATAACTTTCCGGAAGTGTCAAAACGATACATTCTGGGAAATTATGAATGGCATGGCTGAACTGTTACAGATTTGGGTTGCTTTTTCTAAAAGTATTCGTTACAATCAAGTCAAATGCTCTGCTGTAAGTTGATGGGACATTAAATTTACACATAGTAATCTGCAGGAATTTGATTCCCCATGGTGTCTGATAAATGAAAATGCAGGTGTGCAGAACAGGCTCGTTGTCTGCAGTGGTTCTAAAAAGTGATAAACTAAGCATAGACTAAGCTATTATTATGAAAGAGGTGAAAGTTGTGATTTATGTAACAGGAGATACACATGGTTCTATAGATATACATAAACTGAATAAAAAACATTTTGATGACAGTAAGATGACAAAAAATGATTATGTTATTATTTGTGGTGATTGTGGACTTGTTTGGTATGAACAAGGACAAAAGGACAGATGGTGGCAGAAGTGGCTTGATCGTAAAAAATTTACAACATTATTTGTGGATGGAAATCATGAGAACCATAATATGCTGGATGCCATGCCTGTAGAACGATGGAATGGCGGAAAAATTCATAAAGTTACAGATAGTATTTATCATTTAATGCGAGGACAGGTTTTTCACATGAATGGGTTGAAGTTTTTTACTATGGGAGGAGCAGCATCAGGAGATAAGAAGTATCGAAAAGAAAATGTATCATGGTGGGCAAGAGAAATGCCATCTAATGAGGAATATCAAGAAGCATGGACTAATCTTGAACAATGTAATTGGAAAGTGGATTATGTGCTGACCCATACAGCACCTTCAAATATCCAAAGCATGTTAGATGCTGCAAAAGAGCAGAATCAGTTGACAGATTTTTTATTAGAAGTGGATAAGAAACTTCAATATGTAAAATGGTACTTTGGGCATTTTCATGATGATAAGGAAATTGATGAGAGACATATCTTATTATACAATAAGATTTTAAAAATATAACACACTTTGTCATTGTATCTTGGAAGGGGTGGAATATAATATGAAAAAGAAAGTGGTATATTTATTCATGCTTCTTGTTATTGCTGGAGGCACAAGACTATGTCTGAAAAGTGTGCAGGAGAAAATGATGCAGCCAATAGAGAATAGTGAAGCAGAGCAAACTAGTTCTGATATAAACAATGGTGCTGGTGGACAGGAAAATGGGAATATTGTCTTAAAAGAACAGAATGTAAAAGAGGATGTCATGATTGAAACATTAACAATAAAAAAAATAAAGGCAGGAGAGAGTGACATAAAAGCAGGGACCACCAAAACATTACAAATCACTATTACACCAAAAGATGCTTCTGTAACTGAATTAGAGTGGAAAAGTAATGATGAGAAAATAGCAACAGTATCAAAGAATGGTGTTGTAACAGGAAAGCAGGAAGGGGAAGCAAGGATTACTGCAGTGGCAAAAGATGGTTCTGGAAAAAAGGCATCAATCAGGATAAAGGTTGTACCAAAGAATACATGTATTTATAAACAAGGATTTTATTATCATAATATTACAAAGAGGCTTCAAAAGAAGATGTCAGGAATATCTTATAAAGAGAATAACAATATTCAATATAGTGATTTAAGATATGTATCAGTGAAACATTATGATTATAATGGAAAAGTACAAACTGGAGAGTTGGTTGTTAATCGTAAAATAGCACAGGATATTGTAGAAATTTTTTATGAATTATATCAGGAAAAGTATCCTATTCAAAGAATGAAACTAATCGATGAATATGATGCAGATGATACCAGATCCATGGAAGCAAATAATACATCATGTTTTAATTATAGAACGATTCCAAATAAAACAAGTTTGTCTAATCATTCCTATGGGCTTGCAATTGACATTAATCCTAGAATTAATCCTTATGTTACAAATGGCGGTCAGGATGTTTCACCCCAAAATGGAGCAAAATATGCAGAAAGAGATATCAAAAAGTGTACAGGAGAATATAAGGAAAATATGATACACAAAGGTGATACAATTTACAATCTGTTTATTGAGCATGGATTTACATGGGGAGGGGAATGGAATAGTGCAAAGGATTATCAGCATTTTGAGAAAAAGTAATGAATCAGTTTGAGAAAATTTAAGATAGGCCAGAGCAGATGACTTTCTGTTCAAAATATATAATTGGAACAAATCGCATATCTTATCAGACAAAGTCGGCAGTCAAGGGGATTTGAAAAAATCAATTAAATTTTCATGACACTTGGCAAATTTTATGATATAATGAGTAGAACTGTCTATAATATAAATGAAGATAATATACTTACAGTATAAAAATTGTAACTATTTAAAACTGCCATTCATAATTTGCTGGAAGCTGCAGTTAGGCTATGATTCGCATTAGAGCATGTTTGAAAAAAGCTGGAGCGTGTCTGTAACAAGCAATTTCTAAACATGCTTTAGGGGCAGTCTTTTTCTAAACTGGCATTTATATGTAGTTCTAAATAGTTCTAAAAATAAGAAAATAAGGATAGATTGGAGAGAAACCAGGATATGAATGAAAGAGAAGAAAGGATAGCATTGGCAAAAAAATTAGAACAATATGAGTTTATAAAGGAAGAAAATATAAAAGATTTAAAGAGCACAGGCTTATTGTTGAAACATAAAAAAACAGGTGCAAGAATCGTGATATTAAGTAATGAAGATGACAACAAAGTATTTTCTATAGGATTTCGTACACCGCCTGCCGATTCCACAGGAGTTGCCCATATTGTAGAACATACAGTATTATGCGGTTCAGAACAATTCCCGGCAAAAGACCCATTTGTGGAATTGGTAAAGGGCTCATTAAATACTTTTTTGAATGCAATGACTTATCCGGATAAAACCATTTATCCGGTTGCAAGCTATAATGATAAGGATTTCCAGAATTTAATGCATGTCTATTTAGATGCAGTGTTTTATCCTAATATTTATAAAAAAGAAGAAATTTTCAAACAGGAAGGCTGGCATTATGAGTTAGATAGTATGGAGGATGACATTACCTATAATGGAGTGGTGTATAATGAGATGAAAGGTGTATTTTCTTCTCCAGAGCAGCAATTGTACAGGGTAATACAACAGTCTTTGTTTCCAGATACTGCTTATGGCACAGAATCAGGTGGAGAGCCAAAACATATTCCTGAACTTTCTTATGAACAATATTTAGAGTTCCATAGAAGATATTATCATCCTTCTAACAGTTATATTTATCTGTATGGTGATATGGATGTGGTGGAAAAATTGACATGGATTGATGAAAACTATCTATCTGCTTTTGAGGCTTTGGAAATCGATTCTACTATTCAGATGCAGAAGCCATTTGAAAGTACAATGGAAATAACAGAATATTATTATGTTTCAGAAGAAGATGACAGCGGAGAAAAAACATTTTTAAGTTATAATGTAGTAGTAGATACCAGCCTGAATAAAGAACTTTATCTTGCATTTGATGTATTAGATTATGTTTTATTCGGTGCTCCGGGTGCACCTGTGAAACAGGCTCTGTTAGATGCAGGCATTGGAAAAGATATATTAAGTTCCTATGACAATGGCATCCTGCAGCCGGTATTTTCTGTTATTGCAAAAAATGCGAAGGAAGAACAAAAAGAGGAGTTTATTA
This sequence comes from uncultured Lachnospiraceae bacterium, assembly GCA_964422365.1. Lineage (GTDB taxonomy): Bacteria > Bacillota > Clostridia > Lachnospirales > Lachnospiraceae > CAYRAV01. Next base: position 30,243 of record CAYRAV010000016.1, on the reverse strand, counting down.
AGATTCTAAAGGGGACATTACAAAAGATTGTAAAAGAAGGGTTAGATGAAACAGCACTTCGTGCCGGAATTAACTATCATGAATTCCGTTATAGAGAAGCTGATTTTGGTTCTTATCCAAAAGGATTGATGTATGGAATCCAGATTCTGGACAGTTGGTTATATGATGATAACAAACCATTTATTCATTTAAATGCCAATGAAACATTTGCTTTCTTAAAAGAACAGATTGGAACAGGTTACTACGAAAATCTGATTGAAAAGTACTTTTTAGAGAATTCTCATAGTACGCTTGTCACTGTTGTTCCAAAAAAAGGGCTTACAGACTTAATGGAACAGGAAGTAAAAGAAAAGTTAGAAAGTTATAAAAAATCATTATCTAAAGAAGAATTAGAAGCCATGATAGCAGATACAAAGGCTTTGAAAGAATATCAGGAAACACCTTCCACAAAAGAAGAATTAGAAAAGATTCCAATGCTGGAAAGACAGGATATTAAGAAAGAAGCAGCACCATTGTATAATGAGGAAAAAAGGATTGGTGATACAAAAGTCATTCATCATAATATTTATACAAATGGAATTGGATATTTGAAAGTAACATTCCCTGTAGAATATTTATTAGACCAGGCACCATATTTATCTTTGTTAGATACAGTACTAGGTTATATGGATACAGAGAAACACAGTTTTCTGGAATTTTCTAATGAGGTGAATCTGCATACAGGCGGAATGACCTCCGATGTGAGCACATATGTTACCAGTAATCCGGAGCAAGAAGAATTTCCGGTACGTTTTGAAGTGAAAACAAAAGTGCTGTATGAGAATCTTGAAAAAGCTCTGGAACTGATGCAAGAAATGATTTTTTCAACGAAGTTTGAAAATGAGAAACGTTTAAAAGAGATTATTTCCGAAACAAAGTCCAGATTGCAGATGAAAATGGTTTCAGCAGGCCATACAACTGCTATGGGCCGTGCTGCTTCATATTTTTCAAAAAGTGCCATGTTAAATGAGCAAATGAATGGACTGGAGTTTTATCGCTTTTTAGAAGATTTAGAGAAAAATTTTGACAGTAAAAAAGATGACTTGATTCAAAAGTTAAAACAGTTGTGCAGAGAAATTTTTGTTTTAAATGATATTGTGATCAGCTATACAGCAGATGATGAGGGATACAAAGTTTTAGAGAAAACATTACCTGCATTTCTAGGAGCATTTCCAAGTGTATTTGGCCAAAAATATGACAATCGAAAGAATAATCTGGATACCCTTGTACCTGTAAAGAAAAATGAAGGCTTGAAAACTTCCGGTCAGATACAGTATGTAGCAAGGGCAGGCAATTTTATCAAAGCAGGATTGGATTATACAGGAGCATTAAGAGTATTAAAAGTTATTCTAAGCTATGATTATCTTTGGAATAATATCAGGGTAAAAGGTGGTGCCTATGGCTGTATGTGCGGATTTGCACAGGACGGAAACGGATATTTTGTTTCGTACCGTGACCCGGGTTTGAAAGAAACAGATGAAGTCTATGCAAAAGTTGCAGATTATGTAGAAACTTTTACTGCTGATGAAAGAGAAATGACCAAATATATCATAGGAACTATTAGCAGCATGGACACACCATTAACACCGTCTGCCAAAGGTGCAAGATCTTTTGCCGCTTATCTGGGGGGATTTACACTTGAAAAAATGCAAAAGGACAGGGATGCAGTATTAGAAGTATCTCAGAAAGCAATACAAAATCTTGCACCAATTGTACGTGCAATTTATAAGGCTGATAATATTTGTGTGATTGGTAATGAGAATAAGATTAAAGAAAACGCAGAACTGTTTATGAATATTGAAAATTTAATGGAGTAAGGATTAGGCTTAGAATGACAAAGCTGTTTTGTCATTCTAAAGCATGTTTAAAAATTGCTTGTTACAAGATATGCGCCACAAATTGTGCAGGCAAATACTATGTCTTATTTAGATAAAGTCCGCCAGATGAAAGGGGCATGAATTATGGTATGCCCGGATAGGTACGCGAAGCAGCGCGTGCAGACTGCGGCAGTGAATTTTCAAACTCAAAGCAATCATTACAATATTTTACATAGCAGATAAGAGAAGGAAAGGTAAGTTGAAATGAAAAATAAGTTCAAATCCGGTTTTGTAACATTAATCGGACGTCCAAATGTGGGAAAATCAACTTTGATGAATCGTGTGATTGGACAAAAAATAGCAATTACTTCAAGTAAACCTCAGACTACAAGAAATCGTATTCAGACAATATATACTTGTGAGCAGGGGCAGATTATTTTTTTGGATACACCAGGGATTCACAAAGCGAAAAACAAGCTGGGAGAATATATGGTTTCTGTTGCAGAACGTACATTAAATGAAGTGGATGTTATTTTATGGCTGGTAGAACCAAGCACATTTATTGGTGCCGGAGAGCGTCATATAGTAGAACAGCTGCAAAAAGTCTCTACACCGGTTATTTTAGTAATCAATAAAATAGATACAGTGAAGAAAGAAGAGATTTTAAAATTTATTGCAGTTTATAAAGAGATATATGATTTCGCAGAAATTGTGCCTGTCTCAGCTTTAAAAGGTGAAAATGCAGATCATCTTATTGACACAGTATTTGAATATCTGCAGGAAGGTCCAATGTTTTATGATGAGGATACTATTACAGATCAGCCGGAACGGCAGATTGCAGCAGAACTGATACGTGAAAAGGCACTTCGTTTGTTAAATGATGAGATACCACATGGGATTGCTGTGTCGATTGAGAAGATGCGAGACAGAAAAAAAGGTAACATTGTTGATATTGAAGCTACAATTATATGTGAAAGGGAATCTCACAAGGGAATTATTATTGGTAAGAAAGGTGCTATGTTGAAAAAAATTGGAACAGAAGCAAGACAGGAAATTGAGAATTTATTAGATATGAGGGTTAATCTTCAGATTTGGGTAAAGGTAAAGAAAGATTGGAGAGATAGTGATTTTCTGTTGAAAAATTATGGCTATAATAAAAATGACATGGATTCTTAAAGACCCTTTCTATACCTTTTGGTTTTACCAAAAAGTAGCTGTATATAAACAAGAATACTGACTGATACTAACAACAGACAATGACAAATCGACTGGAAGTGAAAAACAGAAGGGGGTCATATTCATGCAGGAAGAGTACTGGAAATTATTTGAACAATCAGGCAGTATTATGGATTATTTAAACTATGCATGTACCACAGAAGAAAGTATGGAGAGCGGTCTGATAGAAAGCAGGGAAAAATATGAATCAGGAGACCGTAATGGGAATGGTTTTGTCAGCAATGCCAGTGGGAGAGTATGACCGCAGACTGGTTATTTTAACAAAAGAAAGAGGCAGAATTTCAGCATTTGCAAAAGGGGCAAGGCGTCCTAAGAGTATGTTGATGGGATGCAGCCAGCCATTTGTTTTTGGCATGTTTACACTATATCAGGGCAGAGATTCGTATAGTGTAAACAGTGCTGAAATTCAAAACTATTTTGAAGAGATACGGGATAATTTAGAAATTGTATCATTTGCTTCTTATTTTTGCGAATTTGCTACATATCTAACGCGGGAAAATGTAGACGGAACAGACATTTTAAAATTATTATATCAATCTTTTCGTGCTCTAATAAAAGAGAATATTTCTAATGAATTGATTCGGGTTATATTTGAAATTAAAATTTTATGCTTCAATGGTGAAGCACCACAGGTTTTTGAATGTGTACGATGTAGAAGAAAGGAAGCACTAACATTGTTTCACAGCAGGAAAGGCGGATTGCTCTGTAAATGGTGTGGACGGGAGATTTCCGGCGGGTTTGAGGTTAGTGATAACTTGATTTATACATTGCAGTATATTGTAACAGCGGATATTAAGAGATTATACACATTTGCTGTAACAGAAGAATTGCTTCAGAACTTGAAAAAATTATCAAGGGATTACATGAAATTTTATGTGGATATGGAATTTAAGTCTTTGGAAATATTGGATTTATTGACATGAAGGAACAGTTCAGCTATACATAACTTTTTGACTCAGAATGTATATTTACATAAATGATACCCATCCGGGCATACCGCAATGCACGTCCATTTAAGGTGGAGAACTTTGTCCGATAATATGCCGCGATGGATGCAAATTAAAATGAAAAATAAGGTATGAATGGTATGGATGAATTGTTGTGATATGAAAGTTGGGAAAAATACAATAAATATAAAAAATCTGTTGAAAATTATTTTGATACAGAGTAAAATAATAGAGTTATAGTAAGGATAAAAAGAATTTGAAGAAAGGTATGATGAAATCATGAAAAAACCGTTATACTTTATGTTGGTTGTAATCATGGGACTATGTTGCATGACAGGATGCAAAAAAGGTACTTCACTTAAACTGTCAGATGTTAGCGAAAGCACGATTCTGCTTCTAGGTAATGGAAGTATGCAAGGTGCTTCTGTGGAGGAATTTGACAAATCATATTATGATAAGGATGAACTAAAGGAATTTATCAAAAATGATATTGAAACATTTAATGCGAAAGATGATCATGCAGATGCAGTAGAACTAAAGGATTTTAATGTAGCTGATCAAACAGCAAAAGTGTTGTTTTCATACAAGAGTATTGATTTGTATAATGAGTACAATAGCAGTAACATTCAGATTATGACAATGAGTGAAGCTATTGAGGGAAATGTCCTGCCGGATACTTTATTGGATGCTATCAGCGGCGGTGAGGTTGCTAAGGCGGATGTAACAGCAAATTCAGAATATATGGTTGCTGTGGTAAACGAGCTGATTAATATTAAAACAGAAGGAAATATTAAGTATTACTCTGAAGCAATGCTTATGAATGAGCAGACAGCCCAGTCTATAGAAGGAAAAAACACAATAATTGTTTATGAAAAAAAATAGCATAGTAGTATAGAAAGGTTGAATAGAATGATGGAAAAGACAATGGACAAAATTGTAGCATTAGCAAAAGCAAGAGGATTTGTATATCCGGGTTCAGAAATTTATGGAGGTCTTGCTAATACATGGGATTATGGAAACTTGGGCGTGGAATTAAAAAATAATATTAAAAAAGCATGGTGGAAAAAATTTATTCAGGAAAGTCCATATAATGTTGGAGTGGATTGTGCAATCTTAATGAATCCACAGACATGGGTGGCGTCAGGGCATTTGGGTGGTTTTTCTGATCCCCTTATGGATTGTAAAGAATGTCATGAACGTTTTCGTGCAGATAAAATGATTGAAGAATATATGGAAGAAAACAATATAGAGTTAGAGGGCAGTGTGGATGCATGGTCAAGTGAGCAGATGGAGCAGTATGTAGAAGAAAAGAATATTTGTTGTCCTTCCTGTGGAAAACATAATTTTACAGAAATCCGCCAATTCAATTTGATGTTTAAAACATTTCAGGGTGTAACAGAAGATGCAACAGATACAGTATATTTAAGACCTGAAACAGCACAAGGAATTTTTGTCAACTTTAAAAATGTACAAAGAACTTCCAGAAAAAAAATACCTTTTGGAATTGGTCAGATTGGTAAAGCATTTAGAAATGAAATTTCACCTAAGAATTTTATCTTTAGAACAAGAGAATTTGAGCAAATGGAATTGGAATTTTTCTGTGAACCTGGAACAGATTTGGAATGGTTTGAATATTGGAAAGATTTTTGTCTAAATTGGTTAAGGACATTGGGAATTAAGGACGAAGAAATGCGTGCTAGAGATCATGCAAAAGAAGAATTGGTATTTTATAGTAAAGCTACTACAGATATTGAATTTCTATTCCCATTCGGATGGGGAGAATTGTGGGGAGTGGCAGACCGTACAGATTATGATTTGACACAGCACCAAAATACATCCGGAGAACCAATGGATTACTTTAATGATGAAAAGAAAGAGAAATATATACCATATGTAATTGAACCTTCGCTTGGTGCGGACCGTGTGACACTGGCATTCCTGTGCAGTGCTTATGATGAAGAAGAGTTAGAAGGCGGAGATATGAGAACGGTGCTTCATTTGCATCCTGCATTAGCACCTGTAAAAATTGGCATTTTACCATTGTCTAAGAAATTAGCAGATGGTGCAGAGAAGATTTATACAGAACTTAGCAAATATTATAATTGTGAATATGATGACAGAGGAAACATTGGAAAGAGATATAGAAGACAAGATGAAATCGGAACTCCATTCTGTATTACATATGATTTTGAATCAGAAGAGGATGGGGCAGTTACAGTACGTGACAGAGACACAATGGAGCAGGAAAGAATAAAAATTGAAGATTTAAAAGAATATTTTCAAAAAAAATTTGAATATTAATATGTGATATCGTTGTTTTAACAGAGGGTTTCAATTTATAAAATATATTTTTGGCAGAACAGAAGTAATATAAAATAAAAGGAAAAGAGAAGAATATTTTAAATTATGTAGTTCTAACTTAAGAAAATAAATAAAATATAAAAAAAGGTTATGATACGAAAAAAAAATTGAATAGATACTTGATTTTATTAAATAAGTGTATTATAATACGAAACAGAATGAATTGGACGAAGGTGTCTAAGAAACTTTTAGGAGTTTTTTAGGCACCTTTTGTTAATTTTTTCCAGATATGCCGTAGAGACTGGCAAAGTAATACATGACAAGAAGAATTTGCAAGGTTCAGATTCTTTAGAATATAAGAAAGGAATTGGTACTTATAATGAAAAAACAATCTTTGGAAGAATGTAAGAGAACACAAACCGGATTATATGATCCGAGATTTGAACATGACAATTGTGGTATTGGTGCAGTCGTAAACATTAAAGGTAAAAAGACCCATGAAACAGTTGAAAATGCATTGAAAATCGTTGAAAATCTGGAGCACCGCGCCGGTAAGGATGCTGCGGGAGAAACTGGAGATGGTGTTGGTATTTTATTGCAGATTTCACATAAGTTTTTTGCAAAAGCTGTAAAAGAATGTAATATTAAAATTGGAAATGAAAGAGAATATGGAATAGGAATGTTCTTTCTTCCACAGAATGAATTAAGCAGAAGACAGGCAATGAAGATGTTTGAAATAATTGTAGAAAAAGAGGGACTTGAATTTTTAGGCTGGAGAGAAGTTCCTACAGCACCTGAAGTTTTAGGAAAAACTGCGTTGGACTGTATGCCATATATTGTGCAGGCATTTATCCAAAAGCCAATTGATGTAAGAAAAGGTTTAGATTTTGATAGAAAATTATTTATCGTAAGAAAGATTTTTGAGCAGTCTTCTAATGAAGATACCTATGTAGTATCCCTGTCAAGCAGAACAATTGTTTATAAGGGGATGTTCCTTGTCGGTCAGCTGCGTTCATTCTTTTTAGATTTACAACAGAAAGAATATGAATCGGCAATTGCACTTGTACATTCCCGTTTCAGTACGAATACACAGCCAAGCTGGAGAAGGGCACATCCTAACAGATTGATTGTACATAATGGTGAAATCAATACAATCGCAGGTAATGCTGATAAAATGCTTGCAAGAGAAGAAACAATGGAATCAGAGTATTTAAAAGGAGAATTACATAAAGTACTTCCTGTAATTGATACAACGGGATCTGATTCTGCAAGACTTGATAACTCTTTAGAATTCCTTGTAATGAGCGGAATGGAACTACCTTTGGCAGTTATGATTGCAATTCCTGAACCTTGGGCAAATGACAAAGGTATTAGCAGAAAGAAAAGAGATTTTTACCAATATTATGCAACTATGATGGAACCATGGGACGGACCTGCCTCTATTCTTTTCTCAGATGGAGATTTGATGGGTGCAGTGCTTGACCGTAATGGTTTGAGACCATCCAGATATTATATTACAGATGATGATAATATTATCTTATCTTCAGAAGTTGGTGTATTAGATATTCCGGCAGAGAAGATTGTAAAGAAAGAAAGATTAAGACCGGGAAAAATGTTATTGGTGGATACGGTAAAAGGCCAATTAATTGATGATGATACAATCAAAGAAAAATATGCATCAAGGCAGCCATATGGTGAATGGTTAGATAATGAACTGGTTCATTTGAAAGATATTAAAATTCCAAACAAGAAAACGGTGGAATATAATCCGGAAGAGGGAGGAAAATTAAGAAAAGCATTCGGTTATACATATGAAGAGTGTAGAAATACTATTTTGCCAATGGCAATGAATGGTGGAGAACCAATTGCAGCCATGGGTGTAGATGCTCCGCTGCCTCCATTGTCAGAAAAATCACAGCCATTGTTTAATTACTTCAAACAGCTGTTTGCACAGGTAACCAATCCTCCAATTGATGCCATTCGTGAGGAAATTGTAACCTCGACAACAATTTATATTGGAACAGATGGAAACTTGTTAGAAGAAAAAAAAGAAAACTGTAATGTTATGAAGATTAACAATCCAATCTTAACAAATACAGATTTACTGAAAATAAAAACAATGCACGTGAATGGATTTAAGGTAGAAGTTATTCCAATTATCTATTATAAATCTACTTCTTTGGAAAAAGCCATAGAAAGAATTTGTATGGAGGCGGACAGGGCATACAAAGATGGTGCCAATATTTTGATTCTTTCTGATAGGGGAGTAGACGAAAACCATGTTGCAATTCCTTCTCTATTGGCAGTATCTGCTATGCAGCAGCATTTGGTTAAAACAAAGAAGAGAACCAGAGTTTCTGTTATCTTAGAAAGTGCAGAGCCAAGAGAAGTACATCATTTTGCAACCATATTAGGTTATGGTGCAAGTGCAATTAATCCTTATCTTGCCATAGACAGCATCCGCCAGATGATTAACGAAGAAATGCTTGACAAAGATTATTATGCTGCTGTAGAAGATTATACCCATGCAGTTGTAAAGGGAATTGTTAAAATTGCTTCTAAAATGGGTATTTCTACCATCCAGTCCTACTTAGGTTCTAAAAATTTTGAAGCAATTGGTATAGGAAAAGAAGTAATTGATAAATATTTTGAAGGTACAGTAAGCCGTGTAGGCGGAATTGGCATCAGGGAAATTGAAGAACAGATTGAAAACCTGCATAATCAGGCATTTGATCCATTGGGGCTTGGCATAGATATATCAGTAAACAGTATGGGTGCCCATAAATCAAGAAGTGGAAAGGAAGACCACTTATATAATCCACAGACGATTTACTTATTGCAAAAAGCAACAAGAGAGGGAGATTATGAAGTATTCAGACAATACTCAGAAGCCATTTCTGCAGAAGAAGCAAAAGTAACTTTGCGGGGATTGATGGATTTTAATTATGAAGCAGGAAAAGAAATTGATTTAGACCAGGTAGAGAGTGTTGATTCGATTGTAAAACGCTTTAAAACAGGCGCCATGTCATACGGTTCTATTTCACAGGAGGCACATGAAACACTGGCGATTGCTATGAATAACCTGGGCGGTAAATCCAACAGTGGTGAAGGTGGAGAAAGTCTGGAAAGGTTAACTGTTGGTAAAGATGGATTAAATAAATGTTCTGCCATTAAACAGGTTGCTTCAGGTCGTTTTGGTGTGACATCAAGATACTTAGTAAGTGCAAAAGAAATCCAGATTAAAATGGCGCAGGGAGCAAAACCGGGTGAAGGTGGACATCTGCCAGGGAAAAAAGTTTATCCATGGGTCGCAAAATGTCGTAATTCTACACCAGGTGTAAGCTTGATTTCGCCGCCGCCACATCATGATATTTACTCTATTGAGGATTTGGCACAGTTGATTTATGACTTAAAGAATGCCAACAGGGATGCAAGAATTTCTGTTAAACTAGTTTCAGAAGCGGGAGTAGGAACGATTGCAGCAGGTGTTGCAAAAGCGGGAGCAGGTGTGATTCTTATTTCTGGTTATGATGGTGGTACAGGTGCCGCACCGGGAAGCTCTATTCACAATGCAGGCCTTCCGTGGGAATTAGGTCTGGCAGAGACACATCAGACATTGATTATGAATAAACTTCGGAATAAAGTTGTGATTGAAACAGATGGTAAATTAATGAATGGCCGGGATGTTGCCATTGCTGCAATGCTGGGTGCAGAAGAATTTGGATTTGCAACAGCACCATTGGTAACGCTTGGCTGTGTGATGATGAGAGTCTGTAATTTAGATACATGTCCAGTAGGTGTAGCAACACAAAATCCTGAACTTCGGAAACGCTTTAAAGGTAAACCGGAATATGTGGAAAACTTTATGCGTTTTGTTGCACAGGAATTACGTGAGTACATGGCAAAATTAGGAGTGAAAACGGTAAACGAATTAGTTGGACGTACCGATTTATTAAAAGTCAAAGACCAGTTAACAAAAAATGGACAGCGACTAGATTTGCATGCCATTTTAGACAATGCATATTTGGATGTAAACGAAAAACGTTTTGATCCAAAACATATCTATGATTTTGAATTGAGAAAAACAATAGATGAAAGAGTGTTCTTAAAAGAATTCTCAGATGCAATCAGCAGGAATAAAAAAGCGAAACTTGAGGTAAAAGTAAATAACTTAGACCGGTCTTTAGGAACCATTTTAGGTTCTGAAATTACAAAGAAATTAGGTACAGAAGTGGAAGAGGACAGCTATGTAATAAAATGCATTGGCAGTGGTGGACAAAGTTTTGGAGCATTTATTCCAAGTGGTCTGACATTAGAGTTAGATGGAGACTGCAATGACTACTTAGGAAAAGGATTATCAGGTGGTAAGATTATTGTATATCCTCCAAAAAAATCAAAATTTAAAGCAGATGAAAATATTATTATTGGTAATGTTGCATTATACGGAGCAACAACAGGTAAAGCATTTATCAGTGGTGTTGCCGGAGAACGTTTTTGTGTGCGTAATTCAGGGGCAACTGCAGTTGTGGAAGGTGTAGGAGACCATGGCTGTGAATATATGACTGGCGGACGTGTGGCAGTGCTTGGCAAAACTGGTAAGAACTTTGCTGCTGGTATGAGCGGCGGGGTTGCATATGTGCTTGATGAAGACAATGATTTTTATTTGAAAGTAAATAAAGAATTGGTTGCAGTTGAGGAAGTAGAAGAACAGGCGGATGTACAGGAATTACAACAAATGGTAAAAGAACATTATGAAGCTACTCAGTCGGTAAAGGCAAAGGATATTTTGGATAATTTTAAAGAATATCTTCCAAAATTTAAGAAAATTATTCCTCATGATTATAGAAGAGTACTTCAGACCATTCTTCAGATGGAAAAACGTGGCTATACAAATGAACAGGCACAAATTGAAGCATTTTATGTAAATACGCAGAGTAAATAATGGAAGTATGATTTTAGAACAAAGAGGTAACAGTTTGGTTATGTCATTTATATCTTATCTGCATGGCTGAACTGTTACACAAAGAAATATAGGAGGATATACAGATGGGAAAACCAACCGGATTTATGGATTATGAAAGAAAAACAAATAAGGCAGTTGAACCTTTAGATAGAATTAAGAATTTTAATGAATTCCATGTACCAATGCCAAAAGAAGAACGGAAACAACAGGCAGCAAGATGTATGGATTGTGGTGTTCCTTTCTGTCAGGCGGGAATGATGATTGGAGGCATGGTATCAGGTTGCCCTTTGAATAACCTGGTACCGGAATGGAATGATCTGTTATTTCAGGATAATTACGAGCAGGCGCTTGGCAGATTGAAAAAAACAAATAATTTTCCGGAATTTACTTCAAGAGTGTGTCCTGCACTTTGTGAAGCGGCCTGTACATGCAGCTTGAATGGTGAATCTGTTTCAACAAAAGAAAATGAGTATAGTATTATTGAATATGCATATGACCATGACTTGTTAAAAGCTAATCCGCCAAAAGTGAGAACAGGCAAAAAAGTAGCAGTTATCGGTTCTGGACCTTCCGGACTTGCAACTGCAGATCAATTAAATAAAAGAGGGCATGAAGTAACTGTCTTTGAAAGAGAAGATCGTGTTGGAGGACTGTTAATGTATGGAATTCCTAATATGAAATTAGAAAAACATGTGATTGACAGGAAAGTAAACATCATGAAAGAAGAAGGCATTATTTTTAAGACAAATTCTGATGTGGGAAATACGACGAAAGCAACAGAAATTTTGAAGGAATTTGATAGTGTTGTATTGGCATGTGGAGCATCTAATCCAAGGGATATTACTGTACCCGGAAGAGATGCAAAGGGAATCTATTTTGCAGTTGACTTCTTAAAATCAACCACAAAGAGCTTGCTTGATTCTGATTTGAAGGACGGAAAATATATCAATGCAAAAGGCAGGAATGTGTTGATTATCGGTGGTGGTGATACAGGAAATGATTGTGTTGGTACATCCATTCGCCATGGTGCAAAGTCAGTAGTGCAGTTAGAAATGATGCCTAAACTTCCTGATGAAAGAACAGAAAAGAACCCATGGCCGGAATGGCCAAGAGTCTGCAAAACAGACTATGGTCAGGAAGAGGCCATTGCAGTATTTGGAAAAGATCCAAGAATCTATCAAACAACAGTAAAAGAATTTGTGAAAGATAAAGATGGTAATGTCTGCAAGGCAAAATGTATTAGGCTTGAAAGCAAATATGATGAAAAAGCAAAGAGAAATATTATGGCAGAAGTACCGGGAAGTGAATTTGAATTAGATGCAGATATTGTACTAATCGCAGCAGGTTTCTTAGGGACACAGCCTTATGTTGCAAAAGCATTTGGGGTAGAACTTAATCAGAGAACGAACGTGGTAACAGAACCGGAAAAACATGCAACAAATGTAGAAAATGTTTTTGTAGCAGGTGATATGCACAGAGGGCAGTCTTTGGTTGTATGGGCAATCCGAGAAGGAAGAGATGCAGCAAAGGAAGTAGATATGCATTTGATGGGATACTCTAATCTATAGTAGAAGATGTTTGCTCTTCAGAGGAATGGAACATAGAAGAGCAGTTTGCATTTGAGGTGAACAGAGATTTCAAACAGTGTCATTCCATAGAGTGGAAAAAGGTTCTATACACCATAAGAAAGACAAAAGAATCGTTATGTAATGAAAATGTGAAAAGTAAATATAATCGTGAATAGCAGATTGCCATATCGCATGTACACATGAAAGTAAGTGTTGCGATATGGCAGTTTTTCGTTTACCATTGCTCAAGGCTGTCACGCAAGTGAGCTGCTATTGGGTTATGCCAATCATAATCTGTCAGAATTATTCTTGTAAAAATAGATTAGATTGATTATAATAGTTAGAGAATATCAGAAAGCAGCAGAATGAAAAGAGAGAACATACGAAAGGAGAAAAGATGAAACAATGTAAAATGTTATTAATGGTTGGTATGCTCGCTTTATTAATAGTGGGGTGTAAGAAAAATTTAGTTTCAGAAACAGTCAATACACCAGCAATTACAAAAAATATAACAATAGCAGAACCAGCTAGTACAGCCGCAATAGATACAGAAACAATGCAGTCGCCTGATTTGGAAACACCAGAGACAGAAACACCTTTGATTATTACAGATCAAGGTGTTATGGAAGGAATGTCAAAAGACATTTTAAACAATATGACATTAGAAGAAAAGATCGGACAGTTATTTATTGTGAATTTTGAAAATCTGGATAAAAGTAAGGGAAGTTATTATGAATTCCGTAAAATTACGAATAAAATGGAAAAAAATATGCAAAAGTATCATATAGGAGGAGTGATTTTTTTCTCTAGAAACATTGAGAATATTGAACAAACAAAAACATTTATTGAAGAACTGCAGGAGAATAGCAGAATTCCTTTGTTCATTTCTGTAGATGAAGAGGGGGGAGAAGTCGCAAGGATAGCAAATAATTCTAATATGAATACAACAAAGTTTCCAACAATGGAGGAGATAGGAGCTAGTGAAGAAACAGAATATGCTTATGAAATGGGTGTAACAATCGGAAAAGAAATAAAAGAACTTGGATTTAATTTAAACTTTGCACCAGTGGCCGATGTAAAGACTAATGAAAAGAATACCGAAATCGGAAGCCGTTCTTTTGGAAGTGATGAAAAAGTAGTATCAAAAATGGTGGCGAATGTAGTAAAAGGTCTTCAGGAGCAGGGAGTAAGTTCAGCAGTAAAACATTTTCCAGGGCAGGGAAGTACAGATGGGGATACTCATCAGGATGTGGTAAATTTAGAAAGTAATCTGATGAAGTTACGGGCAGTAGATTTTCTTCCATTTCAAGCAGGGATAAAGGCGGGAGCAGACTTTGTTATGGTGTCTCATGTGTCTGTCAGCAGAGTTTCGGGAACAACAGAACCAGCCTCTTTATGCAGTGTTGTAATGAAACAAATGTTAAGAGAAGAGTTGGAATTTAATGGAATTATCATTACAGATGCTATGGATATGAAAGCAATTACCAAAAAATATGCGGCTAAAGAGGCAGCAGTAAAAGCAATTACAGAAGGTGCAGATATGGTTTTAATGCCAGAAGATATAGAACAGGCTTACAATGGCATTATGGAGGCTGTAAAATCGGGTAATATTTCAGAAAAAGAAATTGATAAGTCTGTGAAAAAAATTATAAAGACAAAAATACGACGGGGTATTATTACAGGTGATACAAGTCTGATTTATAATAATAGAAAATAACAGGAAATATTGACAAAAGGTAAAATGAATAATAAAATAAGAACATGGTAGCAAATTTCTGCAAAAAACCTCAAAAAACTATTGCGAATATTGTTTTCGTGATTATAATTAAAGTTAGGGTTAACTGACAGGAGTTTGACTTGTAATGAATCATATACTAAAACGCAAAAAGAAATAAAGGATAGGTGGACAAATTGAAAAAATTAGAAATGTTGTATGAGGGAAAAGCAAAAAAAGTTTTCAAAACAGATGAGGAAGGAATCTACATTGTAGATTATAAAGATGATGCAACAGCATTTAATGGAGAAAAAAAAGGAACAATTGTTGGAAAAGGTGTCATTAATAACAAAATGACAAATTATTTATTTAAGAAATTAGAAGATGCAGGGGTTCCAACACATTTAGTAGAGGAATTAAGTGATAGGGAAACAGCTGTAAAACAAGTGGAAATTGTTCCTTTAGAAGTTATCATCAGAAATGTTGCGGCAGGAAGCTTTTCCAAAAAACTTGGTATTGAAGAAGGCACAAAGCTGCTTTGTCCAACTTTAGAGTTTAGTTATAAGGATGATGCATTAGGAGATCCGATGATCAATGATTATTATGCAATTGCAATTGGTGCGGCAACAAGGGAAGAGATTGACAAGATTACAGAATTAGTATTCAAAGTAAATGATTTCTTGAAAAATTTCTTTGATGAATGTGGTATTGATTTGATTGATTTTAAAGTAGAATTTGGACGTTGTAATGGGGAAATTATTCTAGCAGATGAAATTTCACCAGATACATGCCGGTTCTGGGATAAAAAGACAAAGGAAAAATTAGACAAAGACCGTTTTAGAAGAGATTTAGGCGGTGTTGAAGATGCATATCATGAAGTAGCAAAGCGTATTGGTTTAATAAAGTAATAGTTTGTATAGGAATGGCATAACTGAACTGTACGTAGTGTGGTTTGTGATAAGCTTGTATGAAAGGGCTGTCGTACTAATAGAAAGAGCAATATTGTGTGCGGCAGCCTTATAACATGTTTAGGAAAGGAAAAAGAATGTAGATCAAATTTTTATTTTGGTTTGCACTTTTCAAATATAAGAGGAGTTTATTTGAAAGGAACAGGTATGGGACATGAGCGATATGATAAGAGAAACAGATTCAAGCGAATTGCATGAAGAATGTGGTGTTTTTGGAATCTATGATTTTGATGGAAATGATATTGCATCTTCAGTTTATTATGGATTATTCGCATTGCAGCATAGAGGACAGGAAAGCTGTGGTATTGCAGTTAGTGATACACAGGGACCAAAGAGAAAGGTACTGTCATGCAAAGGGATGGGATTGGTAAACGAAGTTTTTAATCCGGAGAATCTTGGGAATTTAAAAGGTGACATTGGTGTAGGTCATGTAAGATATTCAACCGCAGGTGCAAGTGTAAATGAAAATACGCAGCCATTAGTATTAAATTATGTAAAAGGAACCTTAGCACTAGCACACAATGGCAATCTGGTAAATGCTTTGGAATTAAGAGAAGAGCTGGAATATACAGGAGCTATTTTCCAGACTACAATTGATTCAGAAGTGATTGCTTACCACATTGCAAGAGAAAGATTGGAAACACCAACTGTAGAGGCAGCTGTAAAGAATGCAATGTTAAAATTAAAAGGAGCTTATTCTCTTATTGTAATGAGTCCAAGAAAATTAATAGGTGCCAGAGATCCATTTGGTTTCCGTCCGCTGTGTATTGGAAAAAGAGACAATGCATATATTTTAGCTTCGGAAACTTGTGCACTGGATGCAGTTAGTGCAGAATTTGTGCGTGATGTACTGCCAGGTGAGATTGTAACTATTACACCTGATGGAGTGATGTCTGATACAAGTATGTGTCAGCCTAAAATTGGAAAATGTATTTTTGAATATATTTATTTTGCAAGGCCTGACAGCTATTTAGATGGTGTGAGTGTTTATAATTCCAGAATGATAGCAGGAAAGATTTTGGCACAGACAAATCCGGTAGAAGCAGATATTGTAGTTGGAGTTCCTGAATCTGGAAATGTAGCAGCGATGGGGTATGCACTGGAATCCGGCATACCATATGGAACAGCATTTATTAAGAACAGTTATGTGGGACGTACCTTTATTAAGCCAAAACAGTCTGTTAGGGAATCGGCAGTAAAAATCAAATTAAATGTTTTAAAGGAAGTTGTACAGGGAAAACGAGTTATTATGATAGATGATTCCATTGTAAGAGGAACAACTAGTGAGCGTATTGTGCGTATGTTAAAGAATGCAGGGGCTGCAGAAGTGCATGTAAGAATTAGTTCGCCACCATTTAAATATCCATGTTTCTTCGGCACAGATATTCCTTCTTCAGAGCAGTTAATTGCTTAT
Organism: uncultured Lachnospiraceae bacterium; assembly: GCA_964422365.1. Taxonomy (GTDB): domain Bacteria; phylum Bacillota; class Clostridia; order Lachnospirales; family Lachnospiraceae; genus CAYRAV01. The sequence goes on along the minus strand of CAYRAV010000016.1, from coordinate 13,276 downwards.
GATCACAGTGTAGAAGAAATTCGAAAAGCAATAGGAGCAGATACATTGGGATATTTAGACTTAGATCGTTTATCAGAATTGATAGGAGGAGATACCGGTTATTGTCATGGATGTTTTACAGGGCAATATCCAGTTGCTCCACCTAAACAAGATATCCGTGGAGAATATGATAAATAATGATAAGGATAGATATAACATAGGAATCAATCTAGTAATGATTAAGATAACATTACAAAATCACTGAATTATGGCAGCATAGTAAATTGTAATAATGTAATGGAAAGGATTAGCGAAACAACAGTTTTTATCTTGCTAATGATAGAAAGAGAAGTGTTTTAATAATAAAAGTGGAGGAATTTGAACAATGAGTACAGATAGATATACAAGCCCTTTGTCTGAAAGATATGCGAGTAAAGAAATGCAATATATTTTTTCACAGGACATGAAATTTAAGACATGGAGAAAACTATGGATTGCTTTAGCAGAAGCAGAGCATGAATTGGGACTGAATGTAACACAAGAACAAATTGATGAATTAAAAGCACATCAGGATGAAATCAATTATGACGTTGCGAGAGAACGAGAAAAATTAGTGCGTCATGATGTGATGTCCCATGTATATGCATATGGACAACAATGCCCCAAAGCAAAGGGGATTATTCATCTGGGTGCAACATCATGTTATGTGGGAGACAATACAGATGTGATTATTATGACAGAAGCATTGAGATTAGTGAAGAAAAAATTAGTGAACGTAATGGATGCTTTATCTAAATTTGCATTAAAATACAAAGCAACGCCAACTTTAGCATTTACACATTTTCAACCTGCACAGCCAATGACAGTAGGAAAACGTGCAGCATTGTGGTTACAGGAACTGTGTTTAGATTTGCAGGATTTGGATTTTGTGATTGATACTATGAAATTGTTAGGATGCAAAGGAACAACAGGTACACAGGCAAGTTTTATGGAATTGTTTGATGGCGATCATGAAAAAATCAAAAAATTAGATCAGCTCATTGCTGAAAAAATGGGATTTTCCAGCACATATCCTGTATCGGGACAAACTTATTCACGAAAAGTGGATACAAGAGTACTAAATGTATTAGCAGGAATTGCTGCAAGTGCACATAAATTTTCTAATGATATTCGTTTATTACAACATTTAAAAGAAGTAGAAGAACCATTTGAAAAGAATCAAATTGGATCTTCAGCAATGGCATATAAGAGGAATCCGATGAGAAGTGAAAGGATTGCATCTTTAGCAAGGTATGTTATGATAGATGCACTTAATCCTGCAATCACTTCTTCCACACAATGGTTTGAAAGAACTTTAGATGATTCTGCTAATAAACGTCTAAGTGTTCCAGAAGCATTCCTGGCAATTGATGGTATTCTTGATTTGTATTTAAATGTAGCAGATGGACTTGTTGTATATGAAAAAGTAATAGAGAGACATCTTATGTCAGAATTGCCTTTTATGGCAACAGAAAATATTATGATGGATGCAGTCAAAGCTGGTGGTGACAGACAGGAATTACATGAAAAGATTAGAGCGTTATCAATGAAAGCTGGAAAGAGAGTGAAAGAGGAAGGCTTGGATAATAATTTATTAGAATTAATTGCAGAAGATTCTGCATTTTCCATGACATTGGAAGAATTGAAAGGGAAAATGGATCCAAAGCAGTATACTGGCCGTTCAGAGCAGCAGGTAGAAGAATTTATAACAGAAGTGATTTGGCCGATTTTGGATGAGAATAAAGATGCATTAGGTGTAAAGGTTGAAATTAACGTATAATTAGAGCAAATGAATATGCGTTTGCTGCCTGTTTTATATTATAAATTAAAATAAACCTTTTGATAAATTGTTACAGTTCAGCCGATTCATAATTTTTTGTTTAAAATGTATATTTTGGCAAATGTACCTGTTAGAGGATGCCGGAATGGATGTGCTGCACACTGGAAAACAAGGTATGAATGACATGGCTGAAACTGTGACAGTAAATTAGCAATAACAGTTTGGAGAAGTTACAATATTATATTACTTAATGTATCAAAATGTGTCTGAAAGAGCAGTTTTTAGGCGGGTTTTGGGCAAATGGGGGAAGCATATGGCTAAGAAAAGAATGCAGGTTTTCCGTGTTATGCCAGGTACAAAATTGCTGGAAGATGTATATTATAATAATGAGCTTATCATTAGCAAGGATACTATTTTAAATGAAAATATGATTTTACATTTGAAAAGGTATGGAATTTATCAGGTAATGGTAGAGGTTGAGGATGACAATGACGAGGAGGATGTCAGAGAAGCAGAAAACAATGATATATATTCCCAAAGGGCATATGAATTAAAAAAATCTAAAGAATTTCAGAAATTTGAAAAGACATTTGCTGAGAATATTGCTCATGTAGAAAAGATATTTTTAGGAGCTGTTTCTAATGAGGAAGAAATCAGACCTGATATTTTATTAGAACAAGTAGATGAACTATTATCAAATGGACGAAATGGACTTCATATCATTGAAATGATGAATTGTGTAAAACAATATGATGACATAACTTTTGCTCATTGTTTAAATGTGGGAATGTTAAGCAATGTAATTGGAAAATGGCTTGGTAAATCTACAGAGGAACTTCAAATTTTGACATTGGCTGGTATTTTGCATGATATAGGGAAATTGATGATACCAGCAGAAATTATCGATAAAAAAGGAAAACTGACAGAGGAAGAATATACTTTGGTAAAAACTCATCCAAAGCATGGATACAATATTTTAAAAAATCAGAATTTGGATGAACGCGTGAAAAATGCTGCGTTGATGCATCATGAAAGGATGGATGGTTCTGGTTATCCAATGCGTTTGAACAAGAATAGTATTGAGAATTTTGCGAAAATTGTATCAATTGCAGATGTGTACGATGCAATGACAGCTACCCGTTCTTATCGAAAAGGAATGTGTCCATTTAAAGCTATTTCGATTATGGAAGAGGATGGATTCCAAAAATATGATGCAGAATATTTATTGACGTTTTTGCAAAATACCGCAGAAGCTTATATAAATATGCCTGTGCGTATGAGTGATGATACAAAAGGAAAAATTATTAAAATTAATCCCTGCTGGGTTTCCAAGCCATTGGTCTTGACCGAAAAAGGTTTTGTGGATTTATCTGAAAATAGAGAACTAACAATTCAGGAGATTATAGTATAAGTTTATTCCTATGGGCAGCAAGCCTGATTTGGTATGTTTCAAGTTAGGCAGAAATGCTTGCATTTCCATTTGACTGGATAAAATGTTACTGTTCAGGGTCATGCAGAGAAGCTTGTGTGATTAGGCATGCCATGGCTGAACAATAGTGTTTTTCTTATGGAACAATAAAATTAGTATTTTACATCTGGACAATTATGTAGTAGAATAGATAAGGTATGGGATTTATTATTCTATATCAAAATGAGACAAGATACTAATATTTTAAAGGAATATGGAAATACTAGTATAATGACAATTATTCATTGAACCAGGGAAATCATATGAGTAATTGAAACGTTAATTTGTAAAGATACTATTGTTTCTATATTGTGAATATAATTCAGGAGGAATTACATATGGTAACAGCTATTGTAGGCGCTAACTGGGGCGATGAAGGAAAAGGTAAGATTACAGATATGCTCGGTGAGAAGTCGGATATTATTGTTCGATTTCAGGGGGGAAGCAATGCCGGACATACAATTATCAATAATTATGGAAAATTTGCATTACATTTACTGCCATCGGGAGTATTTTATAATCATACAACAAGTATAATTGGAAATGGTGTGGCATTAAACATTCCTTATTTGTTCCGTGAAGTGAATGAATTAGTAGAAAAAGGAGTGCCTAAGCCTAAAATTTTAGTCTCTGATAGGGCACAGATTGTTATGCCATATCATATTTTATTTGATCAATATGAAGAAGAACGGCTGGGAGGAAAATCATTTGGCTCTACAAAATCAGGAATTGCACCATTCTATTCGGATAAATATGCAAAAGTTGGTTTTCAGGTATCTGAACTTTTTGCGGAAGAGAATATTTTGAGAGAAAAGATTCAACGTGTTTGTGTACAGAAAAATATATTATTAGAACATCTATATCATAAACCGGTAATCAATGAAGAAGAATTATTCCAAACGTTAATGGAATATAAAAAAATAGTAGAACCATTTGTATGTGATACCGCTTCATATTTACAAAATGCCATTAAAGAAGGAAAAAATATTTTATTGGAAGGGCAATTGGGTTCTTTAAAAGATCCTGATTTTGGTATTTATCCAATGGTAACATCATCCTCTACATTAGCTGCTTATGGTGCGATTGGAGCAGGTATTCCACCTTATGAGATTAATAACATTGTAACCGTAGTAAAAGCATATTCTAGTGCAGTTGGTGCAGGAGAATTTGTCAGTGAAATATTTGGTGAGGAAGCAGAAGAATTGAGAAAACGTGGTGGCGATGGTGGAGAATATGGTGCTACAACAGGACGTCCTAGAAGGATGGGATGGTTTGATGCAGTTGCTACACGTTATGGATGCAAGATTCAGGGAGCAACAGAGATCGCATTTACAGTGTTGGATGTATTAGGATATTTAGATGAGATTCCTGTTTGTGTTGGTTATGAGATTGATGGAGAAGTAACTAGAGATTTCCCTACCACTGCGAAATTAGCCAAATCAAAACCTGTATATGAAGTGTTACCTGGTTGGAAGGAAGATATTAGAGGAATTCAAAAATACGAAGAATTACCTGAAAACTGTAGGAAATATATAGAATTTGTGGAGAAACAAATTGAAGTTCCGATTACAATGGTGTCGAATGGTCCGGAAAGAAATGAAATTATTTATAGAAATAAGTAAGGATACAAAACAGATATTTATAATTTGCAGAAGTGTATAGAAGCCATAAATTTGCATTTAAACTGGACAATTGTTGATACTGGAATTTGTTCAGCAGATATCAGCAAGTATTGTATACAGAATATAATACAAAATAAAGAGTACGCTACATGGGTAAATGTCCTATTTGGCAGAACCATATGTGGTGTACTTTTATATTTCATATTACTTGGCGGTTGAAAATTGACAAATCAATTTTTAGATACCTTATAACATCACAGATTAAATATATTCAATATGTCAATTTTAATAGCCAAAGTAATCACAATTAATCACAATATAGTAACAGTTCGGTGATGCCAATGTATCATTTGTCAAAAGATACATTTTCACTAAAAAATAGATTGATTGACAAGTGCTTCATTGATAGCGTCTGCTATATAGAAATGATGATACAAAGTACCCCTGGCTTGCAGGCAGTTACATGTACTTTGCACCATCATTTATGCATGGTTGAACTGTTACACAATATATATTAACTTTGTGCTGTAATAGCATCTTCTAGTACTAAAATATAATGTTTCCATATATCACAGTTTATATGTTTTGGATATTTTTGGATATAGGTTTCAAAGTAGCTGATGTATTTTTCTAATAATTCTGGTCTTGCAGTTGCGATTTCAATATAATCACCATTTAAAGTTTCACATTTAGAAAAATCAATATCATTCATAGATAATGCTTCGTTTCGAAATAGCTTCATAAAAATTCCTCCACTTTTAGGTATTAGCAATCAGTATTTTTTCAGATATATTCTGAAACCTTTATTATATTAACATGAAAGTTCACAATTTGCAATAGAAATTGATGGAATTTCAAAAAAATAAATAAAACACCATAAAAAGCAAAAATGATAAAACAGTGTAAAAACGTTTGTTTTTAGTTGAAAGTTTTATGATAGTAGTGTTATAATGGAACTATTGTGTCATGTGATATAAGCATAGAATAAGGATAATTATTCAAGAAGTGTCATTTACAAAACATGAGAATATTTTGCAAGCTAACAGGGTGTTATGATTGTGACAATGAATTTTCAAACATGCTCTGGACATAAGCTAATCATGATTTAAACTTAAATGGAACTGAGCGGATGGAATAATCCGTTGAAATAGAAATAAATGCAGGTGGACAAAAGTGAAAGAAAAAATTACACAATTATCAAAAGAAATATTTGAATATGAACTACCTAAAATTATATTATCAGAAGAAAAAATAGAATTTGAGGTAGAGAGCGGAAAAGAATACAGAGGAAGCATAACAATAAAGAATAATAAAAATGCAGTGATGAAAGGCCTTAGCTATTCTTCTTTACATAGTTTACATATTGAAACACCCTCCTTTGCCGGAAAAGAAAATGAAATAGCATATACTTTTTCGGCAGAAGAGTTTGAGGAAAAGCAGGATATTACTGGTAATATAATCATTGTTTCAAGCTGTGGTGAAATAACTGTGCCATTTGCTGCACATATTATTCCGCCTTATGTAGAAACTAAAATAGGGAAAATAAATGATTTGTTCCATTTTGCTAATTTGGCAAAAATTGATTGGACAGAAGCCGTACATTTATTTAAAGCAAAGGAGTTTGAAAAAATATTTTTGCATCGTGATACAGAAAATAAAGTTTTGTATCGCAGTTTGATGAAGGGAATTTCCACTAGCCAGGCATTGGAAGAATTTTTAATTGCAAATAATAAAAAGCCAAGAATTCAATTTGATGTAGATAAGAAAGAAAAAAAATATAAAGTTACAACAGAGACAGTTGCAGATAAAATCATATTAACAAAGAATCATTGGGGATATATGGAGATAAGGGTAAGCACAGATAATGCTTTTATCATACCAGATCACAAAATTGTTTGGGGAGATAATTTTATAGGCAATAATTTTATATTAGATATTGTTCTTAACCCCGCAAAAATGCGGCATGGCATCAATAAAGGAAAGATAATTCTGCAAACAATATCACAAATTGTGGAAGTAGAAATTGAGGCAGAGTGCATCAAAGAGAGTGTGAAAGCTGACCCTGACAGAAAGAAGAAAAAAGAATTGTCTGCCTGCCTTGTAAATAATTATCTCAAATTCAGAAGTAATCATATCACAGTAGGGGAATACGTAGAAAAAACAGAACAAGTATTGCAGGAACTAGAAAAAATTGAATATACAAAGAGTTTGGAATTATTTAAGATTCATAGTTTTTTGCTTGGGGGAGAAGAAGAGACAGCAAAAAAACTATTAGCATCGCTTGACAAAGAAAAAGAAAAGCTGGAAAAGGAACAAATAGATGTTTTTTGTGGTTATATGTATTTAAAAGCATTGGTATTAAAGCAGGAAAGTGATGTGGAGGAAGCAGTAAAATTAATTTCAAAGCATTATAAGCAGGAATATAGAAAATGGAATATTTTATGGTATTTATTGTTTCTTGATAAACGTTTTGAAAGTAATAAGACTGCTAAATTACGTGCAATTAGAGAACAATTTGATAAGGGGTGTTATAGCCCGGTTTTGTACTATGAGGTTTGTTCTCTGTATAATGAATCTCCAGTTATGTTAAAGGAATTAGATCCGTTTAACATACAAGTAATTAATATGGGAGTAAAACTACAATGTTTAAAAGAAAAAGTAATAGATATATTTGCAGATTTGGCAGGAAAACAGAAAAAGTTTCATCAGTTGATTTTTAAAAATCTTGTTGAACTGTACCATCAGTGGGAGAAAAATGAAATTTTAAGTAGTATTTGCAGTATGTTGATTAAAGGAGAAAAAATAGGAAAAGATTATATAAAATGGTATCAGCTTGGGATTGAAAAAAAATTAAAAATTACGGAATTGCATGAGTATTATATGTATTCTTTAGAAGAGGATACCGGCGAACTTCTGCCAATGGAAATATATTTGTATTTTAAGCATGGAAACCTTCTTCCGGAGAAAAAGAAAGCATTACTTTTTGTTAATATTATCCACTGTAGAAATGAATATCCTAGAATATATGCAGAATATCAGGAACAGATTGTGGAATTTGTAAAGTCGCAACTGGCACTTCACAAGATAGACTCACAGCTGGCATTCTTGTATTGTGACTGCCTTTTACTGAAACTATTCACGCAGGAAGAAGAAAAACAGCTGCCATATGTTATGTTTATCCATAAAATGACATGCAGGAATACAAAATTGATAGGTATCTATATTGTTCATAAAGAGTGCAGAGAAGAATGTTATGTTGCGATTGAAAATAGAGAAGCACTGATTCCAATGTTTACAGAAAATGCAAAAATATTTTTTGCAGACGCAAATGGAAACAGGTACATTAAAAATATACAGGAATATACGCTGGAAAAATTAATTCCATTTGAAAAGTATGCGGCACGATGTTATGAAGCTGGAAATAGGAATGAAATGCTGTTGTTATATTTATTTGAACAAGCGGAGAAATATCAGTATGATGGTGGAAAATTTGCAGCAATTAAATATATGGTAGATGACAGCAAGTTACGGAATGGTTACCAAAGAAAATATCAAATGAGCAGAATACGTTATTATTATGACCATTATGAAGAGGAAAAATTAGAAAGTCTGATTTTAGATGTAGATTTAGGTGCAATGTATCGAAGTGATAAAATAGAAATAATGGAAATCGGAATTACCAGAGGACTTTATGAGAAAATATTTGAAGACATTGCAAAATTTGGTTATATGGGTGTCGATATAAAGAAAATTATGCGTCTTTGCACAAAAATGCTGCAGAAAAATAAAAATGTTTTAGAAAACATGCAAGATGAAACAACAAAAAGACTATTTTGTGAAATGTGTTATTATGTATTCCAAAAGCGAAAATATGATACATATATTTTAGAGTATCTTATTGATGAATATGTTGGAACAACAAAAGAAATGTTTCAGATATGGCGCGAAGCCAAAGAAAAAGAAATGCCAACTACCCATTTAGAGGAAAGACTTCTTAGCCAGATGTTGTTTACAGAAAGTTATATACCTGATTCGGCTCGTGCCTTTATATCTTATTATAAGGCAGAAGGCAATGAGGTACTCAAAAAGGCATTTTTATGTTATAGTGTGTATAAATACTTGATGTTTGACAGAATTACCCCAAAAGAAATATTTGAAATTATAAAAAAGGAATTGTTTCATGAAGAAAAAGTATCCTATATGCTGGCTTTGCTGAAATATTATAGTGAATTACAAAAGTTAAGCGAAGAACAGAAAAAACTGGCAGATTATTATTTGAATCAATTTGTAGAAGAGGGGAAAATTCTTCCATTTTTTAAGCGGTTAAAAAATAAGGTGGAACTTCCAAGTGAAGTGTCCGACAGATATTTTGTGGAATATAAAACCAATCCGGGGCATACTGTAAAGATTCATTATTTGATAGAAAATGAACAAAATAATCAAGAATATATTACAGAAACAATGGAAAACATTTATCAGGGAATTTTTGTAAAATCTTTTACGTTGTTTTATAATGAAATATTACAATATTATATTACAGAAATAGATGGAATGGATGTAAATATAACAGAAAGTATTATGGTAAAAGCAGATGCAGATTTTGATGTAGAAGAGGATCGTTATAATCAGCTGAATTTAATGCTGATGGCACAGGAAGTGCAGGATGAAAAGACCTTGTTAGAACTGATAGACAATTATATCCGCACAGATTATGCCTCAAAAGAAGCGTTTAAAATGCTATAGGAGAAGTTAAAATGAAAAAACAGGGAACGTTGTTAGTTGGATTGGATTTATGTGATGATTTTTCCCAGATAAGTTATTTCAGTACAATAACTTATGAAGCAGAAACAATTATGTATAAGGAAAATGAGGAACAGATACCAACTGTTTTGGGAGTGCGGAAAGATACAAAAGAATGGGTATATGGATTGGATGCAATACAATTGGCAAAAGAAGAGAAAGCTGTATATTTAAATCAAATATTGCAAAGAGTAAAAGAAGAGAAAAATGTGAAAATATTTGAAACAGAATTTTCGGCAGATGTCTTACTGGAACGTTTTTTAAAGAAAGTACTAAATCTTTTGAAAAGAGAATGTCCAGATGAAGTCATATTAAAGCTGGTTGTAACAATTGAAGAAACAGATGTAAAGATTATCCGCAGTATTTATCAGGCTTTAGGAAGATTAGGAATACATAGGAACCGTGCAATGGTGCAGAGTCACAGCCAGAGTTTTGTTAGTTATGCATTAAGCCAAAAAAAAGAATTGTGGCTCAATGATGTAGGGTTGTTTGATTTTAATAAAAAGGGGTTGTATTATAATCAGCTTAGTATTAATCGGAAAAGAAAACCTGCACTGATTGGTATTGTGCCAAAGGATTTTACTGCTACATTAAATTTTGAAATGTTGGAAAATCCATTACAGAAAAAAAATATTGCATTTACATTCGAAAATATCACAAAAAATGTACTGCATAGGCAGATAGTGGCCACTATTTATGTAACTGGCAGAGGATTTGAAGGAGAATGGTCAACAGATGTTTTAAAAAGGCTGTGTATTGGCAGAAGAGTTTTTATAGGTCAGAATTTATATAGTAAGGGAGCCTGCTATGCGGCAAGAGAGGCAATAGAACAAAAAAGGGCAGGAGAGTTCTTTTTCGCAGGAGATGATATTGTTGTTTCTGAAGTCAGGATGCAGTTGTATTATGATGCAGAAATAAAAGATTTTGTTCTGTTAAAAGCAGGACAGGCATGGTATGAAAGTGAGAATACAGTTGATATTATTATGGATCAGGAAGAAGAGTTAGAGATTGTCTTGTATAATGTTATTCAAAGAACGGAAGAAAGAAGAATGATACCTTTAGAGGGAATAAGACAAAAGCCTGCTCGTACAGAAAGAATCCGTTTGCATCTTCGCTTTACAGATTTGCATACTTTGGTAATTTCCATAAAGGAATTGGGATTCGGTTCTATGTTTCCTTCTAGTCATAGAATTTGGGAAAAGACCTTTGAGGTTTAATAGGAAGTGCTTTGTATTGAAAATTAAGGTATGAATGGTATGGCCGAACTGGAAAAATAGAAGAAAGAGAGGAATAGATAACATGGGAAAATTTATATTGTGTACAGGAAAGTTGGCAGAGGAACCACTATATTTTCCATTAACAAAGAGTGAGGTCTATTCCATAGAAGAGTTATGTTATTATTTATATGAAAATATTTATACTGTAACAGAAGATACATTTGATAGAGCAATGGTTGTCTGGCTGAGAGAACAATTAGAAATGAAAGAAACAGCTGAAAAATTGGAACAGATGATAAAGAACAGAAATGGAATGAAGGATATTGTTGTAACTCTCTTATGCAGTGCAGATTATTATACAGAAGATGAAATTAAAGATGTGATACAAATTATAGATTCTGTCAATGATCTGCCATTGTGGGGCAGAATGAAGATAAAGGGAGATAATTATCTCAGATATGAAAAGTATACCGAGGCTGCAAAAGAATATGAAAAGATTTTGCATAGCAAAGAGGCGGCGGAGTTAGATGTGAAAGAATATGGGGATATTCTGCATAATCTGGCAATTGCACATGTGCATACAAGAACATTTCATTCTGCGGCACAAGAATTTAAGGAAGCTTATAGCAGAAATAATAACGAGGAAAGTTTAAAACAGTATTTTTTTGCTTTGAAATTAGGAAAATATGAAAAAGAATTTGAGGAAGAGCTTCTTCGTTATCAAGTTTCAGAGGGACAGGCAAAATTATATTTAGAGGAATTAAATACTATTTTAGAAGAGGCAAAGAATTTACAAATTTATAAAGAGATTAAAAAATTTTCAAAGCTGAAAGAAGATGGCAAAGTAGCGGAGTATTATGAAAACATTGAAACATTAATTGGGCAATGGAAGAAGGAATATAGGGAAGAATTGTAAATAATACTGTGTATAGGTACATTAGAAGGTGTGAAAGTATGAGCTTATTTAGAAGAAAGAAAAAAGGAAAAGAATCCACTGACAACTTTGAAAAAAAGATAGAAGCAGTAGAAAAAGAAGACCAGGAGATAGAAATCATTCGTGAAGAAGGCCGTCAGTTAAATAGAGAAAAGTTATTACAGGAAATGAAAAATGGTTCATCTGATAGGATTAGTAAACCAAAAACAAAGGAGGAATACCAGCAATATATAGCAGACAGCTGTGAGCAGATTGTGGAGGCGTCCAATCAGATGGAAGATGCCAGATTAGAATATCAGGTAGTGACAGAATATTTAATGGACATTCAAAAAATAGATGAAGCTCCAGAGAAAGTAAAGTCAGAAATGATAGACAATGCAAGGCAGATGTTGACTTTAATGCGGGAAAGGAATCAATATCAAAAAAGTGAATTAAGATCAACAGATCCTAAATTTTATGGCATAAGAAGATATCAGAGCAATATGTTAGAAGAAATAAAAAAAATGCAGGAAGAAGAGAAGTATCAGCGAATTGTAAAAAATGATCTGCATCATTTAGAAAGTGAAAAGAAAACATTACTTTATCAACGTAATGATATTGCAGCAGGGCAGAAATTTCTAAAAAAAATAGCAATGTCAATTAGTGTTTTAATTGTCTCGCTATTTGTATTATTTTGGGCAATCTCCGCTGCATTTCAATCAGATATGACAATTCCATATATCATGACAATTGTGATGGCAGCAGGAAGTGCAGCATATATTTTTCTTGAATCAAGAAAAAATAAATATCAGGTTATACTCATTGATAAAAAAATAAATAAAGCGATAGGGTTGCTAAATAAGATAAAAATAAAATATGTAAATAATACTTCTGTATTAGATTATGCATGCAGCAAATTTAATGTAAAATCTTCAATGGAGCTTCAGTATCTATGGGAACAATATCAAAAGGCATTAGAAGAGGAAAGAAGATACCAGAATAATACAGAACGGTTGAATTATTATAGAGAAGAGTTATTAGGGCAATTAGAAGATTTACAGATACAAGATATAGAAATCTGGGTCTCACAGGCTGAGGCATTGATTGACAGCAAAGAAATGGTGGAAATACGCCATACTTTAAATGTAAGACGTCAGAAATTAAGAGAACGCATAGGTTATAATACAAAATTAAGGGATAATGGATTTGAAGAGATAAAAAATATCTTGAATAAGAAACCGGATATAAAAGATATTGTGATAGATACATTGCGGCAGTATCAAATAGAACTAGAGCATGTTTGAAAATTGCTTGTTACAAGATGTATGTCACAATTTGTGGGGATTTGTTCCAAATTCATGAGGTGCAGCGGGCTGCATCGAATGAATTTAGGACAGATGGGTATACCATATCGGACGAAGTCCGCCAGCCCGAAAGGGCATGAGTTGCGGGATACCC
>CAYRAV010000015.1:0-51380 GCA_964422365.1 uncultured Lachnospiraceae bacterium | reverse complement strand
CTCTCAGGCAGGAAGGAAGAATCCTTTTTTATCTGGCCATGGGACTGGGAATGATAGTACTGGGAAGATTGATTGAACATTCTATTGAGATAGAAAACATTGAAGAGGAAGTAAGAGAAGAGGATGTACAGGCAGACGAAATCCGTAGGCATGAAAATGTCAATGCATTATTGCAGGTAGATCCTATTGAATTGGAATTTGGTTATGGAATCATTCCACTTGCAGATGTGAATCAAGGCGGCGATTTGCTGGATCGTGTTGTTATGATTCGAAGACAGATTGCACTTGAATTAGGTGCAGTTGTACCAATTATACGTTTAAGGGATAATATTCAGCTGAATCCAAACCAGTATATTATTAAAATAAAAGGAATACAGATAAGTGAAGGTGAAATTCTTTTTGATCATTATATGGCAATGAATCCGGGATATGTGGAAGAAGAGATTACAGGTATTCCAACTTTTGAACCATCATTCCATTTACCTGCTATTTGGATTACAGAAAGCCAGAGAGAACGTGCAGAAACAATGGGATATACAGTTGTGGACCCTCCATCTATTATTGCAACTCATTTAACAGAGGTTATTCGTATGCATATTGATGAATTGCTCACAAGACAGGATGTACAGAATCTAATTAATAATGTTCAAGAGGCAAATTCAGCATTAATAGGAGAACTTGTTCCTAAGCTGCTAAGTATAGGTGAGGTTCAGAAAGTATTGCAGAATTTGTTAAAGGAAGGCATTTCCATCAGGGACTTAATTACAATATTTGAAACATTAGCAGATTATGCAGCTACTACAAGAGATACAGATGTTCTGACAGAGTATGCAAGACAAAGTTTGAAGAGAGCAATTTCAGGTAAATATTTCCCAGAAAATGAAATGACAAGTGTTGTGACATTAGATCCAAGAGTAGAGCAGGAAATTATGGGCTCTGTAAAACAGACAGAACAGGGTACATATTTGACTTTAGATCCAGAAACAACAAAAAATATTATGAATTCCGTGCAACAAGAGGTAAACAAATTAGAAGATATGGGAAAAAATCCTATTATTATTACTTCACCTATTGTAAGAATGTATTTCAAAAAATTAACAATGGATTATTTTCAGGATTTAATTGTAATATCTTATAATGAGATAGAGTCAAATGTTGAATTACAATCGGTTGGGATGGTGACAATTTAATGCAAATAAGAAAATTTCAAGGAAAAACAGAATCAGAAGCAATGATGCTGGCAAAAGAAGAGTTTGGGCAGAATGCAGTTATAATGAATGTACGTACCGTGAAAGCAAAAGGCATTTATCGATTGTTAAAAAAAGATATGGTTGAAGTAACAGCAGCAATAGATGATAATGTATCTTATAATTCAGGTGAGGAATTGTTATCTAAATTACAAGAAATTCAAAAAAATAATGAGGAACGATCAAAAGAAAACAGTAAAGTAGAAACAAATAAGGAAAATACATCTACCAAGCAGATAGAAGATAAGTTAAATTCCCTGCAGGAGTTATTGGAAAGGCAGATGGAATTAAAATTAGAAGAGGAAAAAATACAAAAAGATGAAGAAAAAAATGTAGAAGAAAAAAAGCACCAAGAAGAAAGAAACAAAAATAAAGAATGTATTGATTTGATTTATAATCAATTGATTTCGAATGAAGTAGAGGATAAATACGCAGAAACAATTATAAATGAAATCAAAAACAACTTAATAAAAGACAGTACATTAGACAATGTATTAACTAGTATTTATCAAAAAATTATTTTGAAGTTAGGGCAGCCAAAGATAATAGAAATGAACGAAGGTGATCCTCAATTTATTTTCTTTATAGGTCCTACTGGTGTGGGGAAGACAACAACTATTGCCAAGATTGCCTCTGAGCTGAAAATAAAGAAAAAAAGCAAAATTGCATTAATTACTTCGGATACGTATCGTATAGCGGCAGTAGAGCAGTTGAAAACTTATGCCAATATTTTAGGTGTTCCATTAGAAGTTGTATATTCTGAAAAAGAAATGAAAAAGGCAAGAGAGAAATTCAAAGATTACGATTTGATATTAGTAGATACAGCTGGACGGTCCCATAAAAGCAGAGAACAGAGAGATGATATTGAAAAGTTATTATTAACGATTCCTGAAATGGAGAGAGAGGTTTATCTGGTATTAAGTGCTACAACAAAATATAGAGATTTATTAAATATTGTAGACAAATATTCAGAGATAACGAAATATAATATCATATTTACAAAATTAGATGAAACCCATTGTATAGGAAATATTCTGAATATAAGAATGTATACTGGAGCAGAGCTTTCTTATGCAACATTAGGACAGAGCGTTCCAGAGGATATTGAAATTATTAATCCACAGGATATTGCGAAGCAATTATTGGGAGGATAGTAATTTATGGATCAGGCAGAACAGTTAAGAAATATTATAAAAATGGATGATAACACTAAAAAAACTGCAAGAGTAATTACTATTACAAGTGGAAAGGGCGGAGTTGGTAAGACAAGTTTGTCTGTGAACTTAGCTTTAGAGTTGAAAAAAATAGGAAAAAGAGTGATTATCTTAGATGCAGATTTTGGATTGGCTAATATTGAAGTGATGCTGGGGATACGTCCCATGTATAATTTGGCAGATGTAATATTCCGCAATAGAAAAATAAAGGAAATTATTACAGAAGGTCCTAATGGAATAGGTTTTATATCGGCTGGTTCGGGAATAAAGGAATTGGCAAATTTAACAGGAGAACAGATTTTTTACCTGACCCGGACATTAAGTGATTTAGATCAGATTGCAGATGTAATTATCATTGATACAGGAGCAGGAATTGCAGATACAGTTCTGGAGTTTGTTGCTGCAAGCTCAGAAGTTCTGTTAGTGGCTACACCTGAACCTACTTCTATCACAGATGCATATGCATTATTAAAGACATTGAATCAAAAAGCAGAATTTGTTAGGAATAATACAACAATTAAAATGATTGCCAACCGTGTGAGAAATTACAAAGAAGGTGAGGCAGTTTACAATAAGATGAAAGTGGTAGTTGATAAATTTTTAAATATCAAATTGGAGTATTTGGGAGCAGTTCCAGATGATGTAAATGTATCTAAAGCAGTAATATTGCAAAAACCATTGACATTAGCATATCCTTCTACCAATGCTTCAACATCCATTCAGGAACTGGCAAGAGTATTAAATGATAATAAATTATATGAACAAAGAGAGAAAAAAGGAATTTCACAATTGTTTATAAAATTACTAAAAATCAAAGAGAAAAATTGATAAATAAGGGAGGTAATGTTGTGAAAAATGTAATTCAGGTTGGGGATAAGTTAGATCTTGTACAAGTAGACAGAGAAGAAGGTCAGAAGAAAAAGCAATATATCAGTCAATTTATAGATTTTATTGAAGGTGATAAGGCAAAAATTGCCATGCCAATGGAGAATCTTAAAGTCATTCCGCTTTCAGTTGGAGATAAATATGCCATGAGTTTTCATACCGCTTCGGGGTTATTTCAATGTCAATGTGAAATTGAAGATCGTTATAAAGAGGGAAATGTATATATTTTAGTTGTGCAATTTACATCAGCACTCGAAAAATGCCAGAGGAGGCAGTTTTATCGTTTGGAGGGTATTATTGACAGTAGATACCGTGTTTTTTCTGATGAAGAAGAAAGACTGATACGAAAACTGAAAAATGATGACTTTGTATCCGAAGCAGCAAGAAACGCATGTGAGAAAGCATTAGAAAAAGTTCAGGAACAATGGCAAGATGCTACAATCACTGATATTAGCGGTGGCGGTGTACGATTCAATTCAAAGCAGGAACTTCCAAAAGAAGGGAAAATTTATATGGATATACCAATTCGATTGAATGGTGAAGATATGTTAATGGAATTAAAAGCACGTATTATATCAACAATGCCTGTTTTTAATCGTACAGGATTGTATGAGACAAGGGTTGAATTTATAGAAATACCAATGGATGATAGAGAGGATATAGTAAAATACGTTTTTGAGCAAGAGAGAAGGAAAATTAAAAAGGGAATGATTTAATGAAAAAAAATATTTTGGTGGTTGATGATTCAGCACTTATGAGAAGGGTGATATCTGATATAATAAATTCAGATGATCAATTTCAGGTTTGTAATACTGCTGTAAATGGGTTAGAAGCATTAGACATTATAATAAAAGAACCCACAAAGTATGATACAATTATTTTGGATATTAATATGCCAAAAATGAATGGTTTGGAATTTTTGAAAAACTATATGAAATTGAAATTACATGCAAAAGTCATTGTAGTAAGTACAGTAGCTGTAGAAGGAACAAAGGAAACAATACAGGCATTAGAATATGGTGCATTTGATTTTGTAACAAAACCTAGAAGTTTTATTGAAGTGAAATCTGATTCATTTAAAGAAAAGTTACTTCGCTGTATGAGGGCGGCCTTGAATATTAGAACGGTAAACAAAGAAAAGGATGATATAATAAAACATACTCATAAAAGTTCGTATAAAACGGTGGAAAGGCAGATTACAGGGGAAAGGAGGATTGTGAAAGGAACGAAATTAGTGGCTTTGGCATGTTCTACCGGGGGACCAAAATCATTGCAGGCTGTTGTTCCATTATTACCAGAGAATCTGGATGCAGCAATGTTGATTGTACAACATATGCCAGAGGGTTTTACGAAATCTTTAGCTGACCGTCTTAATGATTTAAGTAAGATTAAGGTGAAAGAGGCAGAAGATGGCGATGTCTTAGAAAAAGGTGTTGTATACATTGCAAAAGGCGGAAGGCAAATGAGGGTTTTAAAGGATAAGACAATTTCTATTTCTTTAGAACCGGCAAGGAATGGTTTAAAACCATGTGCTGATATTATGTATGAGTCATTACGTTATTCAACTTATGATGAGATTACTTGTGTTGTGTTAACAGGAATGGGAGGAGACGGAACACAAGGAATAAAGCTTCTGAAAGAAACTAATAATGTGTACGCTATAGCACAAAATGAGGAAACCTGTATTGTTTATGGTATGCCAAAAGTGTTGATAACAAATGGTCTTGCTGATGAAATAGTACCATTAACAAAGGTGGCAGATGCTATAGTAAAAAAAGTGGGGGTGCAATAGCATGGATGTAAGTCAATATTTAGAGATTTTTATCGATGAAACAAAAGAACATTTACAGAATTTAAATGAGCAAATTTTGATTCTTGAAAAAGAGCCAGATAATACGGAAACCATAAATGAAATTTTTAGAGCTGCCCATTCTCTAAAAGGTATGGCAGGTACAATGGGTTATAAACGGATGCAGCGATTGACCCATGATATGGAAAATGTATTTTCAAATATTCGTGACGGAAAAATGAGAGTAGAGGATGATTTGATAGATATCTTATTCAGGGGGCTTGATGCACTTGAAAATTATTTGGAAATAATTCAGAATACTGCTGATGAAGGAACAGAGGATAATGAAGACATTATAAAGGCATTAAATGATATTTTAGAGGGTGGAGGAAAAGCAGACGCATCAAAGGAGACAGCATCAGGAACTGCAGTTGCACAGAAGTCTAAGTCTAAAGTAACAGGAGAGGCATTATTTGAAAATTTAAAAATTGCAGATTTTGAAAAGCATGCAGTTGATAAGGCAAAGAAAGAAAATCAGAATGTATTTGTATTAAATGTAGAAATTCAGGAAAACTGTATTTTAAAGGCCGCCAGAGCTTTTTTGGTATTTAAAGCGTTAGAAGACTATGGTGATGTAATTAAATCTGTACCAGAAGTACAGGATATTGAAGATGAAAAATTTGATATGGATATTACAATATTGTTAGTAACAGGGGAGGATGTTGACAAGATAAAGTCTGCAGTTATGTCAGTTTCCGAGATTGAAAAGGTAACAATAAAAGAATTTGAAGTATCACCGGATATGGTAGAAAAAGAAGAGAATACAGATGTAAAAAAAGAAGAAACAAAAGAAATTGTAAATGAGCAGAAAGAAGAAAAGAAAGAAGATAAAAAGCAGCCAGCAGCACAGCAGCCCAAAAAAGGGGCACAAGCGAAACAAGGTGCAAAACCTGTTGTGAACCGATCTGTTCGTGTAGATATTGAAAAGCTGGATGTGTTAATGAATCTTGTAAGTGAGTTGATTATTGCCAAGAATGGATTAGTATCTATTAGTTCAGGAGAAAATGAATCAAGAAGTGGAACAGGATTTAATGAACAGATTGAATATTTAGAGCGTGTTACAACCAATCTGCATGAATCGGTTATGAAAGTTCGAATGATGCCAATTGAAAGTGTTGTAAACAAATTTCCTCGAATGATTCGTGATTTGTGTAAGAAACTGGATAAAAAAATGGAATTGTATATGACTGGTGAAGATACAGAATTGGATCGAACAGTCATTGATGAAATTGGAGATCCATTGATGCATTTATTGCGTAATGCAGCAGATCATGGATTAGAGAGCAATGCGGACAGAATCAAAGCAGGAAAAGAAGAAGTAGGTTCCATTTTTCTTGATGCTTATCAGGATGGTAATAATGTCGTAATTGAAGTGCGTGACGATGGCAGCGGAATTGATATTGAAAAGGTTAGGAGAAAAGCATTAGAAAAAGGAACGATTACAGAGGAACAGGCTGAAACTATGACAGAGCAAGATGTAATTAATTTATTGTTCCGTCCGAGTTTTTCAACAGCAGAAAAGATTTCAGATGTGTCAGGACGAGGTGTCGGCCTCGATGTTGTAAAGAATAAAATTGAGGGATTAGGTGGAGATATTGAGTGTAAGACTGTTTTAGGACAGGGAAGTAATTTTATTATCCGATTACCACTTACTCTTGCAATTATTCAAGCATTAATGGTAGAACTTGGAAACGAAAAATATGCTATTCCATTAGGAAGTATTCAAACGATTGAAGATATTGCATATTCAGAAGTAAAATATGTACAGACAAAAGAAGTAATTCATTTAAGAGGAAGTGTTATTCCATTAATTAGGTTAGATGAAATATTAGATGTTGAACCAAGAGAAGAAAAACCAGAAAGCTTAACGGTTGTTATTGTTGTTAAGGGGGAAAAATTGGCAGGTTTAGTAGTAGATAATCTGATAGGACAACAGGAAATCGTAATCAAGTCTATTGGAAAATATATTAACAGCAATAATATTATTAGTGGAGCGACAATTTTAGGTGATGGTGAAGTTGCATTAATAATTGATGCTAACACGTTGGTATAGGGGGGTTATACATGGAAGATACAAAGACAAATCCAGAAGGAATAGCTATAAAAGTCGATGAAGGAAAGCAATATATTGTAGTGAAATTAGGAACAGAACAGTATGGGATTGATATTCAGTATGTCGATAATATTGTAAGAATGCAGAATATAACAAGAGTTCCTAAGGCACAACACTATTTCAAGGGTGTTATTAATTTGCGTGGAGAAATTATTCCAGTAATGAGTATGAGATTAAAATTCGGATTAGAAGCAGATCAATATAATAATACGACAAGAATCATTATTATTAAATTAGAGCCACAGGCTGCAATAGGAATTATTGTTGATGAAGTAAAAGAAGTCGTTACATTATGTGAGGAAAATATTGACAAACCGGATCATAATGATGGTGATGAGAGAGGGGCTTATTTAAATGGAATAGGCAAGCATGGTGATGGATTAATTTCATTGTTAAATATTGCAGCTGTAATTATTGAAAAAGAGACTGCATAACCATAAACAAACAAGAGGTGGTCATATGTCGGATATTGAAATAGAAGGTTTGAACACATTAGAATATGATGTTTTAAGAGAAATTGGAAATATAGGTGCAGGCAATGCTACTACGGCATTGTCGCAGCTTATAAATTCAAAAATCAATATGAATGTCCCCAGAGTGGAGTTATATGAATTTAAAGAGCTAGCCGAAATTGTTGGAGGAGCTGAAACACAAGTGGTTGGTATTCTAATAGCTTTGGAGGGTGATATTCAGGGCGACATGATGTTTATGTTAGAATGTGAATGTGCCCACAGTTTAGTAAGGATATTGTTGGGTGGTAACATTGAAGATCGTATTGAAGATAGCAATAAATTTGATGATATGGAGATGTCAGCATTAGGTGAGATAGGTAATATTATTACAGGTGCATATTTGTCTTCCTTATCAACTTTGACTCATTTATGTATTAACACCTCTGTACCTAATATTGCAATTGATATGGCAGGAGCGATACTTAGTGTTCCAGCAATAGAATTTGGTAAAATGGGAGATAAGGCATTATTAATACAATCCCAATTTATTGATGGTATGATTGATATTAGTGGCTATTTTATCCTAATCCCTACATTAGAGTCTTATAGTGTAATTATGAAATCATTAGGGTTATAGGTGGTGCAGAAATGGGAAATATGATAAAAGTGGGAATGGCAGATATGAATATTTGCAAGTCACCAGATGCGATTACTACACTTGGCTTAGGTTCCTGTGTGGGAATTGTGTTATATGATTCGCTTCCTAAAATTGCAGGCATGGTCCATGTTATGCTTCCAGATAGTACCCAAATTAGAAGAAATGAGAATGTTGCAAAATTTGCAGATACAGGTATTATGGCTTTGATTGAATTAATGACAAGAAACGGAGCAAGACCATCTAGGCTGACAGCGAAGATAGCGGGTGGAGCACAAATGTTTAAACTAGATCGTAATAATGAAATGTTATGTATAGGTGACCGAAATGTAGAAGCAGCAAAAATGAAATTAAAAGAACTAAGAATTCCTATTATAGCAGAGGATACAGGATTGAATTATGGAAGAACCATTGAGTTTTACCCGGAAACAGGAGATTTATTGATAAAAGCAGTTGGGAAGGCGAAGAAGACGATATAACTGGGAGTGAAAAAATGAAATTAAGATATATTCCAAGTTTGATTACATTATCAGCGGGTGCTGTTACAAGTTTAATATGTATATTTAAAGGATATGATGTTTTATATAGTTTAGAAGTGTTGTTGATGACACTAGTTATTTTTGCTGTAATTGGGTTTATAGCACAGGCAATTATAAAATCTCAGGTAACAGAAAATAAAAGACAGGAAGCAGAACATATTTTGGAAGAAAAAAGAAAAGAATTAGAAGAAGAGTATGCGAAAATGGAAGCCGAAAATGGAACAAATGAGGCAGAAGTAGAAGAATATGCAGAAACAGGATCAGATGTTGCAGAGTAACTACAAATGTCTTGATACAGCAATATTTGTTTATGAAACAGCAAAGATTCACATGGTTAATAAAAAGATCTTAGTGTTGGAGTGGAGGTAACAATGAGCGAAGAAACCAAGAATAAATTGTGGGAAGAGTATACAAAGCAGAAAACTCCGGAATTAAGAGAAAAAATCATTATTGAATATGCAGGATTAGTAAAAATCGTTGCAGGACGGCTTAGCATGTATTTGGGATATACGGTAGAATATGATGACTTAGTTGGTTATGGAACATTTGGTTTAATTGATGCAATTGATAAATTTGATATGTTAAAGGGAGTTAAATTTGAAACATATGCAAGTTTAAGAATCCGCGGTGCAATTTTAGACCAAATTCGTAAAATGGATTGGATACCAAGAACATTGCGTCAAAAACAAAAGAAAATGGATATGGCATATAGTAAATTAGAAAGTGAGTATGGAAGAGCCGGAACAGATGAAGAGGTTGCAAAAGAATTAGATATTACAGTAGAAGAACTTATTGTTTGGCAGAACCAGACAAAACTCACCAATATTGTATCTTTAGATGAATTTCTAGAACAAGGTTCAGAAATACGAGTGGATACAAATGCAAGTATACAGTTTGAACAGCCGGAAAAAGTTGTTGAAAAAGAGGAATTAAAGAAGATTTTAGAAGAAACTTTGGAAACATTAACAGAAAACGAAAAAAAAGTGATTGTGTTATATTATTATGAGGATTTGACATTAAAAGAGATTAGTAAAATTTTAGAGGTATCAGAATCTAGAATTTCCCAACTGCATACGAAGGCATTACAAAAAATGAAGAAAAGAATTGGAGAGAATATTAATAATTGGGGGATTTTTTAATGAAAAATGGCAGATATATTTTAGGTTATAAAATTTTCATAGAATAAAGGGCAATAATTGTATTGGAGGGGTGAGCATGAATTATAAAAACGGTTTTTTTCAATTAAAACATAAGGAAGATGGGACATATATAAAATTATATCCACCAATGAATGATGGAAAACCTATTATGATAGAAGATGTGGCGGCTTATCTCCATGAAAAGAAAATTACAGAATTTGATATCAAAGAATTAGACCAGCAGATTCTTGGTGCAAAAGAAATGAAAGAAGTGAAAATAACAAATCAGACAATACTTTCTCAAGATGAATATATGAAGGTTATTGTAAATAAGGACAGAACAAAAGCAATTATACGCTTCTATCCTCCTTCTTCAAAGGGAAAATTAATCACAAAAGAAGAAATGATGAGTGATCTGGCACATAAAGGAATTGTACATGGGATTATTGAGAAAAATCTGGATTTGTATTTAAAAGCAAGGCAGTTTTGTACCAATATTTTAATTGCAAAAGCAACAGATCCTGTTCAGGGAAAAAATGCAGAAATCACATATCATTTTAAAACTGGTTTAACAATGAAACCTAAAATTAATGAAGATGGTACAGTGGATTTTCATAATTTGGATAATTTAAGTAAAGTGAATGAGGGCGATTTATTAGCAGTTTTGCAGCCTGCTGATTTTGGTAAAGCAGGAACTGATGTGACAGGAAATACCATTTTTCCAAATAAAGTAAAGGTATTACATTTAAAGCATGGAAAGAATATTCATTTGTCAGAAGATGAATTGTGTATGTATACAAATGTTTCAGGGCATGTAAATTTAGTAGGAGATACTGTGTTTGTTTCGAATACTTATGAGGTGCCTGCAGATGTGTGTTCGGCAACGGGCGATATTAACTATGATGGTAATGTTGAAGTAAAGGGAAATGTTATTACAGGGTTTAAAATAGAAGCAAAGGGTGATATCATTGTTCATGGTGTTGTAGAAGGGGCATCATTAATTGCAGGAGGACAGATTGTATTAGAACGTGGAATTCAGGGAATGGGTAGAGGAATTCTCAAGGCAGAGGGCGATATTGTTACAAAATTTATTGAAAATTCTGAAGTATATGCAGGAGGAAATGTGTCTGCAGGTGCTATTATGCATAGTAAGATTACTGCAAAAGGCGAAATCACAGCCACAGGGAAAAAAGGACTGATTAATGGTGGTGAAGTAAAATCAGAAACAATGGTTTCTATGAAAACAGCAGGTTCTACAATGGGAACAAAAACTTATATAGTAATAGGTTTTGATCAGAAATTAATGGAAAATATAAAAGAGATGGAGAAAAATTTATCAGACATGTATGAAGAGAAAGAGAAACATGAACAGTTTCTTAGTGTATATAAATCTAAATTAGAACGTGGTGACAAGCTTCCAGAAGATAGATTGAATCAAATTAAGCTAGTGAATAAAAAAGTTCAGATTTTGGATATGGAAATGAGAAAAGTGGAAGAGCAGTGTGCCATAATTAGAGAAGAAATTGAACAATATAGTAATGGAAAAATTAAGATAGAAAAGATTGCATATCCTGGTGTAAAACTTATGATTTCTAATGCAGTATATTATGTAAAGGAAGAAATCAGAAGATGCCAATTTATAAAGGAGAGGGCAGAAATTAAAAAATTATTATTATAATGTATACATAAAATAAAACTGTGGCATCAAAGTATTGGTGCCACAGTACTTATGTATATTATGAAAGTTGAATATTGATAAAAAGATACTGAGTATGACATTTGTAATGTATCAAAATGCTTGTGTCTGACTTATTTATTATAGATACAAGAATATATAGAAGGTGGTGTAAAATTATGTCAATTAGACCTATTGATGTTATAACAATAGCTCCAAAGTCACAAGAAGCTGCGAACCAACAATTAGGAGAGCAGCACAGATTACAACAAAATCAAACTAATATGGCAAATAACTTTCAACAGCATATAAAACAAAATACAGAACAGGTAGTAAAGTATACACCAAGTGAAAATTCTCCATATCGTTATGATGCAAAAGAAAAAGGAAATGGTTCCTATCAGGAGAGTAAAAATAAAAAACCAAAGAAAGATGGAGAAGATGGTAAGAAAAATAGCAAAGAGAAGAAGGATGAATCAACTAGTGGAGGTTTTGATATAAAAATATAGACTGTAATGAAATTGGATATATGATACTGGTGGAGGATATATTTATGACAAAGGAAATTGTATTAATAATAGTTGGAATTGTTATTGTAATAGTCAGTTTTATAATATCAGAAAAAGAGGAGAAGAAAAAACTGGGATCGGATGATTTAAAGGATGAATTAAAAACAGAAATTCTCGAAGCTATAAAATCAGAGCAGAAAAATATACAAAATGACAAAGAAAATTTTTTAGAAGATAAACAAATAGATATTTTAGATAAAATAGAAGATGAGATGAGCAGGTTATCAAATGAGAAAATTATGTCCTTTAGTGAATATGGAGAGCAGATTTTAGGAAAGATAGAACAAAATCATCAGGAAGTTGTTTTTTTATATGATATGTTGAATCAAAAAGAAAGTGAAATGAAGGAATTCATTAAAAAAATTGATTCATCTAAAATAAAGTTAGAAGAAATGTTAATTGCTGTAAAAGAAGAAGAAAAAGACTGGAGCATGTGGACAAAAGAAAAAGATGAGACGATGCAGGAATTGGCAAGAAAAGAAATTGCTTTACAAAAGGTAGTTGTAGAAGAAAAAAAATTAACTGAAGTCAAAGAAAACGTAAAACCTGAAACGAAAAAATCCAGACAAAAGAAACGTAAAAGAGGAAAAGCATCAGGCAATTTATCTGGGAAAAGAAAAGAAGAGATAGATGGTATCAGGCAATTTGAAGAAATAAAGTTAGAAGATGGAATGGAGAAGGTTGAAAATCAAACAAATAATGCAGATAAGGAAGGGAAAGACATTGCTGCTGACACTGGTGGAGGAATTATTTTTGAAGAAAATGAAGGAGATAATTCATTCTCAAGTGAAACTGAGGAAGAGAAAGCAAATTCAAATGAATCAGTATTGGATTTGCATATGCAGGGGATGTCTATAATGGAAATTGCCAAAGTATTAGGAAGAGGGCAGGGGGAAGTCAAATTAATTATTGATTTATATCAGGGAGAGAAAAAGTAAAGAAAAACAATCATTATGAAACGATGATGAATAGTAAGTCATAGTATTTTATATATCAAATAATAGGATTAGAAAAATATAGTTAAAAAAGTACAGACGAAAGGTTTGGTATAAAATATGAAATTAAAAATTTTTTTAAGAGGATTTGGAATAGGTATAGTATTAACGGCAATTATACTATCTATGCTGCATACATCAGAAAAAAATATTATGACCAATCAGGAGATTATAGAACAGGCAAAAAAATTAGGTATGATTGATCCAAAAGAATTGGGTATGGCAGCAGCAATCACTTCGGTTCCTACTGATAAAATAACACCAGTGCCAACAAAAGAAGTAGTAGAAACAGCTGCACCAGAAATAAAGCCTACATCGGAAACAAAGCCACAAAAAAAGGAAACCTCAAAACCAAAGGGAACAAAGAAGCCTGTTGAAGAAACGGATGTTGTAAACCTAACAGTTGAGAGTGGTATGTGGTCTGAGAAAATCTGCCAGAAATTGCAGGAGTTAGGGGTAATAGAAAATGCAACAGAATTCAATAAATATTTACTTGAAAATGGATACGAAACTAAAATTCGACAGGGAACCTACCAGATAAAAAAAGGAGCTTCTTATGAAGAGATAGCGAAAGCGTTATTGAAATAATAATCATAACCAAACTGTTATCATTTTTTTCAAAAATACTGAATAAAAAAACAGTTCAGCTATTCCAGTTATAATTTGTCAAAATGTATGGCAGATTATAATAACCAAAACTCAAGATAAAAAGTTCTTGCACCTTATAAAAATATGTGATATACTGCTATGGTATGAAAAAAACACGTGAGTAGATTTTTGTAGGGGTGCCAAAGAATGTTGGTTCTACAGAAGAATGAAACTTACGGAAGATTAATAACCAAATGGAGGTAAAATTATGAGCGTTATTTCAATGAAACAATTATTAGAGGCAGGTGTACATTTTGGACATCAAACAAGGAGATGGAATCCTAAAATGGCTCCTTACATTTATACAGAAAGAAATGGCATCTATATTATTGATTTACAAAAATCTGTAGGAAAAGTAGACGAAGCATATAATGCAATCAAAGATATTATAGCAGATGGAGGAACTATTCTTTTTGTAGGAACTAAGAAGCAGGCACAAGATTCAGTAAAATCGGAAGCAGAGCGTTGCGGAATGTACTATGTAAATGAAAGATGGTTGGGCGGAATGCTGACTAATTTTGAAACAATTCAGAAAAGAATTGCAAGGTTAAAAGATATTGAGAGAATGTCTGAAGATGGAACATTTGATGTGCTGCCTAAAAAAGAAGTAATTGAATTGAAAAAAGAATGGAATAAACTTGAGAAAAACCTTGGTGGTATCAAGGACATGAAGAAAGTTCCAGATGCAATTTTTGTTGTAGATCCTAAGAAAGAAAAGATTTGTATTCAGGAAGCACATATTTTAGGTATTCCTTTGATTGGTATTGCTGATACAAATTGCGACCCAGAAGAATTAGATTATGTAATTCCTGGTAATGATGATGCAATCAGAGCGGTAAAATTAATTGTTGAAAAAATGGCAGATGCTGTAATTGAGGCAAATCAGGGAGTTCAGTTAAATGATGTAGACGAAACTGAAGAAACAGAAGAGGCTGTAGCAGCGGAATAGTTTCACAGATTATGTTGTTTTGTTAGCTTATTGATTGATAGAAAAAAATTGATTGAGGTGTCATGAATATATTATAGAATTAATATATGTCATGATACCTTAATTTAGCAAATAAAGTAACAGGCTATTTAGAAATGCTGTTTAACATTTGTCAAAAGTGAGACTGGACAAATTGTTTATAGCCTAGAGCGTGTTTGAAAATGCATTGCTCCAATCTACACATCCCACTTTGTGAGGATATTTGCCCTAAATTCATTCAATGTAGCCCGCTATGCCTCATGAATTTAGAACAAATCCCCACAAATTGTGATGCACATCTTGTAACAAGCAATTTTTAAACACACTCTAGCTGAATAGTATGGGAATCGATATTTGTTTGTACAAGTAAGATTTCAAGAAAAATATAAAAAACAGGTAAATAAATTCGGAGGTAAAACAAATGGCAGTTACAGCTTCAATGGTAAAAGAATTAAGAGAAAAAAGCGGTGCAGGAATGATGGATTGTAAGAAAGCACTTTCTGCAACAGATGGAAATATGGAAGAAGCAATAAAATTCCTAAGAGAAAACGGACTTGTAAAAGCAGAAAAAAAAGCAGGAAGAGTTGCAGCAGAAGGTATGGTTGCAGTAAAAGTAAATGAAGATGGAAAATCAGCAGCAATTGTTGAAGTAAATAGTGAAACAGATTTTGTTGCAAAAAATGATAAATTCCAGAATTATGTTGCTGATGTAGCAGCACAGGTTGCAGCATCAAGTGCCAATACAGTAGAAGAATTGCTATCAGAACAGTGGATTAATGATTCAAGTAAAACAGTAAAAGAAGAATTAGTTTCTATGATAGCAGTAATTGGTGAAAACATGACAATCAGAAGATTTGCAAAAACTTCTGCATCAGAAGGTTTTGTAGAAAGCTATATTCATGCTGGTGGAAGAATTGGTGTATTAGTTGAAATGGCAACTGATGTCATAAATGATTCTGTGAAAGAAGCAGCAAAGAATATTGCGATGCAGGTAGCAGCAATTGCACCAAAATATGTTTCAAGCAATGATGTATCAGAGGAATATAAGGCACAGGAAAGAGAAGTACTAAAAGCAGCAGCTATGAATGAGAATCCAGGAAAACCTGAAAATATTATTGAAAAAATGATTGAGGGCCGTCTAAAAAAAGAACTAAAAGAGGTTTGTTTATTGGAGCAGGCATATGTAAAAGATGGTGATTTAACTGTTCAGAAATATATTGATTCAGTTGCAAAGGAGAATAATGCAAAAATAACTGTGAACAGTTTTGTACGCTTTGAAACTGGTGAGGGAATTGAAAAAGTAGAATCAAACTTTGCTGAAGAAGTAGCAAAACAGATGAATGCATAATGAACATCGTAAGGGCACAGTTCATTACGAAGTAAAGAGGAGCTGTCTAATAATAGACAGCTCTTTTTTACAAGGAAGTCCATTAGTTGTGAATAGGATAGAAGTGTCAGATGCAGCAGCACCGCTTTAGATTTTATATGCTGCATTTAAGAGCTTAGGTGTGTATTGATTTTTGATAATAATTTTAGATGTGCAGAATGTGTTAAAAATATTTTCACTAAAGAATAAAAATGAATTTAAATTAGATTACTATTTGAAAAATTCTATAAGTGTGGTAGAATATCTATGTATCAATAAATGAGGGGATGATTACACTATGGATGACCAACAAGAAGTTACAAGTTGTGACAAAACACAGGAAAAACGTAGAAAAAGAATTAGACGATTGAAGAGATTGATTATAATTGGGGTTGTACTACTATTGGTGTTACCCACAATATGCTGTTTTATATTTATGTTTAGGTTAAACCAAATGCAGAGACAAGTGGATCATTTGCAGAAGTTGTATAGTGACAATTATGAAGAGTATACAAAGTATATGAAAGGGAAAGATAATGGTATGGCTGCGGAAGAGGAAAATGTTCTGAATAAGACAAAAACACCATCAGAACAGGAAACTTTGGAAGGAAAGAAGGTATATTTAACTTTTGATGATGGGCCAAGCATGTATACAGAAGAAATTCTGAATATATTAAAAGAAAATGATGTAAAAGCAACTTTTTTTGTAATAGGAAAAACAGATGATTATTCCAAACAGATGTATAATAAGATTATTGAAGAAGGGCATACTTTGGCAATGCATTCATACTCACATCAATATTCGTCTATTTATAGTTCAGTAAAAGCCTTTAAAGAAGATTTGCAAGAAATTGAACAGTTATTGACAGATGTTACAGGTCAGAAACCGTTATATTATCGATTTCCAGGAGGAAGCAGTAATACAGTTAGTAAAATTGATATGAAGAAATTTATTTCTTGTTTAAATGAGGAAGGTATCACATATTTTGATTGGAATGTAATAAATGGTGATGCAGTAAGCAGCAAGCTTGTTTCAAAAGACGAATTAGTTGATAATGTGATGACAGGAATTAAAGATTATGATACGTCGATTGTTTTAATGCATGATGCAGGAACAAAGGAAACAACAGTGGAAGCATTGCCTGAAATCATTAAGAATATTAAAAAACAGGGAATGCATATGCTTCCAATTGATGAGAATACAAAGGTAATACAACATATTAAGGCAGATTCTGTTGATTAAAATATGGAAAATGTTTATTTTAAGTTATATTGCTTATCATGATACAAAAAGAGGAGGATTTTGATGGGTTTTTTTAGAGATTTGAAGGAAGACTTGTCTCAGGCTGTAAATGAATTATTGCCTGATGAAAATTTATGGGGAGAAAAGAATAGTGACAGCGGTTTGGTAAATACTTCAAGTACCAATTTCAATAAAGCGAATGGAATGGAATTAGAAGACAATAATAGTATTTCTAATGCTTCAAAACAAGAGCAAGACATAAATAATATTAAAACAAGTACACTAAAAACGGAAAGAAAAGTGGAAAAGGATATTCTGGATGAACTAGAGAGAATTATTGCAACAGGACAACAGGCCAAAAAAGAAGAACAAAAAAATCTGGTTAGTCAAAATGCTGAAATACAAAAATCAAAACCTGTTGTAATGTTAGAAGAAGTTGAATTAAATAATCAGCAACGGGAACAAGAGAAAACAGCAATGCCAGAGAAATTAAAAGAACCAGCAGCAATGCCGGATGTATTGAAAGAAAGAGAAGAGCCAGCAGACAGAAGTTCTTATGCGGAGTATACACAGGAAGAAGTTCCAACAGAGAAAGTTGGATTAAATGAAATTAATCAGCCAAATATAGCACAAAAACAGACAGATGCAGAAGCGTTATATGATTTTGAGGAAAAAGCAAATCCAATAGAAGAGATGGATTCAGAGCAGGAAGTAATACCAAAGTATATTCAGGAAATTCATCCAAGAGAGGAAGCCAATTCAATAGAAGTGCTGCATTTACAAAAAGAATTAGTACAAGAACAAGTTGCAGGGGCATATTTAGAGCAGGCAGCAGATACATTAGAAGAATTGGAACAAAAACAGGTGGAGAGATTATATCTAGAGAAAGAAGCAAATCCTACAGAAACTTCAAAGATAGAGTCAAACTCAATTCTAATAGAAGAATCAACACCAGAGTCAGTGACAACTTCAGCAGTGGAGCTAACATCAGTTCCAATAGATGAGTCAAAGCCAGAACAGATATCAGAACAAACAGAAGAGCCAGTGCCAGAACCAATAACAGATGTAACAGGTGATTCAGCATCAGAGCCAATAACAGAACAAACAGAAGAGGCAGTAACAGAACAAACAGAAGAGGCAGCATCAGAGCCAGTAACAGAACAAACAGAAGAGGCAGCATCAGAGCCAATAACAGAACAAACAGAAGAGACGGCATCAGATGCAACAGAAGAGGCAATATCAGATATAGCAGAAGAGCCAGCATCAGATGCAATAGAAGAGCCAGTATTGGTATCAGAAGCAATAACAGATGAGGAAACAGTATCAGAACCAATATCAGTTGCAAAAGAGGCGGTTTCAACAGGACATAAGTTTGATTCAGAATTGAAATCAGAAACAGAGGTAATAGAGAATTCATTAGTTGATAAAGAAAATATGGTTGAAGAAATGAAAGACCAATTAGAAGAAGACGAAAAAGCAGTTACAGATGCCATAACAGAAACAAAGAATATAACATTGAATGAGCAGAAAGACAACACGAACTTTTTTGTTCAGGATAATGTTGATACATTTTCTAATGAGAAGAATAATAATTCTAATAAAGAAATATTTTATAAGGAGGAAGATGCAATTATGTTAGAAAACGCTACAACAGAAATGGAAAACACAGAAACAGTAGAAAGGGGAACAAGAGAAATGGAAACAAGAGAAACAATTGCAACAGAAACAACAGAAACAATCCAGCCTAGTAATGAAACAACTGTAATCAGTCAGGCAACTAGAATTACAGGTTCAATTACATCAGATTGTTCTTTAGAGGTACTTGGTACAATTGAGGGAAATGTAGAATGTTTAGGAAAATTATCTGTTGTAGGTACTGTAAAAGGTAACTGCAAAGGTGCAGAAGTTTATATTAATACAGAAAGATTAAATGGAAATATTGAAAGTGAGAGCAGTGTAAAGATTGCTACAGGAACAGTGATTATTGGTGATATAAATGGTACTTCAGCAGTGATTGAAGGTGCTGTAAAGGGTGAAATAGATATTAATGGGCCAGTAGTGATTGATTCTACTGCAATAATAAAAGGTAATATTAATGCGAAATCTATTCAAATTAATAATGGTGCAGTGATTGATGGATATTGCTCATTATCATATGTATCAGTCGACATTGACAATTTCTTTGGAGCAGAATAGGAGCAGTAAAATAAAAGAACAAAAGTATTTTAGCTGTTTCATATTGTATAGAATGGTAAAGAGCAAAAAGAATTTCTGTAAAAGATTGTATAGGTGAGGTATGTGGTCTATGAGTAAATATAAAAGAGTATTTTTGAAGTTAAGTGGAGAAGCGTTGGCAGGAGATAAGAAAACCGGTTATGATGAAGCAACTTGCCTTAATGTTGCAAAACAGGTCAAAGAAGTAGTAGACCAGGGGATTCAGGTTGGCATCGTCATTGGTGGTGGAAATTTCTGGCGCGGAAGAACAAGTGAGACCATTGACAGAACCAAAGCAGATCAGATTGGTATGTTAGCTACAGTAATGAATTGTATTTATGTGTCAGAAATTTTTCGTTATGCAGGAATGAAAACACAAGTGTTAACACCTTTTGAATGTGGTACAATGACCAAAGCATTTTCTAAAGACAGAGCAAATAAATATTTTGAAAAGGGAATGGTTGTGTTTTTTGCCGGAGGAACAGGTCATCCATACTTTTCGACAGATACAGGTGTTGTGCTAAGAGCAGTAGAGATGGAAGCAGAAGTTATTTTGCTGGCAAAAGCGATTGATGGTGTATATGACAGTGATCCTAAGGTAAGTCCGAATGCGAAAAAATATGACACTATTTCCATGCAGGAAGTATTAGATCAGAAATTGCAGGTTATTGATTTGACAGCAACTATTATGTGTTTGGAAAATAAACTGCCTTTATTGGTTTTTGGACTGAATGAAAAGGATAGCATTGTAAATACAATTAATGGAAAATTTACAGGAACAGAAGTAACAGTGTAAGATAATGTAAGAATAAAAAGAAGTTTTTTGCGTTTAATGTCTGTAAATATACAAAGCAGGTAAGAGAGTGACGAATAGTTTATTTGCAAGAAGTATGGTTTTAGGAGGAACATAAAAATGAAACAGTTTGAAGAAAAAATGCAAAAGTCAGTGGACGCATTATATAATGAATATGCAAATATCAGAGCTGGAAGAGCAAATCCACATTTATTAGATAAAATTATGGTGGAATATTATGGGACACCATCGACTTTGCAGTCAGTTGCGAATGTTTCGGTTCCGGAGGCAAGAGTAATCCAGATTCAGCCGTGGGAAGCGAGTTTAATCAAAGAAATTGAAAAAGCAATTATTTCTTCTGATTTGGGATTAACACCAAGTAATGATGGAAAGGTAATCAGATTGGCATTTCCAGAATTAACAGAAGAACGAAGAAAAGAACTTGTAAAAGATGTAAAGAAAAAAGGTGAAAATGCAAAAGTTGCTATTCGTAATATTCGTAGAGATGCAAATGATATGCTGAAAAAACAAAATAAGGCAAATGAAATTTCTGACGATGAACAGAAACAGCAGGAAGATAAAGTTCAAAAGTTAACAGATAAATTTATTGCAGAAATTGATGAAGCAGTTGACAATAAATCAAAAGAAATTCTTACAGTATAAAATGGATATGCTGGTATTCATATTTGGTAAAAATGTTTCTTGTTTGAGTGGCGAAATATTTGAAATATAAAGAAGGCTGATTGCTGGTTGAAAAATAGAATAGTATTTCTGTTACATATCAAACAAAATTTTACTAAATTTTAGTATGCCAGTGAAAACATGTAAAGGCGTATTCTGCCAATAGGAATAGTGCAGAATACGCTTTTCATTGTAGGAGGTTGAACAATTGGAAGAATTAAAAATACCGCAGCATGTGGCAATTATTTTAGATGGAAATGGCAGATGGGCAAAGAAAAGATTGATGCCAAGAAATTATGGGCATCTACAAGGGGCAAAAACAGTAGAGCAGATTTGTGAAGATGCTTATGATCTAGGCATTAAATATTTGACAGTATACGCTTTTTCAACAGAAAATTGGAAACGTCCCGAGGATGAAGTAAGTACGTTAATGAAATTATTGAAATCCTATTTAAAGGATTGCATTAAACGTAGCAATAAAAATAATATGAGAGTTCGTGTGCTTGGTGATATTTCAGGATTATCGCAAGAGTTACAAGATAAAATCACAGAGTTGGAAAAAGTTTCTGCAAATAATACAGGTTTAAATTTTCAGGTGGCCTTAAATTATGGCGGAAGAGATGAAATCATACGGGCAGTCAAACGTATGATGCATGATTTTGAAAATAATAAAATTACAATAGATGAAATAGATGATAAAAAAATGGCGGGGTATTTGGATACAAAAGATATTCCTGACCCGGATCTTATGATTCGTACCAGCGGTGAGAGGAGACTTTCGAATTATTTGTTATGGCAGCTGGCATATTCGGAATTTTATTTTACAGATGTGCTATGGCCTGATTTTAATAAACAGGAATTACAGAAAGCAATAGAATTTTATAATGGCAGGGAGAGACGTTTTGGCGGAATTTAGGAGGCACAATATGTTTGGAAAGAGACTCTTAAGTGGAATTATTTTAGTTCTAATTGCAATTATTACAGTGGTATATGGAGGAACATTGCTATTAGCCAC
This sequence comes from uncultured Lachnospiraceae bacterium, assembly GCA_964422365.1. Lineage (GTDB taxonomy): Bacteria > Bacillota > Clostridia > Lachnospirales > Lachnospiraceae > CAYRAV01. The sequence continues at coordinate 29,121 of CAYRAV010000015.1, read as the reverse complement.
AGTTGGTATTATTTCAATAATAGGGCAATTTGAACTGTATCATGCAGTAAAGTTAGAAAAAAGCTGCTTGTCACATATAGGATATGGCATGACATTTATTTTATATGCTTTGTTATTTTTACAAGTCAAGGATGCTATAAACATTGTTATCATTGGTGGTTTAATAATTCTTATGGCAGCATATGTGGTAACTTATCCAAAGTATCGTTTTGAACAGATTGCAATGATAATGATAGGAATCATATATGTAAGCGGCATGTTATCTTATCTTTACCGTATTAGAATAACAGATACAGGTATGATTGCAGTGGGATTGGTTTTTATAGCAGCCTGGGGTTCGGATACTTGTGCGTACTGTACAGGTATGTTAATAGGAAAACATAAGATGCCATCAGAATTAAGTCCTAAAAAGACCATTGAAGGATGCGTTGGCGGAGTGATTGGAGCAGCCTTACTTGGTTTTATTTATGGGATTGCATTGAATAAACAGATAGTAGGAGTCAATAATCCGGTAGCAGCATTTGCCATTATAGGGGGTGTTGGTTCTATTATATCACAGATAGGTGATTTGGCAGCATCTGCAATTAAGAGAAACTATGAAATCAAAGATTATGGAAAATTGATACCAGGGCATGGTGGAATATTGGACCGTTTTGATAGTATTATTTTTACAGCACCTATTGTATATTTTTTAATTATGATATTGTAAAATAGGAAATAGGATAGCAAAGGAGAATTATCATGAAAAATATCTCAATTCTAGGTTCTACAGGTTCTATTGGAACCCAGACATTAGATGTGGTAAGAAATAATAAGGATATAAATGTAGTTGCTTTGGCAGCCAGAAGAAATATTGCACGTTTAGAGGAACAGATTAGAGAATTTCATCCGCAGCTGGTTTGTGTATGGGAAGAAAAATTTGCAAAGGAATTATCTGAAAAAATTTCAGATAGTAAAGTGGAAATTGTATATGGCATGGAAGGATTGACAGCATGCAGTACTATAGAGGAGGCAGATATGGTAGTTACCGCAGTAGTTGGTATGATAGGTATCAAACCAACCATAGAAGCGGTAAAAGCAGGAAAAAATATTGCACTTGCTAATAAAGAAACATTAGTAACAGCAGGGCATATTATTATGCCTTCCATTAAAGAGGCAAAAGTGTCACTATTTCCTGTGGATAGTGAACATTCTGCTATATTCCAGTGTTTACAGGGAATAAGTGCGGATAAAAATGAACAACAGGTAGATAAAGTTATTTTAACAGCTTCGGGAGGTCCATTTCGTGGTAAAAAATGGGAAGATTTAAAAAATATTCAGGTAGAAGATGCATTAAAACATCCAAATTGGGAGATGGGAAAAAAGATTACCATCGATTCTTCTACAATGGTCAATAAAGGGTTGGAAGTAATAGAAGCGAAATGGCTTTTTGATCTAACTTATGATCAGATACAGGTAGTTATCCAGCCACAAAGCATTATCCATTCAATGGTACAGTTTTCAGATGGTGCAGTTATGGCACAGCTTGGAACACCGGATATGAAACTGCCGATACAATATGCATTATGTTACCCTGAAAGAAGAGATTTGCCTGGGGAGCGTCTTGATTTCTGGAACATTCAAAATATATCTTTTGAAAAGCCGGATACAGATACATTTAAAGGCTTGGCATTGGCATATGAGGCAGGAAAATGTGGAGGTAGTATGCCAACTGTATTTAATGCAGCAAATGAAAAGGCAGTTGCTATGTTTTTGAATAAAGAGATAGGCTATTTAGAGATTGTAAATACCATTGAAGAAATGATGAAACAGCATCACATAATAGCAAATCCTTCATTTGAAGATATTTTGGAAGTTGAAAAAGAGATATATGAGAAAATTGATAAAAAATGGAGGTAGAAAATAGAAATGAGTGTAGGTATTATCGTTGCAATATTAATTTTTACTCTTGTTATTGTCATTCATGAATTAGGTCATTTTCTTTTGGCAAAGAAAAATGGAGTAGCTGTACCAGAATTTTCTGTGGGAATGGGTCCAAGAATCATAACAATTGCAAAAACGAATCAGGGATTCAAGGTGAAATTTTTTATATCCCAGAAGTATTTTGAAGAAAGAGAAGATTGGCAGGAGGTTACAAAATATTCATGGAAGTTATTTCCGATTGGTGGTTCTTGTGCCATGCTTGGAGAAGATGAAGAGTTAGAAGATGACAGAGCGTTTAATAGAAAAGGTGTGTGGGCAAGAATTTCTATTGTAGCAGCGGGCCCAATCTTTAACTTTATACTGGCATTTGTGTTATCTATGATTATTATTGCCATGGCAGGATATAATCCTGCAAAAGTATATTCTGTAGTAGAAGGACAGCCGGGAGATCTTGCAGGTATCGAAATGGGAGATATTATTACAAGTATCAATGGGAAAAAAATACAGATAGGCGGAGAAATTGACACATATTTACAGTTTCATCCATTGACAGGAGAAGAGGTAGAAATTGGTCTTCGCCGTAATGGAACAGATATGAAAGTAACATTGAATCCAAATTATTCCACATATTTATTGGGATTTGGATATAATGCAAATACAGCAGGTGCAAAAGTCGAAGTAAATTCCTTAAATGAGGGAATGCCTTTAGAAAAAGCAGGTGTACAGGTTGGTGATGTGATTGTGAGTGTTGATGGAACTGTGATTGCAGATGGTCCGGCTTTGAAAGAATATATGGAAACAAACCCATTATCAGAAAAAGCGATTACGTTGGTCTATGAGCATGATGGCTCCCAAAAGGAAGTTACAGTAACACCACAGTTTTATGAAGGAAAAACATTAGGTATTGGTGCAAGTTACTATAGGGAAAAAGCAACTCCCTGGCAGGTAGTAAAATATAGCGGCATTGAAGTGAAGTACTGGATTGAACTGACATTGGGAAGTTTAAAGCAGATGGTTTTGGGAAAAGTTAGTGCAGATGATATTTCAGGTCCTGTTGGCATTGTCAGTATGATAGGAAGCTCTTATGAAGACAGTATTGCAAGCGGATGGGATATTGTAGTTTTGAATATGCTTAATATATCTTTGTTTATTAGTGCCAACTTAGGAGTGATGAACTTGCTCCCATTTCCTGCATTAGACGGAGGAAGACTGGTGTTTTTATTTTTAGAAGTGATCAGGAGAAAACCTGTACCACAGGAAAAAGAAGGACTTGTACATATGGCAGGTCTGGTAGCATTGATGCTTTTAATGGTCTTTGTCATGTTTAATGATATCCAGAGATTGATTCATTAGAAACGATAATGGTTTGTATGCTTGATGGAACAATAGAGACAGAATAGGCTAAAAAGAGCCGGAAGCTGGGGATTTATGCGGCTTCCGGCTTCTCAGCGAGTAGGTAAAGATATGTGTTCTGACAACTAATACTGTGGAATTTCAATGGTATATAAAATGAGGCATAATCTGAAACTACGATAAGGCTAAAAATATGACTAAAAAATTTCTTTACACAAAAGAAGAAAAGGGATAAAATGAAGGTGCATCCTCTATCAATATGTAAAGGTAATAGTTATAGTCACAATATAAGATAAATTGAAACTGTGGAAGGAACAAGAAAATGGACAATAGAAGTATCAAAAAACTGGAAACTGATTTATGGGAATCTGCTGATTTGTTAAGAGCAGGTTCCAAATTGACATCAAATCAGTATTGTATGCCTGTGCTTGGATTGCTATTTCTAAGATATGCATTTTTCAGATATAAAATGGTTGAGCAGGAAATCTTAAAAACAAGACCTATGCGTAATGGTCGGCAGATGCCTGTTGAAGCAAGTGACTTTACAGCTAAGAGTGCACTTTATTTGCCAAAGATGGCACAGTATCACTATCTTGTAAATTTGCCAGCTAATGTTTCATCATTGGAGCTAAAAGATGTAACAGGAAAAGATATTACAAGCTTAGGTGATGCTGTAAATAATGCAATGGAACTTGTGGAACAGCAGAGTGAACAGCTTACTGGTGTATTACCGAAGAGTTATACAGATTTTTCAGATGATTTACTTGGAGAACTTTTACGAATTTTTAATAACAATGCCCTCGATGAAGTCGGCGGTGATGTGATTGGCAGAATATATGAGTATTTCCTCAACAAGTTTGCTAAGAATATTGCTTCAGATGATGGTGTTTTCTTTACGCCTAAGTCATTAGTAAAGATGATTGTTAATATTTTAGAACCCAAATCAGGTATATTGTTAGATCCCGCATGTGGTTCAGGAGGTATGTTTGTTCAGACTGGTGATTTTGTAAATGAAGCAGGATTACAGGCAAATAGCAGCATGACATTTTATGGACAGGAAAAGGTGGAATATAATGCTAAGCTTGCTCTTATGAATATGGCTGTACATGGACTTACTGGTGTGATCAAGTTAGGGGATGAAGCAAACAGCTTTTATCGTGATGCACATAACCTTGAGGGTGAGTGCGATTATGTTATGGCAAATCCACCGTTCAATGTGGATAAAGTAAAGGCAGAGTCAGCTGTAAGTGCAGGCAGATTGCCTTTTGGTTCACCAAAAGAAAACAAGAATAAAGAAATTGGAAATGCAAATTATCTTTGGATTTCCTATTTTTATGCATATTTGAACGAAACAGGCAGGGCAGGTTTTGTAATGGCTTCTTCTGCAACAGATAGTCAGGGAAGTGATAAGGATATCAGAGAGAAACTTGTAAAAACAGGGCATGTGGATGTGATAATTAGCGTTGGCAATAACTTTTTCTATACTAAGAGTTTGCCATGTTCTTTGTGGTTTTTCGATAAGGGAAAAGCAGAAGAATTACAGAATAAAGTTCTTTTCATAGATGCCAGAAATTATTATACAGTTGTTGACCGTACTTTGAATGAGTGGAATGAATGGCAATTGAAAAACATGAATGCTATTGTGTGGCTTTATCGAGGAGAGGTTGGTAAATATAAGGCACTTCTGGAAGAATATAAAACAGTACTTGCTGATATGATAGCGGAACTTGGCGATGAGGGACTAAAGCCAATGTTGGATGATGTATTTGTAGATGGAATTGAGATTGCTAAAACGCATTTGAAAGATATTAGAGAGCAAGCGAAGAAAGATGTAGAAGTTTGTGATAAGAAAGCGAAGAAAAAGTTACAAGCTTCATGGGATGAAAGAATTGCATTCTTAGAGGAAATTTTGTCTGTAGTGAAAGAAGCCCATTGGCTTTATAGCAAGTTTGGCGATGGTAAGTATGAAGATATACTTGGATTTTGCAAGATTGTAGATATTGATACAATTGAAAGCAAAGGTTGGTCATTAACCCCCGGTGCTTATGTTGGTGTAGCTCCTGTGGAGGATGATGGAGTTGATTTTGAGGAAAGAATGAAAGAAATACATCAAGAATTATTGTCATTGCAGGCAGAGAGTAATGAGTTGATGGATGCCATCTCAAGGAATATGGAGGAGATGGGGTTATGATGTTGGAAATGCCGAATTTTGAAAAAATGTGACAATGTTGCATCAAACAGAGAACAGACATAAAAATAGTTATCTTTACAAAATATGAGGGCATTTTATCTGAACTATGAGAATTGCCAGTCGGTGGCTGGCAAATTGAGTTGGACTCATTATTGTGAACTATTAACTATTTTAGATAGAGAATAGTTAATAGAAGAAGTTGAAAAAGTACTCAATCAGTGGCATAATGAGAAGAAATGATATCTATATGAAGGCAGATTATTATAAGAAAAGTGAAAGAGGGCGATAATCCACCTGTGGCATCCTTCTTTGGACTGATAAGGGTTCACAGATGATAGAGTTCGGATTGTTGGGAATGGATAATAGGCTATTTGTTTCGATTTGTATGCTTTATCTTCCGGAATAAGAAGAAATTGGGAGAATTTATGTTGAAGGAAATGGAGGAAATGGGGCTATGAGTTGGGAAAAAGTGAAATTAGGAGATGTAGCTGAATCGTGCTTGGGGAAGATGCTTGACCAAAAGAAGAACAAAGGAATATTCCAACCGTATCTGGCAAATGTAAATGTTCGTTGGGGTTCGTTTGCTTTAGATGATTTGCAGGAAATGAAATTTGAAGAAGATGAGGAAGAACGATATGGCATAAAGTATGGTGATTTGATTATTTGTGAAGGTGGTGAACCCGGAAGATGTGCCATTTGGAAAGAACAACTTCCAAATATGAAAATTCAAAAGGCATTACATAGAGTTCGTGTAAATGATGATATGGACTATAGATATTTATACTATTGGTTCTTAATGGCAGGAAAACAGGGAGCATTAAAACAGTACTATACTGGTGCTACAATTATGCACATGCCAGGGCAAAAACTGAAAGAAGTTGTAATTGATAAACCGCCATTATATGTTCAGAAGAAAATAGGTGATTATCTTGAAGCGTATGATAACCTTATTGAAAACAACCAAAAGCAAATTAAACTTTTAGAAGAAGCAGCACAGCGTTTGTACAAGGAATGGTTTGTGGATTTGAGATTTCCGGGATATGAAGAGGTTGAGATTGTGGATGGTGTGCCAGAAGGGTGGAAGAAATTAGGTCTGTCACAGATTGCTCCAATTTTAACGGGGAAAAAGGATGCTAATTTTGGAACTGATGATGGAAAATATTCGTTCTTTACATGTGCTCAAGAACCTATAAAAGCTCCGTCATATTCATTCGATTGTGATGCTGTAATATTAGCGGGAAATGGAGACTTTAATGTGAAATTATTTAGAGGACAATTTGAAGCATATCAGAGAACATATGTATTTTCACCAACAGATAGGGAGAATCTTTTCTTATTATATCATGCGGTTAGAGAAAGTATGGGACAGTTGTTTAAATGTGCGAGTGGTTCTACAATAAAGTTTCTTACGAAGAGGATGCTTGAAGAAATAGAGGTGTATATCCCTTCTGGTGATGTTAAGAAACAGTTTAATTCATATAGTGTAGGAGTACAGCAAAGGGTGGAGTTATTAAAGCGACAGATACAACTTGCAAAAGAAGCTAGAGATAGATTATTACCCAAACTTATGAATGGAGAAATAGAGGTGTAAATATGTCAGATGTTTCATTTGAAATACCAATACCATTGGATAAAGATGGATTTATAGAGATGGAATGTGATTATTGTAAAAATAGATTCATGTTACACAAAGAAGTTTATGAGAGCGAAGAGAACATTAACTTTTTTTGTCCTATATGTGGGTTGCCTAATAGAATAAATACTTTTTTTGTACCAGAGGTTTTAGAAAAGGCACAGCAAATAGCTATGAACTATATGCCGGATGAAATAGATAGGACACTTGGCAAAAGCATTAAACAGATTAATAAAAATGGTTTTATTAAAATGTCAATGGAGAAACCAAAGAAAGAGTCTATAAAGGAACTATATACACCATCTGAGGATTATGTAAAATGTACAAAGAATTGTTGTGGCATTGATGTTAAAGTTAGAAATATAGATAAGGAAACAGGAACATATTGTCCTGTTTGTGGGAGGCTGAATAATGATTAGAAAAGAAATACAGAAAATATCTTTACGATATAGGACATTATCATCTCAAATGTTAAAAATTAATTCACAAGAAGAGGTATATTGTATAAGACAGTATTTTGATTTTATTACAGAAACTCCATTTCTTATGGAATACATAAATAAATGCAAGACACAAGATTATGACTTTGCAAAAATTTTTTCTGAAAGAGGCTGGAGAGATGTGTTGTCACTTCCATCTAAAGAGGAAGAATTGGTAAGTTATGGATATCAGTTGCTTCAATATATTCTTAATGGACAGATAAGTCTAATAGGTCTATGCATGGAATATACAGGAAGCAACAAAATTTCTGATAACATAGAAGCTTTTGTCAAAAAGTCAATTGAGCCTTTTGTAGTAGCTTTAAGAACTTTTATAGAGCTTAGTTTTATTGATTGTGATGATGAAGCAGGAAAAGAAGTTGAAAAGAAATTAACAACAATTTTTTTATCTTATTGTCAGAAAGATACAGATATTGCTCAATTCTTAGAGGAACATTTGGCACCGCAATTAAAGGATAAAGCTAAAATTTCGCGGGATATCAGAGATGTTGAATATCATCAAAGCTTTAAAAAGTTCATGCAGACGATAGAACAGCATGATTTCGTAATAACTATTATAAGTGATAATTATTTAAAATCAAGAAACTGTATGTATGAAATGTTAGAGGTTGTTAAGGATAGCAATTTTTCACAAAAATTAATATTTATTGTTTTGAGTGATGAGGATGTAAAATATTATAAGGAAGAACCGTTGAAAAAAATAGGAGCAGACATATATTCCGCATCAGAGCAAGCGGAGTATACCAAATATTGGACAGCTTTTGATAAAAAATTGGACAAGCAAATAGAAGATATTGGAAATTCTATGCATGCAATTACTCAGATTAAAGAGAAAAAAATTGTGCAAAAGATACTGTTAGATATGCCAGAATTTTTAGAATTTATTGCAGATAACAAAGGGATTCCTTTTTCGGAACATGTGGCAAATAACTTTGCAGATATGATTTCATTTATGAAATTATAGGCATTATGAAAGGAGGGATTACTATGAGCTACGATTATTCAGAAAACATATTAGTTCAGGAAAGTGCCGGGCATTTGTTAGAACAGGAGCTTGGCTGGCAGGTAGAGTTTGCCTACAATACAGAAGTTCTTGGAGAGAATGGTACATTTGGAAGAAAATCCTACAAGGATATTCTTTTGGTGCGATATTTTCAGAAGGCACTCAAAATCTTGAATCCGTGGCTTACTGATACGCAGGCTGTAGAAGCACAGAAAGCTTTCGAAACACATCTTTCTACTTCTTCTTTATTGCAGATAAATGAAGAAAAATATGATTACATACGCAATGGTATCCCTGTAAAGGTAAAAAAGTCCAATGGTCAGGTGGATGAGAAAAGAGCACAAATTATTGATTTTGAGCATCCCTATGACACCGAGAGAAATCACTTTCTAGCTATAAAAGAGTTAAAAATCCATGGTGACCTTTATCGCAGACGTACAGATATCGTGGGATTTGTAAATGGAATACCACTTCTATTTATTGAACTCAAAAAAAATACCATAGATGTTCAAAATGCTTATACAGATAATTATACAGATTATCTTGATACGATTCCGCATCTGTTTTATTACAATGCTTTTGTGATGCTTTCTAATGGTACTGAAGCGAAGGTGGGTACTCTTGGCAGTAAGTATGAATTTTTCCATGAATGGAAACGTTTGATGGAGAAAGAACAGGGAAGTGTTGCTCTTGAGACCATGCTTCGAGGTATCTGTAAGAAAGAAAATTTCCTCGATTTGTTGGAGAATTTTATTTTATATGATCATTCAGATGGAAAGACAGTAAAAATTCTTGCCCGTAATCATCAGTATTTAGGTGTTAATGAGGCAGTAGAAGCGTATAAGGCTCGTAAATTGAATAATGGTAAACTAGGTGTATTTTGGCATACACAAGGTTCGGGTAAAAGTTATTCTATGGTGTTTTTGTCACAGAAAATCCGTAGGAAATTTGAGGGTTCCCCAACGATTGTTGTGTTGACAGACAGAGAAGAGTTAAATACACAGATTAGTGATACTTTTGAAAACTGTGGGTTGCTCGGGAAGGCAAAGGCATCACAGCATATTGCAACAAGTGGAGAGGACTTGGTTCAGAAATTAAAAGGTAATCCAAGTTTCATATTTACATTGATACAGAAATTCAACAAAAAGACGAAGGAACCAATTTATCCGAATCATGATATTATCATTATGTCAGATGAAGCTCATAGAAGCCAATATGGTGTATTTGCAGATAATATGGTGACATTGTTACCAACAGCCACAAGAATTGGTTTTACAGGTACTCCTCTTCTTGCAAATGATAATATTACAGAGCGTACCTTTGGTGGATATATTTCTATCTATGATTTTAAAAGAGCAGTGGAAGATAAGGCAACAGTTCCTCTTTATTATGAGAACAGAGGAGAGAAAATTCTGGATATTCATAATCCTGATATCACAGATAGGATTCTGGATGCGATTGAGGCGGCTGATTTGGATGCAGACCAACAGGAAAAGTTGGAACATGAGTTTGAAAAAGAGATTCATTTACTGACAGCAAAATCCCGTTTACAGTCTATTGCAAGGGATTTTGTATCTCATTATTCAGACCTTTGGACAAGTGGTAAAGCAATGTTTGTATGTTTAAATAGAGTTACTTGTGTCCGCATGTACAATTTTGTTCAGGAGTATTGGCAAAAAGAGATAGAAAGACTCAAAGCATTAAAGAAGACGGTTTCACAGCAGGAAGTACAGGAACTTGACCGCAAAATCAAGTGGATGCAGGAAACCGAAATGGCGGTTGTTGTTTCACAGGAGCAGAATGAAAGACAGACCTTTAAGAAATGGGATTTGGATATAAAAATTCATCGGGAAAAAATGGAAAAGCATGAGCTTGATAAGGAATTCAAGGATAAGGATAATCATTTAAGAGTTGTATTTGTCTGTGCTATGTGGCTTACAGGATTTGATGTAAAATGTTTATCTTGTTTATATTTGGATAAACCGTTGAAAGCACATACTTTAATGCAGACCATTGCAAGGGCAAATCGTGTAACAGAAGGAAAAAGTAATGGATTGATTATAGATTACATAGGTATCGTAAAGGCACTTCGCAAAGCACTTGCTGATTATACAACCAATATTGGTGGTGGAGGTGGTGTTGATCCTACGGTAGATAAGGGAGAATTGATAAAACGGGTTCTTGAAGTAATTGCTGCAAGTGAAGAATTTCTAAAAGCGAAAGGATTTGAACTGAAACAACTTGTAGAGGCAAAGGATTTTGCAAAATTATCACTTTTATCAGATGCAGCAAATGTTGTATCTGAAAATAGAGAAACAAAGAAACAGTTTATGACCTATGGAAATGAACTTAGCCGAATAATGAAATATCTTGACCGTAGTAACATTTCAGATAAGGATAGGGCTTATAAGGATGCCATCATTGCCATTTGTGATGAATTAAAGAAAAAGAAGAAACATGTTAACACAGTAGATTTAATGGTTGAGATAAATAGCATACTTGGTGAATACATTCTCATTGAACAGAATTCAACAGAAAGTAGCTTTGTAAAGCGGTTTGACATAAGCAAAATAGATTTTGACTTACTTCGAAGAGAGTTTGCAAAGGCAAAGAAAAAGAATCTGATGTTTATGGATTTGGATGAATTGATTAAGCAGCGGCTGGATTCTATGATCAAAGAAAATCCAAGACGTGTGGATTATTATGAGCGTTATCAAAAGATTATTGAGGAATATAACAAGGAACAGGACAGAGCTACCATAGAAAAGACCTTTATGGAGCTTATAGACTTGGCTAACAGCATGAACCAGGAAGAACAGAGATATGTTCGTGAGGGCTTTACAAGTGATGAAGAACTTTCGTTGTACGATATGCTTTTTGATGAGAATTTATCGAAGGAAGATATTAAAAAAATCAAGATGGTTGCTGTAGATTTGCTTGATAAGGTCAAGTCTAAGATTGCTGAACTCGACCATTGGACGGATAAACAGGAAACGAAGGCTGTGGTCGATAATCTTATTGGGCAGGTGCTATGGGAAGAATTACCGGACAGCTATTCAGATAATGCAATATTTGCTTATCGACAGAAAATTTATGAATATGTTTACATGAGATATAAAGAAGTGGCATAAAGTGGTTTTATTTTGTATAATAAAATAATAAATGATATTTCATGACAATATTATAAAGAAAACTATCCAAATGATGGACAACGCTTTGTTTCGTGGCATTTAAGAAATATTCATAATCTGGACACCATAGAAGCAAAAAATGGATTAAAGATGGAAACAACGGAACTTGAGAGCAGATGGACTGCGGATTAAGTTTTTGTATGAGTGTTAATTTTGCCTTATAGAAATGGCTATAAGGGTATTATGTATTCTATGTCAAGAACGTTCTTGACCAGAATTAATAGTGTACAGTTGATAATATAAAGAATAATATTGTCCATTGTATAACCTCCTATTACCAGTGAATTAAAGTAGCTGTTAATGATATTATACAACACATCGTAAATGAGGTATGGTAGAGTTCCTTGTGAGAACAAGGTCCAATTGATTTTAATGCTTACTGATAATAGATATCTACCGGTCGTTGGTCAGTAAGCTTTTAGGAGAAAATATGAGTAGAGAAATATATAAAGATAAATTTTATACACACTTAGATGTAAAGAAGCATCATACAGATTACAAGAAAAGAGTTCAAAATATTAATTGGGTAGCAAAGCATGGCTTTTATCCATTTATTCACTTTCAAATAGATTGTAGTAAATACACTAATGATGCTGTGGGAAATAAATATATTAAATCTAAAGAAAGAGATATTTATTATGCTGCTCATATAGATAGATTTATATACGAATACTATGGTAATCGACTTAATAACAGATATAACGATTATGTGAAAAATCATGGAACGAATCGAGTATCCACTGCATATAGAAATTGTACTCCGGGAAAATGTAATATTGATTTTGCTAAGGAAGTATTTGAATTTATTGTAAAATGTAATTCAGCATATATTTTTGTTGGCGATTTTAGTAAGTTTTTTGACAAACTTAATCATAAGTATTTGAAAGAAAAAATAAAATGCGTAACAAAAAAACAATCATTAGATGCTGCAGATTATGCTATATTCAAGAATATAACTCAATTTTCTTATATTGAAGCAGATGATATAGAGGATGAAAAAGGCAAGCTGAGAAGAGACATGAGGAATATGGATAAGTATTTTGACACAGCAGAATTCCATAAGTTTAAGAAAGGACACTTGTATAAAAATTTGAAAGACTATCAGATTCCGCAAGGGTCATCTATAAGTGCAGTATATGCTAATGTTTATATGATTGATTTTGATAAAAAAATAAATGACTTTATTACATCTCAAAAAGGAATGTATAGGCGGTATTGTGATGATATTATAATGGTTGTTCCGATGACTGGCGAAGATATTAAAAATGGTAAAAATGAAAAGATTGCCAAATTCATATACAGTGTCAGAAATGAAATTCCTAATCTTGAATTGAATGAGGATAAAACAGAGCATTTTTTCTACGAAAATGGCACCATAGAAAAGATAAAGGGTCAAAGTAATCTTGTTAATTATCTTGGATTTACATTTAATGGGAAAATGGTTCATATAAGGGATAAGAGTTTATTCAAATTTTATTGCAGAGCATATAGAAAAATTAAGAGGGTAAAAGAAAATATTGATGAAAAGGCTTTTATTGCAGGAAAGAAAGCAATTTATAAATCATATACACATTTAGGAGCAAGCAGGTACTCTAAAGATCATGGAAATTTTCTTACATATGCATATAAAGCTGATGGTATATTTAGTAAGAGTGAGATGCTTGTAAGTGATATTAGAAATCAAGTGAAAAAACACTGGTATAAGATTGATAGTAAATTAAAGGGTTAAAAATTAAAAAATCCATTGACTCTTACGGAGCGTCATAGCTTATGATGGTATTATCAAGAACAGGAGGGCTGACGCAATGAGGACAGTAAAGGAAATTTCAAATATTACAGGTATCAGCGTGCGCACGCTTCACTATTATGATGAAATCGGTTTACTGAAACCAACAGATAAGAGTGATGCCGGATACAGGCTTTATGACGATAAGGCTCTGGAACAGTTGCAGCAAATATTGTTCTTTCGTGAGTTTGATATTCCTTTGAAAGAAATCAAGGCGGTTATGGAAAATCCTGCTCTTGACAGAAACCATATATTACAAATGCAGCGGAAGATGCTTACAGCAAAAATTGAGAGAATGGAGCATCTGGTTGCAAGTATTGATGATATTCTGAAAGGAGACAATAAGATGGATTTTGCAATTTTTAACAAGACAGAGATAGAAGGAATGTTTCAGGCAATGATAGACCATATGCCGGAAGAACTCAAAAGAACAGCTATAGATGAATTTGGCGGACTGGCGCAGTGGCAGGAGCATTATATTAAGACCGTTTCTAGTGAGGATATGCAGAAACGCTATCAGAAAATGGTGGAATGGTTTGGCGGGAAGGAAGATTATCTTGCTGTTGTAAAAAATCCTATCAGCAAAGAGGTTGCAAAAAGCTGCCAGAAACGTATGGATGCCATTTTAGAAAAATTAGCCAGCAAGCGGAATTGTTCTATAGATTCCTTTGAAGTAAAGGAAATCATTGGAGAATACGGTTTTGTTATGAAACAGCTTTGTCAAGTGAAAGATGAAAAGGGAATGATGCTTTCCCTTGCACAGACATACCGCGATGAGCGAATCAAAGTGAATATAGATGAAAAATACGGTGACGGAGCAGCACAGTTTTTTATACAAGCCATAGAAACATTTTACAAATAATAGATAACCTGGCTTAATGATAATGCAGGTTATAGAGGGTTACATGTTGTTCAAAATAAAATGCAGAAACGAAAGAACATTTCCGGTTGCGAAAACCGCCAGACTATTTTATAATAGTAACAGGACAAAAAGGGTTACAAAACGCTTTGAGATAATTGAAATTATATAATCTACAATCGCCAAGAGAAAAAGTCTTTTGGCGATTTGCTGTTAAAAAATGGATTCTATTTTAAAGAAGGGAGGATGGGGATGTGCGTGATTCCGGCTTCGTGCACAGACCTTGATAAATATGTTGAGAACAGATACAAAGGTTGTACATATTGGTGCAACAGCAATCGGTGGAGAGTATCCTATCGCCATTCAATCTATGGCAAATACAAAAACAGAAGATGCAAAGGCAACCATAACACAGATTTTAAGACTAGAAGCAGCAGGCTGCGATATTATCCGTGTGGCAGTACCAACAATCGAGGCAGCCAAAGCAATTGAGGAAATAAAAAAACAGATTCACATTCCATTGGTAGCAGATATTCATTTTGACTATCGCCTTGCATTGGCAGCTATGGAGCATGGGGCAGATAAGATTAGAATCAATCCGGGAAATATTGGAGATACTGATAGGGTAAAAGCAGTAGTAGAGGCAGCAAAGGAAAGAGAAATTCCAATCAGGGTTGGTGTAAACAGTGGTTCATTAGAAAAACACCTGATAGAAAAGTACAATGGGGTTACGGCAGAAGGTATTGTAGAAAGTGCACTGGATAAAGTAAAAATAATTGAAGATTTAGGCTATGACAATCTGGTAATCAGTATTAAATCCTCTGATGTATTGATGTGTATCAGAGCACATGAATTGATTGCACAGAAAACAAAATATCCATTGCATGTTGGTATTACAGAATCAGGAACCGTATTTTCAGGAAACATAAAATCTGCTATTGGGCTTGGGAATATTTTATATCAGGGAATCGGAAATACCATTCGTGTGTCTCTGACAGGTGACCCGATTGAAGAAATCAAATCAGCAAAATTGATTTTAAAAACACTGGGATTAAGAAAAGGCGGTATCGAAGTGGTATCCTGTCCCACTTGTGGAAGAACACAAATTGATTTAATTGGGCTGGCACAGAAAGTAGAAGATATGGTAAAAGATATCGATATGGAATTAAAAGTGGCAGTCATGGGATGTGTTGTAAATGGTCCGGGAGAGGCAAAAGAAGCTGATCTTGGAATAGCAGGGGGAAAAGGAGAAGGATTGTTAATCAGAAAAGGTGAAATTATTAAAAAATTACCGGAAGATCAATTGTTAGAAGCCTTAAGAGAAGAAATACTACACTATAAAAATGCAAAATAGTAATATACAATTATTTGCAATTTAGCCATACAATTAGGTAATTGCGAAAATCAAGGGTATCTAGAGTTTCACAATTACCTATAGTCATACAATGAAGGAAAGGAGAATTCATATGCTGTTTTTTGAAGCATTTGATCGGCTGGAAGTAGGGCAGGAAATACAATTATTATTTCAGGATGTAGATGTAAAGAAAATAGTGGCTTCAAAATCAAAGCATCAAATTCGTATTTTTATTCAAAGTAATCATTTACTGCAGCGGAAAGATTTAAGAAAATTGGAATATCAGATGAAAAAGCAGATGTTTGGTGAAGTTATGGAGGATATTATCTTCGAACAAAATTATGATTTATCTGCCCAGTATACACCTGAAAAATTAGTAGACATGTATATTGACAGCATATTAGAAGAATTAAAAGAAGAAAGTATTCTAGATTACAATATGTTAAAGAAACAGGAATTTCAATTTGAAGAAAATAAATGGTACATTCGCTGTGAGGAAAATTTTATGTATCAAAGACGGGAAAAAGAGTTAAAAAGACGATTAGAACTCATGTTAAAAGAGCGTTTTGGTTTTGAGATACAGATTGTGTTTGAATATTATCCAGTAGAGCAAAAAGAAGAAGAGCCATTGATTATTTCCCGGTCTATTGTTATGGAACATAAAACAAAAGAAGAGAATCAAGGGAGTCAGGCGGAATATTCTTTAAGGGAAACTGTAATGAATGGCAGTTCCACAGGCAAAGCAGCCAGAATGAAAGCAGTTGAAAATAAAACAGAGAAAAAACAGTTTGATTATAAGAAAAAGCAGGCATATAGAAAATTACCAGAGGATCCTGATATTATTTATGGAAGAAATTTTGATGGAGAGACAATACCAATTTCAGAAATATTAGATGAGATTGGAGAAGTCGTAATTCATGGAAAAATATTAAGTTATGAAGAACGCGAAATCAGAAATGAAAAGTATATTATTATTTTTAATGTAACTGATTTTACAGATACGATCTCTGTAAAATTGTTTATCAAAAAAGAGCAGCTAGAAGAGATACAAGGTGCCATTAAAAAAGGAAATTTTATTAAATTAAAAGGAATGGCGGTCATGGACCGTTATGATCATGAGATTAGTATTGGTTCTGTAGCCGGCATTAAGAAGATGATTGATTTTACTGTGACAAGAAAAGATGAGGCACTTAAGAAGAGAGTGGAATTACATGCCCATACATTGATGAGTGATATGGATGCAGTAGTGGATGTAAAAACGTTGGTAAAACGTGCAAAAGCTTGGGGACATCCTGCAATTGCCATTACAGATCATGGTGTGGTGCAGGCATTTACAGATGCCAATCATGCCATTGATAAAGAGGATGATTTTAAAATATTATATGGTGTAGAGGCATATTTTGTAGATGATTTGAAAGATATTGTGGAAAACAGCAAAGGACAAAGTTTGGATTCTCCATGTGTGGTATTCGATATTGAAACAACCGGTTTTGGACCAGTTAACGACCAGATTATTGAAATTGGTGCCGTAAAGGTGATAAATGGAAAGATTGTAGACAAGTACAGTACATTTATTAATCCTGATATTCCAATTCCTTATGAAATTGAACAGCTTACAGGTATTACAGATCAGATGGTAATGGAGTATCCTAAGATAGATGTAATATTGCCGCAATTTCTGGAATTCTGCAAAGACTGTGTTTTGGTGGCACATAATGCATCTTTTGATGTGGGATTTATCAATAAGAAAGCACAAGTACAGGGGATAGAAACAGATTTTACAGTGGTGGATACTGTGTCTATGGCAAGAATTCTGCTGCCCCAGCTTAATAAATTCAAATTAAATATTGTAGCAAAAGCATTGGGAATCTCTTTGGAAAATCATCACCGTGCAGTAGATGATGCAGGTGCAACAGCAGAGATATTTGTAAAATTTATAGAGATGCTGAAGGAAAAAGAAGTAGATACATTAGATGCCTTAAATAAAATGAGTAAGATGTCAAAAGAGATGATTAAAAAAATGCCCACTTATCATGGAATTATCTTAGCAAAAAACGAAGTGGGACGAGTAAACCTGTACCGTTTGATTTCTTATTCCCATATTGATTATTATGCAAGACGCCCAAGGATTCCGAAAAGTGTGCTGCAGGAATACAGGGAGGGACTTTTAGTAGGCTCTGCCTGCGAAGCGGGAGAATTGTATCAGGCAATTTTGAGAAATCAGCCAAAGGAAGAGATTGCCCGGCTGGTAAATTTTTATGATTATCTGGAGATACAGCCATTAGGCAATAACCAATTTATGATTCGGGAAGATAAATATGATATTAAAGATGAAGAAGATTTAAAAGAGATCAACCGAAAAATTGTAAATTTAGGAGAAGAATACCACAAACCCGTAGTTGCTACATGCGATGTACATTTTCTAGATCCTGAAGATGAGATATATAGAAGGGTTATTATGGCAGGAAAAGGGTTTTCAGATGCAGATTTGCAGCCACCGTTATATCTGAGAACTACAGAGGAAATGCTGCAGGAATTTGCTTATTTAGGAAAAGAAAAAGCGGAGGAGATTGTAATTACCAATACAAACAAAATTGCAGATATGATAGAGAAAATATCCCCCGTCCGTCCTGATAAGTGTCCTCCTGTAATTGAAAATTCAGCAGAAGATTTAAGAAAAATCTGTTATGATAAGGCACACTCTATGTATGGGCCAGACCTTCCCGAACCGGTAGAGGCAAGATTGGAAAAAGAATTAAAATCCATTATTGGTAATGGATTTGCTGTAATGTATATTATTGCTCAGAAACTGGTATGGAAATCAAATGATGATGGTTATCTGGTAGGTTCACGAGGTTCTGTGGGTTCCTCTTTTGTGGCTACTATGTCAGGAATTACAGAAGTGAATCCGCTGCCTGCCCATTATTACTGTTCTAACTGTTTTTATTCGGATTTTGATTCGGAGGAGGTAAAGGAATTTGCAGGAAAATCGGGATGTGATATGCCGGATAAGGACTGTCCGGTTTGCGGGAAACCACTTTGCAAAGACGGCCATGAGATTCCGTTTGAAACATTTCTTGGTTTCTATGGAGATAAAGAACCGGATATTGACCTTAACTTTTCAGGAGAATATCAGGCACAGGCACATGATTATACAGAAGTATTATTTGGAAAAGGACATACTTTCCGTGCAGGAACCATTGGCACACTGGCAGAAAAAACAGCTTATGGCTATGTATGGAAATATTACGAGGAGCATGGGATTCATAAAAGGCGTGCAGAGATTGAGCGTATTGCATCAGGCTGTGTAGGTGTAAGAAGAACCACAGGACAGCATCCTGGTGGTATTGTTGTTCTTCCTCATGGAGAGGAGATTTATTCTTTTACTCCCGTACAGCGTCCGGCAAATGATATGACAACAACAACCATAACCACTCATTTTGATTACCATTCTATTGATCACAATCTGTTGAAGCTGGATATACTCGGACACGATGATCCTACCATGATTCGTATGTTAGAGGATTTAACAGGTATTGATGCTCAAACCATCCGCTTAGACGATGAAATGGTGTTATCATTGTTCGAGAATCTGCGTGCATTGAAACTTACACCTGATGATTTGGGAGGATGTGATTTAGGAAGTCTTGGAGTGCCGGAATTTGGAACAGATTTTGTTATGCAGATGCTTCGGGATACCAAACCAAAGACATTCTCTGATTTAGTGCGTATTTCGGGGTTATCACATGGAACGGATGTGTGGTTAAATAATGCCCAATATTTTATTCAAAATGGAGACTGTACCCTGTCCACTGCAATTTGTACCCGTGATGATATCATGACCTATCTGATTCATGCAGGAGTGGAAAATGGTCTTGCATTTAAAATTATGGAAAGTGTCCGTAAAGGAAAAGGGCTGCAGCCTCATATGGAGGAGGCGATGACAGAAGCGGGAGTGCCTGACTGGTATATAGAATCATGTAAACGCATCAAATATATGTTTCCAAAAGCACATGCGGCTGCTTATGTTATGATGGCATTTCGGATTGCATATTTTAAAGTGTATTACCCGCTGGCATATTATGCAGCATTTTTTAGCATCCGTGCTTCCTCATTTAACTATGAACTTATGTGCCTTGGAAGGGAACGATTAGAGTATCACATGGCTAATTATAAAAGACGCTCTAATGAATTGACCAAAAAAGAAGAAGATACCATGAAGGATATGCGTATTGTGCAGGAAATGTATGCCAGAGGATTTGAATTTGTACCAATTGACATATATACGGCAAAAGCGCATCATTTTCAGATTATAGATGGCAAATTAATGCCATCATTAAGTACCATAGACGGTTTGGGAGATAAGGCAGCAGATGCAGTAGTAGAAGCAGTAAGCCAGGGGAAATTTTTATCTAGAGATGATTTTAAACAAAGATGTAAAGTCAGTGGAACAGTAGTAGATTTAATGGCAGATTTAGGATTATTAGGAGATTTGCCACAGTCAAATCAGATGTCATTTATGGATTTCTTCCAGATGTAGTGAAGATCTAGTCCCGCTTTATGGATATTAAGGAACTGGCAGTTGAATTTTCCTATTTTCCTGATACACTATCTCAAAAACCCCAAGTACAGACTGCTGTACCTGCATTTGTAAATGTATGGTCTATTTTTTTAGTACTCTCACAATCAGGTTATCCATAAAAAGTATATGGAAAACAGAAGCGCAAAGAGAGTTACCCAATAAAATCATAATAACAAAAGTAAATAGAAATACCCACAACAAATTTCCAGTAGAAGCATGTGTAAGAAAATCAGATTTTTCAATTAATTTTATAAAAAATCCATGCAATAAAAATATTGGAAATGTATTACTTCCTATATGGCTGATCAGAAAAATTTTCTTATTTGTATTGAAAAGAATAAAGAAAAGAAAGGCTGTCCAGAGAAATGCAATAATCAATAACATTAATTTCGTGAAAATTCCATAGTCTGCAGCGGCATAGGAGCAGGAGCCATACAACACAGAAGCAGTGATGTTTTTGCTGTTCCAGATATAAAAACAAGCAAAGCAGATACCAACAGTAATCAATATTCTAAACCACCATTTTTTTGCATAAAGTTCCAGTCTGCCTTTGATTGTATCGTCATGTCCTGCATAATAACCCGACACAAAAAAGGGAAGAAATGTAAAAAATCTTGAAAGCGACAGATAATAGCCAATACTGGCATCATATCCAATAAGCAGGGAAAGAACAATGGAACTGCCTAATATCATATATTGGATATGATTTTTATCTGTATTGATAAATGGAATTAGAAGATAGTACAAAATCATAACAAATAAATACCACAAAATCCAATATGGAGTTGTAAATTGAAAAGCCAATTGCTTGTCAATGCTGGTATTCAATATTTGGAAATCAAACAACTGATATAGGAATTGAAAGATAATATACGGAAAAATAAAATAAAATATAATTTTTTTAGGCTGGTATTTTGCAAAATATCCGGAAATGAAAATAAAAGCAGGCATATGAAAGGAATAGATGATGTGATAAAGAATAGTATTGTTTCCATACCCTTTTGTAATTTCCAAAAAATGTCCTAATATCACAAAAAACATTAGAAAGAAACGAGCATTATCAAATTTGTATAATCTTTTTGTGTTCATTTCAATTTCCTCCTTAAATAGTATTTTTAAGTAATTGTTCAATAATGGCATCATGAATAAAATGACCAATGGAACTGTCTTAGTGAATATGTATATTTTGCGTTTTGTGAATGACATCTTCAAAATCGTTCATTTTTAATATGAATGATCAAACACAATCCAATGGTGCAGTCTTATCGTTTGATGGCTGTGAATAGTATCATTTTAGCATATCAAAAAAATAAAACAATACAAAAAACAAGTTGAGTTTTCATATTTTTCATTCTGTTATGCTGCAGAGAAATTTGCAGATACATACAACATTCACCCCAAAAAAGGACCAGAAAATGATAAAGAAATGCTGTGTAGAAAAAGTGTTTCTAAATATCAGTATACAACTTATGATAGAAAAAGCAAAATGAGAAAAAATCTCATTATGATTTTTTTGCTTGAGCAGAAAATTAAAATGGGATATAATGGGTATATGTTAGCAAAAACTAATTTAAATTAGAAAAAGAGGAGAAACAGGAGTGAAAGAATATTTTGAAATAATAACAAAAATCTTTCATCTTTTTTGGTGCAGACTTTTATTTTTCATGACAGCAAACCTGTTCCATATGTGTTCGGTAAAAAAGAAATGTCTGCATTTTTGTTTGGCAGCTGTGAGGGGAGTCAAATCTCCGCAAATTCATTCCATGCAGCCCGCTGCACCTTATGAATTTGGAATAAATCCTCCACAAATTGTGGCACACGTCTTGTAACAAGCAATTTTTTAACATGTTCTAAAAATTGTAAAAGTTTAACCAGAACACACTTCATAAAAGGTATGAGGTATAGAAAGAAAGGATGGTAAAAATATATGAAAAAGATTGTATATACTTTATGCAAGGTAAGGTATGTATTACCTACAATCGTTGTGGCTGCAATGATATTTTGTTCTGCATCAGCTTATGAAATGCCTGTATATGAAGCAGAAATATCACAAGAAAAACCAAGTGATACAAAACAGAAAAATTTAACAACAGATACGAAAAAAGTAGAACAAGTAAAACAGGCAGTAAAAAAAGCAAAAGGGAATTTTCAGTTAGAAGATGGTTTATATTTAGGTTCAGGAACCGGATATGGCGGAACAATTTCTGTTGCAGTAGAGATAAAGGAGAAAGCCATTTGCCAGATATTTATTATGAGTGCTGACGGAGAAGATGAGCAGTTTTTTAATCGTGCCAAAGGTGTTATTGACAGAATAATAGAAAGCCAGGCAGTGGAAGTAGATGTCGTATCAGGAGCAACCTTTAGTTCAAAAGGAATTATGGCAGCAGTAAAAAATGCATTGACAGGAGAAGTGACAAAGGCAGAGAAAACAGTGAATACAAAGCAGCAGACAAATACAACGGTAGAAAAGGTAGAAGAAAACAGCACTTATAAAGATGGGACTTACGAAGGAACAGGAACAGGATTTGGCGGAAGCATCAGAGTAAAAGTGGAGATTAAAGATGGTGAAATAAAAAATATATCAGTAGTAGAAGCACAGGGAGAAGGAAGTTCTTATCTAAGCAGGGCAAAGTCTCTGCTGCAAAATATTGTTGCAAAACAAACTACGAATGTAGATGCAGTATCTGGTGCCACTTTTACATCGAAAGGTTTAATAGAGGCAGTTCGTAATGCCCTTGCAAAGGCAGCAGTATCTAAGCAAAATAATGAAAAGTCAGACGATAGCCAAAAAGAAAAAACAAGCAGTACTGATAAACAAGCCGCTACAGGTAAGCTGCCCTACAAAGATGGTGTTTATTATGGAACAGGAGAAGGGTTTAAAGGAGATATTACAGTTGCCATTATTATTCAAGATAAAGCATTAAAGGCAGCTGTAATCACAGAAGCAGAAGATGATTCAGCATTTTTAGAAAAGGCAGGGAGGATTTTATCAGATGTAGTAACAGTGCAGGGAACCAAAGTAGACACAGTATCAGGTGCCACATTTAGTTCTAAAGGGATAATAGAAGCTGTAAAGAATGCCTTGAAAGCAGCCAAAGCAGCAACCAAAGGAAAAGGAAGTTCCGATTCAAATCATAATACAACGGCAAATCCTACAGTCCGACCGACAGTACAGCCAACAGTTATGCCTGCAGGTTCTCCAGGAAATGAGGAGGGAACAGGGAATGGCACAACTTATAAAAATGGTACATATACTGTAACTGCGATGTGTTATCCGGATGATGATGAGGACTTTTATGAATATACCTGTTCTGTGAAAGTTACAATCCAGGATGACAAAATAATAGACATTACAGAAATCAAAGGTGTAGGAACCGATTACAGTAAAAGCAATGATTACTATTTGTCGCGTGCCTCGAATGGTACCTCTAAACTTATAGGTGTGGTTACACAAATTATAAATGGAACCGATTTAGAAAAGGTAGATGTAGTATCAGGAGCAACCTGTTCTTCTTATGCAATTATAGATGCATGTAAAAAAGCATTAGAAACAGCGAAACAATAATAGGAAAGAAATAGTATAGAAAGGAATCAATAAAGGGAAGATGAAATATAAAAGTTTTTTCATACGCATATGCAATCTGTTTTTTATTGTTATCTTACTTCTAGGGTATAATTTTTTGATAAAATATAGAAAACAAGTAGAAGAAAACCAACAGCTTCAGAATAAAATAATAATATATGAAGCAGAGAAAGAAAATACAAATCAGCAAAGTGCAGAACAGGGTGAAAATAAAACAGGTTATGCAGATGGAACATATGCAGGAGAAGCAGAGGGATTTGGTGGTTTGATTCAGGTAGAAGTAACAGTTGCAGAAGGAGCAATTACAGAGATAAACATTGTATCTGCAAAGCAGGAGGATACTGCTTACCTTAATATGGCAAAAAAGATAGTAGATCAGATAGTAGAAAAGCAAACAACAGAGATAGATACCATAAGTGGTGCTACATATAGCTCTACAGGGATAAAAAATGCTGTGATACAAGCATTAGAAAAGGCGGTACAGTAGAATGAAGAAAAATAAAGTACAAGAAGTTATTACAATTATCATAAAAATTATTTTTTTCTTTCTGTTTCCGGCGGTATTTTCAACAGCCTTTTCAGGTGTAAAATCGATTTGCAGTCAGCTTTATGCAAGAGAAATAATAGAGATAAATCCATTTGTTCTCACATTAATTTGTCTGCTTGGTTTCACAATTGTGTTTGGACGTTTTTTCTGCGGATTTGCCTGCGCTTTTGGAATTTATGGGGATATCATTTACGAAATTGGAAGCAGAATTAGAAAAAAGAGAAAAAAGAAACCATTTCAATTTTCAGAAGAAGCAGGGCAGAAATTAAAATATATAAAATATATTATTTTGCTGGCAATTATGATTGTCTGCCTATTAGGAAGAGCACAGTGGATAAATGAAAATAGTTTATGGACCGTATTTTCACAATTACACGCATTAAAAATACCAGGGTCACAATATTTGATTGCATATTTATTCTTTTTACTTATTACAATTGGAATGATTTTTGAAAAAAGATTTTTCTGTCGATTTTTTTGTCCTATGGGAGCTGTATTTTCTCTTTTGCCTGTATTGCCGGTTTTTGCAATCAAAAGAAACAGGGAAAATTGTATCAAAGGCTGTAGAGCTTGTAAAATGCGTTGTCCTGCAAATATTGATTTGCCAAGTGAAGAAGAAGGAGATCATATAGGTATGGGAGAATGTTTTTCATGTGGCAGATGTATTGAAACTTGTCCAAAGGGAAATATACACATTGGAATAGGAAAGATAAAAGGAAATGAAATATGGCTTTTGGTTGTGAAAGCAGGAATATTACTAGGTATGTGCTATGTTTTGGCATAAGATACATGAAACGGTAAATAACATGGAAATATTTTTGATAAAAAGTTGCAATAATATTATTATAACTATCTTGACAACTAATAACAGTTAGTATATACTTACCTTATAAAAGTAAATGAAAATCAATATCATTAAAAAGTAACAATATTA
This sequence comes from uncultured Lachnospiraceae bacterium, assembly GCA_964422365.1. Lineage (GTDB taxonomy): Bacteria > Bacillota > Clostridia > Lachnospirales > Lachnospiraceae > CAYRAV01. The sequence continues at coordinate 3,682 of CAYRAV010000015.1, read as the reverse complement.
AAATACGATCAATAATGGACAATATACACAGGTATAAAAGGATTGGAGATGATTGCAATGCCTTTAAGTATGGTAAAAGCAGGTGAAATAAGCACAATCAAAAAGATTGGTGGAAAAGAAGAAACAAAAAGATTTTTAGAAAATCTTGGCTTTGTGGCAGGAGGAACAGTAACGGTTGTTTCAGAAATTGGTGGAAATATGATTGTAAATGTGAAAGACTCCAGAGTTGCCATTGGAAAAGATATGGCAAATAAAATTTTAGTTTAGAATGTGATTGGACCTGTTATTGAATAGTATTTCATTTTAAACAATTAGGCTGTCAAATTCATAAAATAGGTATTTGGCAGTCTTATATATGATAAGAAAGGATAAGAGGTATGAAGACATTAAAAGAGGTTCCATGCGGAGAAAAAGTAATTGTAAAAAAATTAATAGGGGAAGGTCCTGTCAAAAGACGTATTATGGATATGGGAATTACAAAAGGTGTGGAGGTATTTGTAAGAAAAGTAGCACCTCTTGGAGACCCCATTGAGGTAACAGTCAGAGGATATGAATTATCACTTCGTAAAGCAGATGCTGAAATGATAGAAGTAGAATAATTTTTTGTTTATAGGTTAGTATAAGCTAATTTAAAGTAGAAGAAACAAATATAGCCAAAGGCGGAAGGAGAATGAAAATGTCAATTAAAATTGCACTTGCAGGTAACCCTAATTGCGGTAAAACAACATTATTTAATGCATTAACAGGTTCAAATCAGTTTGTTGGTAACTGGCCTGGTGTTACAGTTGAGAAGAAGGAAGGAAAATTAAAAGGTCACAAAGATGTCACTATTGTTGATTTACCAGGAATTTATTCTTTATCACCATATACATTAGAAGAAGTTGTAGCTAGAAATTACCTGATTGGAGAGCGTCCAGATGCGATTTTAAATATTGTAGATGGTACTAATATTGAAAGAAACCTGTATCTGTCTACACAACTGATGGAGCTTGGAATTCCAGTGATTATGGCAGTCAATATGATGGATGTACTAGAAAAGAATGGTGACAAGATACATATTGATAAATTAAGCAAAAATTTAGGTTGTGAAGTAGTAGAAATTTCTGCATTAAAAGGAAATGGTGTTCAAAAGGCAGCAGAAAAAGCAGTTTCTATTGCAAATAGAAAGAATGACACAATCATGGTACATAAATTTGCAGATCAAGTAGAAAATGTATTAGAAAGCATTGAAGATAAAATTGGTGCAGAAGTACCAGAAGAGCAGAAACGTTTCTTTGCAATCAAGTTATTAGAAAAAGATGATAAGATTGCAGAGCAGATGAAACAAGTACCTGATGTATCAGAAGAAATCAAAAAAATTGAAACAGAATTTGATGATGATACAGAAAGTGTAATTACAAATGAACGTTATACCTATATTTCGTCTATTATTGATCAGTGTTGTACGAAAAGTAATAAAAAAGAGAAGCTGACAATATCTGATAAAATTGATAAAATAGTTACAAACCGAATTCTTGCATTACCGATTTTTGCAGTAATTATGTTTTTGGTATATTATGTTTCAGTTACAACGGTAGGTACATGGGCAACAGACTGGGCTAATGATGGTGTATTTGGTGATGGATGGCATTTATTTAGTATCGGTAGTTCTGCATATACAGAAGACGCAGATGCTTATGGGGAAGCCACAAGTGTCATTGAGGGATATGTCACAGGTATTGCGGAAACAGGTGTGGACACATCAGAAGTAGAAGATGCTATTGACAGCGAATCAGAAGAGTATGATGGTGAACAGGCAGTCACAGCAGTTACAGCTTTTGCAGCTGCTATTCCAGATGGAACAGAAGAAGTAACCTATGAAGTAGAAGATGAAGAAACATTGGAGATTTCAGAAGAAACAGCTACAAAAGAAGATTTTATGGAGGCGATTGACACATTTGCCCAATATAATGGAGAAGAGCCAGACCCAGCAGAATATGGTGTATGGGTTCCAGGTGTTCCAGTCTTAGTAGAAGGTTTTCTTGAAACTATTGGATGTGGAGAAGTTCTTTCTGGCTTGATTTTAGATGGTATTATCGCAGGTGTTGGTGCAGTATTGGGATTCGTACCACAGATGTTAGTCTTGTTTATTTTCCTTGCATTTTTGGAAGCGTGTGGATATATGGCAAGAGTTGCATTTATTATGGATAGGATTTTTAGAAGATTTGGACTTTCAGGAAAATCTTTTATTCCAATATTGATTGGTACAGGATGTGGTATTCCGGGTATTATGGCTTCTCGTACCATTGAGAACGAACGTGACCGTAGAATGACAATTATGACAACTACATTTATCCCTTGTGGAGCAAAACTTCCATTTATTGCATTGATGGCAGGTGCTATTTTTGGCGGAGCTGCTTGGGTTGCACCGGTTTGTTACTTTATTGGTATTTTGGTAATTATTTGTTCAGGAATTATTTTAAAGAAGACAAAAATGTTTGCAGGGGATCCGGCACCGTTTGTGATGGAACTTCCAGCATATCATTTACCAACAGTAGGCAATGTATTAAGGAGCATGTGGGAACGCGGTTGGTCCTTTATTAAGAAAGCAGGAACCATTATCCTGTTATCTACTATTTTGATCTGGTATTTATCATTCTTTGGTTTTGTAGATGGGCACTATACAATGCTGACAGAAGATCAGATGAGTTACAGTATTCTTGCAAGGATTGGCAATGCAGTTTCATGGATCTTTATACCACTTGGATGGGGGAACTGGCAGGCAACCGTTGGTGCAGTAACAGGACTTGTAGCAAAAGAAAACATTGTTGCAACATTAGGTATTTTGTATGCTTCATCAGAAGCAAACGCAATTACAAATATTGGAGCAGTATTTACAATTGCAAGTGGATTTTCGTTCTTAGCATTTAATTTATTGTGTGCACCATGTTTTGCAGCTATGGGAGCAATTAAAAGAGAGATGAACAATGTAAAATGGTTCTGGTTTGCAATTGGTTATCAGATGTTGGCAGCTTATGTGGTAGCATTTTGTATCTATCAGATTGGTACATTGATTACAGCAGGAACATTTGGAATTGGAACAGTAATAGCATTTTTAGTTGTAATTGGAGTTGTTTACTTATTATTTAGACCATACAAAGAAAGCAAAACTCTAAAAGTAGAAAAAAAATTTGCAGCAAGTATAAAATAAGAAATATGAAAATTATAAATATGGTAATTAGTTTTGCAATATGTAACAGTTCAGATGTGCAAAATTTATGCCTGTTCGGGCTGGCGGACTTTGCCGATAAGGGATGCATAATGAATGTATTTTGCATTGAAGCATAAGGTGTGAATAAGCCTGGCTGAATTGTTACAGCAATATAGATTGGAAAGGAGCAGTCGTACTATGGGAACTTTGGTTGTAGGTTTGGCTTTAATCGGGGTTGTAAGTTTGATTATCAAAGGTATGATTAAAGATAAGAAAAATGGAAAGTCCCTTCAGTGTGGCGGAGATTGTTCAAAATGTGGAGGACATTGCCATTAATCTTTTCACCACCTTTCAGTTTCGCCGGAATAAAGGCAGCATAGGAGGTAAAGATGAACTTGACAAAGAAAAATAAAGAAGATACAAGAAATTATCTTAGAACGCAGATGCAGAAAGAAATTATTCTTGAAAAATTAAAGGATCAAGGCTGCAGGA
>CAYRAV010000014.1:0-53725 GCA_964422365.1 uncultured Lachnospiraceae bacterium | reverse complement strand
ACACCCGCAAGTTGGAATCCGAGGATAGTTTTGATATGATTTCTGGCACAAATGGTCTGCTTGGTGCGGCAGATGGGGCGTTTATCATGCACAAGAAAAAGCGCACTGATAATACGGCAATAATGGATATAGTAGGGCGTGACCAGCCGGATCAGGAATTGACGATAGAGTTTGACCGGGAAAAGTGTATTTGGAAATTCCAGAAAGCAGAAACGGAATTGTGGAAACAGCCGCCGAATCCGTTACTCGAAGCAATCAACGAATTTCTGACAGAGGAAATGCAGGAGTGGGAGGGGACGGCAACGGAACTTCTAAAACAGTTGCCGGATATGCAGTTATCGGCGAATGTTCTTTCCCGTAAATTAAATGTGTTGAACAGCCAGTTGCTTAATGACTATGGCATTTTCTATGACAATAAGCGGGGGCATGAGAGAAAAATTATTCTGAAACGGCTGGAGCCGAAATCGTAAAGTGCGACGATATGCGTCGGTTGCGACGGTATTTTAGATAGCGGGGTGATATAGAAAATATCGACGCTATCGACGCAAACCGACGCATTAAAGCGGCGAAAAGCCGCCCGTCCGTAAGGACGGAAAGCCCCCGGCAGGGCGCAAAGGCACTTTTGATAGAGCGTAGCCTGTCGAAAGTGCTTGCGTTACTTTGGCAGAAAGTAACAAAGGCTATGCGCCTGTCGGCGTAGTTAAATTAGTGACAATAGTATATAAAATGCGGAGGGTATGTCTATTGGAAAGAACGATTAGTGGCATGATGGGGAAAGGTTCAGTCAATCACAATACGAGAGCCTTTACAGCTAAGAATGTAGATAAGGAACGAAGCCGGGATAACGTGGAATTTTGCCACTTGGATATAAAAGAGGTTTATCACGATCTTTTTGATGAAGCGCTGGAACGCTACAACGCAAAACAGAAAAGGAGTGACCGAAAGATTGACGATTACTATGAGAAGATACGCCGGGGAAAGCAGGAGAAATTATTTTATGAAGTAATCTTCCAAATCGGCAATAAGGACGATATGAACGTACAAAGCAATGAGGGGCAGTTGGCAAAAAATATTTTATGTGAGTTTATGGAGCAGTTTCAAAAAAGAAATTCAAACCTGTTTGTATTTTCAAGCCATCTGCACATGGACGAGCAGACGCCGCATATTCACATTGATTTTGTTCCTTTTATTCGTAATAGTAAGCGTGGGCTTGACACGAGAGTTTCCCTTAAAGGTGCATTGGCAGAACAGGGCTTCAAAGGTGGCACAAGGGGAATGACGGAATGGAATGAATGGATTGAAGCGGAGAAGCAAGAACTTTCAAAAGTTATGGGGCGGCATGGCGTACAGTGGAAACAGTTAGGTACACATAACAAACACTTGTCCGTACTTGATTTTGAAAAGCAGGAGCGGCAGAAAGAGGTTGCAGAACTGGAACAGGCAATTTCCGGAAGTAAAGAAGAATTATCCGATATTCTTCATCAGCAGATTGCGGCAGAACAGGAAACGGAGCAGATACGGAAAGAAGGCGAAGCGATCCGGCAGGAAGTATCAGAACTTTCCACAACAAATCATCTGCTGAAAGAGCAGACTATAACATTGGCAGAGGATAAAGAAAAGCTGTTATCCGAAAATGAAAAATTGGAGAAACAACAGAAAAAGTTACAACAGGAAATCAACAAAATGGTGCAGTCAAAAGAAGTTATGGAACGCAATATACATGCTTATGATGAAGATGTGAAATGGCAGTTATCAGAGCCGGGGGCATTGATGAGTGCAAAGACTTATCGTGACAAAAAGGCTTTACCACTTGTGGACAAATTAAAAGAGGTAGTAAAAAATCTGACTATCAAATGTGTACAGCTTACGGAGCAGGGAAAGAAACTGACCGCCAAAGTAGACGGGCAACAGAAACAGATTAGCCATTTGACGAATAAGGTCATGGAGCAGAGCGGCACCATAGAACGATTGCAGGAAAAAGTGTCTGATTTGGGGCGTTTGGAGCGTCATTTAGGCAGGGAACAGGTACAGTTAATAGTGGAACGGTCAAAGGCATTAGAACAGGTAGAAAGGGCAAATAAACGTCCAAAACGTGTCTTTGAAATGAGCCGATAGGAAAGGGGATTAATAAGAATGACAGATATGGAAAAGAAAGTCATGGTGCGGCTGTGTGCTAAAATCGTGGCAGAAACAGATCTTTATGAAACAGATAAGGAAGTGCAAAATATGATAGATTGGGTATGCTTGTCGGAGCAGATAAAATCTAATAATAATACAATCCGCAATCTGACCAGAGAATATAAGAAGATAGAGCCAGATTGCCGGGAGGGAGTGAGGGCGCAATTGGAACGCATGAAAGAATTATGTAAAGAGCGCAATAGCCTTTATGAAAAGCAAAATGACTTAAAGGGACAGAAAGAAAAAATTGAGAAATTGTTAGAACGGTAGAAAGTAGGGGCATGGTATTGACTATGCCCTTTAAAATGAGGTAGATAATTGACAAGGGAAGTGATAAAATCAGATTAGTAAAATTAGAATAGAGGATTTTATTATGGGAATACAAATTAGAGAAGCCAAAAGCGAAGAGATGAGAAAGAATATTCGTACTGTTAAACAAATGACAAAAGGTATGGGATTTGATGAAAACATGGGTAAAGTCAATTGGTCATTTGTAAGAACGATTTCAAATTTTGGCTATCAGTTTATGCCAAAGGAAAAGGGTGTAAAATTTAAAAAAATCAGTTTAGGCAATGTAAAAGCCATTGTTTCAGAATATGGGCTTAGTCAAAATAAGAATATAATTATGTATATACATGGTGGGGGATTTGTTTCCGGCAGTGCTGCCGCTTCCAAAGGATATAGTTCAATGTTGGCGAAGTATTCCGGTTGTAAAGTAATTGCAGTTGATTACGCTTTGGCACCTAAATATTCGTTTCCCAATGGTTTTAACGATTGTTTCAATGCTTTTTGTCAAATTATAAAGTTATACCCGGAAGCGAAGATAACTTTGGTTGGAGAGAGCGCAGGTGCAAATCTCTGTCTTGCGCTTGGATTAAAAGTTAAAAACATGAATAAAGTGTCTTGTATATTGGTACATAGTCCGTTTATGGATTTTACAGACAGCTTAGATAGAACTGAGCATGAAATAGATGATTTTACTGTAAAACAAGGCTGTTTGAAACCATTAAGGCAGATTTATGTTGGGAAGAATGAGGCTGACAACCCGCTTGTTTCTCCCATCTTTGGAGATTATATAGGTTTCCCGCCAACTTTTATTACTTGTGACTATAACGAAACATTATATGCTGATGCAAGGGCATTATACAAAAAGTGTGAGCAAGCAGGTGTTGATGTTGAGTTGGTTGAAATGAAAGGAACTTTTCATGCTTTTGCTCCAATTGGTACAGGCACTCCGGAAACGAAACAAATTTTAGAAGAAAATATTGCATTTATGCAAAAATATTTATAACGCTACATTTCAGTATGTTAGAGAATAAACTGTTTATCATATTTTCCTTTAATGACACGAAACACATGGTGCTAGCACCATGTAGACAAGGTGGTTAAAGAGAAAACTGTCTTGGTGCCAAAACGGTGCCAAGAAATTAAGCAAATAAAAATACGCTACATAAAAACAACGATTCTATGCTGTTTTTCACAATAGAAAGTATAGAAAATACCACAAAAAACGCTATTCAAATACCGTGAGGGTGGACGTACTGTAGGTTCAGGCCGTGTAGCTTCTATCATTGAGTAATCTTTAGATTAGAGCCAAATAATAAAAATAAGGACCGCAATTTCTTGAGAAATCAAGGGATTGCGGTTTCTTAATGTCTAAAAATAATAACGAACAAAAGAAAAGCCACTTGCCAGAATTTCATTGAAAATGGATTGTAGCTCTAAAATGGCTCTATTTTTTATTCGCTGTCACTCTGATTTCTCTTAAATTGTCGCTCCAAATGCTCATTTCGGAGTTTCATTCTTGTAACATTGTCTATATCCTTATAAACTTTCTTTATCACTGGCAGGGTGGAGTAATCAGCAATTTTCTGCTTTTTCCATATATCAAACATATCTTTTGGTGTGAAGTAGGATTCAAAACTTTCCCGGCTCTCATTTAGTGAAGCTAGGTAATATCCGTTACCCAGTTTTCATTAATGGTCGTGGTTGTAAAATTCCGTTTCATGTATCACTGTCTTGTTCTGAAATATATACAGCAATCTCTCTCAGCAATTTCTAGTATTCTGATTGCTTTAGGTAATCCATTTCCTCTGGTACTTCAATGCGCTCAATGTCCAGAAATTCGGGATGCCTCTTTCTGCGTTTATCAATGCTTCTATTTGTTACAATTTTGTACAGACATGTTCCGAATGAAGCCTTATTTGGTTGATAGTTTTCGATGGAACGCAGACCAGAAATAAAGATTTCTTGTGTCAAATCAAGAGAATTATCTTTGTTATTGGTTTGACAGTACACATAAACATATATTCACAGAACATTTTCGTTCTTTTGTTTCATCATATTAATTACAGTAAAAAAATATTTTGGTATCATTTATAATTTTGTGTATGTTATTTACAAAAAACACATAAAATGTATGTGATTGTGAATTAATATAAAGAAATTAAATAATTATAAAATGTTGACAAAAAAATGAAAAGTATGTAAAATGAATACATAATAAGTTTTTATATTTTTAATAAAAAAGTTGCAAAATAACCTAACAGACAAAAGGGAAGAAAGAAGGAATGAAAAATGAGGAAAAAAATATTGGCGGCAATGCTGGCATTATCTATGGTAATACCTAATGCAGCAGATGTCAGGATTGCTAAGGCGAATCCAGCAGACCGAGTAGAGATCTGTATGGATAGTAATGAAGAGGTTACCACTAACATTAATGAAGAGATTAGTGGACAGATCAGTGCGAAACAAGATGTTACTTCTGTTACCTATTCTGTTACATCAAAAGAACAGAATGAAGTATATGTGCAGAATCAGGAAGCCACAGTAGAAGGAAAGGAATGGATCATTGATGACTTGGTGTTGAGACCTGGACAAAATACCATTGAGGTACAGGTAGAGACTGCAGATGGAAAAACTGCAAAAAAAGAAGTGGAAGTGAATTATGATAATGGTTCCTTTGTAGATACCGGAAAAGTCGCATACGCAGACGAAGCAGGAAATTATGCGGCAGAACAATTGTTTGTTATGTTTCATAGTAACTGCAGCGATGCCCGTTGTGCGGAAATTATTCAAAAAGCAGGCGGAACACAGATTGGTGTGAAGCATGTATTGGACGAGTATCAGGTAGAATTTTCAGGTGCAGATTATAAGAAATTGATGGAGATTGCACATACATTAGAGACATATGATGAGGTGGTAAGTGCAAGACTTAATTACATAGAGGAAGTACAGGCTGTAACAGCAGTATATCCAAATGATCCATGGAAAGAAACTAACGAGGATGGAACATGGGATATGAATAATCCAGGAGGGACAAATTGGGGCATGGAAGCGATTCAAGCTCCTTATGCATGGGCTTATAAGGATCAATTGGCCTATAAAAATGGAAAAGCGGATGTAAAGATTGGAATTACAGATAGTGGATTTGATACAGATCATGAGGATTTGAAAGCAAATTTATCAGTAGAGGTGCAAAATCAAGAGGCTTCTCATGGCACACATGTAGCGGGGATTATTGGTGCAACATGGGATAACCAGAAAGGTGTGTCCGGAGTAGTACCTAATGCGGATATGTATGGATATGGGCATCAAACGTTTGAGGACAGCATTACTTTAGTTGAAAATGGTGCCAAAGTTGTCAATATTTCCTTAGGATATCCGTATTCATGGACAGATGAGAAGACTGGAATAACTTACTATCAAACAGATCAGCATGTGCGTAACTATGGAAAATATGCGGCACAACAAATTGCAAAGCTATTGGAAAAAGGAGTTAACAACTTCATTCTTGTTCAGTCGGCTGGAAATAGCAATGTAGACTCAAAGTATAATGGATGGGTATCTAGTATGACACAAGAGAATGTGGCAGAAGCATTGGATATATTAGGGGATTCTGATAAGTTTTCGGTATCCGATATTATGAGCCATAAAATCGTTGTAGCAGCGGTAGAAAATAAAGGAAATAACAAGTACCAGATTGCAGGCTATTCCAATTGGGGAAGCGGGATAGATATTGCTGCGCCAGGCAGCAACATCTATAGTTCCGTTTTGGAAGAAAAACAGAAATATGGATATAAGTCTGGAACTTCCATGGCAGCTCCAATGACAACTGGTGTGGCAGCATTAATTTGGGCGGCAAATCCGGATTTGACAGCAGTACAGGTAAAGGATATCTTAATAAACAGTACCAATGTGAAGGTGCCTGCAAGTACAGGTGATAATTCTGGAATAGCAAGTTATGATATGGTGAATTCTTATCTTTCTGTAAAAGCAGCATTGGCGGCAAAGAACCCAGGTACGTTAAAGTCTGATTTAGCAGCATCAAAAGCCACCGAAGGTCAGAAACTCACGTTTACTGCCACAAAGGGTGCATCAGGAACAAAATATGCATTTTATATAGATGGAATCAAGGTACAGGATTATTCCTCAATGAATACCTGCCAGTGGACGGTGGAACATAATTATGCGAAGAATCCACATACAATTATGGCAGTAATGAGATATGCAGATGGAACTACAGCAGCGGAGAGCACAAAGATTGAGGTAAACAAGGCTCCCATCATTTCCGGCATGGGTTTAAACCCTACTTCAGGAAATGCTTATGTGGGTGATATGGTAAAGGCAACGGTAGGATGTGTCTATGGAACAGCCCCATTTACCAGAATCATTGAAGTACAATTGGAAGGGGGAAGCAGAAAGACGGTGTACAGCGGAACAGATACCGGATATTTTGACTGCTGGAAACCAGAAAAGGCAGGAACTTATACTATATATTACACCATTAAAGATGCCAATGGAATTTCAACAAATACCGGAAAAATGACCTATGAAGTAAAGAAACTGCAAAATGTAGCAGATATATACTATAATAATAGCAGCTGGTCACAGGCATATGTGCATTATAAAGTTGGAAACGGCTCTTGGACAAATGTGCCAGGCTGTAAGATGGAAAAAAGTGATAATAGTGCATATACATGGATGTACCGCATTGCCTTGGAAGAAGGAGAAAAGGCAACCGTATGCTTTAACAATGGCAATGGAAACTGGGATAACAATAATAGTTCTAATTATGAGATTAAGGCGGGATGTTATGCAATAGAAAATGGCAATGTTAAAGAAGTGGAACAGGGATTGCGCATTGTAAGTTTTACAGCAGATAAGACATTCCCGCAGAATAGCGGAACAGCACTTACATTTACAGTAAAAACAGCGGATGAGGTCTTTGGTGAGTATGATTGGTCTGTAAACTATGCAACATGGACTGTGTATTATGAAGGAACACCAGTGGCAGGAATCACAACAGGAACCAATACCAATATCAAGACATTTAGCTATACACCGACAAAAGAAGGGAATTATCAGGTAGCTTTTGGTCTTAAAGATAATGAAGGAACGATTGTAAAGCAGACTTTTGATTTTGTCATTAGCGATGAAAAGCAGGGTAATTATGTATACTTTGATAATTCCATATCAAAATGGGAACAGGTATATGCTTATGTTTGGAACGATTCCGGTGATGTTGCCGTTTTTGCAGCAACCAAAGTAGATGATAATTTGTATCATTTTCATATTGATGAAAGTTATACGCATATTCTATTTAAGAATACCGAAGGAACATCCAACTGGGACAAGCAGACAGTAGACCAAAGTATCCCAGTGGAAGGAAATAATTGTTTTAAGGCAGACAGTACTTCTTCGAAGACGGGTGGAAGTTGGTACAAATACAATTAGGATTGGGTCTTCCATTTGTGCTGATTAGACATAGACTGATAATAGAACAAGAGGAAAGAGATGGCTTTTATCCACATAAAACAAGACTGGAGGAGACAAAACGATGGCAATAAGAAATATAAAAAGAAGGCTTGTTTCCATGGCAATGATAGGTGTTATGGTGATAGGAAATGACCAATATATGGTGCAGGCTGCTTCTATAAAAGTAACAAAGAGTATTACTGTTACTGTAGGAAAAAAGAAAACCATTCAGGTAAAAGGGAAAAAAATTGTTGCGAAAACATTTAACAGTTCTAATAATAAAATTGCAACAGTCAGTAAATCAGGGGTCGTAGAAGGCATAAAAGCAGGTAAATGTAAGGCGAAAATTGTAGTGACGTATAAAAACAACAAAAAAAAGAAGGTGAAAAAAAAATTCACATGCGAAATTGTGGTGAAAAACAAAAAAAATTTGCCGCCAGAACAGACGATGGCTGCTGAAAAAGGAACAGCATCTCCAGTACCAACTGTGACTGCGCAAGTGACAACAAAAGAACCACAGATGCCAACGATGATACCACCGGTGACTTCCGCACCAACTGCCATATCACAGATCACAACAGAGAAGCCGCAGGTGACAATGGTACCACAGGTAACTTCCATACCAACCGAAGCATTACAGAGGACAACAATGCCACAGGTGTCATCTGTACCAACCACAGCGCCGCAGATCACAACAGAGGAGCCACAGATGACAATGACACCACAGGTGACTTCCGTACCAACTATGGCATTACAGATAACAACAATGCCGCAGGTGTCATCTGTACCAACCGCAGTGCCACAGATGACAACAACCGAACCAGAAGAGAAAGTGACACCTGTACCAGTTGATATCCCTATTTTCGAACCGCAGGAAGTGGTTTGGACCACATTTCAGCCAGATGCTGCCTATACTGATATTACACTAAATAATAGTAATTTAGCCACAATTGGAATCGCGGTAAGTGGAGATGTGGTTATACCAGGAACGTTTTCTTATAAGAACAGGAATTATCGCATTACTGAAATTGAACAATACGCGTTTCAAAATTGTATGGAAATGAATAGTGTGCAGATACCGGATACAGTAACAAAAATTGCCCCATTGGCATTTTTTGATTGTCTTACCATGAAAGAGGTACAAATTCCAGACAGTGTGGTGGAAATAGGAGAAAGATGTTTTTATGGTTGTGATAATTTGCAGACAATAAAACTGCCAGAAGGAATAACAACCATTCCTGAATGGTGTTTTGGTAACTGTACTTCTTTGGAAAAAGTAGTGATTCCCAAAGGGGTAAAGGTAATTGAAAACAATGCATTTTTCAGATGCAAAAAGTTATCCCAGATTTTAGGAGGAGATGGCGTGACCTCCATAATAGGAGACCGTGTGTTTGATTCGGTTCCATGGCTGGAGAATGGAAAGGAACAACAGGAGGCATTGATTTTAGGCTCTGTATTGGTAAATGGCTCATGTTGTAAAGAAGAATATCAGATTCCAGAAGGGATTGTCAGTATTGCAGATAGGGCATTTCAAAATAATGAAGAATTAGCAGAGGTAATTATTCCAAACACTGTTACAACAATTGGTATGTATGCTTTTGGAAATTGCAAAAAGCTCAAAGCGGTAAGGATACCGGAATCGGTTTCACAAGTAGGATATGGTGTATTTTTTGGTTGCAGCAGCCTAATACATGCAGAGCTTCCAAATACTTGGGAAGAGCTGCCTTCCTATATTTTTTCAGAATGTACATCTTTAGAAAAAGTTGTACTTCCCCAAAAAGTAACAAAAATAGGGTTAGAGGTATTCAAAGGTTGTGAAAAACTTTCTTTTATAGAATTACCAGATTCATTGAAAATAATTAGTAGTGGTGCATTTAAAGATTGTGTTGCTTTGGAGCAGCTCAATGGTGGAGCAGAGGTTTCTTCCATTGGTTATTCCGCCTTTTCCAATACACCTTGGCTCGAGAAAAAGAAAGAAGAAGAGCAGGTGGTCATACTTGGTAAAACCTTGCTGGATGGAGCCAAATGTGAGGGTATCTATCAGATACCCGAAGGAATACGGGCCATTGCCTCCAGTGCATTTGAAAACAATAAGAAGCTAGAACAGATTCAAATGCCGGATACCATAACAGAACTTGGAAGTTATGCATTTGAAGGATGTGAGAGATTAACACACATTTCTCTTTCCAACAATATAAATGATATGGGGACTCGTGTATTTTATGCATGTGCCAATTTGCAATCAGTGAAATTGCCTGATGGTCTGAAACAGTTGAATCTAGATAATTTTATAGGATGTAACGCTTTGGAGGAGATGATACTTCCAGATGAGATACAGACAATATCATATACAGCAATGCAGTTAGAACAGGTATCTCTTTTGAAGCAAGTCATTGTCTGGAAAGGAAAAACATATGAGAACTGGAAGGATTTTAAAGAAAGCAGTCAAGGTATCATTGAGTGGAAGGAGTTAGATTTACCTTGTTAAGAAGAAAAATTTAGCACTGGAAAAAAGTACAGTTGAAAAAGAGGCGTGTGGATATGATGGCAAATGATGCAGTAGTATTCACACACCTTATTGAGTCTTGGAAAACTTTAATTGAAAAATGAATTGGTTTGTTTTGTGAGAATCAAATTTTCCCTCAGAAAAATAGAAATTGAAACTTTGGATGGGCAGCGTTTTTGGTATACTGATAGATAATGTTTCATAGATGTTGGATTAGAATTAAAGCAGACGAAGATGAGGACATGTATATGAAACAGGATGTAAAGACATCACATGCTGCTTCGCTTATAGGTGGAAAAGATATTATGTTATCTAGAGAAGAAATAGAAAGGCTGGAATTTTTGGCAAAAGCTTCTGGTGTACAATGTAAAGGTATATGGGAATGAACAATAGTATTTTTCTAAGGAGAATTACTGCAAAGTGAATGTAAAGGAGTACAAAATTTATTATTAATATATTGGTGGAATATATCCAAGCTGGATCGCTTTTGTAATTGCCTCAACCGTTGAGGAGACGGCTAATTTTTCAAAAATATGTTGTAAATGGTTTGACAGAGTTCTCTCACTTATATATAATTCCTCTGCAATGATTTTCCGCTTTTTTCCTGTACTGATTAGCTGTAAAATTTTCTTCTCCATGCTTGTAAGATTCTCAATCATAATCTCACTGGGTTCAGATGGAAAACAGGTATTGCCATGAGAAACATGAATAAGCGAAGCAATGAGATCATCAGGACTGATATTTTTATTGAGAAAACCACTTATACCAATTTTCTTTGCTTCATGCCGGTATACAGGCAAGTCATATCCTGTAAGCATGATGATCTTGATTGCATGATTTGATTTGAGCAGATCTGATGCTAGTTCTAAACCATCTGTATCACTTAGACTACCGAGGTTAATATCCATCAAAACAATATCAATATTTTTTTTATAGATGATTTTAGCTAAGTTTTGAATATCCTGTGTCACATAGAAATGTTCAATTTCGCTATACTCATCTAAAGCAACCGAAAGACTTTTGGCAAACAGTTTATGATCGTCAACTAACAAAATATTGATAAGAAACATCTCCTTTCATTGGAATCTGGATTTGTACGCGGATACCATGTGGGGTATTATCTGAAATAATCATTGAACCCTCCACATTAGTTACCTGCTCTGCAATAGAAGCAAGACCCGAATGGGCATATGGTAATTCATGGCCGTCCGGACTGCCAGACTTTGTCTGGTAAGGAATACCATTATGCTTTACTTTATCTGCAAAAGTCAGGCAGTCTACAGCGGCAGTTCCGTCATCACTGACACTCAATGTGATTATGCTGTTTTTTTGTGTAAGCATTACCCAAGCCTGGCTGCCATTTGAGTGTTTATAAACATTTGTAAGTAGTTCTTTGAGCAGCCGGTAGATTAGTATATTATATGGCTCAACTAAAAACAATTGGTCAGAGCAATCAAAGGAAACCGTAATATTTCGCTGGGGAAAAGACTGAGAAATAGCCTCAATCAGGTTTTGATAGTTTTTCTTTGCGGTTAAGTTCTTCAAAATAACAGGGTGGTAGTCCTGCATCTGTTCACGAATAAGAGTGTTCAGATTATCAAGCGTTTCAATAACGATGTCTTGTATATCCGGGCGGTGGGCTTTTGTCATCATATTTTTTATGGAAAGTAAGTCTTGAAGTACATCATCATGGAGGAAATTTGCAAACTTTGTTTTCAATTGTTCTTCTTGCCACAGATGCTGCAGAGCTGCATGATATTTGCTTTCTTTCATGATTTTACTTTGGCCTTTTTTTAAGTTCCATTCCAAAATAATATTACAAATGTAGATAAAAGCAAACAACGCATTTATTGAAATAACTAGTTCTTCATAACTGCCGCCTGCAAGCAGAATAATTAGCCCCAGGGTAAGAAGCGACACACAGATGATAAGTGTTGTCTGTATTCTGTTAAAAACAGTGGAAAGAGGAAAACTGCTGTGTTCATTCCATACGATACCATGAACACTCATAAAAAATAAAAGTATCGGTAAATATAGTCCACAATTAGAAATGTGGTTTTGCACCTCTATTGTAGCAAAGTAGTAGACAAAAAACAATGTTGTGATAATTGTAATAGAGAACAAGATACATTGCCATTCGCTTTTTAACACAAATGTAACTCGTTTCCAATGATAGAGGACAATAAGCAGAAAGCAGAAACAATTGCTCAAAATTTGTATGCCATATAAACAAGCATAACTTTTATGTGATATGCCAATACCAGCAAGAGAGCCGATGCAGGTTATAAGCAATATTATATTGGTTGTTTTTTGAAATTGGTATCCGCTTCCTTGAAACAGAAACATAAGGATAAATTTGATAGACATATACCATATAATCGGGCTTAGTATAATAAAAATAAAATTTTCTATTATACTTTCTTGAAAAGACAGAAGTACATACCAACTGTCTAAAGCCAATAGTCCGCAGAATAACCAAATTACCTTATTTTCTCTGATATTACAGGAACTAATATACGTAATATCAATTAACATAAGCGAGGATAGGAATAGTGGAATACAAATATTTATCTTGGTCTGTCCTGCTTTTATGTGCCAGCTCATATAGAAGATAAGCATCATGTAGTTTGCCCAAAATAGCAGTTTCAATGCCATATTTTTCATTTTTTTCCTCCAAGTAGTGCATATACTGTGCCATAAATTCAGGGATGGGCAAAGATTTTATACAGCCTTTGTTTTCTCTTTGTTTTTTCATAAGATGTTAGGGCTGCCGCGTTAAAATCAAATGATACAAAATATAGTTAGTTATAGCTGAGATACCAGCAGCTATATATGGTATGAGTTTGCCCTAGAGTGTGTTTGAAAATTCATTGCCGTCCGTCAATATGCCAAAAATTGCATATATTATGTGAAAATCCAACCTGCTTTCATGCAATAATTGGGAATTTCCCATGATTCCCATTCCATTATGGGGGACATTTTTATATTTTTTATGCAATTTTTAATTTTCAAACATGCTCTAATGTAATAGTCCCCAGAATCTATTATATTATAGCATCTGTCTTTCAAAAAATAAAGTATACCATGCGGACAAAGCATAATAAACGCATGAACGAAAAAAGAGCAAATTTACTTTGAAATTTTGGTTAAATTTACAAGAATGTTTATTCGATTTTTCGATAGGATGATAACAAAAAATCGTATCTAAGTGATAAAATTAGTTTTTAGCCAAATCATCAATGTCAAATTGCACAATAAAACACCTTCTTTCTACTATCATTTCTGTTCATGCGTTTATTCTGGCGGACAAAGTCCGCCAGCTTAGAACAGTATAACTTGCCTGATAAGGTTTATAATTATTTTTTACATACCATTTTATAGCAGGTACAGATAGTAAAAAGATAGTATATCAGATAAATAACTGTGGTCATTGCTATCGCAAACACAACCGGCACATATTGGCTAAAACTATTGCCAAGCAGGTTCTGCATTAACTCTGTCTTATATACCATGGTTGCAAAACAGCAGTCTAATAATCCGAGGATAAATGGAATACTGAAAAAAATCAATATCTGCTTTCTGATTATTTTTTTAATATGTCTATTGGTATATCCCATTTTCATTAGAATTTCATAATCGGATTTTGTGTCGGTAATGGCAGATATATTGTTAAAGTACAAAATACTTCCTGTTGCAATAAAAAACAGGACAACCAAAAATCCAATCAGCAGGAAAGTGGAACTGTTGAATGAAAACAAGTCACTTATTCTATGAAAGTTACTTTGCAGATAAGGGCTTTTGTCAAGCATATTGCTTATTTCGGTATAAAGAGTTTCGTTACCCTCAATCGCTGTTCCGTTAATACTTAAAAGGCTTGTTATTGGTGCATCAGATGATTTTGCCTGGTTATATATATTATCGCTGACAATCAAAGTACCAACACTGTTTGCAAAAGAGAAAGGATTGTCAAGTGTTACATCTATTACAGTCAACGGGATATCATTTGGGCCTATCATTAGTGGATAGGTGCTGCCAATTTCGGAACTGCCATCACTGCTAGGCTGATACTTTACCAGAATACATTCCTTATCACCTAGCTCTGGTAAAGAAGAGACTGCCTTGTTTCTGCCCTGTGCCTGTAAAAGCGTAATATAGTCTGTGTATGAGATACATTCAAATCCAGGTTCACGTAAGATTTTTTCGTTATCTGCATCGCCTTTTGCAGCTCCGATATTATATTCCATAGGAAGCTGGTGAGCAGAAGAAGAGATTTTATAAATATCTGTCTGTGTAAAAGTAACTTCATCAACAGATACATATTGACCAATGATTTGTTTAGCAGCATCTATTTGGGACTCATCTTCAATTCTAAACTCAATTTCCGAAGGTGCAATACGGGATACTGCAGCAATGGGATAATATACAGTTAAAGCCATAACACTTGATATGGTTAATGCTGCTGCAGAAAGCAGAGTAAGCATAATTAAGGTCTTTGCATTAGAACGAATACGGTAAATAAAGTTTGGTGTTGTGATTATTTTAGTTTCAGTATAGAAAGCTTTTTTGTTATTTTTGCTTTTCTTCATTATATAAGGCAGAAAAGAAGAAATAAAAAAGATTGTTCCAATTATAATAAGCATTGTTGTCAACATACCGATAATATAAAATCCGATGGAAATCCAAAGAGACTTTCTGCCCCTGAGAACATCTAATGCCAATCCGTAACCTGATAAGGTCATTATAAAACCAAGCAAAGCAGGTAACCAGCGGATTTTCAAATTCTTTTCTGCTTTCTTTTCAAAACGTATTAGTTCCATAAGAGAGGTGTTGAAAAGAAGTCTGCTGTTTGATATAGCCAGAATAAAAATCACCAATAGAATAAAACAAACAGTTTTTGTAACAGATTGTAAATTAAAAAATGGTATTTGAGAGTTGTCTACAGAAAGTTTCAAAAGGGCAGTAATTCCAGCGACAATGCCTTTATGTGCAGCTGCTCCTAAAAACAGTCCTACAATAAAAGCGCCACAGCAGATAAAAACATTTTCAAAAGTGAGCAGCAATAACATGGTGGATTTCCGATACCCCAATAATGCATAAATACCTAGTTCCTTTGTGCGGCGTTTGAGAAAGAAACGATTCGAATATGACATATAAAACACCACAAATACCATTAGGAACACAGAAATAGTATTGCACATTGTTTCAACTCGTCCATCTGTAGATATTTCTTTGAGCATTACATGATTCATTGAGAATGATGTAAAAGCGAAAAAAACAGCAATTATAAGGGACACAGAAAATAAATAGAGAGCATAAAATGAAAAATTTTTTATTAAGTTTTTGAGTGCCATAGATAAAATGTTCATTATTGCATCCTCCTTATCGTTGTGTATCCAATTTTGCTATTTCTATAGCAATAGACTCATAAAAATCATGTCTGTCATCGTTACCTTTAAGCAGCTCATTGATGATGCATCCATCTTTGAAAATTAAAATCCGATTGGCAAAACTAGCAGCATAAGCATCGTGAGTAACCATTAATATGGTGGTATGCAGTTCCTGATTAGCTTCCAGCAAAGCATTCAATAATTCTGTCGCTGAACTTGAGTCTAATGCTCCTGTAGGCTCATCTGCAAATAAAATACTTGGCTGTTTTACAATAGCCCTTGCTGCAGATGCTCTTTGCCGCTGTCCGCCGGATAGTTCGTTTGGATATTTGTCTAGTTGTGATGCTATGCCGAATCTTTCAGCCAGGCTGCGTACCTTACTCTCTATTTTTTTTGGGTGTAGTTTCAAGAGGGTAAGTGGAACAGATATGTTTTCACGGATTGTAAGGCTGTCAAGCAGAAAATACTCTTGAAAGATAAAACCCAGATTGTCTTTGCGGAAATCGGCAGCATTTGCATCATTGAGTTCTTTCAAGTTTACACCATTAATCCAAACATCTCCACTTGTGGGGGTATCAATGGTAGAAAGAACATTCAGCAAAGTGGTCTTTCCGGAGCCGGATGCCCCCATAATGCTGATAAACTCACCTTCGGCAACATTCAAAGATATTTTTTTTAAGCTTGTGTGTTGTGCTTTTTCATATGTTTTCGTTATTTCTTTTGCTTTCAATAGTGTAGTCATTGTAAAATCTCCTTTTTGATTTGATGGCTACATTGTATCATTAGAGATAAAAAAAAGAATGAGTAAATCAGGCATATATTTTGATTGACATTTTGATATTTTATTTTACAATGTACTTGGTTATACAAAGTATATGAGGTGTGTTAGGAATGATAAGTATGAAAGGCAAAGGAAAAAAGATAGAGGTGGCAAAATGACAGAGAAAGACTTTAAAAAGATGAAACATTTTTTGAATAATAAAAGTGATAATGATACTGATGAAATGATTTCCTATATACAAAAGAAAGAAAATAAAGGCATTACTGCAGAGGAATGGAACGGCATTTTTGAGATTGTCTGCAATAGGAGAATGGCAGGTTTACAAAAATGGATATTGAAGAGTAAAATGCAGTTAGGAAAAGAAACTATAAAATATGTGTGTATGATTGCAGATGGATATGAAAACAGATTGGAGGAATCAAAAAAACAAGCTGATATGATATCTGTGATGCAAAAACATATACCAGAGGAATTTGAACAGGATATGTTAGGCACTGCATTTGTTCTGGCATGTAAGAATAATAATATTTATCTTGTAAAGTTTTTGTTAGAACAGGGAGCAGATGTTTCCTTTTCTTATCAAAAGGAAACAGGAATAGAGGCGGCACTTGGGTATTCGGAAAGTATAACAGGAAATGGAGACGAGACATTGTATCGATATTTACAGCGTAATCAGAATGTAAGCAGAGAATGGGAGGATGTAGAAAAATATTATGCAGAGGAGGATATGTGGGGAAGTAAGATTTATACACCTGATAAAAATGCTTGTAAAGAATATGAAAATGAATTGGTTTCAATAGGCAGCAGAAAGCGGGCAGAATTTGTTGCCCATGAATATGGTTATGAGAATTTATTAGACAAAGACACAACTGCCGATATGCTTGCCTTATCTATGGAGGAGTATAATTGGGATGATGGGCTGGAACTTCCTTATTACATAGCGATGCATGTGAATTGTGAATTGGCGACAGCATTGAAGATATTTTGGGAGGGAGAGGGCATCTTAAAATTTTTGGATGAATTTGAGAATACCGCTAATGAGAAATGGAAATATCTCCTTGAAACAGTTTATAACCGGATTTTGAATGGAGACTATAGGCAGAAAGAACAACATTATAAGATACCATTAGATAAAGCACAGAGATATGAGTTAAAGAAGCAGGGTGTGGCGGATATTTTCCTGAATGATTTGTAGAACGTAAAATATGCAACATTTTTTCTTTGTAAAAAGTATTTATATTGAAACACATTATTTGCATAAGCAGCAGTAAGCTGTTGCTTATAAAATGTAGCAGATTATGAAAACTTTTACAAGAAAGAGGGGGAAATTTTTGCAGAAATTGATTGCTTTTATTAGAAAAAGACCAATCATAAGCACGATTGTTATTTTAATAGGATTGAGTCTTATAGCAGGTATTTTATATTCAGATGATTTCTGGGGATTATGCATTGCATGCATGATATTCGCGGCATTTTTTATATGTCCTATGGTATTGACCCTGATTAATCTTATATCATTATTTGTAGTGCCCAAAGAGGATGTATGGAGAAAAAGAGTAAAATGGTCGGAATATATCACAATTGTGTTAGGATTGTTATATAGTATCATATGTTATACAATGGTCGACCTTGTTTTTCATATTATTACAGATGCGGAATGGTCACAACAATTATACAATAATGAGCTTCACCAGCCTATGTGGACAGATGGCCTGCCTTCCTTTATTGTCTTATGTGCAGTAGGCGGAGCTGGATATTTTGTACTCTCCTGTATCAAATTAGACAAACTGCCTCCGCTTATGATTGTATTATCAATTGCAGCAATGTATCTGGGGATTTTTGAATGTATCATGTGGTGTGTGCAGATATTCCGGCTGGAATACTGTATTTTGTGTCTGTTTCCATTTAATTGTATTATGATCGCTGTGAAGACCATTAGACATAAGATTCATGAATGGGAAAATATGGAACAGCATTGTTATGATACTTATAAGGATAGACCAGTATTAAATTATTTTAATCATAAATTAATGCATGCAGCATACTGGCCAGTGATTGCATTTATATTCATGTGGCCTCTTCTGGGAATTATATTTTGTGTTCTTATGTTATTTGGGCAGAAACCGGATGCTGTTATAAAAGTATGGACTGAAACAGCAGATTGGAGATTGTCTGAACAGACGGCACCACCGAATCTTTATATAGATGAGCATTATTTGTGTACAGTTGCTGCAGGAGGCCATAGCAGGATAGTAAAACCGATTCGTATGGGAGAGCGTCATGGACACAGGGTTGTGGTAAATCGTCAGTTATGTATTGCGAATGCTTTTGAACAGATATTAGAAGAAAGGACACCAAAATTTCATAGGTGTGTCAGACATATTTATGATACTTATGGATTTCCTGTTGCAAGATTAATCAAGACAAAGAGTGCAGCGGATATTGTGTATTTGATTATGAAACCACTTGAATGGATGTTTTTGATTGTGATTTATTTATGTGATGTAAAACCGGAGAATCGAATTTCAGTGCAATATTTGCCCCAATATTTAAAAAGTAAATAGAGTTCTGTAATTGTCTCTATAATAACATAACAGTTCAGCCATGCCATTCATAATTTATTAGAATGTACATTACTACCAAAAAATTTATGGTTTGTCTGGTAAATTATTCATGTTGGGCGTACGCTCTATAGAAACAATTGTAAAATATGCTCTTAGTGAGCAAGCTCCCGCATGCATATTTTACAATTGTTTCTGCATGGCTGAACTGTTACATAATAATATAGGAATAGGAGGTTTTATCTATGGTTATGGGAGGATATATTGTAGTAGGGATAAGTACAGTATTTTTGTTTCTTGGAATTATGTTTTTCTTTGTTGGTAAAAGTGTATGGAAGTGTACAGAAATGGTAACAGGAGAGATTGTTGGTATGTGTATGAATGCATATGATTATAATCATGGCGGAAAAGGTAATATTAGCATTGGTATTGAAATGGGAGGGGGTAATAGAGGAACAACAAGATGTCCAATCTTCGTTTATAGGGTAAATGGAGTAAAATATGACCGGGCAAGTAATGTGGCATGGAACAGAGGATATATTAAAAGGAAAATGAAGAAACCACAAACCATTTATTATAATCCACAGAATCCCAAACAAGCCTCTTTGTTAAAACAAAGTGCATGGAGTATTGTGGGAAAAGTTTTTATTCTGGTAGGTTTTGCGGCATTGGCTTTAGGTCTGATTCTTATTAAATTGGGAGCATGAATGTTGGTAATAAAATAGGTGCCTCTAGAGCGTGTTTTAAAATACTCGCTAAGGCAAAAGTATAACATGGGATTGTCCCATTAAGTCAAAATCATATCATATATAGTGATTGATATCTCAGCTATAAATGATATGTTGTATTATTTGATTTTAATGCGGCAGTCCCATATTATTATTTGATTATAATATGGCAGCTTTCTTACAGTTACATAGTTCTGCTTACAACTTACCCTTTTCATTTTGCAACTTACAGTTTCTGCTCTTGTATAAATGTTTACAATTGTTATAGTAGAATAGCAATCATTTTAGGAAGGAGCAGAAATATGGAAGAGATTATAACAGTAAAACATTTGAAAAAATATTACAAGGATGCAAAAGCAGTAGATGACATTAGCTTTACAGTGCAAAAGGGTGAGTTATTTGGATTTCTTGGAGTCAATGGTGCAGGTAAATCTACTACGATTAATATGCTTTGTACGTTACAGGAGCCCAGTGGAGGAGAAGCATGGGTAAATGGTTTTGATATTGTCAAAGAAAAGGAAGTCGTTAAACATCATATTGGTGTGGTTTATCAAAACAATTGTCTGGATAAACTGCTGACAGTAAAGGAAAATCTGTTGCTGCGGGGAGGCTTATATGAAAAAGACAAAAGTAAGTTACAAAAAAACGTTACTCGTGCAGCCGAAGTTCTAGATTTGGCAGATGTGTTAAACAGACCATTTGGTAAACTTTCGGGGGGACAAAAAAGAAAATGTGAAATTGCGAGAGCACTGATGCATACACCGGATATTTTGTTTTTGGATGAACCTACCACAGGATTAGACCCGGCAACCAGAAAAAATGTGTGGGAAACGATACATATTCTGCAGGCAGAACTGAACATGACTGTATTTTTAACAACTCATTATATGGAAGAGGCAGCAAAAGCAAATCACATTGGAATTATGGACCGTGGGCATTTGATACAGTATGGAACACCATTTTCACTAAAGGAAACTTATGCAAAGGATAAATTATATCTGCTTCCAAAAGCAGAATATAAAGCAGAAATACTGGCAGAACTAAATGGGTTTCATTTGGAATATTCCATAAAAAAAGAACGGATTTTAGTGAAAATAGAAAATACCCTTTCTGCCATGCCGCTTTTGGAGAAAATGAAATATAAGATACAAGGCTTTGAGGTAATTCAGGGAACGATGGATGATGTATTTTTAAATGTGGCGGGAGGAATGGACAATGAAGAAATTAATTAATTTAACAAAACGGAATTGTATGGTATTTTTAAAGGATCAGGGAGCAGTATTTTTCTCACTGCTTGCTATGTTAATTGTGCTAATGCTGATGGGCATATTTCTTGGCAATATGAATGAAAGCAATGTGATAAGTTTACTAGAGGAATATGGAGGGATACGGGATACCCATGCAGACACAGAAAATGCAAAACATTTGATACAATATTGGACATTGGCAGGTATTTTAGTAGTGAATGCAGTTACGGTTACATTAACCGTAGTTGGTACGATGGTAGAAGATATTCATGAAGGAAAACTAATCAGCTTTTATTGTGCACCGGTTTCCCGCAGCATCATTGCATTTTCCTATATTCTTTCTGCAATACTGATTGGCATTTTCTTTTGTATGCTCACTTTGGTGACTGCACTTATATATATTACAGCCACTGGCGGTGAAATGCTAAGTGCATTGGCATTTGGAAAGATTCTGCTGCTGATTGTCTTAAATGTTAGTATTTTTGCAGTTATCATGTATCTGGCGGCATTATTTGTAAAGAGCAGCAGTGCATGGTCTGGTGTGGGAACAGTAGTCGGAACCCTTGTGGGATTTGTGGGAGCCATTTATCTTCCAATGGGTTTTCTTCCGGAGGGAGTTGCCACAGTGTTAAAATATATTCCGATTCTTCATGGCACATCCTTAATGAGGAGTATATGTTGTGAAGCTGCTTTGAAAAACACTTTTTCAGACGTACCTTCGCAGTTGATAACAGAGTACAAGGAATATATGGGGATTCAAGTGAAAATGGGAGAAAATATTGTATCCGGCATATTTCAGATTTTATTTTTGATAAGTTGTGGTATAATTGCATTTATAGTGATTGCAATAATCCAGAAAAGGCGGAATATCAATGACAGATAGAGATTTCTATGAAAATACCATTTTTTGCTTTAGCAAAAAACGGTATTGCAATATACCCTAATGGGCATACCGCAATTCATGCCCATTGGGGCTGGCGGACTTCGTCCGATAAGGTATTCCGACATGCTTCTCATAGCTTTCATTTATGGTGGTACACTTAGAGTGCATGGCGGTTTTCTATAAAATATAGGAATCATACAAGACGGGAGTTATTGAAATGAAAATTACAATTATAGATACAGGACCTAATGAGGAAGAGGAAATCATTATTAAATGTAGTCAGCTAGATGAGGAAATGGTAAAACTGATTAATCGCTTTAAAAAGGGAAATAGCACAATTACAGCATATAAAGAGGGAGAGATTTTCTTTATCAGACCAGAGGACATTTATTATTTTGAATCAGTGGATCAAAAGGTATTTGCATACTGTGAGTCGGAAGTTTATGAGATTAAAAGCAAACTTTATGAACTGACAGAAGAACTGCCGGAACGGGATTTTATCCGGTCTGCCAAAGCCTCTATTCTGAATCTGAACAAAATTAAGAGTCTAACACCAGCATTTAGCGGACGTTATGAGGCATTACTAAAAAACGGAGAGAAAGTGATTATTTCCAGGCAATATGTCCGTCTGCTTAAGGAAAAATTAGGAGTATAGATTAGAGCGTGTCTGAAAAATTGATTGTAACAAGCAATTTTCAGATACACTCTGGCAGGGGACATAAAAATAAGAGAAAGGAATAGCAGCTATGTTGAAACGATTAGAAAGTATTGTGTCATTATTTACGAGAATTACAACAGGAATAGTGTTCATAGCAGCAGTTTATATTCAGGTATTTTGGAGCCATGAAACTGAATTTGGAATAAATCTTCTGTGGCAGATCCTGATTGTATCAGGAGTATGTGCAATAGGGAGCGTTATATTACCTTTTGAAGAAGATGTGTCAAAACATTCCATGCAGATTCGTACTATTTTATATTATATTTTTGTCAATGCCACAGTTTTGTTTTGTGCATTTTATTTTGGCTGGTGTAAAAGAAATGATTGGAAACAGATTTTAGGAATGGTTGCGGCAATTGCGTTTGTATTTATTGTTGTGTTATTGGTTTCTTACTGGGTTGATTATCAGATGGCAGAAAAAATGAATCAAAAGCTTAGGGAGAGGGAATAGCAGTAATGATTTATTTGATTGCAGCATAGTAAATGAAATAGGCAATTGCCAGAGTAAACTAAAAATATTGGAGGCTGGAAAATTGGATACATTGGAATTGGAGGCATATTAAAGCGTGTTTGAAAATTCATTGCACAATCTGCACACCTCTGCGTTGTGAAGCAGTACTTTCAGAAAATATGTTATGTTTCAAAGATTCGAATGTAATTTTCGCTGTACCAGAGCTTTACAAAAGGCATGGCTGCTATTATAATACAAACAACAGAAAAAATTATCGCATTATGGCAGAATGGGGAGAGGATGATTTGCCAGAGCAGCGTTCCTCTTCCTATGAAAGGCGCTGTATGCCTGAGCATTTTGGGCAGCAGCAAAGTGAAAGGTGCAAGAAAAATGAAGCAAAAGAGAAATACCGGAGTACTGCCTACGAAATATCCACTGTTATTGGTTCATGGAATGGGTTTTCGGGATAATAACAGATTAAATTACTGGGGCAGAATACCTCGCAAACTGAAAGAGGAAAATTGTGCCATCTATTATGGCGGGCAGGATGGAAATGGAACCATTGAAAAAAATGCTGAGAAATTAAAATGCAGGATAGAGGAAATTTTAGAAGAAACAGGAGCAGAAAAAGTAAATATCATTGCACATTCAAAGGGCGGACTGGATGTCAGATATGCCATCTCAACACTTGGAATGGGGGATAAAGTAGCATCTGTTACAACAATCAGCACTCCGCATCATGGATCGAAAACAGTAGATTTATTGCTGAAAATGCCAGACTGCTTCGTTCGTTTTGCTGCTATATGTGCAAATGTATGGCTTAGAATATGTGGTGATAAAAATCCAGATACCTATCAGGTGTTCCATTCCCTTACAACAGAATCTGCAGCTGTGTTCAATCAAAATAATCCGGATAATGAAAAGGTGTATTATCAAAGCTATGCATTTGTTATGAAAAATTCTTTTAGTGATATTCTTTTGTTTTTTCCACATTTCGTTGTGAAGCTGATTGAAGGGGAAAATGATGGACTGCTTTCTCCAAGAGCAGTTCAGTGGGGAGTATTCAAAGGAATTTATAAAAGCAATTCTAACAGGGGAATCTCCCATTGCGATGAAGTGGATTTACGCAGACGCCGTCTTACAAAAAAACAGGGAGAAGGAATATCAGATATGGTTGACTTTTACATAAATGTTGTCAGAGAATTGCAGAGGAGTGGATTTTAATATGTTTTGTATGGTTATTTTTGGAATACTTGCTGTAGTGTGCCTGGTTTATTATAGTATGATAACTGCCTATGCCGGATTACACACAGCATTTGCATCAGTATGGTTTCTGGCAATACTGATATTTGCTGTAATCGCGGCTGTATCAGGAGTGATGTATAAAAAGGGAATCCGAATACCTGTTGGGATAAAATCAGTATTTGGTGTGTTTTGCGGGCTCTGTCTGCTTTTCTTTGTTACTGTGGAAGTATGTATTGTTTCAGCAATGTCTAAAACACCAAAGGATAACTTAGATTATGTGATTGTTTTGGGTGCACAGGTAAGGGGAACTTATATTACGAAATCACTTTCTAAAAGATTAGAAAGGGCGAATCAGTATTTGAAAGACAATCCTGATACAATTGCTATCGTATCAGGCGGACAAGGAGAGGGGGAGGATTTATCAGAAGCACAGTGCATGAAAAATTATCTGGTACAACAGGGAATAGCAGATGACAGAATTATTATGGAAGATCGGTCTGTCAACACAAATCAGAACATTGAATTTTCAATGGAGATGATTCAAAAGATGTCAGAGAAACAAAAACCAGAGATTGGCATCATTACAAATAATTTTCATGTATATAGAACCGTTGCAGTTTGTAAGAAAAAAGGTTATGAGGTATGTGGAATTAGTGCAGGTTCAGATGAGATACTTTTTATCAATTATATGGTAAGAGAGTTTTTTGCAATTGTAAAATATAAAGTGACAGGAGTGATTTAATCTGTCATAGGTTTCCTTCCCCGCAGCTTGCGGGGGGATATTGACAAAAGGCAGAACATGAGAAATACAGTATAAACGAGTTGTTACAATTATTTAAAAATATGGAGGAATTTCAGTTGGAAAAGAATTTTATAAAACCGCCTGTGGAGATAAGATATGCGGAGGAATTGGCTGCCCTGCAGGCAAATGATACAGGAAGAAAACCTGAAAATTGGTTTTTATCACCAAAAGCAGTTCGTACATTTATATTAGGTTCACAAGAACCGATAGAATATAAAGGAGAAAAGAAAACGATTACCAAAAAATTTTTTGGCAATGATGCACTTGTGGAAAGATGCATTATCACGCTTGCCGGCAGCAGAGGACTTATGCTTGTAGGAGAACCAGGTACTGCAAAAACCATGTTGTCAGAATTGTTATCAGCAGCAATCAGTGGGACAAGCACCAATACCATTCAAGGAACAGCAGGTACAACAGAGGATATGATTAAATATAGTTGGAATTATGCACTTTTGCTTGCAAAGGGGCCCGTCAAGGAAGCACTGGTGCCATCCCCGCTTTATACCGGAATGTCTAAAGGAATCATAACCAGGTTTGAAGAAATCACAAGAACTCCTGCGGAAATTCAGGATAGTCTGATTTCTGTTATGAGTGATAAGGTTTTGAATATTCCTGAACTTGAAGAAGAAGGTCTGCTTTTTGCAAATCCGGGATTTAATATTATCGGTACTGCGAATATCAGGGACAAAGGTGTAAATGAAATGTCAAGTGCCTTAAAACGCCGTTTCAATTTTGAAACAGTAAATCCTGTCCAGAATGTAAAGCTGGAAAAACAGATTATTATGAATGAAGTGGAACAAAGTGCAATTGCTGACAAGATTGAAATGCCGATTGACACAGATGTAGCAGAACTTTTGGCAATTACCTACCATGAACTGCGTGAAGGAGTATCTGAAACAGGAATAAAAATTGATAAACCAACCGCAGTTATGAGTACAGCAGAGGCAGTATCTGTTTATTATCAGACACTTTCTAATGCGTGGTACTATGAAGAAGATCACATACAGCTTTCAGAATTGACAGAAAATCTGAATAATGCAGTTTGTAAGGATTCAAAAGATGATTTAGAGAAATTAAGAGGATATTTTAACACTGTAGTAAGAAGCAGAGCAGAAGAGGTCGGTGGAATATGGAAAGAATTTTACAAAACAAGGAAATATTTGAAATAATACCATTTGATTATCAGCAGCCTATTCTCTATTTTCCCATAAGGCATCACAGTCCTGGCTGTTCTTTTCATCTTATCAATGTAATCAAGGAGTATGAACCAGATTGTATTTTGGTGGAAGGACCGCAGAATGCAAATCAGCTTATTCCTATACTGACCGATGAAGATACAGTGCTGCCGGCAGCATTCTATTATTTTTATAAGGACACAGACAAGCTGATTGATGAGGAGGGAAACGATTATAAATGTTACTATCCTTTTTTGAATACATCGCCGGAATACAATGCACTTTTGCAGGCAAAAGAACGAAAGATTGAAAGCAGTTTTATTGATCTTCCTTATGGTGAGATTTTGCTCCATACAGCAGAAAATATGGGGATACGGACAAAAAGGGAGATATCCAATTATAATGATGACTACTATCTTTCTGAAAATAAAATCTTTCATGCACTTTGTGAAAAAACAGGCCTAAGAAACTTTGAGGAATTTTGGGAAAAATTTTTTGAGATAGATGCTTTGTACATCAGTTCAGAGGAATTTGCTGCAAGAATGATGTCATACTGTTATCTGACACGCCAAAACACACCAAAGGAGAGGATGCAGGAAGACGGCTGCCTGATACGGGAGCAGTATATGGCATCTAACATTAAAAAAGCATCTGAAAAATACAATCGTACCCTTGTTGTAACAGGAGGATTCCATACACCGGGACTATATGAACTGCTTCAGTCAGAACAGGAGATACAGGAAGTAAAACTGCATCATTTCAATGAGAAGATACAAAATGTTTATGCTATGGCATATTCTCTTGAGGCAGCAGATGCACTGAATGGATATGCAGCGGGTATGCAGAATCCGGGTTTTTATGAAAAAGTATGGCAGCAGATGAAAGACAAAACACCATTAAAAGAAGAAAGTTCTGATATTTACTATCATACAGTTCTTGATTTTCTTTTGAAAACTGCAAAGGCAGGAAACAAAGAAAACCTGCTTATTACAATGTCAGACATATCATCAGCAGTAACAATGTATGAAGGACTTTCTTTGCTTCGTGATAAAAAGGCACCAGGACTTTATGAACTCTATGACAGTGTGCAAAGCTGTTTTGTCAAAGGAGAACTGAATGGAGCAAGTGATATTCCGTTAAAGATATTAAGCAAAATTGCAACCGGTTCCAAAGTTGGACAGTTGTGCAGTAACGCTCCAAAGGCACCATTACTGATAAATTTTGAAGAATTGTGTGAAAAATACAAACTGAAAAAAAATACAATTGCTGAGCAAAAAATAGAATTAGACATTTTCTCAAAACCACGGCATATGGAAATTAGCCGTTTTTTCTATCAATTGGATTTCCTCCATGCGAATTTTGCAAAACGCATAAAGGGTGCAGACATGATACGTAATACCGACCGCAGCCGTATTCGTGAGGTATGGTCTTACAGCTACAGTATCAGAACAGATTCTGCGCTGATAGATTCTAGTGCATATGGTGCAACCATAAAAGAGGCTTGCAGTGTTCTCTCTTCAAGATATCTGCAAAGTACGCAAAAATGCGGCGAAGCTGCAAAGATTTATGTGGAATGTTTTCTGATGGGAATTGATGTTTCGGAGAAATCTGTCCGGAAGATGGATGATATCATTATAAAGGATGGAGATTTCTTTTCTATTGGAAGAGGAATTTATTATTTTGATCTGTTGGATTCACTTAAAACTTTGTACCATACAGGGCAGATAAGGGCAGAATATTTCTTAAGTAAATGTTTTCAAAAAATGATTATGATGCTGTCTTCTATGATTCATGTCAATGCAGAATATTCACAGGAATGTATCAAAATTTGTAAAATACTGTACAATCTTGCATCTAAGGACAGAGCAGGCAGGGAATATGAACAGCTTTTTGAGACATTTAGAGCGATGATTTTAGAAGAAAATCCCGAACCAGCACTCTATGGAGCGATACTTGGTCTGCTTTATGGTAATGATGTTTCATACAAGACAGAAATCAGCAGAGCATTAAATGGCTATCTGTCAGGCAGCGAAGAAATGCACCGCCAGGGAGCCGTATTTTTAAGAGGACTGTTCTGTACTGCAAGAGATATTGTACTTGTAGGAAATGAATTTATTATCATCATTAATCGTTTGCTCAAAGGATTTTGTATGGAAGATTTTATGGAAGTGCTCCCGGAACTTAGGCTGGCGTTCAGCTATTTTCTTCCATCAGAGATAGACAGCATTGCAGAGAAAGTGGCAGCACTCTACAATAAGAAGGCAGAAGATGTCAAGCAGAATCTTGCCTTATATAAAGATTTGTATACAACAGGTTTACAGTTGGAAGAAGAGATTTTGGGGGTGTTGAAATGAAAGAATTTTCTCAGCAACAGGAAAATATGAATAAATGGCGGCTGATACTTGGTAAAAATTCTGAGAATCATATTGATTTTACAGGCAGTTATACTGACAATATTTCTTATGAAAATATAGAGGAAACTTTAGATTATCTTTATGGGATGGAATATGGTGAGGAGCTGATGCGCGGAGGCGGACAGGAAACACCACAGTTATATGTAGCAGACTGGATTAATCATGTGCGGGAGATATTTCCAAAGAAAACAGTGGAAATATTGGAAAAACAGGCACTGGAACATTTTCAGCTTACAGAACTGCTTACCGATAAAAAAGTATTAGAGAAGATGGAACCAAACATGGATTTGCTGAAAACAATTTTACAGTTTAAGCATCTTATGAAAAATAATGTTATCATTGAGGCAAAGAAAATCATTCAGAAGATAGTAGACGAATTGACCAAAAAACTTCAGACAGATATACGCAAATCACTTCTTGGAAAGCTAAACCGCCAATTGCCTTCTAATGTAAAATCAATGCGGAATCTTGATATAAAGCGTACCATACAAAGAAATTTGAAACACTATGATATGGAGAATCAGAGAATTGTTTTAAAGGATATTTATTTTAACAGCCGTATCAAACGTTTTAACAAGTGGAATGTAATCATAGCAGTAGATGAAAGCGGCTCTATGTTAGATTCTGTGATTTACAGTGCAGTGATGGCAGGAATCTTTGCAAAACTTCCTATGATTGATACAAAACTGGTTATTTTTGATACAGAAATTGTAGACTTAAGCGGATATGTGGAGGAACCTGTAGAAGTGCTTATGGGAATGCAGCTTGGTGGTGGAACGGATATAGGAAAGGCACTTATCTATTGTGAAAGTCTTTGTCAGAATCCCCATGAAACCATATTTGTGACAGTTACAGATCTTTATGAGGGAGGAAGTGTAAAAACACTTTTAAAAACCTGTGCGGATATCATTGCCAGTGGCAGCAAAATGATATTTCTGACTGCACTGGATAGGGAGGCAAATCCGGCATATGATAAAAATATAGGACAGAAACTTGCTGATATGGGCGCATTTGTGGGTGCCATGACACCAGAACAGTTGGGAGATTATATTGGGAGAATGGTAAGTTAGGTGAAATAGACAAGCTAGCATGTGCCAGTTATTTTCCTGCAGATTCTAAGAATAGTGGATAATATAAAAGTGATTTCACAACCAATAGGAATAACTAAATAGGAATGAATAAATGTTTTTCAGGTTGTAGCCTAATTACTCAAATTAGAATAAGAAAAAGGTGAGAGATGATGGAAGAATTAACAAATGTACTGAACAATGCAGATGATGATTATTTGATTGGTCTAAGTAATAAGGGGATTGTAAAAAGGGCATATAAAGATCTTGAACAAATAGAGCCTTCTGTCAATTATAAAGAACATGCAGCAGAAGTTTCTATTTCAGAGGAAACTTGTACAATTGTATCTCCGCTTGGGGATAGTAAATGTACCTGCCAGTCAAGAAGTATATGCCGCCATATCATAGCTGCCATTTTGTGGCTGAAGAAGACCAACGGGGAATCGCAGGAGAAAAAAGAACTAAGTCAGGAATTTGTTGATGCGCTATCTTCTTTTCCATTACAAAAAATACAAAAAGCAATGAAAAAGCGTTATTATCTATCTTTTATACAAAATATGGAACATGGAGTGGTTCCTGAGATAGAAGAAACATCCATTATTTCGGTTAATATGCCGAATGAGGAGATGAATGTCCGGCTGGTTTTTCCGCTCACACATTCTACCTGCACTTGTCATAGCAAAGAGTTTTGCAAACATAAAGCAGCAGCAATTTTGGCATGGCAGGTAAAGCAGAAGATTCAGAATTTAGATAATATAAAAATAAATGAAGAAATAACTACTCATTTGAATGTTTCACTGATACATAGTACTGCTGATATTGTAAGAAAATTCCTTACAGACATTTTGTCAAACGGGCTTGTAAGAGTTTCTGATATGGTATCTGAGCATGCCAGGGATATTGGGATAATGTGCCATAATGCAAATCTTGCAAATTCTGAAAAGCTGATGCGTGAAATGGGAAACAGATTGGAGGAATATGTAAAACATTCTTCAGAGTTTCGTGCAAATCTACTATTTTCACTTATAATGGAAAATATCATTCTTGTGGACCGGATATTAAAAACCAATGAAGAAAAAGAACTTTATGTTTATGCAGGAGAATTTAAAAATAATTATACTGCAGGCAGTACCCTTGAACTGATTCCAATTGCACAAAGAAAGTTTTCATCCATAGCAGGTTATGAGGGAGAAGTTTATTATTTTTTGAACAAAAATCAGAAAGAACAAAAAAGTGCAGGTGAAAGCACATTTCTTTCTTATACGGATGTAAGACCAACGTTTTATGAAGGAGGAAGGGGTTCTGTCCGGACACGCAGCGTACCATGGGGATTTGAGGGGAACATGAATGAAATAATGAATTCAGAACTCCGTCTTAAGAATCCTAAATTATCAAATGGAAAAATTTCTTCTTCAAAAAATACAACAGTGGACATACTTGGAAAGGCAGACCTCAATCAGGATATTGTGCGTAAAGCGATTTATACAGATTTTAAAAAGATGATAGAAGAGGTTTTTAGTAATACTTCTCATTCAGAGGGTGAAAGATTGGTGATGATTTCTCCAAAAAAATGTATCAGTTCAAAGTCGGATGAAATTACACAATCCCATAGTATCATAGTGGAAGATGATTCGTCACATTCTATTACAATTAGGGCAAGATACAACAGCGATCATAAAAAATTCTTTGAAACACTTCAGCAGATAGGAGAAAGGATGCAGAACAATGCAGAACAAAGTTATGTGATTTTTGCAAATGCATATATAGAAAAAGGAATCTGTTATCTTTATCCAATTGCAATTTTTAATCATATTACAGTATCCCATGTGTTAGAGGAAGCTGTCTGCACTGGGTCAGAGGATAAAACAGACATAAATGGTGATGTGTCGGAATGGGGATATTTTTCTGAATTATTTCATGAGATACAAGAAGCATTATATGATATCATACAATGCGGCATTAACTCATTCGACTTTTATGATAGGATAAAAGAATATTCGATAGAATGTAAGAAGTCAGGACTTTTAGTTCTTGGCAATGAGTTAGAGCATCTGTATGAATTATTAAAAGTAAAAAATCATACATACAATAATGACAATGGGGAAATTGTTTCAATTATTTCTGATATTTATGCTTATCTTTCTGCAGGGATAGAAAAAACAGAAGTGCAGCAGGCAATCCATCATTTGCACATAACAGTTTAGCCATGCAGAAACAATTTATGAATGGCTGAACTGTTACTTGGGAAATACAAATGGGGGAGAAAAAGAACTTGTGTTCTTCAATAATAAATGGTATAATTAAAATATTCATAACTTCATATATCTATTAAGAGAATTGTTATAAAATGAAAACGAATGGAATCTATTTCGTGTATGGCACAAAAGAAAGGGGAGCAGATATGAATTTATTAAATAATAACCAATCGGACTTCAATCAAAAAATAGAAAAAAGAATCTTTTCTATTTTAGATAAGGTAAAGATTTCAAGTAAGAATAGGGAAATTGCAGTGGAATTTTTTGATTTTTCAAAAGAGATGAATTTAGAATTGTTAGAGAAGGTATCCTTTGAGGTGGTAACAGGAGATTGGGAATCGGAGAAGTTCTCAAGGGAATTGATAGAAAGTTTCAATGAAAAGGAAGAAGAGTATCTGAACAGGTATGTTCTGTTTCTGGATGCCATTGGTCTTCACACAATTGGAGATATGTTTGTATATGGTATGTTACACACATATGAAAAAGATAAGAATGATGTGATTATTTCAAAAATAAAACATGCATTCTCTTTAAAATACAGTAATGATATGGTGCAGTCTAAAATAGCAGCATTGTTAGCAGGTCCAACAGATACGTATCATTATGTGGACGATAAGAGATATTATTCGCAATCATTGCGGGATATGGCAGAAGAAAATCCAATGAGTTTGATTTGTGCAGCAAAATATTGCTGCCAAAAACAATACATAAAAGATCAGATAAAACTATATTCACTTGCATTGATGTATATAGAACCATTGGAAACAAATAAAACGGCTTATGATGACAAAGATTTAGAAGATATCAGATCTGGTATTGAGTTTGTCAAAGAGCAGGCTGCAAATTTCCCATTAGCGAAACAAGAGGACTTTTATGATATTATGTCAACAAGTTTTATGGTCATCTGTCATGATAAAAAAATCAGGGAAATCATTGATGAGAGAATCAAGGGAACAGAACAAAAATTTTTAACAGCAGTTTTAAAAAATGTGCCAAGATCATATGTAACAGAGAATATGGATATTCTTTTTGAAATGCTTGACATGGAGAAATCACCCAAAACCATTTGTGGCTATATTAAAACTATAGTAGTTGAATTTGATTTAAACAGTTATAATACGACCATAAGTAAATCGAATATATTTTTAGCGGATATTGCCAAGAGATATCCGGAGCAGTTTATTGAGGCAATGCGTTCTACAGAAAAAATAAAGCGAAGATATTCTGTGGCTGCTCCTATTTATAATTATTATGAAAATATGTATAAAATACTTGAACAAGTAAATCCGGAGAGTATAAAAGCCTATCATGTGGAATATGAGGCAGATGTATTAAGGCTTGCAGCCGAAAGTGAAAAATATTTTACAAGTAAAAAACATAAAGAAAAAGTATTTCAGTATCTTTATAAGGGGGACAATATTTTTACTTCGGAAGAAGATTGTGAAAAACTAAGTGAAGACTATAGTTTCTATGCTTCGAAAAATGGGGATATTATATCTGCCTGTATCAGATTCGATGATCAATTTAAAAAACGTTATTATGCATTAAAGGCATTGCAAGATCCGCATAAGTGTACATTATTACCGAGAGACGAGAGGATTCCGGATATGCTTATTTCTGAAAGTCTGCCTATAATAACACGTTTTAGAGCTTATGAAAAGATTTATGACAGTTATTATTCTGATGATGGAAAGCTTAATTTAGAAAATCAGATTGTAGAAGCTATGATTTCTCATAAAGAAAGCAATGACAAGGAGTATGAGAAATGCTGCCTAAAAGGCGGAGTATTCATAAGAAAAGTATACCTGCGTTATTTAGAGGGCATCAATGAGAATAACATTTGCAAAGACAGAATCCTTTCTATGAGTTCTGATTCTTCAAAGGAAATCAGAAGACTTGTGGCAGAAATTGTGTCAAAACATAAAGAATATGAAGAAGATGTATTAACTCTGCTAAAAGCAAAGAAACAAGCTGTAAGAGAGGCTGCTGTTGATATTCTTTCCATCTGGGGTGCAGAACAGTATACTGATATTCTCCTTGAAGCACAAGAAAATGAAAAAAGTGCAAAACTTGCAGAAAAAATCAGTAATATTGTGAATGTATCAGGCAATAACAAAGAAAATAATAGGAATCAAATTTCTCCTGTTCAGTTCGTAGAAAATCTCCATAAGGGCGGCAGAAATAAAAAAATTCTTTGGCTTTATGAAACACCAAACAGAACGGTTCATTTTAAGGATGGAAAGGAAGCAGATGAGAAATATATACAGGCATTACTTCTTTGTTATGCAAATATGACTACATTGGGAATGAATCAAAATGCTGTACTTCTTGCGAAAGGGTTAAATGAAGAGGAATTAAACCAATATGCCTTAGGTATTTTTACAAAGTGGAAAGAAGCAGGGGCAGAAGCAAAGAAGAAATGGGTATTATATTTTACATCCATCCATGGCGGACGCAGTATGATAGAAGTTTTATTACAATGCATCAAAGAATGGGCAGAATATTCTCGTGGTGCCATTGCAGCAGAGGCAGTTAAGGCACTTGCGTTAAATGGAAGTCCGGAAGCGTTGATGCAGGTAGATAATATGGCACATAAATTTAAACATAAACAGGTAAAAGGTGCAGCGTTGGAAGCATTAGACATTGCTGCAGAAGAATTTGGCATTACAACAGATGAACTTGCCGATCAGATTGTACCTGACCTTGGATTCAATGAAAATATGGAACGTATCTTTGATTATGGACCGAGGAAATTTAAAGTATATCTTACCCCATCATTGGAACTTGAAATTTTTGATGAAGATAATAAAAAACGAAAGACAATGCCTGCCCCATCAAAGAAGGATGAGGAAGAAACAGCAAAGCAGTCTAATACAGAATTTAAACAGTTGAAAAAACAATTAAAAAGTGTGATTGCCATTCAAAAACAAAGATTGGAAACAGCAATTCTTGCTGATAGAAGATGGACAGTAGAGGCATGGCAGAATCTATTTGTAAAAAAACCTGTAATGCACAGTTTTGCCATTGGTCTTATCTGGGCGGCTTATGAAGAGGATAAGTTAGTGCAGACGTTCCGTTATATGGAGGATGGTTCTTTTAATACCTCAGAGGAAGATGAGTATACACTTCCCCAAAATGTTGTAATCGGATTGGTACATCCAATAGACCTTAGTGAAGAAGAACTGTCTGCATGGAAAGAGCAGTTAAGCGACTATGAAATTATTCAGCCAATTGAGCAGTTAGAAAGAAAGGTTTATGTAATCAATGAGGAAGAAAAAGGAACATTAGACTTAAACCGTTTTAAAGGCAGAACATTAAATGGAATGGCATTGCTTGGAAAGTTAGAAAAACTTGGCTGGTATAAAGGATCTGTTAAGGATGGAGGCTGGTATGATGACTTTTATCGGGAAGATGTGGTAAAACGCATTAAAAGGGAGGATGGTACGATACAGTTTATAGGAAATGCAGCAGAACTTCATTTTTCAGGCATGGGTGTAGGTTATTATGAGCACGAGGAGGAAGTAACAGTAGAAAATATTAGATTTTACACACCGGGTACAGTTAAGCGGGGCAGTTATGAATATGATGAGGCAGATGATAAAAAGGCAATTAAATTAGACGGAATTCATCCACGTTATTTTAGTGAAATTGTTAATCAGTTAGAGACAGTTTTAAAAGGGACAGGAGAAGAATAGTTGCAATTTATCATATTTTTAGAGAGGGAGAAGAAGCGTGGACCAGGATATTTTAAAACGTACTGCATTAGCAGAAGGAGAGGTTTCAGGGAAATATAAGGATGAAATTTACCAGTATTTAGTTGGAGAAAATGATATTTCGATTTTAGAGCCGCATTTCAAAGAGATACATTCTTGTTATAGTGAACGAAGGGAGCAGTTGCAGAATCAACATCAGTTAAACAGTTGTATAAAAGAGAACCCGGAGTTTTTTCAGCGTTATATTGCATTGAAATGTATACAAAGTTTTTATTTTGTATCAAATAAGATTCTGCGTTCTACAACTGTTTTGACAATAGAAAAAGCGGCAGAGATGCTGACTTCTGAAAAAGTGCCAATTACATATCGTTTTGATGTTTATTATAATGTATATGCATGGCAGAACGAAGAAGCAGAAAGAATAGAGATAGAAGAAAGAGTTTCAAAAGTGATGTCAAATTACAGCGAAGTACTAGATTCAGAATATCAGCAGTATTGTAGTAAAAAATTGTCCGGATATATTAGTCCAAATGATATATTTGTAAAAAGGGTATATCTTCGGTATCTGAAGATTTCTAATTGTGAAAGCAATAAAGATAAAATTTTAGATATGTGTGCAGACAGCAGAAAGGAAATCAGAAGTCTGGCAAGAGAAATCATTGCAGGACATAAGGAGTATGAAGAAGATGTACTCAAATTATTAAAAGCAAAGAAACAAGCAGCAAGAGAAGCTGCTGTTGATATTTTATCTGAATGGGGTGCAGAACAATATAAAGATATTTTTATGGAAGCTGCTAAAAATGAGAAAAGTGCAAAGCTTGCTGGCAAACTGAAAGGGATATTAAGTGCTTCTGTTACGTCAATAAATATTAAGGATGATACTGTTTCACCTATGGAATTTGTGGAAAAGATTTGTCAAAACAATGGAAATCAGAACGTACTTTGGCTGTATGAAACTCCAAATACACCGATTCATTTTAAAAATAGAGAAAAGGCAGAAGATCAGTACACACAAGCAATCTTGCTTTGTTATGCAAATATGGCACAGCCGGGGTTTAATGAAAATGCAGTATTGTTAGCAAAAAAGTTAGAACAGGATGAATTGTACCAATTTGCAAGGGAAGTATTTTCTAAATGGATTGCAGGAGGAGCAGAAGCAAAGAAAAGATGGGTGTTATATTTTGCTTCTATTCATGGTGGACGTGATATCATGGAAGATTTGCTCCAATACATAGAAATATGGGCTCAAAATTCCCGTGGTGCCATTGCAGCAGAGGCAGTAAGGGCACTTGCACTAAATGGAAGTTCAGAAGCACTGATGCAAGTTGATAATATGGCACATAAGTTTAAGCATAAACAGGTAAAAAATGCTGCATTTAAGGCACTTGATAATGCTGCAGAAGAGCTTGGCATTACAAGTGAGGAACTTACTGACCGAATTGTGCCCGACCTTGGTTTTAATGAAAACAGGGAACGTATCTTTGATTATGGGCCAAGAAAATTTAAGGTATATCTTGCACCAACATTAGAATTAGAAATTTTTGATGAAGATAATAAAAAACGAAAGACAATGCCTGCCCCATCAAAGAAAGATGAGGAAGAAACAGCAAAGCAGTCTAATGCAGAATTTAAGCAGCTGAAAAAACAATTAAAAAGTGTGATTACCATTCAGAAACAAAGATTGGAAACAGCACTTGTTGCTGATAGAAGATGGACAGTAGAGGCATGGCAGAATCTATTTGTAAAGAATCCTGTAATGCACAGTTTTGCCATTGGTCTTATCTGGGCAGCTTATGAAGAAGACAAATTAGTGCAGACGTTCCGCTATATGGAAGATGGTTCTTTTAATACTTCAGATGAGAATGAGTATACACTTCCCCAAAATGCTGTAATTGGATTGATGCATCCAATAGACCTTAGTGAAGAAGAACTGTCTGCATGGAAAGAGCAGTTAAGTGATTATGAAATTGTTCAGCCAATAGACCAGTTAGAAAGAAGGGTTTATACAATCAATGAGGAAGAAAAGGGAGAATTGGATCTAAACCGTTTTAAAGGCAGAACAATAGATGGAACGGCACTGCTTGGAAAATTAGAAAGACTTGGCTGGTATAAGGGAGGTATTCAAGATGCAGGAATGTTTTATACTTTTTATCGGGAAGATATTGTAAAACGTATTAAAATAGAGGATGGTACAGTGCAGCTAATAGGGAATGCGGTAGAACTTCATTTTTCGGGTATGAATGTTAATTATGCATTTTATAAAGAAAATACTGTGGAGATAGAAAATATTAGATTTTATGTACCGGGTACGGTTAAGCAGGACAGTTATGGCAAGGTAGATGATAATAAGGCAATTAAATTAGACCAAATTCATCCACATTATTTTAGTGAGATTGTCAATCAGCTGGAAACAGTACTAAAAAGAACAGAACAAATTATAAGTTAAAAAAATTGGATTGTTGATGGGGATTCTGTAATATTTATTTTTGTAAGCAGTTTTGGGCCATCATATAGAATGTTATTTTGTTATGTCTATGTGGTGGCTGGTTCATTCAATGCAGCCCGCTGCACCTCATGAATTTGGAACAAATCCCCCACAAATTGTGACGCACATCTTGTAACAAGCAATTTTCAAACACGCTCTAAAGCGTGTTTGAATCATCATATCTGTATGATTTAACAGGTCTAAAAGCACATCATCATATCAAATTCCACTTTCAGATACTTTGAAAATCTCAAATATTGATATTAATACTTCAGATTTTACTTTCTGTTATGTATCCAAATAGGTTGTCTAAGCCAATGTTTTTGGCTCCTTTAGAGAAAAAAGATAAAGAAAAGTATGTGCTTACATCCTTTGCTTTAAAATTTGGAATATTTACATCAATGCATATTGTAGTAACAGGCATCAGAGTGTGTACAAAGTGTATTACCATTGAAAATGCAGTTATATTTTTAGGAGCAGTAACATTGCTAAATATCATAGCAGGTTTACGAACTGATGAGACGGATCTTGGTTATCAGATTGCACTTTGTTCCTGTTTGCTTAGCTGCTGGATTTTTAAGGGAGGAATGGAAAACTTTCAGTTATGGGAGAGGATGGTTAGTGTTATATATTATGTAATACAAATGATCTTATGTGTGTGTTTTATAAAAAGAGAGTGGAACACTTTTATGGAAAGGGCAATGGATTATGAACAGATATATGTGGTAAACGAAAAGAAAAAATGAACAGTTTCTTAATATAAAAGTAAGAGGAGACAAGTATGGAAATTGTAATAAAAACGCAGGGAACATTGGCAATTTATGAGCAGATCGTCAATCAATTGAAAAATGCCATTGTAACGGGAGAGTTAAAAGCAGGAGAAGCTCTTCCCTCTATCCGTATGCTTGCAAACGATCTGCAGGTCAGTGTGATAACAACAAAAAGAGCTTATGAAGAATTAGAAAAAGAGGGTCTGATACGGTCTGTTGCTGGAAAGGGGTTTTATGTATGTGAATATAATCAGGACTATTTAAAAGAAAAACAGCTAATGATGTTAGAGGAAAGACTTTCAGAGGTCTTAGGTGAATGTAGGGCTGCAGGGCTGCCAAAGAGTGATATTATAGAAATGGTGCAGGAAAAACAACGCTTTTAAAGTCTGTGATGGAAAGACAGCCAGATGATAAAGGGGAGATCTATTTTCAGGGAATGGATATCCGGAAAGAAAAAGAGTGGTTTTTAGAAAAATGTGCTTATATTGCAGACGATAATAGATTCTTTAACAAAAGATCAGCTCTGGAAAATGTTGAACTGTTAGGCGGATTTTATGACAAAATGGACAAGGAAATATTTAAAACCTATATGAAAGAAATGGACATAGGATGCGGAAAAATGGTAGGTGCCATGTCGAGAGGGCAATTCATCCGTTTTCAAATCGCCTTTGCAAGAGCACATCATGCAAGCCTGTATTTATTAGATGAGGCAACAGCAGGAATGGATCCTGTATTTCGAAGGGAATTTTATCATGTATTGCGGCAGATTTTAACAGAGGACGCAACTATCATA
Source organism: uncultured Lachnospiraceae bacterium (assembly GCA_964422365.1). GTDB lineage: Bacteria > Bacillota > Clostridia > Lachnospirales > Lachnospiraceae > CAYRAV01. Next base: position 13,809 of record CAYRAV010000014.1, on the reverse strand, counting down.
ATGACCACTCACATACAATCCGACATAGACAAAAATATGGACTATATCTGCAGATTAGAACAGGGAAAAATGATTTCTTTTCAGGAGAATTTTGGTGAGAATAGATGGTAAATGGAGAACAGAAGATAGGAGCAGTAGGAATGGAAGATAATATGGAAGATGGTATTAGAAATGAAGTAAGGGAAAATATAGCGGGTGAAGGGGTGCATAGAATAAAAAAGAACATAGAAAATGAAAAAGCAGGCAGGGGTAAAAAATATGGAGACAGAAATGAAATGGACAGAGTGAGAGAATTCGATAAAAAATGGATGAAGATGGAGAGTGATACTATTTTAATGAGAAGAATGGGAGCGTATTTTTTTGAATTTCTGGCAAGTATAATGGTTGTGGTACTCTGTGACGAAAACAGCTGGCAAATCATGCATTTGACAATGGCATGTTTTTATTTGTTTGCAATAGGGATGCACATGGGGATTTATATGACAATATATGAAGAAATGCAGTCAATATCGATTTATCAGTTGTTGAAAAATTTTCCTGTAAGTCCAGGGGATATTTTTAAAGTAAGACTATCTTATCTATGGAAAATATTATATAAAAGACTGATTATTTTATATGTGCTGCAGCTGCCATTTGTTGTCTGGCACAAGGGAGTGACAGTGATTCATATAGTGTATCCTGCGTTTGTGATTGCAGCAGCAGGAGTCTATTGTATTTTTTCTATTATGCCTAAAAGTGCAATCCTAAAAAATAGACAATAGTTCTGTGTTGTAAATTTCTTAGTAATAATGTACATTTTGGGAAATGATATCCATTCGGCATACCACAATTGATGTGCTTTACACTGGAAATAAGGTATGAATGGCATAGCTGAACTGTTACCAAAATTTAAATATGTCTGATATATATATTGAGAAAAATTCTTCTTGCAATATACCCCTATAGGGTATATAATACCAATAAAAGAAAGGAAGATACATCCATGAGTGAGGAAAAACAATGTTGTTGCCATAAGACAAAAGAACGTTCAGAAAAGGAATATAAAGATTTGATTCACCGCTTAAATCGAATCGAAGGGCAGATTCGGGGGATTAAGGGTATGGTGGAGAAAGATGTGTATTGTACAGATATATTAATGCAGGTGGCTGCAGCCAATGCTGCACTGAATAGTTTTAATAAAGTGCTTCTTGCCAGTCACATTAAAACCTGTGTGACACAGGATATTCGTGATGGCAAAGAGGAAACGGTAGATGAATTAGTGGCAATATTACCAAAATTAATGAAATAGAGGCAGCAAAAATGGGGATATTATCATTATACTCATTTTAATTTTACTTGTTTTTTGTCTGTAAAGAGCAGTTTGAAACATTGGGGGAGGGGCTGCTATGGCGGAGGAGAGTCAAAACTTGGGAAAAAATTTACAAGGGAAGAAAATTGCGGAAAAGATTATTTACATGGAAGTGCCCGTTGTGAGAACTGTAAAAACAGAGTAGAAAAGCATTTTATATAGGGGAGTTTAGATAATAATTTGTAAAAACAATAATAAAGGAGGTATCGCAAAAAATGGAACAGTATACAGTGACAGGAATGAGTTGTGCTGCCTGCAGTGCCCGTGTAGAAAAGGCAGTATCGAAAGTACCCGGAGTAACGTCGTGTTCTGTAAGTCTTCTGACAAATTCTATGGGAGTGGAAGGTACAGCAGAAGGGACAGATATTATAAAAGCAGTAGAAGAAGCAGGGTATGGTGCGGCAAAGAAAAGTGGTTTCTCAAAGAGCAGGACAGTTTCGGACAGTGAAGGTGGAGAAGCGTTATTAAAAGACAGAGAGACACCTGTTTTAAGAAAGCGTTTATGGGCATCAATCGGATTTTTAATTGTGCTGATGTATTTTTCTATGGGGCATATGATGTGGAACTGGCCCGTTCCGGTATTTTTAGAGGATAACCATGTTGCAATGGGATTGATACAATTGCTATTGACAGTAATCATTATGGTAATCAACCAGAAATTCTTCATCAGTGGAATAAAAAGCCTGCTTCATAGAGCACCAAACATGGATACCCTTGTAGCATTGGGAGCTGGTGCTGCTTTTGTATACAGTACCTATGCACTGTTTGCCATGACAGATGCACAGGTAAAGGGAGATATGGCAGGCGTTATGGGATATATGCATGAGTTTTATTTTGAATCTGCTGCCATGATACTTGCGTTGATTACAGTAGGGAAAATGTTAGAAGCAATGTCAAAGGGAAGGACAACAGATGCCTTAAAAAGCCTGATGAAATTAGCACCTAAGACAGCAACGGTTCTAAAGGATGGAGTGGAAACAGAGATTTCCATTGACCAGGTAAATAAGGGAGATATATTCGTCGTTCGCCCGGGAGAAAATATTCCGGTAGATGGAGTAATTATAGAAGGAAACAGTGCAGTAAATGAATCTGCCCTCACTGGAGAGAGCATACCCATAGACAAAGCAGAAGGTGATCAGGTTTCGGCAGCTACAATCAATCAGTCAGGTTTTATCAAATGCAGGGCTGTAAGAGTAGGAGAAGATACTACACTATCCCAGATTATTCAACTGGTAAGTAACGCAGCAGCAACGAAAGCCCCTATTGCCAAAGTAGCAGATAAAGTGTCTGGTGTGTTTGTGCCAGCTGTTATTATAATTGCAGTGCTTACTATGATTGTATGGCTGGCAGCAGGACAAAGTATCGGTTTTGCATTGGCACGAGGAATTTCTGTACTGGTAATCAGCTGTCCCTGTGCATTAGGGCTGGCAACTCCGGTCGCTATTATGGTAGGAAATGGTATGGGTGCGAAAAACGGAATTATGTTTAAGACAGCAGTATCCCTAGAGGAAGCAGGAAAGATAGAGATTGTGGCATTAGATAAAACTGGAACCATTACAAATGGAGAGCCAAAAGTAACAGATGTGGTAGCAGCAGAGGGTATCTTGGAGGAGGATTTACTGTTTTATGCTTATGCATTGGAAAGAAAGAGTGAACATCCATTGGCAAGAGCCATTTTAGATTATGGAAAAGAAAGAAATGTAACAGAAGCAGAAGTAAGTGATTTTATGGCACTTCCGGGAAACGGATTGTCAGCTGTCTGTGAAGGAAGTTCTTTGATGGGAGGGAATGTAAAATTTATCAGCAGCCATACAACAATTTCTGAACAGATGAAAAGACGGGCAGATAAACTGGCAGAAGACGGAAAGACACCATTATTTTTTGCAAAAGAGGAAAAACTCATTGGAATGATTGCAGTAGCAGATGTAATAAAAGAAGACAGCCCTCAGGCAGTAAAAGAGTTGCAGAACATGGGAATTCATGTTGTTATGCTTACTGGTGACAATGAACGGACGGCAAATGCCATTGGTAAGCAGGCAGGTGTAGATGAAGTGATTGCAGGCGTGCTGCCAGAAGGAAAAGAAAATGTCATTCGTTCTCTAATGGAGCAGGGAAAAACTGCTATGGTAGGAGATGGCATCAATGATGCGCCAGCACTAACAAGGGCAGATATTGGTATTGCCATTGGTGCAGGTACAGATATTGCCATTGATGCAGCAGATGTGGTACTAATGAAAAGCAGGTTAAGTGATGTACCTGCTGCTATTCGCCTAAGCCGTGCAACGCTAAAAAACATCCATGAAAATCTATTCTGGGCATTTTTCTATAATGTAGTAGGAATCCCGCTGGCAGCAGGAGTATGGATACCAATATTTGGATGGCAGCTAAATCCAATGTTTGGGGCAGCAGCTATGAGCCTGTCCAGTTTCTGTGTAGTCACAAATGCATTGAGGCTTAACCTGTTCCATATTCATGATACAGGTAAAGATAAAAAAATTAAATCAAAAACAAAAAAGAAAGTTGAGGCCAAGAAAATGGAGAAAACAATGAAAATTGAAGGTATGATGTGTGGACATTGTGAAGCGAGAGTAAAAAAATGTTTAGAGGCACTTCCAGAAGTAGCAGAAGCAGTGGTAAATCATGAGGCAGGCACTGCAGTTGTAACATTGAATGAAAATATTTCAGATGAGGTATTAAAAAGGACAGTGGAAGAACAGGATTATACAGTGATAGCTGTACAGTAATCTGTTATTAGGACAGTAATAAATTCATGAAACAACACAGATCCTAATTGTTGATTATAAGAAAGCAGTACAATGAAATAGGATTTTCAGGCATCATAATAGGATATTAGAATCATTGTTATGATACACATGCTAAAACAGCTGGCACTTTCCCTGCCAGCTGTTTTGGCATGTGGGTTGTTTTGCTGTCCTTGTAAATTCCACATCTGGTTTTGCCATCAGCCATGTCTTTTGCCTTGCCTCACATTTTAAGATGGTAGACGTCATGGATATTGTATATATAAGTACGCATGCAGAACGGAGTGTGTGGATTGCATTACTATTTCTACATGATTGAACTGTTACAAATAGTAATATTATTGTTGCATAAAATTAAAAATTTCTTCTTGACAAATAATATTAAATGATATAGAATAAAACCTATGGAAATAATATGATATATAGGTAATGATAGAGCAAAGAGCAGACAATAGTTCGGATTATGTAAGCAAGGAAAGCACTTTATGAATGGATTGGGCTGAATTGCTTATAATATAATTGTGGCAAAATATGGGCGGAAAGAAAAAAGTGTTGCAGTAGGGTAGAAAGTTGAGTATTCTTATATATAGAGTCTTTAAGTAGAAGAGGATATTCATCTCCACAGACAATCTGCTATAAGTGAAAGAAGCTTACGCCTAGAGCGTGTTTGAAAATTCATTGTCACAATCTGCACGCTCCACTTTGCGTACCCATTCGGGCATACCGCAATCCATGCCCATCCGGGCTGGCGGACTTTGTCCGATAAAGTATGTATATTTGGTCCAAATTGTGACACATATCTTGTAACAAGCAATTTTCAAACACACTCTGAACTGCCATGAAGAATAGATGATCTACAGCCTGCTGTGTTACAGCTTTGATGGACGAGCTGTAACAATATTTGAAAGGAATAATGGTGGCTTGTATGGAAACAAAAGAAATAAGAACAGATGTGTTGATTATCGGTGGAGGAACAGCAGGCTGTTTTGCGGGAATCACTCTTGGAAAACAGGCAGATATAAATGTCTTAATTGTAGAAAAAGCCAATATAAAACGAAGCGGCTGTCTGGCAGCCGGTGTAAATGCCATCAATGCATATATTACAGAAGGAAAAGTGCCGCAGGATTATGTGGATTATTGTAAAAAGGATGCAGAAGGTATTGTAAGAGAGGATTTGCTTTTGACTATGTCAGAAAGATTGAATCATGTGACTGAGATTATGGAAAAACTGGGACTTGTGATTTTAAAGGATCAGCATGGAAAGTATGTGACGCGTGGAAATCGTAATATTAAAATCAACGGAGAAAATATAAAACCTATTTTAGCAAAAGCTGTAAAGAGACAAAAAAATGTTACTATTTTGAATCATGTGAATATTACAGATTATATCGTGGAAAATAATCGAATAAAAGGTGTTTATGGGTTTGACTTAAACCAAAAAATATTTTATGATATAAAGGCAAATGCAGTTATCTGTGCCACAGGAGGTGCAGCAGGCTTATACAGACCCAATAATCCGGGGTTTTCCAGGCATAAAATGTGGTATCCGCCATTTAATACAGGTGCAGGATATGCCATGGGAATTTTAGCAGGCGCAGAAATGACAACATTTGAAATGCGTTTTATTGCTCTTAGATGTAAAGATACTATTGCACCAACTGGTACTATTGCACAAGGGGTATCAGCAAAACAGATCAATGCACAAGGAGAAGTTTATGAGACAAAATATGGATTAACCACTTCCCAGAGATTGTATGGAACGGTAACAGAAAACAGGGAGGGCAGAGGTCCATGTTATCTCAGAACAAAGCAGATTACAAAAGAACAGGAGCAGGATTTATACAAAGCATATCTGAACATGGCACCAAGCCAGACGTTGAAATGGTTAGAATCGGGAAAGGGACCATCAGAACAGAATGTAGAAATCGAAGGAACTGAGCCATACATTGTAGGAGGACATACTGCCAGTGGTTACTGGATAGACAACAACAGACAGACAACCATCCATGGATTGTTTGCAGCAGGAGATGTAGCAGGAGGATGTCCGCAAAAATATGTAACAGGTGCTCTTGCAGAAGGAGAAATCGCAGCAGAATCAGTTCTTGACTTTATTAAAAAAAACAGTTATAAAGAAGCAGAGAAAGATTCTTCTAAAAGCAAAAAACAAGAATATGAATCTTATCTGCAAAATCCGGAATCATTATTAACAACAGAACAGTTAGAAGAAACCATGCAAAAGGTGATGGATCAGTATGCAGGCGGCATTACCACAGATTATCAATATAATGAAAGCAGTTTGAAACTTGCTGATGAAAAAATAGAATCTCTAATGAAACTTTGCAGCAGACTATCTGCCAGAGATATGGATGACCTTCTAAGAATTTATGAGTTAAGGGAGCGGCTTGTAGTCAGCCGGACAGTCATTGCCCATCTACTTGCAAGAAAAGAAACCAGATGGCACAGCTTTGCAGAAAACATGGATTATCCCCAAAAAAGCAAAGACTGGTTAAAATATGTTAATTCCAGAATGAAAGATGGAAAGATAGAAATCATTTTGAGAGAGCTGATAACAGGAGGTCAGGTATATGAGCATACAAATTAGAAAAGAGAACTGCATAGGATGCGGTCTTTGTATCGAAGCCTGTCCTGGAAACTTAATAAAAAAAGGTGCAGATGGAAAAGCATTTATCAGACATGAAAGAGATTGCTGGGGCTGTACTTCATGTTTAAAAGAATGTAAAAACGATGCCATTTGTTTTTATCTTGGGGCTGATATTGGGGGCAAAGGAAGTACTTTGTCTGTAACCGAAAAAGGAGATATCAGTACATGGAAAGTAGAAGATATAGAGGGAAATGTACAAATGATACAAGTGAATAAAAGAGATGCGAATAAATATTAGTAAGTGAAGCATAGATGTATTTCGCACTAAAAAATAAGGTATGAGTGGCATGGATGAACCGTTCCTTAGCCTAAAAAATATCACATAAGTGTAAGGAGGAAACTACGATGAGCAACTTATCTCATCTTGATGCATTAGAAGCAGAAGCAATTTATATTATTAGAGAGGTAGCAGCAGAATGTGAAAACCCTGTTATGTTATACTCAATTGGAAAGGACAGTTCTGTTATGCTTCATTTAGCGATGAAAGCATTCTATCCTGAAAAACCACCATTTCCATTTCTGCATGTAGACACAACATGGAAGTTCAAAGAAATGATTACATTTAGAGATCATATTGCAGAAAAGTTTGGTATTGAAATGTTAGTATACAGTAATCAGGAAGGAATCGATAAAGGTATCAATCCGTTTGACCACGGCTCTGCCTATACAGACATTATGAAAACACAGGCATTAAAGCAGGCATTGTATAAATACCGATTTACTGCTGCATTCGGCGGAGGACGGCGCGATGAAGAAAAATCGCGTGCGAAGGAGAGAATTTTTTCTTTCCGCAATGAAGCACAGGCATGGGATCCGAAGAACCAGAGACCTGAAATGTGGAAACTCTACAATACAAAAATCCATAAAGGGGAGAGCATGAGAGTATTCCCTATTTCAAATTGGACAGAGAAAGACATCTGGCAGTATATTCAGAGAGAGAATATTGAAATTGTACCGTTGTATTTTGCAAAGGAGAGACCAGTTGTTTACAGAGATGGAAACATCATTATGGTAGATGATGACAGAATGAAACTGCGTGAAGGCGAAGAAGTCCAGCACAAAAAAATCCGTTTCCGGACATTAGGCTGCTATCCATTAACAGGTGGTGTAGAATCGGATGCAGAAACATTAGATGCGATTATCAAAGAAACTTTAAGTGCAGTATCCTCAGAACGTACAAGCAGAGTAATCGACCATGAAGCAGCTGGAAGCATGGAAAGAAGAAAAATGGAGGGATATTTCTAATGAAAGGATTGTTAAAATTTATTACATGCGGCAGTGTGGATGATGGAAAATCTACATTAATTGGACATATTCTTTATGATTCAAAACTTATATATGCAGACCAGAAGAAGGCATTAGAGTTAGATTCAAAAGTAGGGAGCAGGGAAGGTAAAATTGACTATTCCCTTTTATTAGATGGTTTAATGGCAGAACGTGAGCAGGGGATTACAATTGATGTGGCATATCGTTATTTTACAACAGATAACAGAAGTTTTATCGTAGCTGACACACCGGGACATGAAGAATATACAAGAAACATGGCAGTTGGTGCTTCCTTTGCAGATCTTGCAATTATTCTTGTAGATGCAAAGCAGGGTGTATTAATCCAGACAAAACGCCATGCCAGGATCTGTGCTTTAATGGGAATTAAATATTTTGTTTTCGCAGTAAATAAAATGGATCTGGTTGGTTACAGCGAAGACAGATTTGAAGAAATCACTGCACAGATTGGAGAACTGACAAATGAATTATCTCTTGGAAATGTAGCAATTATTCCTGTGTCTGCTACAGAAGGAGATAATGTCACAAGGAAATCAAAACATACAGAATGGTATCAGGGAAAGGCATTACTGCCATATTTAGAGCAGGTGGACATTACAGAAGAAACAGAGGAACAGGGATTTTATATGCCGGTACAGCGTGTGTGCCGTCCAAATCATGAGTTCCGTGGTTTCCAGGGACAGATTGAAGCCGGCAGTATTCATGTAGGAGATAAGATTACAACACTTCCAAGCTACGAACAGGCACATGTAAAGAGTATTTATATTGGAGATAAAGAGGCTGACAGTGCCAAAAAAGGACAGCCTGTTACGATACAGCTCGACCGTGAAGTAGATGTTTCAAGGGGCTGTGTCTTATCTATCCATTCTGAATCAAAGATTGCGGCTTCTGTTACTGCAACAATTCTTTGGATGGATGATGCAATATTGGAAAATGGCAAAAACTTTTTTGTGAAATTGGGAACAAAGATGATTCCCGGAGTTGTAACAGAAATTATACATTCTATTGATATCAATACAGGAGAAGAGAAAGAAGCAGACAGTTTAAGAAAAAACGAAATTGCGGCATGTAAGATTTCATTGGCTGACAAAATAGTGGTAGATGAATTTAGCAAGCACAAAACGCTGGGAGAATTGATTTTAATTGACCGTGTGACCAATATGACTTCTGCATGCGGGGTTATTACAGATATCTATTCAGAAGAAAAGGGCTTTAATGAGGGCAAGGTTAACAAACAAGTGCGTTCTGCTATAAAAGGACAGGCTGCAGTGACAGTGGAATTTCCAATTGGAAAAGATGGCATTACAATAGAATTAATAGAAAAAGTGGAAAAAGAATTAAGTACAGCGGGCAAACATACTTATCTCTATGTACCAGAAGGAGGAGATCCTGTTGCAGAGGTTGTAAGACATTTAAATGAAGCAGGTGTGATTGTACTACTGGCATTAGATGGAATAACAACACATAAGCATGTAGAAGAGGACAATAAGGCATATTATATTTATGATGATTGGAAATTAGAAACGGATATATCTTTGAAAGGCATCACAGAATTTATTAAGAGAATATCAGCATTTTCAGCGGATATTTCAAGAGATGGAGATTATATTTAAAAATTTGTATAAACCCTATTGACATAATAGGAAATAGGGTTTATACTTATTTTTGAATATAAAGTATAGTAAGTTGATAGGAAAAGTATTGATTTGAATTTAGGAGGTAATAAGTATGTCAAATATTTATAAGGGAACAATAGGATTAATTGGAAATACTCCATTAGTAGAAGTAGAAAATATTGAAAAAAGTGAAGGATTAGAAGCACAGTTATTAGTAAAATTAGAGTATTTTAATCCGGCAGGAAGTATAAAGGACAGAATTGCAAAAGCAATGATTGAAGATGCAGAAGAGAGGGGAGTATTAAAAAAAGATTCTGTTATTATTGAGCCGACATCAGGTAATACAGGAATTGGATTAGCAGCAATTGCAGCAGCAAAGGGCTATCGTGTTATATTGACCATGCCTGAAACAATGAGTGTGGAACGTAGAAATATTTTAAAAGCATATGGTGCGGAACTGGTTCTAACAGAAGGGGCAAAAGGGATGAAAGGAGCCATTGCAAAGGCAGAAGAGCTTGCAAAAGAACTAGACAATAGTTTTATACCAGGACAATTTGAGAATCCCGCGAATCCTGCAATACACAAAAAAACAACAGGTCCTGAAATCTGGAATGATACAGATGGAAAGGTGGATTATTTTATTGCAGGTGTAGGAACAGGAGGAACACTGACAGGTGTAGGAGAATATCTAAAATCCCAAAATCCTAATGTGAAAATTATTGCAGTAGAACCAGCAGGTTCACCAGTCTTATCAGAAGGAAAAGCAGGTCCTCATAAAATTCAGGGTATTGGTGCGGGATTTGTACCTAAAGTTTTGAATACAGACATTTATGATCAGATTGTGACAGTAGAAAATGAAGATGCATTCAGTGCTGCAAAATTAATTGCGAAAAAAGAAGGGGTGCTGGTAGGTATTTCATCAGGTGCAGCATTACATGCTGCAATAGAATTGGCAAAGAAAGCTGAAAATAAAGGAAAGACAATTGTGACACTTTTACCTGATACAAGTGACAGATATTATTCTACTCCTCTTTTTACAGAATAGTTTCTGGCATTCAGCGTGGTTCAACTACATCTCAATCAGATACTAGGAGGGAACAGATGAAAATTTCTCGAAAAGGAAGATATGCACTTCGTTCTTTGGTGTATCTTTCCATGAATACCACAGGCAATAAAGTAACACTAAGCAATATTGCAAAACTAAATGATATTTCCACTAAATATTTAGAGCAAATCTTTTCGAATCTAAGAAAAGCTGGAATTGTGAAGAGTGTCCACGGAATCAATGGCGGGTATTTATTAAGTGCCCAGCCTGAAAAAATTACAGTAGAAGATATTTTACAGGCCGTAGAGGGAAATTACAGAATAGAAGATGAAGAAATATCAGAGGATTGTATGTATAAAGGGATTTCTAATACTGTGCAGAGAATGGTAATTGATGAAATCAATAAGCAGACAGGAAATGTCATCCATAATTTAACATTAGATGACTTAGTCAAAGAATATACTGCCAAAGATAAAGAGGCAGATTATATATATTATATATAAATATAGAGCAATTTTAAGGTTGAAAGTTAACGATTTCCTAATGATACAGTTGGATGAAAAGTTGCTTTCAACCTTTCTATTTTACAAAATAGTTTGTTTTTAAGGAAAAGGCGGATAAGATGTATTGTTAGGAATTGAGAAAATAAGTATGATCTGAAATAATAGGAGGTACCATTATGGCAGCTGATTATGCGGCATTAAAAAAAGGCGGCTTTATGCGGCAGAAACAGAAAAATAATTTTTCTTTGCGACTTCGTGTAGTAGGAGGAAATGTTACAGCAAAACAACTGGCAAAAATTGCAGAAGTATCAGAAAAATATGGAGACGGATATGTGCATTTAACCTCCAGGCAAAGTGTAGAGATACCATTTATTAAATTAGATCAGATTGATGAAGTAAAAGAGGCATTAGGAGAAGGTGGTGTAGAACCGGGAGTATGCGGTCCGCGGGTGCGTACCATCACCGCCTGTCAGGGCAAGGCGATTTGTCCAAGTGGCTGTATTGATACTTATGCACTTGCAAAAGAGTTAGATGACAGATATTTTGCATGGGAACTGCCCCATAAATTCAAGTTTGGTATTACAGGTTGTCAGAATAACTGTCTGAAATCAGAAGAAAATGATGTAGGGATTAAAGGCGGGATTAAAGTAAAATGGGCAGAAGAGAAATGCATCCAGTGTGGTGTTTGTGTCAAGGCCTGTCGTCGGGATGCCATTACATTAGAAAATGGAAAAATTGAAATTGCCAAAGAGAAATGTAATTTTTGTGGAAGATGCACCAAAGCCTGTCCAGTGGATTCTTATGAAGAAACAGAAGGTTATATTGTTTCTTTTGGGGGACTGTTTGGAAATAGTATCAATAAAGGAGAAACAGTGATTCCTTTTATTGAAGACCATGACAAATTGTTAAAAGTGTGTGATAGGGCGATTGAATTTTTTGAGAAACATGCAAAGGCAGGGGAACGGTTTAAATTTACCATTGATCGAATAGGCAAAGAACTATTTCAAAAAAAGATTGAGGAGGCTTATAAAAATGGCTGATATAAAAGTTGATGATGAAATTGATATAACAGATGTGGTTTGTCCAGTTACATTTGTAAAGGCAAAAGCAGCATTAGAAGAGTTAGGGGAAGGGCAGATCCTAGCGATTAAATTAAATGATGGAGAGCCGGTGCAGAATGTACCCCGCAGTATCAAAGAAGAAGGGCATCAGGTGTTAAAACTTACAGATAATGAAGATGGTACATATCGTCTGTTTGTAAAGAAAATAGGAGAATAAAGAGCAGGAGAAGGATTCTATGCGAAGATGAACCTCGGCATTGTAAAATATTATTTTGAAGCGGTTACGCCCGGTCGGTTTTAAGTCCAAGATCATGATAAGCTGCCACAGCATAAGCAATATTAAAATCTTTGTGATAATATTCGGCAAGCATAAGAGCATTTGCAATGACAGTTTCAATGTGAAGACGACCGTGTGAAAAGAACCTATCATAGCGTGGGAGGATTTCAGTAGTGACATATGCCTGCAAATCAGGTTCGACCTGTGCTAGATAGATAAAGGTGTTGTGACAGAATCCATAACATGATTATATGACAAAAGAGCGGAACCAGCAACTAACTGGTTGCGGTAAACTTTTCTATCACAAAACAAAGCGTAGCCTATATGAAGTTTACGCCCTCTATAATAAGTAATATCTCATTCGTTTTTTTGCTAATGACAACATCAGATTCTCTCGTCAGAACAACTCTATCCCCAAATACGCCTCATCCCGCTCATCCTGCGTGATGCCGAGGTAGCGTTTTGTAATTTCATAACTGCTATGGTTATAAATATCAACAATAACCGCTAGGGACACTTCGCCACTCTTTACTGCATGATAGCCCCAGGTTTTACGCAGAGAATGACAGGCAATCTTACCCATAATCCCAAGCTCCACTGTTGCAGCATGAATAATCCGCCATGCCTGTACCCGGCTGATGGCCTTTGGTTCTTTGCGGTTATTGGCGAAAATATACTCTCCCCGGCGGTGAAGGTAACACTGTTTGAGTGCGCCGAGTACCTGTTGGTTCAGGGCAATAGTTCGCTCTTTTTTAGTTTTCTTCTCGATTATAGTAATATGAGTGCGGAATGCCTGTCTTTTCTCATCATATACATCCGACCATTTGAGCCGTAGAAGATCGCTGATTCTCAGCACCGTATATGTTCCCATGAGTACCAGCGTATAGTTACGCAGTTGTCCTTTGTTAAAAAAATAATCCGCCAGTTTCTTTAACTCATTCTTATCTCTGATTGGTTCGGTTGCTGCCATGATTAATAAAACCCCCTTTGTCGTAAGATATGGCTTTCCATAGCGTATCCCCTGACGAGGGGGCTTTTGTAACACTTTATTAAAACTGATACAACTCTAACACAAAAACTGCCTATATTCAAGGGGTCAGTTATACTAAAATGAAGAAAAATTGTAAACAATACTATCATGAACGGCATTTTCATAGCAAAATAGCGGCTTATGGAACGGCACGAATGTAACATTCTTAATAAAGTGTTACATCTTGTGGTTTAGCGGTTCTGGGGCCGTGATTTTTTGGT
>CAYRAV010000013.1:0-63032 GCA_964422365.1 uncultured Lachnospiraceae bacterium | reverse complement strand
AGTTTTGGTCTTTCAAATGGAATATGAAATAAATTTGCCCAAACATCATAAAATGAGTATGTAATATCTGGAAATAAAATTGGATTATTTGAATTAAAAAATGTCATAAATGCCACTGCCAGAACATCATCTGAACCTACACCAACAAATATCTGATTTTTGTTCACTCTATAATAATTTGCTAATGTATCTGTCAAAACATGTGATGTTGGATCTGGATATAATCTTAACTGCTCTGTTTCAAAGTCCATCTGTGCTTTTTTCACAGCAGGTGCGGGCGGATATGGATTTTCATTTGTGTTCAACTTAATCATATTTGGCAGGTTAGGCTGCTCTCCTGGAACATATGGTACTACTTTACGTATATTTTTTTCCCAAGCTCTCATCTTTCCTCTTTCCTCTCTTTTCTGTTGTTTTTCCACTTAGAAGTTGTCATGAAATAACTTTGAATTTTGACAAAAGATAAATTAAAATAAAAAGCTATTCTGTGACAGCTCCTCATTCAATTTACTTATCCCCACAAGACATATTGTACTGAAACGTCCTTGATCGTGTTTGAAAATTGCTTGTTCAAGATGTGTGTTACAATTTGTGGGATATTAGGTCCAATTTCATGAGGTGCAGCGGGCTGCATTGAATGAATTTGGACCTAATATCCGTGCAAAATGAAGGTGTGCAGATTGTGATAATAAATTTTCAAACACGCTCTAAAGCATCTCTAAACAACCTAAAAAATTTTGTCAATATTAAGCTAATTTTTCTTATATTCCTGTGCCAGTGCCTTGAATGCTGGCAGGGAACGTTTCATCATATCATAATCCACACAATATGAAATTCTTACATATCCACTACAATAGAATGAGCTTCCTGGAACAAGAAGCAGATTATGTTTTTTCGCCTTTTCTGCAAAAATATGGTCATCTTCTTCTAATGCTTTTACAAACAAGTAAAATGCTCCTTGCGGCTTGACACATTCATATCCATATTTTGTGAGTTCTGTATACAATAACTCTCTGTTTTTATTATAGGCTTCTATATCCACTTCTTCATTTAAGCATTGTGCGACAACTTTCTGCATGAGAGAAGGTGCATTGACAAAACCCAGAATCCGATTCGCCACATTAGCAGCTGCAATAATATTTTTATAATCATCTAACGAAGATGGCATCACAAGATAGCCAATTCTCTCTCCTGGCAGGGACAATGACTTACTATATGAATAACCGATAATCGTATTGTCATAATACTTTACAAGATATGGAACTTCTACTCCATCATACACCAATTCCCTATATGGTTCATCTGAAATTAGGTAAATAGAAGTTCCATATTCATGCTGTTTTTTATATAAAATTTCTGACAAAGCCATAATGGTATATTCAGAATACACTACTCCTGTAGGGTTATTTGGATTATTTATAATTACAGCTTTTGTTTTTGATGTAATGGAATTGGCAAAAGCGGCCAGATTAATCTGGAAATCTTCTGTATTTGCTGGTACAATCACCACTTTTCCTGAAAAATTTGCTACATAATTCACGTATTCCCCAAAGAAGGGGGCAAATACAATCACTTCATCCTCTGGATCTAATAACGTTTTTAAAATTACATTCAATCCTCCTGCTGCACCAACAGTCATTAAAATATTATCTTCATTAAGATTAGTATCATGCTTTTTATTAATAGATTCTGCAATAGCCGTTCTTACTTCTTCGTAACCTGAGTTATTCATATATCCATGTAACACATTAGGCTTTTCTTCTTCTAATAGAGAAACAATTGTTTCTTTTACTGCTTTTGGCGGCTCTACACTGGGATTTCCCAAACTAAAATCATAAACATTTTCTGCACCATATATTGCAGCCATTTTCTTTCCTTCTTCAAACATAGCTCTAATAACAGAACTATTTTCTACATATTTCAACATTCCTCTTGCAATCATTTTATCTCCTCCTAGTTCATCTTTATTCCATACTCACTCAAACTTAGGCCTGCTAATCAGTCTATTTAATTATAAACTCACTTATATTTGGTAGGTACAGATATCAAAAGTAATACTATGTGTTTGCTTATTTTCCTTTTTTCTATTTTTATTTTACTCTTATATTCCTGTAACCTCCACACCTCCGCACTTATGGCAGAAATCTAACCCTTCGATGGTGATTCCTCCACATTCAGGACATACTATTTTTTGTGGTGTCACTTTTCTTTCCAAAATTTTTTCTTTTGCTTTTTCGTCAAATATTTCGCTTATTTTGTCCTCTACTAAACTATTTTCCACCAAAACCACCTCTTATCCTGCTTTAATTGTTATCTGAAACGATTTCCCAGAACATTCAAAAAACTCAAATCACTGTAGTTTTCTTCCCACATAGAACATAACTGAAATTGCTTTTTACAAGATGTACATCATAATCTGTGGAGAATTTGGGGTAAATATACACGCAAAGCAGGACATGCAGATTGTAGCAATGAATTTTCAAACACGCTCTAGTTATCATTTATCAATAACCTTCTTTGTTGTCTCTCTATTAAGAACGATGCAATCCTTCTTGGGAATCTTATCCATATGCAATATTTTAGACCAATGAAAACAGTTTTTTGTTGTCCGATTACTGCTTTTTTATAGATGTGTTCTGCTACCTTTTGAGGTGTATCTGCTAAAGCATTATTTCTGCGTCCTGCACATTTTGCAAACTGTGTCTTCACAGCTCCAGGACAGACCGCTGTTATCTGTACATTGTCACGTTTTCCCTCTCTTGCAGCCGCCTCTGTAAAAGAAAGTACATATGCCTTTGTTGCATAATATACAGCTGTATATGGTCCTGGATGATAAGCACCTGTAGAAGCTATATTAATGATTTTTCCTTTTCTTCTTTTTTTCATATCCTTCCAAAAAAATTTTGTAAGCATTGTAAGTGTTTCCATATTCAATCTCATCATTTCTTGTAATTTTTCTTCCGATTGCTCTAAAAAACTTCCACTTAATCCAATTCCAGCATTGTTTACTGCCACATCAATTACAAGCCTTCTTTTCTTCATTTCTTCACACAATACTATTCTCTCTTCTTTTTTTGAAATATCAGCGGCAAATACAATTACCCTGACTTGGTATTTTATTTCCAAATTCCTTTTTATCCGTATCAACTTGTCCTTATTTCTTGCTGTTAATACCAATCGGTAGTTATGTTTTGCAAATTCTTCTGCTAATGCCTCTCCGATTCCCGAAGATGCTCCACTAATAAATACTGTATTCATAAATATTTTCTAAATCCACCTTCTTTTTTATATCCTATCTTTTGATAAAAGCTATGTGCCCGTTCCCTCTTATTTTCAGAAACCAAAATTGCATAGTAACAATTATGTGTCCTGCCCCAATTTTCCAATTCTTCAAAAATTCCTTCTGCAACATGCTGTCCTCTGTATTCTTCTTGAACATATACATTCTCAATTACAAGAAAATTTCTACAATCTTCGCAAATATCATGGCAGATGATTCCCTGACTCATGCCAACTACTTTTCCATTACAATGCGCTGTTACTATATAATATTCTTCTTTTTCAAAAAGCATTTCTAAAGTATCTTCCAGCTTTTTTAAATCGGAATTATTTCCTACTAATTCTTCTGTCATTTTAGCAAGAACTTGTGCATCTTCTTTCCTTGCTTTTTGATAAACTATTTTCATACTATTTCTACCTGCTGCTTTCTTATCTTTGATTTCTAATTTTTATGCGAAACTGCCATACTTCTTTTCCATCCAACAGAACCTGATATTTTAATTTTTCTGAATCTTCAACAATTTCAACTCTGTCATATTCCTTTTCCTCTAAACAATACTCTTCTATAACTTTTTTTAAATAAAACATTTTTATTGTTCTAATATCTTCATATATTTGATGTGCTGTGCTGCCACCTCTGCCAACTGCATTGATCCGATACACTTCCTCAAATGCTTCCTCAAAATCTTTTTCTGCCATACCCATCCCCTTTTCTTTGTGAAATCTTATGCGCTTTTCAATAATTCTACCATACTTTCTTTAAAAGTCAAATGGGACTGTCGCATTAAGTCAAAATGGTACTATATATAGTTATTGATATTTTATCTATAAACGATATATGGTATCATTTGATTTTAATGTGGCAGCCCCTTTTAACCCTTGTGGTAGTTATCAATAGAAATACAAGCATTTCTGCTTTGCCAGCCACATACAAAGCAATTTGTTTTCTCATAGGAAATAAAAGTATGGCACAACTGGATATATTTTCCAAAACATGCATTTTATACAAAAAGACTGTACATCAGACAAAGGTGCAATAAACCATAATGATATATTGCACCATCTGCCTTCTGCAACAGTCTTATTTTCCACAACAATGTTTATACTTTTTCCCGCTTCCACATGGACATTTGTCATTTGGATATATTTTACTGCCTCCCTGTAATGTATTGCGCTGCATTGCAGGCTCACTTTGATGAAACGCAGCGATTTCATTTGGGGTGTATCCACGATTACCTATCATTCTTGTATTATTATAGCATTTTACCAAAATTTCCAGCATTTCATCAAACTGCTTTTCACTAGTCCATGTAATTTCTGCCTCATCAAAATGTGCAACCACATCTTGCAACGGAATACCTACAATAAAATCTTCCCGGATAACTGTGCACAATTGAACTGCAAATTTCTCCTCTACTTTTTTCTTCCTTATAAGATATCTCTTTAAAACTTCAAATTGTGGATTATGTTCCATATATGCATCATCTGCATATTGTAGAAACACTTTTTGCTCTGGAATATAAAAAGGTTTGTCGCCTTGTTGATTTTTCAGTGTCTCATATTCTTTATACTCAATCAAGGAACTTTCAATAAAAATATCATCTTGCAATATCAAACCATCATTACCCTCTGACATTGACTGAAACACATCAAATACAGTTCTCTTATTTATCTTATCTTCATTCTGTCCATTATAAATCTCTAAAAATTTCTCTATAGAAAAGATGCCATATAAATTTTTACATGCCAGCAAATAATCTGAAACCATTCTAAAATTCTTTCTCTTTTTTTGAAAAGCTTTTGTATTAATTTTTTTATATAGTGCTTTTGTCTCTTTTAATATCGTGATATTCACATCATCCTGAATAAAAAGATAACCTCCATCTATCCAGTACAAATACTGTGCTGCACCAATTGTCTCATTTTCTAATTTCCCACTGTACAATCTATCAAAAAAATCATATTCTCTTTCTTTAGCATTCATAAAATACTCTTTTGCAATATTCTCATCCAAAATACAGCCAACCACTGCACTCATAAGTTCCTTTTTCTTTAACTTTGAATACCCCTTCAGCCCATGTTGTTTTGCAATGTCTTTTAAATCTTCCACCGAATAGCAGCTTAATGCATATATTACCGAATCTTCAGATTTTTCTGTATTTTCCGCCAAATCCTCTCCTTTTTTTATTAATTCTTCTATATCATAGCTCAAAACAGATTTCTTTTGTTTTTCTTTCATGACCGATTCTCCTTGCATCTATATACTCTTAACACATTTTTACGTAACATTACTTATTATATCAAAGAATGATTAAAAACACTACCCCCCATTTTAGTTTTTTTAAACAAAAAATTACAGTTCATTCTTGTCATTCAACCTTATTTTCCAGTATGAGTATACCTATTATGGTATCCATTATTAGATAAAGTCTGTCATCCCAAATGAACATGAACCATGGTATGCCCAACCAGGTATACCAAATAAGTATTATTTACCAAAAGATATATTTTTAACAAAAAAGTTATGGATTGACCGAAACATACATATAGAAAGCAATCTTTCTATATTATCAAGAATTGTTCATGTCAGACATCGGACTTTCTTATAGAAATAATAAAATGCTATGGTATTCGCAATTTTGATTGTTAATACTACAGCATTTTATTACAATATCTTCTTTAAATTTATTACAGTTCCATATACACCTGACATGTTTGAAAATTACTTGTTACAAGATGAGTATGACAATTTGTGAAAAATTTGTTCCAAATTCATGAGGTGCAACGGACTGCACGAAATGAATTTAGGCCAACACCATACTTTATTGAACAAAGTCTGCCAGCCCAAATGACATAAATTGTGGCAGCATTTGACAGGAGTATTATGTAACTTCTAATCTAGCAGTTGAAATAAAATCTCTGCCATCTTATTCCCTGAAATAACAACTGTATCTGTTCCATCATTTAATTTCAGACGATTTCCCGCAACTACAGAAAAACCCACTTTATAGTTTTCTCCATCTGGATCCACACACATATACTTCAGTTCTGTTAGACTGTAATCGCTAAATGCCTCTTTTACAATTCTTACTCCATATGGTGATAATTCAATTCTTTTCATATGCTCTCCAACCTTTCCTTGTTTTTCAATCTAAATTTTAATTTTATCATGGTTTCTTATTTCTTTCGAAATTGAGTCCCACATATATTATACGTCAAGTTTTTAGCATTGTAAATATTTCTGCTTTATTTATTTTTTAGTTATGGTTTAACCATATACAAATAATTGAATACTCTGTACATACAATCTTGTTTATTAAAGGCAGATTACACAACTTTTTCTATAAATCAAACAGCCAGAATAAGTAATTTAACTGTTAATTAACAGATTTTTTGTTCAAAGTACATATTCTGGAAAATTAAAGAAAAATTGTAATATTTTAGGTTACTATTCTGCCGGTTTTTCAATCTTTTTCACTACTTTCTTGACTTTCTCCCCTTTTATCGATATAATGTTACACGTTATTATATGAAAACTTACAATTATTGATACTATGTGAAAATCATGAAAATTTTTATTTTTCACGATATTTCCAGAATTAATGAAAGGAAGGTTGATAGTATGTTTTATTTTAAATTCAAAAAATTATTAGCTGCCGCCATGGTTTCTGTGTGTACGGTTGCCTATATTCCTAACAATACTGTTACAGTCCTTGCCACTTATGATAAGGACATGCCCACTTGTTCCTCTGCAAATATTGACATACTTCCAAATACTATAGTTTATTCTATATCGGGCAGTTCTTCTGCAATCGACACCAATACCACATCTGGTGCTGCAATTGACACGAATGTCACCTCTGGTTCCTCTATTAGCACTACTCCTGCATCTGGTTCCTCTATCACTCCGACAACACCTGCTGCTTTATCTATTTCTGTTCCTAAAAAAGCTTCCCTCTATCCAAATGAAAAAAAACTGCTCAAAGTCACAGTTAAAAATAACTCTACTAAAGTCAAAAAAACTTTTACATCCAAAAAACCATCCATTGTAAAAATTAATTCTAATGGAAAAATGGCTGCAAAAAAAGCCGGAACTACAACAATCGTTACTAAAATTTCTGTAAATGGCAAAAAATATAAAAAGAAAACAAAAGTAACTGTAATCAATGCATATCTTGTTTTCCGTCAGGCTACTGTTTTGATGAGACCAGGGCAAACATATCAATTCAAAATAAAGCGATACAATATTAATAAAGCTGTTACTTGGTCTGTTAACAATTCCAAAGTTGCTTCTATTACTAAAAAGACCGGAAAATTACATGCAAAATCCCGTGGTTCAGTACTTGTCACAGCAACATGTGGTTCTTTGCAGAATTCAGTTTATGTTTCTATACGTTAATTATTCCATAAAGAGCATGGTATCCTAGAGCGTGTTTGAAAATTGCTTGTTAAAAGATGTGCGTCACAATTTGTGGGGATTGTTCCAAATTCATGAGATGCAGCGGGCTGCATTGAATGATTTTGGAACAAATATCCATACCTTATTGAACAAAGTCCGCCAGCCTGAATAGGCATGGATTTCGGTATGTCCGGATGGGTACACAAATTGGAGCGTTCAGATTGTGGCAATGAATTTTCAAACACGCTCTAACATATACCATGCTCTTTCTTATTTGATATTCATTATTTGTATCTATTGATTGACTGCTGTTTCCAAAGATAGAAATACAAGTCCGTTTAAATTTGACAGATGCAGACACAAAAGATAAAAATATATGTTTGCATATTGTTTCATTTTCTTTCACGCTTCTTCTATTTTCTTTAAAATATCAACTGTATGTGCACCTGCCCCCATCATATCCATTCTTTCACAAGTACATAAATGATATTTCATGAACAATTCAAAAGTTTCTTCATCCATAGCTTTTAAAGCAGGACGCATATAATTTGCCGGACCATCTGCTGAAATGATTTTCAACCTCTGTAAGTTTACCGCTTTATCTAATCTGTCAATATCTTCCAGCCTTACATAATCGTACAAATCTTCTGGTTTTGCCAGTACATGAAAATCTTCTGTAACCTTCTTTTTCTCTATACAATCTTTTATATTATTTTCTTTAAAGCCATAGGTTAATATACTATACTCATTCATGCAGTACGCAACCAGAATAATCCCCCCTGTCTTTGTAACTCTCTTTGACTCTTGTAATGCTTTTAATTTTTCTTCAAATGTATACAAATGGTACATTGGACCAAATACTAATACCATATCAAAAGAATTGTTGCTAAATCTTTTTAAATTTAAAGCAGTTCCCTGATAAGCTTTCACTGAACTACTTTTTGCTTTTAAAATACCCAGGTTATACTTTACCAATTCTATTGCTGTTACATCATATCCCTCATTCGCTAATTGAACTGAGTACCTTCCGGTTCCAGCACCAACATCGAGCACTTTAGGCTCTTCCATATCATCTAAATATTGATGAATGTATTTCATAGAAGTTAAGTATTCCACTCTTCCATGTCTACTATTAAGACGTTTTTCCTCATTAAATTTATTATAATATTTTTCCAATTCTGTCATTATTTGCACCAACCCTATCAAGCACAAACCTGTTTATTTTTGATAGGTACAAACACAAAAAAGATATGTGTTTGCATAATTTTCCCTTTCTTCTATTTTTCTTCTGACCTTATAAAACCTTCTTATCGCTTTTTCTCTACTCTTTTTCAAAAAACTGACAGAAAAATCAATGTTCTACTCTTCGATCTGCTTCCAATCATTCATAGCACTTTATGCCTCTATCCGCTATCTGTTATATTTAATCGTTTTGCAATTGCTATCATTTCTATCCTATCTGGTTTCTTTTCTACCTATAATAACAAATATAAGGAGGCTATCATGAGTAAGGATACCAATAATAAGGAAACATTACAGCAACGCTTAAGAAAACTTCGAAATCTACATGGATACAATCAGGAGTACCTGGCTTCTTATCTTGATATTTCCCGTCAGGCATATTCTCATTATGAAACTGGGAGAAATTCACCAAGTGCATCCATTTTATATAAAATTGCCAGACTATATTCCATTCCTCCTGATGAATTGCTTTGCTACATCATTACAACAAATGTAGTTGCAGAAGAATATTATCAAATTACACATTCTAATTCTGCCTATCTTAATGATGAATTGACAGAGTTTTTAGCATATACAAGCAATCCTGATAACAATAAAAAACTAAAATTTTTAAACAAAAAAGAAAAAGAATTGATATTCTATTTTCAGAATCTGCCTAATGCTGATCAGGAAGACATCATCGAATTTCTTAAAATACGCTCCAAACGTTTTCGTAAATAACAATACAATTCCATTCTATCTATAAAAAGAAACCCTTAGTTCATATGCTAAGAGTTTCTTTTTATCATATCCTGTTTCTCTTGATTATTATAATATGTTTTTCTATCTTTCTGCTGATTGCTGCTAAATAAGAAAACCCTTTATATTTTATAGCTATAATAGTATAACATATATCCAAACCATCAGCAACCCGTTTGCTTGCTTCATAACTATCCTTTTTTATGCTGCTTTATACTGCTTTTCCTTAAAAATAATTCTTATTTTTCTTTCCAATGATTCTGCTATCTTTTTATGCCCTGTTTCATCCAAATGCTCTCCATCTGTCATACTTGCTTCTGCAATATCAGATGCTGCCAGAAAATAGCATTTTTCTTTTTTTGCAATATTTTGATAAACTTCTTTTAACTTTTTAGAGACTTGTACTGAATTTGCATTAAAGTCCAAATCAAATTTTTCTTTCCAAACAGAATCTTTCAAATGAAGCGGGGATATTAATAAAATTTCTGGTATAGTTCCCAAATTAAACTTTGGATTGTTTTTTATAAGCTCTAACAACTCACTGATACCTGAACCGATTTGCTCTGCTGTCTGCCCATATACACTTTTACAATCATTTGTTCCCAGCATCAGTACAAGTAAATCAACCGGACCTGCTATCTCTAAAGTAGGCAGTAAAAAATCTTTTCCATTTTTGTATGGTCTGTAAGGATCATCCAGCACTGTAGTTCGTCCACAGCATCCTGCTTCAAAAATCTTATACCCTATTCCCAATTTTTTTTGTAAAATTCCTGTCCATCTTATATCAATTCCATATCTGCCCATTCCATCAGGACGATATCCATATGTATTAGAATCTCCATAACATAATATATTTTTCACCGAACCCATAGCACCCTCTCCTTTAATTCATATTATTTCTATATGTTTTATATATTATATAATTTCATATAAATTGTCAAGTACTATTTGATTCTTTTCAAACTGTATGTAACAATTCAGCCATGCAGAAACAATTGTACAAGATGTATGCCCCACTTTGTGCAGATATTTGATTCAAATTCATTCAATATAACCTGTTATGCCTCATGAATTTGGACCAAATCCCCCCACAAATTGTGATGCACATCTTGTAACAAGCATTTTATGGTTGTCTGTCTCCTATTAACATACTTAATTGTTCAATTAGTCCTGCATTTCCATTCACAGATATTTCTCCTACCTTCGTGCAGATTTTTTCGAGATATTCTAATTCTTTTAATTTATATAATGTTTTATTTTCCTCCATCAATTTTGCAGTATTAAGTAAAGACCGGGTAGATGCAACCTCTTCTCTTCTTGTAATAACATTTGCCTGAGCAGTTTTTTCTGCAACTAGTACAGTATTCATAATATCTCTTATTTCTCCCGGTAAGATAATGTCCTTTATTCCTGATGAAAGAAATTCTACATAAAGTTCTGTTTCTCTTTTCTTCAGCTTCTCATATATTTCTTCCGAAATTTTACTTTTCTGCTCTAATATTTCATCTAATTTATAATTTCCAACTAACTCCCTGATTACTAACTGGATATAGGAATACAATTGTTTTGCCAGATCTGTAATCTGGCATGCCACTCCCACTGCATCTGTGATTTTATAGGAGCATACTACATTCATTCTAATTCCTATCTTATCTTTTGTTAAAATTTCCTGTCCAATTATATTAAGTTCATTCAACTTAAGGCTTACAATTCTATAAGTAACAGCTACTTTGTAATTCCAAAAGTAATAAATACCAGGTTCTAACTGTCGCTGTAGAATATTGTTGTAATACAATAATCCTGTTTCCCCTTCTTCCACACATATTTGAGTATAATACGTTCTTGGAATAACAGAAAGCATCTGTTTTGTTATTGTCTTGTTTATTTCTGTTTCTTCCATAGAAATAAGTTTTATGTCATAAGTTTCATATACATTCCAAAATATGTATTCTTTTCTTGTTGCAAATGTTCTCAATATCCCATTTACATAAATTAATCCAATCGAACCATCTGGTATTTGAAAACGAATAACAGATTCTTTATATTTTTTGTCTTTTATCAGCACTTCATATGGCAGCTCTATGCCCTCTGTTTCTCCTAGCATTTCTTCTATTATAACTTCATATCCTAGTGCCTTTGGATAGAAATATTTTCCTGCTGTAATCATTTTCACAAATATGCCATTTTTTATTACATATCCTGCCTGTTTTTCTTTTATTACTATCATTTTCATTAAAATTCCCCCATATTTTTCATATGCTCTGTGTTTCATATAGAATTATCCTTTTGTTTTTATCATATTGCGGAAAATTGGTTAAGGATTGCTTAATGTACAAGGCGTCCGAAACCTGCTGCCTTATACAAATAAAATCTGCATTGGCGGCAACTTGATTCTGTAACAATAAAACTCTTACAGAATCCTGTGATTTCTTTTATGTCATACAATAAGTTGAATACGGTATCCCCATTTTTACAAGCAATATTATAAATTGCAATGTAACTGCAAGACAGCTGCATGCACCTACAAAAAGATAATTCTACATTTATGAGATTAAAGTACGTGGCAGGTACTTTGATTGATGGATTCGAACCATCTGCCGTATTCCGGCTACCAGTGGTGCTCTACCCAGCTGAGCTAACGGAAAATTCCGTAGTGGATTTGAACCACTGACACCACGTTATATTTTGCAGCTATATCCAAAATAGTGCAAAGAAACGTTATACGGTATACCATGCATAATTATGCCGGCACCACAGAGCAACAGATTTTCTGTCATACTCATGTATAGTATAACCTTTCATCTATGATAATCCTGCCTTTTGCAGGTTACCAGCATTATCCTTTTACCACACCAACTGTTTTTAATTTTCTGATTGGTGTAACCAGATCTTTTTGCTGTTCCATTACTTCATCAATATCTTTGTAGGCAAATCTACATTCTTCTGCTACATCATTTTTATTTCTTTTTCCAAGAACAACACCTTGTTCTTTCAAATCTACCATGACTTTTTCTACAGAAAAATTTGCCTTCGCCCCGCTTCTGGAATAATTTCTTCCTGCTCCATGAGAAGAGGAACAAAAAGTCATTGGATTACCTTTGCCTTCCACTACATAACTATAGGAACCCATTGCACCAGGAATAACTGCTCTTTCCCCTTCCCTTGCTCTGGTCGCCCCTTTTCGGTGCACCCATACATTCTCTCCATAATGATTTTCTAATGCCGCATAATTGTGATGACAGTTGATGTGATCTGTAAATTCTACTGTAACATCTATCTGTTTCTCAATCTGCTCCTTTACAATCCTGCAAACACTTTCTAACATATGTGCTCTATTTTCTTCTGCGTAATCAAGTGCCAGATTCATCCAGTTAATATATTCCTTTCCTTCTTTTGTGTTTACAGGTAAAAACGCAAGCCTGTATTCTTCCAGCACACTGCTGTGCCATTGTATATTTAATGCTCTTGCCTTATCGTGAAAATAATCACAGATTTCCTTTCCAAGGTGACGGCTTCCCGAATGAATCATAACACACAAATATCCTTCCTCATCTTCCTGCAATTCAATAAAATGATTTCCGCCTCCAAGTGTTCCTACCTGATAATATGCTTCTTCTATTAAATGAATCAGCTCTTTATTTTCGTTGTATTTCTCCATCTCCTCTGCTGCTTTGGCTAAAACTGCTGATTCCTGCTTCGTTTTAAATTTATTTACTCCAATTGGCACAGAACGCATGATATTGCCAACCATTGATTGTATCATGGTTCCATTGCCTGTCTGAATTTCTTTGATATCTGCTGCTTTTATGTTAGTTGCTGCAAATACCATGCCGCATCCAATATCAGAACCCACTGCATTTGGAATAATCACATCTTTTGCTGCAATAACACCTCCAATAGGCATTCCTTTTCCTGTATGGGTATCAGGCATTAAACACACCCACTTATGTACAAATGGAAGATTTGCTAAATGATATGCCTGTTCCAAACAGCTTTCTTCTATTTTGTCTGCCCCGCTTAGCCATATTTTCATTGGAACCTTTGTATTTTCATTTGCTACTACAAACATCTCCCTCATCCTTTCTATAACACATTTTTCATGTCTGAAACTGTTGATCTGTGATGTTGTTATCATACCTTGAAATGGAAAATTTATCATTTCAAAAAAGTTGCGAACTATAAATTCTAAAGCGTGTTGAAAAATTGCTTGTTACAAAATGTGTGTCACAATTTGTGGGGATTCACTCTAGATTCATGATGTGCAGCAGGCTGGATTGAATGAATTTGGGCAAATATACACACAAAGCAGAGGGTGCAGATTATGGCAGTGAATTTCCAAACACACTCCAATCTGGTTACAATATGAAAAAATTACAATACTTTTATAAAATTCTAAAATGTGCTATGATAGATATAGTTTCAAACCATTTCTGCACCTGAAAGGAGGTTTTTATCCACATGTCTGAATTTAAAGAACTGATCAAATCTTTCTCTAAAAGCCGCGAATATGTTCGTGACTTTTTCGTATATGGCTTTAAAACCAGAGGCGAATTTAAAGAAAAAAGTCCTCGTACTTATGATAATGAACGGAGGCGGATTGAAAGCTGGCTTTCAAAATTTATTAAAAAAGATTACACAAGTAATGGAAAAAATATTTCTCTTGCCATTGACAGTAACCTTTTAGATACCAATCCGCTTTATAATGTATGGAAAACCAAAAGTTTTACAGACAATGATATTATGCTCCACTTTTTTCTTTTGGATTATCTAAACACAACGGAAGGAAAAACAGTGGAAGAACTTACAGACAGCATTTTAAATGAATATGGTGTTCTTTTTGAGACACAAATGGTAAGGCGAAAATGTAATGAATATGAAAACGAAGGATTACTTCATAAGGAAAAACAAGGACACAAAATCATTTATTATAAGAATTCTTCTTTTAAAGAAACACTTTCAAAATGCCCTGCCCTGGCAGATGCCCTAAAATTTTATCAGTTATCTGCACCAGTAGGCTTTTTAGGAAACACTATTTTAGATACCATATCAGAAGAAAACAGACTTTTTCGTGTGAAACACAGCTTTTTTGTACATACATTAGAAGACGAAATATTACTCTCCATTTTAACGGCCCTGCGAAAAAAGCAACGGATTGAAATAACAATCAAAAGCAGCAAAAACAGCAGAAAACAAGTCACTTGCTGTATTCCTCTTCAAATTTTCATTAGTACAAAAACCGGACGCCGTTTCCTTTGTCTGTATTATGAGCAGCCTAAACGTTTCTTCTGCATTCGGTTAGATTATATTAAGGAAGTAAATTTACTAGAACACTGTACTGATTTTGATACAATTTTAGAAAAACTAAACCGTAACCGCAACAAGGCATGGGGTGTTTCTTTTCAAAGCGATAATCGCAGTTACATACAACATGTGAAATTAACCCTATCCATTAACGAAGAATCAGAACAATACATCTTGAACCGTTTACAACGGGAAGGAAAAAATGGTACAATTACAAAAATTGCAGAAAATGTGTTTATCTATGAAAAAGATGTATTCGATGCAATCGAAATGGCACCGTGGATTCGTTCTTTTATTGGACGAATCATTGATATTGAAACAGAACATTCTAATTTGAAAGCACGTATTGAACATGATTTAGAAACAATGTATCAGATGTATCATGTTTAACAACTCCATTTTATCAAAAAATGCATATTCTAGGAGGTAATCATATGAAATTATTTTCAGAACTATACAACTGCTACTATCAAGTATTAAAATCTATACTTGATACACGAAAATATGCCACACAAAAAGATTTATATACCTATATGCAAAACTTAGGGTATGAAGAAAGTGCATTGTTTATTGTTCCAAAATTAATAAGCGGAGAATGGAATCTATTAAAGAAAGAAGATACTGTTTTTCTTTCTAAAATCAATAGTGATTTTTACGTACCACTGACTTCTTTGCAGACTTCTTTTTTAAAATCAATTCTTTTCGATGAGAAAATACAATTGTTTCTTGATAAAGAGCAAGTTCAGTTTCTTATGGAACTATTTGTGGATGTGATACCACTATGGACACCAGAAAATTTTTACTACTATGACCGTTTTTCAGATAAAGATGATTTTTCTAACCCTGCATACATACATAATTTCCGCACACTTGTTACTGCAATTAAAAATAAACAACATGTAGATATTTTATATCATTCCAGAGCGGGAAACAGAATCCGTCACTGGTATATTCCATGCAGATTAGAATATTCCATGAAAAATAATAAATTCCGCCTGCTCTCCTTAGAAAACCGGCATAATAAGTCACCCAGAATCGAAACTGTTAATCTAGACCGGATTGAAACTGTTACTCTACTGGATAAATACGAGAAAAAGCGTCCTAATATTAACCGATTAATCAAACATTCCTACTACAAAGAACCAGTACACCTTATTATCAAAAACGAACGAAATGCCCTGGAGCGTACTATGCTGCAGTTTTCCAACTATGAAAAAAATACAAAAAAAATAGATGAAAACACTTATGAATGTTTCATCTATTATAATAAAGGTGCAGAAACAGAATTACTGATTGAGATACTATCCTTTGGACCTATGATTCGTGTGATTGGAAATCAAAATTTTCTGAATCTGTTAAAATAACTTCTTATAAAACAAAAACAACTCTAAAACAAATGAAAATTGTATTAAAACTTGTTTTCTAAATTTCCTTTCTCTGATATACATTCATCATATATCCAAATCCTGCACCTACTCCACCTCCTAAAATATGAGTCAAATTTGATATATTATCTCTGACAAAAATTCCATCATAAACTTCGCCACCAATATAAATCAGTGTTACAAGAATCAAAGTTAATGGTATCTCTCCCTCCTTCATACTTGTAAAGGAAGATAGCAGAATAAATGCAAATACCACGCCACTGGCACCTAGCAGTTGTATATGTGGAAAAAACATAAAATGTACAAACCCTGTAATAAGCCCTGTAAAGAAAATCACACAGGCAGTATTAGCTGAGCCATATTTTTCTTCTAATAATGGTCCTAATACTAAAATCAATGTCATATTTCCGATAAAATGCGACCAGCTAGCATGTCCAAAAATATGTCCTATCAATCTAAAATAAGTAAATGGACTTAAAAGCGAAGAACGATAGACACTAAATAATAAGTTATTGGCAAATCCCCTTGTCAGAAAATTTAAGACTAATGCCACTAGACATATTCCAGAAAAGCCCAAAATAACAGGTGAGTTGAATGATATTTTCATTCTTCCTTTATTCATAAATTTTCCCCCCTTTCTATTCTTTTTATTGTAATGGATAATATATAATACGTCAAGATATGTAGAAATATTTTCCATTCTGTCAGTAACAGTTCAGACATATGGAAACAATTATGCAATATGCACATAGGAGCTTGCTCACATACCTGAATCAAAAAAATGACATAAGCATCTTTACTGCCTATACCATTTTTTATGCTGTTATATACTCTAAGAATCTGCAGGAAAATAACTGACACATCTTGGCTTGTCTATTTCTCTGATTGCACAATTCAAAAAGCCTCACCCCAACCCGCTGCGCCTATGTTTTTTGACCTACCCCTCAAAGAAATATGCTGCACAATTTGCATCAATTATTTTTCTACAGCTTCTAACTAATTTCAAATATGCTAATGCTTTGTTCTAATTGTTGTGCAATTTCCTTCAATTGTTTTGCTGTATCAGACAATGTTTCCACTGTTGTTGAAACTTCAGCTGTTGCCGCAGAAGTTTCCTCAGCATTTGATGCATTACGCTGTGCAATATCTGATAAACTCTCAGCAATATCTACTACACTTTCTGTTACCTGCTCTAAACTTTCTGCTTGTTCTGATATATTTGCAATTCCATTTATAGAATGGTCAATTCCCTGTTTTACCTGGGCAAAAGTTTCCGAAGTTTTTGTTAATTTTGCACTTTGACTATCCATAATCATTTTTACTTCATCCATTGTTTTTACCGCATTTCCGGAATCTTCTAACAATGATAGAATGATTTTTTCAATTCTTTGTGCTGATTCATTAGACTGCTCTGCCAAATTTTGAATCTGTGCTGCTACCACTGAAAAACCTTTTCCTTGCTCTCCTGCCCTTGCTGCTTCAATGCTTGCATTTAGAGATAACAGATTTGTTTCCTCTGCAATTGATGTAATCAGATTGGTAGCTTCCTTAATCTTCACTGCCGAATCATTTGTTGTATTGGTTTGATTATAGATAATATGAATTGCCTCTTTTGCCTTTTCATTAATATCACTTAAATCTTCCATAGTCTGCATCGCTTCATCACTGGCATGTTTCATCTCTTTTGCATTTTTATTTAATCTCTCTACCTCATGTGCAGTTTCTGTAATCTTTTCACCCATAATTGCTATCTGCTCTGATGCTTTTTGTGTTTTCTCTGCCTGTGAAACAGCACTCTTTGCAATCTCTTGAACCGCCTTTTCTACTTGTTCTACTGTTATTGAAGTATGTTTCGCTACTTCACTTACAGCACTAGAATTCTCTAATAACTGATTGCCATTCTCAAAAATAGAAGCAAAAATTTTTTGAAGTTTCTCTCTCAATCGGTTAATTGCTCTAGAAATCTGTCCTGCCTCATCTTTTCTCACTAGATATTTATTTTCTAATTGTGTTACTAGATTCCCTGTAGATACATTTTCAACCATATCCATTCCTTTATGTAATACATTAATAATCTTCATAACCAAAACCCAGCCAACAAAAATGCTTATTAACACTATCAATATAATAACAGCTATCAGCATCAGTATTGCCCTATTGACACCAGCAGTCAGATTTTTTGAATTTTTTGCCACAAATATAGAACCAATAATCTCTGTATCTGAATTTTCCTGATAAACCGGCATATAAAAAGCCTCATAAACATTCTCTTGTATCTTTAAGTTTTCTACAAAAACATTTTCACCATTTTGCAGTTTTTCATAAATACTTTCATCTATCTCTGTCCCTACAATTCTGTTTCCCTTCTCATCCTTAATACTAGTCATAACACGAACTTTTCCAAAAATGAACGATGCTGCCATCTCTCCATCCTGTTCAATATTATCTACAATACTTGCACTCTCAGAAATATTTAATGTATCACCTTTCCAATAAGTACCATCCTCTTTTTGATGATATGGACCTTCAATTTTAAGTTCATATGCTTCTTTTATCATAAGTGCAGATGTCTTCAATGAAGCTTTTACCTCATCTAATGCAATTTTATACATTTCATAATAGGATAAAGAACTTAATATGATACTCAAAATTAAAATCGGCAGCACAATACTTAATACAATCTTCCCTTTCATTTTCATTTGATATACCTCCTTCTTATTCTTATACTTAGACAATTGCGAAACTCTAAGTAACCTGACTTTTATTTGTGCAAACACGCTCTAATATCAATTTACACAAATATCCATAATGCAAATAGAGTTTCGCAATTGCTTGATTCTCATATTATTTTAATGAACTCCTCTGACTCTTTTTATTCTATCATGCAATTTGACAATTTTCAACAGATTTTGACTAATTTTACTATTGACTATTTTTTGTCTTATGTAGCATTTTGCAAATAAAACTGCAGCTTTCTCAACAATTCTATTGTTTCTTCATTTTTATTTTAAGTGCTTTGATATCTTCTCCTTTATAACACACTCTACAATAAACCTTTGTGCAGCTTCCTTACAAGATAACTGGACATATTCATTTCCCTTGTCACTTATTCTTACTTCTTCCAAAAATCCAAGTGCAATCCCTTTTTCTGTCACCCTTTTTTCATAATAACGGAAACCAGGTTTGATTTTTTCTTCTATATACCCGTCCTCTATGAGAAAACCAGTCACATCTTTAATAACAAGACGCTTCATGGAATCTTTGTTTCTTAATTCATTAATTTGTTCTACCAATTCGCTGATGGTTGCTTTATCTGTGTATTGTATCTTTGTTTCGATTTCTTCTGTCATAATAAAATCAGTTTTTGCTGCTTTCTTCCTTTTTTCAATTGCAGTATACCTATCTTTTTCTTCTACTGTCATATAAGCTGTCTCTATTTTTTTTCCACCAGTTTTTTTATGTATAGCTGCCAAAAAACGAAGTCCATATTTTTCAAATTTATGTTCACCTACCCCTGAAACATTTAACATTTCATCTTTGTGAAATGGCAATCTTATACACATATCAATTAATGTCTTATCACTAAATACAATATAGGGAGGTACTGCTTCTTCTCGTGCAATTTCAGTTCTTAACAATTTTAATTCATCAAATAAATCCAGTCCTTTACTTGTGAGAATCTCCGATAGTGGTACTTTTCTATTTGGAGAACTTCTTTTTGTATCAGATGCATCTGATTGTATTTCTGCTTTTTCTGGTTCTTCTTTTGCACACTTCAATGTTACCTTAGACTGTCCTCTTAAAATTTCATCGGCACTTCGGCTTATCTTTACTAATGTATATTTATCATTGGTCAGATACAGATAATTCTCAATTAATAAATGATTGATCATCTGCTTTAAATGTTCCTCACTATTGTCTGCTAATTTTCCAAAATAGGGATTACTATCTAATCCATAAACTAATTTTGCATTTTTTCTGCCTTGTAATAAACTAATATAAACATTCATTCCATATCTCTGACGGCAGGAAGCAATACTTTCGATAATAATTCTACATTCTTCTGTAATGTCCACTTCCTCAAACTCATTGAGACAATTACTGCAATTATCACAATTGTCATTATCATACTCACCAAAATAATTTAAAATATAATTATGCAGGCAGTTTTTTGTCACACAATAATATGACACTTTCTGCAGCCGCTCTAAATCACGTTCTTTGATAAGCTGCTGGTCCTCATAGGAAATTTCTGCTGTATCTGTTGTTCCATTTTCAATCATATATTTTTGTATCATGACATCCTGTGGAGAATAGAAAAGAATACATTCCCCTCTCTCTCCATCTCTCGAACACCTTCCCATTTCCTGATACAAACTGTCAATGTTTTTGGGCATATTGTAATGAAGCACATATCTTACATTTGATTTATCAATACCCATTCCAAATGCATTGGTGGCAACCATAATGGGTGATGTATCATAAATAAAATCCTCTTGATTTTGCCTTCGTTCTCCATCTGACAATCCTGCATGATATTTTGTAACAGGCAGACCTTTTTGTAACAACATCTCATATACTGCCTCTACATTTTTTCTTGTAGCACAATAAATAATACCGCTTATATCCTTGTGTTCCATCACATAGTCCAATATTTCTGCATCTTTTTGTTTTGTCCTGCGCACCTCATAATATAAATTTTTCCTGTCAAAACCTGTTGTGACAACTTTAGGCTGATTTAATTTCAAAATACACATAACATCTTCTTTCACCGCCTCTGTTGCTGTTGCTGTAAATGCACATACAACAGGTCTTTTTCTAAATTTATCAATAAACTCTACAATTTTTAAATAACTCGGTCTAAAATCCTGTCCCCATTGTGAAATACAATGTGCTTCATCTACTGCTACCATAGAAATTTTTATGTTTTCATTCAATGCAAAATCACAAAATGACTCTGTTTCTAACCGCTCTGGTGCTACATAGATAATTTTATATCTTCCCTGCTTTGCATATTCTAATGCCTTTCTGCTCTGGCCTATGGTAAGGGAACTGTTAATATATGCTGCATGAATTCCCGCCTGATTCAAAAATGTTACCTGATCCTTCATTAATGAAATCAATGGCGAAATCACAATAGTAATCCCCTCCATTGCAAGAGCAGGTACCTGATAACAGACCGATTTCCCTGCCCCTGTAGGCATGATACCAAATGCATCCCTTCCTTTTAGTACACTGAAAATCAATTCTTCCTGTCCCTCTCTAAAAGAATCATATCCATAATATTTCTTAAGTATCTCTTGCGGCCTCATACATTCTCCTTTTCGTGTTATCTATTATTCTGTATTTTTCAATATTTTGTAATTGTTTAGAAAGTGTAAAGTCATACGTGCAAATGGTACATGGGAGCCGACTCATAAAGTATAATTTGCACATATGGCTTCATAGCCGGTAACAGCATCATGAACAAAATGACAGCTATAATATTTTAGTAAACATGGATATTCTGTCACTTTGTGAATATCATCTCCTGAATAGTTACAATATTTTATAGAACATTATTCATCCTCTGTTTCCCCTATATAATTAATTACCAGTACATCATTTTCCCGTAATATCGTATCTCCATTTGGTATAATCGTTTTGTCATCTCTCTTAATCATAATAATTAACATATCTGCTGTTTCTTCTTTTGGAAGCCTTGAAATGGTCTTTCCCTCCCATCCATCTCCTTTTTCAATCTGTTTTTCAGTAAGGCTTACCCCCTCTATTTTCCCTGGTGCCTTTGCACTTAAAATCAGAATATCTCCTGGTAAAAGTACAGTGTTTCCATTTGGTACAATTTTCTCTTTCATTCGTAGCAATAATACAAGTATTGTATCTGGCGGCAGCAAAATATCTTTTACTGCTTGTTCACTCCAAGGATGCTCCTCAACTATCCTAAACTGAATAAAACGCACCGGCACTTCATCCACATAATCCGTAAATGTTTTCATAACATCTGCATCATTGTCTATCATATCTAATTTTTTGGCTGCAAGAGGTATCAGTGAACCTTGCAATAAAATAGAAAATAACACAATCATAAATGTAATATTAAAAATATCTATCTCCACATTGATTGGACTAATCATTGCCATTGTAGCAAACACTATTGATGCTGCACCTCTAAGTCCTGACCATGACACTAAAATTTGTTGATTTAGTTTACTGCGAAATGGAGATAAAATTAAAAATACTGCTGCCGGTCTTGCTATAAATGTTAAAAATATTGATATGAGCAGTGCAGGCAATACCACTTTTGGAAACTGTGATGGGAATGAAAGCAGCCCCAGCAAAAAAAACAACAACATCTGCATTAATCCTGTTATCCCATCAAAAAAATGTACAAGAGAAATTTTCTTTTTAATTTTACTATTTCCTAAAATAACTCCGCAAATGTAAGTACTTAAATATCCATTTCCTCCTATTGCCATTGGAAGTGCATAAGATAGAACAGCCACTGCCAACACAAATACATCATCAAAACCGGCACCAGTAAACCGGAATTTTTTCAAAATTTCTATTGTAACAAGGGCAATTCCTATTCCCAAAAGAACTCCAAAAAAGACTTGTGAAAAAATCGTCTTTACAATTTCTACACCACTAATATTTCCTCCCATAATTGTAAGGATAATTACGGTCAGCATATAGGCACATGGATCATTACTACCACTCTCCACTTCCAGCATAGGTGCCGTATTATATTTTAAATTAAGGTGTTTTGAACGTAATATAGAAAACACAGAAGCAGCATCAGTAGAACTAATGACTGCACCAATCAGAAAACTTTCCAACAATGTGATGTGTAAGACATAATGACAAAACAGACCTGTAAGCCCTGCTGTTAACACAACCCCGGCTGTAGATAATAAAATAGATTTCGCTGCAACCTTTTTTGCCGATTTCCATTTGGTTCCAAAGCCTCCATAAAACATAATAAAAATCAATGCAACAGAACTAATCTGTTCTGCTGCACTGTAATCATCAAAGGCAATCTTTACCACCCCATCCGAACCAAAAAACATTCCTAATAATATAAATGCCAATAACATTGGTATACCCAGCTTGCTGAAAATTTTATTACAGACAATACAGGCAATAATAATACTTGAAAATAGTAATAAGCTTGTAGTCAAATATTTTCCTCCTTTTCCTCTCAAATTCTATTGCAACTTATTTCTTATTTATCATTTCGTTCCAAAAAATACATTTTTCCTGACATATTTAATTTTTTTTCACTCTTTGGTTTTTCTCCCATATCCTCATTAAAAAATACTTTAATTCCACCTGCAAGTTTCTGTGTACAATCCGGACAAAATCTGCCATACCGGATACTACATCCACATTTTGCACATTTTATATAATAATCAGAACCCTCAGGTATTTCTAGTCTTCCTTTCTCTAAAAATAACTCTATCACATCTCTTCTAACCCCTGTCTTTTCTGATATTATTATACTTGGTGATGGTCCGTTTTCTTCCAGAAACTCTTTCACTTTGCCAAAATCATCTAATACTTCATAACCACAAGAATTGCACTTATACCTTCCACCACCAATAAAATATAATTTGTCATGACACTTTTCACAAATTATCGGCTTGTCTTTAAGGAGCATTAATTTCTTGTCATTTCCTTTTTTATTACCATTAATGCTATCTACTTTTTTTCTATCCTCCATAGTATCAGCGACCTTTCCATCTTCTATTTTTAAACCTACGGAAAATTTTTTTACAATTATAAAATAGCATGTTTGATCATTCATTGCCCAATCTGCATATCTCACTTTGCGTACCTATCCAGGCATATCACAATTCATGCCCATTCAGGATGCTCTGGACTTCGTCCGATAAAGATGAATATTTGCTCCAAATTGCTTCAATGCAGCCTGCTACACCTCATGAATTTGGAACAAATCCCCCACAAATTGTGACATACATCTTGTAACAATCAATATGCCAAAAAATTGCATAAATTATGTGAAAATCAAACCTACATTCATACAATAATGGGGAATTTCCTATGATTCTCACTCTATTATCACAGACATTTTTGGTATTTTTTGTACAATTTTTAATTTTCAAACATGCTTTAGTACAACGTTCACTAATTAACTGGACTCTATTTTGCGGAAAACGCTTGAAAATACAGTATCTATACAGTCCAACTATTTCAAAAACGTTATACTAGGAACTGTATCTGGTAAGAAATGATATATTTCTATTACCAATTATACCACAAAACACAGCCTGCACACAAGTGTAATTATACAATTTGTCATTTTATACTTCCCATTTATGAGTTTTTATCGTAAAATTGTAACTATCCTGAACTAGAGTGTGTTTGGAAATTCATTGCCCCATCTGTGTGTTTGGAAATAAAGGAATTGGAAGAAGTTTTATTTTTTGTTATAATTTAACAATTATTCTGAATCATGCAATAAAACAAGCTCTCTATTGTCAGGTATTTGCCTTATAAATGTAAACAATTCAAAATAATTCTATTATAATACAAGGAGGATTTTGTATGAGAATTGGATTAGGACAATTGGATATTATTTGGGAAGAAAAGAAACAAAATCAGAAAAAATGCGAACAAATGCTAAGAGAAGCTAGAAATCATAATGTAGACCTATTAATATTTCCTGAGATGACATTAACTGGATTTTCTATGAATACAGATAAAATAGGTGAACTATTGGAACATTCTGATACTATTGACTTTTTTAAAGAAAATTCTGTAAAATACCAGATGTCCATTGTTTTTGGTTATGTTCAAAACCAATATACAAAAACTTTCAACCGGCTGGTTTTAGTAGATCATGGCAGAATTCTTATTCATTATGCTAAAATCCACCCTTTTTCTTTTGGCGAAGAAAGCATCTATTATCAGGGCGGCGATACATTAGGGCAATGTACCCTGAAAGATTATCATATTAGTACCTTTATTTGTTATGACTTAAGATTTCCGGAATTATTTCAGATATGTTCTGCCAAAAGTGAATTACTCATTGTCATTGCCAACTGGCCGCAGCCAAGAATGGAACATTTTCAGACATTATTAAAAGCAAGAGCCATTGAAAATCAATGCTATGTTGTTGGCGTAAATCGTGTTGGAGAGGGCAACGGTCTGATTTATAATGGAGGCAGTGGTATTTATGATCCCTATGGAACCCTGATTACAAAAGAAACCAGCATCGAAAAGCTGATTATTGGTGATATTGACAAAGAGATTGTCACAAATTATCGTAAAAATTTTCCTCAGCAGACGGATAAACGTTTTTCATTATATTATTCTATTTATAAAAAACAGCAATTATGAAACCATTCGAAATACCACTGTCACACATATATTTTCACCCTCAATTTTTGAAAATATCTCCCCATCCATTTTATGCATAAGTTCTTTGCAAATATAGAGTCCCAATCCATTTCCTGCTGCCCTTTCCGCATTCTGTCCTCTCCAGAAAGCATCAAAAATATGTGGCTCTTCTGTTTCATTTAAAGTGCAGCCGCTATTTTTTATTGTAATTAATACACAATCCTCCTCCTGTTCATTTTCAATACAAATATGATTGCCATCCCCATACTTAATTGCATTTTCCATAACATTCTGTAACACTTCTATACTGCGTTCTACATCCCCATTAATAAAACAATCTGTATAATCTGCCATGTAAAAATCTGTATTTAAATATGCCAGCTTATCGTCATAAAATTCTTTCACTGGTTTCAAAACCTGTGACAAATAAAATTCTCTATTATCCACTGGCAGCTCCAAAAAGTTTTCCCTTTCTGCTTTGATAATATCGCTAACATACCGTTCTATCTCATCAGCCTTTTGATTGATACTTTCTGCAATTTGTAACTGTTTTTCTTTGTCCTGATACAACCCTTTTAACAATGCCTTTGCATAAAGTTTAATAGCTGAAAGAGGTGTTTTGATATCATGGGAGATTGATAAAATCATTGTCTTTTTCTCTTTTTGAAGTGCCAGTTCTCTCTGTTTCTGCTGTTCTAAGTTTTCCCGAAGCAAATTCATTCCCCACACAAAACGGCCAAAAAAACGGTTTTTATTTTCCTTAACAGGCATGGTAAGATTTCCTTTGGATAATTCAAAAGGAACTTCTCGTAATTTTAAAAATGGATTTACTATTTTGAATTTTATAAATAACATAAACACAATTACGAAAAGAAGAAGCATCGCAAATACAAAATTCACTATAATGAACACTGCCTGATTAACTTTTTCAGTATCCATTTCATATTCAAAACGATAATATGTGCCCTCAATTTCCTTTAGAAGGTAATCACTATCTCCTGCTGCAATAAAATCCTGTTCCCTTATCCTCTCTTTTTCTATGCCATTTCCCTCTACTGTCCTTTTTTTTATATCTTTTTCCTCACTTATATCTGTTTTTGACATATCTTTTATTACAGCTGTGACATAACGACATTTTGAAAGATCAATATTTTCCCATCCATGTTCTGCAATATCACCACATAATCTGTTAATTTCCACTCTATATTCCCTGATTCCCCTATCACCATTAGATAAATGCATTAACAAATAATTCATTCCTAATATAAAAAACACCATACCTATAAATATAACCATAAAAATTCTATTAAAAGATTTCATACCATCTCTCTTTTCACTGATACCAAAGTGTATCTTGTTTAATATTTGTCCCTTGAGATTTTATCTTACATTCCTCTAAATAATCAACTGCATTATGACAAAATCCTGCTATTGCCTTTTTCCTTTTCTTCTTATTGGACAATTCATAATAAATTCTATCTCTTCTACTTTTTATAATATAATCTTTCACAAATCTTTTTTCAATTTCAATATTCATTTATTATCCTCTTTATATAATTTTTAGTGCCATTAAACAAAAACAACTTACTCAAACCGATACCCAATTCCCCATACTGTAAGGATGTGCTTTGGATGTTTTGGGTCTTCTTCAATTTTTTCCCGCAGCCATTTCATATGCACTGTTACCGTCTGGGGTTCTGACTCACTGTCAAACCCCCAAATAGTATTAAAAATTTCATCTTTTTGTAGTACTTTTCCCTGGTTCTCCACTAATAAAAGTAATAAATCAAATTCTTTTGCACGAAGTTCCAGCAGCACATCCTGTTTGTATACCAGACGTTTTACTTTGTCTATTTTTAGTTTTCCTGTTACAATGAAATTTGTATGATATCTTCGTTTGAATATACCATCTATCTTTGCCATTAAAAGATCAATGTCATACGGTTTTTCTATATAATCATCCGCCCCAAGTAACAGCCCGTTTAGTTTATCATCTTTTTCTGTTTTTGCACTTACAATGATAATTGGAAAGTTCCCTTGTTCCCGCAGTTTTTTGCACACAGCAAAACCATCTATTCCTGGAAGCATAATGTCTAAAATCACTAATTTTATTTGTTCCCTGGCCGTCTGCCGGACTGCTTCCTCACCACTTTTTGCAATGGCTGTCTGATAACCTTTTGCACAAAGAAAATCATGAAGGAGTTCTCCTAATTCTCTATTATCTTCCACAATTAAAATATCTGTCATTTTACCACCTGCCTGCCGTCTGTCATATTATTAAACCTCATTTGCCATCTTTTATATGGAAAATCAAAAACCATTTTACCAGCCCATATCTACAAGCCAATTATTTAATTCACGTTCTTTTTTCTTAATATCCTTATCAGCACTTTCTTCTAAATTATACTCTCCTTTAATATTTCCATCAACAATATATAACACTTTTTTGCATTTTGCTGCTACCTTCACATCATGGGTAACAAGTATAATAGTTGTCCCTTCTTTGTTAATTTTGCAAAGTTCCTCCATCACTTCTTCTGATGCAACATGATTGAGTGCCCCTGTTGGCTCATCTGCAAAAATAATTTTGGGTTTGTTAATCATACTGCGGCAGATACAAGCACGCTGCAACTGACCTCCTGAAACTTCTGTAATGTCATTATCCGCAATTGTTTCAATTTCAAGTTTATGCATCAGCTCTAAGCCTCTTTTTTCTGTTTCTTTCCTGCTCTCTTTATGTTTCTTTGACTGGCAGGCCGGAAGAATAATATTATCAAGAATGGTAAGATTTTTCATCATATACATTTGCTGAAAAATAAACCCCATATCATCTAACCGAAGTATAGCAAGCTCTTTTTCTGACATATTTTCTATACTTTTTCCAAAAAAGGAAACTTTTCCTGTTGTAATGGTATCCATACCTGAAACAGAATATAATAATGTAGACTTTCCAGAACCAGATGGCCCCATAATTGCAATCATATCTCCTTCATTTACTGTAAAATTTACATTTTTTAATACATTATTCTGACGTTTGTTGACAATATATGTTTTACACAAATTTTCTATTTTTAATACTTCTGCCATTTTTTATTCCTCCAATTTTGCTTTTTTATCGGTCAGCCTCACATGGTTTGAATCCCTATACTCGATGCAGGGGTTTTAGCTTAACTACTTCTTAACATGCTTTTCACACACTCATCTGCCTTTATTCAATATTACTTGTTTCTAACGCCGAGATCTTTTTTATTGACAACGCTTCTAACAAACTTGCAATCACGGTTACTATAAATACAAACAATGGATAACATACATATACTTCCAGCAAATGAACCTTAAATGTAATGCTGGCGCTCCCCATCATTTGAAATACATATCCAACAGTTACCTTTGAAAATGATGTTGACAACAATGTGCCTGCTATAACAGCCCCCAAAAGGATAAAACCAATTCGCAGCACCTGCCATCCAATTAATGAAAAATTTCCAAAACCAACTGCTTTTAACAACCCAATTTCTCCTTTTTCCTTTGTAAGTAATGTTTTCTCCGTCAAAACCACAACTAAAATATTAACAACAATTACAATAAAAAGAATCAATTGCTTGACACCTTCAATCTGATTTGAAATTCCGCCCATCATTTCATCTAGATATTTACCTGCAGTTTGTACCTTATA
The DNA here is from genome assembly GCA_964422365.1 of uncultured Lachnospiraceae bacterium. GTDB lineage: Bacteria > Bacillota > Clostridia > Lachnospirales > Lachnospiraceae > CAYRAV01. The sequence goes on along the minus strand of CAYRAV010000013.1, from coordinate 33,652 downwards.
CTCTGGAAATAATCTTTCTACTTGCTTTATTCTTTCTATCAAATCTGATTTCTCTATATGCTCTGTAAAGTCAATCTGTAATGCAAATGTTCCAACTGCCATTTCATAAATAAGTTCTTCTTTTTCAGAAAAGCGGATTCCCTCTCCTAAATTGTTCATACTTTGATAAATTGCAGTAATAATATATTCTCTTTCTTCCTTTCCATTATAAATTTTTATTGTATCTCCAATATTTGCATCTAACTTTTTGGCTATAATATGTGTAACTGCCACTTCATTTTTCTGTTGCGGTGCGTTTCCATCCATATATACATAATCAATAGTACTAATATCCCCTAATCCCTGAAATGCTATGGAAGCACAGATATTTTTCTTATAAGAAGCAGTAAAACGAAACATGATTTCCTGATGAACATCTGCCTCCATATTATTTTTTTGTAATGTATCTTTGATTTCATCTAACTGTCTGGTAATATCATTTTTAGTTGTCCCGCCATTAAAGAGCTGCTCCTTTGTCATACAGACATCACTTTTTGTCATACTAAACCATGTAATCAATTCATCAGACTGTAATGTATTGATGGTATTGATTGGCATAATTACTAATAGAATCCCCACAACAAATGTAAAAAATAGAATCAAAAACTGCTTCCACTTACTTGAAATATCATTAACAGCCATAAAAACAATTGGTCTTACCTTTAACCTTCTTAACGAAAATAGTCCCTTTCTCTTAAATCTCTCACCTGTGGCACCATTTCGGATTGCTTCAATTGGTTTCATTCTTTTTATCTTTCCTGTTGCTCTCCAGCTTTCTAATACAATCAAAACTGCCACTGCAATACTGCATACTAACTCTAATATTAAACTACCATTGGTTTGCATTACGATATTTTCCATTGTTTGCTGCAGCAATATTTTTTTTAACGGAACGCTAAGCCAAAAACCAATGGTGCTTCCTGTAACTGAAATTATCAAATATTTTATCAGATAAATTTTCCTAATATTACTTGTTCCTATTCCAATTGCCTTCATAACACCAATTTCTCTGAATTCTTCATCAATGGTAAATTTAATGGTAAATTTTAAAACAAGTATGGAAATCACGATAAGACATAAACTGACCAGCATAAGCACTGCTGCTATAACCATATCCATTATATACATCATTTTTGCCATACTCTGATCAAAGTTAAACAAAGTAGAAATACATGCCTGATCTATATCTTTCTGAAACTGTTCTATATCATTTACTATTAGTCCATATTCGTATACATATGGCATTTCTTCACTATCAATTAGTTTCTGAAAATCTTCCTGATTTACTAGTAATCGTGTCATTCCAATCATTGCCGAACCGCATGCAATGTCCTTTGAAACACCTGTGATGGTAAAGTCCATGGAAAATTCTCCACTATGTATCGTAATTTTATCTCCTATTTTTCCTTCTATTTCCCTCATGAAAATTGGCGAAAGATAAACTTCTCCTTTTGGTATGGATTCAATTTTTTGATTATTCTTATCAAAAAATTGAATTGTAGCTTCTTCTACACTTACTGCTAAAATAGTATTAGCATAAGAAATTTCCATATTATTCAATTCCACTTCTTGTCTGGAAAACATCAGTTGTTTGCTTAACTTTGAAGCTGTAACATTATTATGCTCTGTGATAAACTGCTCCATTTTATCCGCATTTTCTTTTGTTGCTAAAAACACTTCATAATCTGCAAGTTCTGACACTTCAACATATTTCTCTATTGCTGTTGCAATGGAAGTTAAATTGCTGACACCTCCTGCGATAAAGGTTACCGCAAGCACAATAAACAACAATAATATGACATTCATAGTCTTCTTGCGTTTTAGGTCTTTTTTTAATATATTGAGATACATATCTCTTTTTCTCCTTTCCATTTTGTGTTTTTAGAATAACAGAGAAAATGTTAAATAATCCTTAAATGGGGTAAAAAATTTTCATAACCGCTCATAAGAAAAAAGCATCTACAGAAGTGCTATTTATCTTGTCTACCTGACAAGGGGCATATCAAAACCGTAGGTGCTTTTTCTTATATTTTTATCAAATGTGTATCAACCACATTGTTTATTGATTATTTCTTTGTGCTTTAAATTGTTTCTTATTTTCATACATGCGATCATCCGCTATTTGGTATATTTTTTCTATATTATTCTCATTTATTTCGTTACTTACAGCATAGCCATAGGCAATCGATATATTCAACTCAGTCACTTCCTTGTTCATTTTAACTATATTGTGTAGAAACTGTGTTATTAAGAGATCTATTTCTTTCTTATGCGAAGTTTTTAAAATAGCAATAAATTCATCTCCTCCCATTCTTCCAACAATACCTTGTTTTTCAAATGATTTTGAGATTACCTTAGCAGCACTCTTAATTAAAATATCTCCTTTAGCATGTCCATATGTATCATTTATTATCTTTAAATTATTCAAGTCAAAACAAATAACAGTATAATTTGAATGCTTCTCTTTGTTTAATTTTTTCATATATTCTGAACAGTAACGGCGATTGTATAACTGCGTCAATTCATCTGTATATGCACTTTTTATCAACGAATTCCGTTCCGCTTCCTGCATCATCTTCTCTGTCAGATTAATATAAAATGTGATAATCAGAATAAAAATAAATATCATCACACCAATTGAAGAAACTCCTTTTAATGCCAGTAATGAATTGCCAAAATACCTATTACCACGATAAGCAGCCAGCTCATATCCAATGCAGACTGCAACAATTAACATCCCAATTAAATAAAGACGGTTAGTTAATTGACTGAATTTTAAGTTTATGACCAGCACTACCATAAAATATATTAAATGACAGATAATGATCATGTGCATATATTTTAGTGCCGCTGCACAATGAACAATATCCATTGTATGTAATGATAATATTATCATATCAAATATCAACTGAACTGCAAAAAGTACCCAATATAGTACTCTTAAAATCTTACTTTTCAGATTCTTTACATTTTCATGCATGTAAACGATAAGTGGTACTGGTGCCAGATAAAGAGTCATATATTCAATCAGTGATTTTGAATATAGCGGAATCGAATAGGCTAAAATAACATTATGATAGCATAATGTCCACAATCCCACACATACGGAAAACGCTGAAATACAAAACAATCTCACAAATTTTCGAGAAAATGCTATTGCAAACATAGTGATCATGATAGTTGAAAGCCCAAAAATAACTAAAAAGCTTCCTAGAAACATAGGAATTCTATTTTCTGTCAACAACGACCTGTATGCATTTTCCCATTCATAAATTCTAATAGAATCAAGCTTGGTAAAAGCTCGATTTTCTGACAAAGATAATTCAATCTTTAATGTCTTTCCTTTATATTCATCAAGAAAGTTAATGAACTGAAGACCTGAACCAATTGTTTTATTATGATATAGCCTGTCATAACCATATTCATATATCATTTTATCATCAATATACATTTTGACAGCAGTCTGCCTTATACCAAAACGCAATGCTCCCTCTGTTATATCCCAATCCTCAGGCAGCACTCTCTGCATGCAAACCGTATCACCTTTATTCAATATTCCAAAACAAAAATCATTTAATGAAACATTGTGATAAGCAGAATTGTTAATCATAATATCCCAGTTTTCATCAAGAGTAATATGTTTTGACACTAGTGAATAGTCCTTACTAATCAAACGGTCCGTTTGTGGCAGCCAAATCACAATACTCAGAAAGGCAAAAGATACCCACATTATTTTTAAACCTTCTGTTATTAATGAATTCCATCTATCTCTCATGATAGAATACCTCACTTCTATATTTTACTAATATAATGTCTTTTCGCACATCTTTTAAAAACATTTTTCAGACACCTTGGCAATCTGCCATTGATACAGTGATACGCTATTATTCATGCACATACTGTTTAAAAGATACATACTCGCCAAACACCAAAATATACCTACTTATGAAAAATATCTGCATCAGTTGGCTATTTTGTTTGTGTTCTTTACAATTTTTTTCTTAAAATATTATCTACCCTACATCATGATCTGATGCATTACCATTTTCATCCGTATCATAGGAATTCTGGTAAGAATCGTCATCATCTTCCTCTGTTTTTGGTATCTGATTTGTTTCTGGTGCTTCTGGAAGCTTTTGTACTCTTTTCACTGCAGATTCCAAACTGGTTTTCAGGGAATCATATTCTGCATATCCATAACATCTTTCTAGTGCATGTTTTCCATCTTCTATCAGTACCTTTGACACTTCATTATAGTAATTTCTATTATTTAGTGCTGTAATATACCAATTCACTTTATTTATTCTATTTGCCTTTAGATATTCTAATGCTGCTGTCTTGCCATTATCTGCATCTATCTGTGACTGTTTCGTTTCTTTTTCTGCCTGATCTTTATAGTATTCAGAAATCGCATCTTTCCAACTCTCCTCTACGATTGCAGACAGCTTGTCATAACGTTTTTTTACCTTTTGTGAAAGTTCTGCTGTACTATAGCTGTCACCTACTGCATCTATCAGATCAATGACTGTTTGATAATTATCCTCAAGATTAATAGCATTCTCCGCAGTGAGAATTGTATAACCCATAAATGCAGCAACAGCAGTTTCTGCCTTATTTATCTTTTCTTTTAACTTTGTTTCCTTATTGTATTCCTTTTCTGCCATATATAGTGTTTTAGAATAATATTCATATCCTGAACTTCTCTGTGTATACGCTCTTTCATTTTTATCTAGCTGTTTTAACTTATTTGTATTAGAATATACACCTTTTTTCACTTTACATAAAGCTATGGTATCCGGAATATTGAAATCCTTCTTTTTCTTTTTTTCATGCATCTTTTCCATAAAGTCATACCAAATTTCTAAAGGCTTCGAACTTCCGGTCATTCCCTGCATAGTTTCTGGTGTATCACATCCCACCCATACTGCTGTAGTATAATAAGCACTAAATCCACAAAACCATGCATCTTTGTATTCATTAGTCGTTCCGGTCTTTCCCGCATAAATCTGACTCTCTGTATTTTTCCCATGTGCAGTTCCATATGGTTCTTCAAATGCTCCCTGCATCATATCACGAAGCATAAATGCTGTATCCTCAGAATAAACTTCCTGCAATGTTTCCTCAAATTCCTGATCCTTATATACAGTTCCTTTATCTTGAAAATCAATCTTTCGTATACAGGTTCTCTCAGAATATTTTCCATCATTTTCAATGGTATAATATCCTTTTGCCATATCGACTACCTTAACACCATTTGTAAACCCGCCTAATGCCACAGCATCAATGTCAGAATCCACAGATGACAATGATGAAAAATGCATTGCTCCAAGATAAGCTAATGCCTTCTTGTTGCCTGTCATTTTGAACAGGCGGTATGCAACTGTATTAAGAGATCTTGCAAGTGCTTCTCTAACAAAAACATCGCCTCTATATCCCCCGCCATAGTTTGTAGGAGAATAAGAACCTTCAATTTTAGAATCCGATACAATAGAAGATGGATTTACGGCACCTATATCAACTGCCGGCCCATAATCGAGAAGCGGTTTTATTGTAGAACCCGGCTGTCTCTTACTTAAAAAAGCTCTATTAAATTCATCATTTTTGTTCCTTCCACCCACAATCGCAATGATATAGCCTGTCTTATTATCGATGCAGACTGATGCACCCTGTAATTTATATTTCTTTGTTTTCTTATCTTTCTCTGTATATACCTTAAGACATTCTGAAACAGATTTCTGCAGTTTCTTCTGTACAGATGTATCAAATGAAGTATATATGCAATATCCCCCTCCACGTATAAGACTGCATTTTTCATTGTAACTTTTGCTGTATTTTTTCAAATATTTTTGTTCTTCCTCATATGTGTCAAAAACATATTGAAACTGAAAACCATCTTCTTTCATTAACTCCTGTGCTGCACAGGATATTGCATAACTTACAAGATAATTTTCATTTTTCAAACCATCATCTGAATTTTGTACTATCTTTATCTTCTGTTTCAATGCTTCTTGATATTCCTGCTCTGTAATGTATTCCTGTTCATGCATTTGCTGTAAAACCTGTTCTTTTTTCTGCGTTGCCAATTCCATATCCACTACAGGATTGTACTTATTAGGACTGTTGCTTATTCCACATAACATTGCAGCTTCAGCAATTGTTACATCTTTTGCCTTTTTCCCGAAATAGTACCTGCAAGCAGACTCAACTCCATAACGAGAATTACCATAATAGTTTGTATTACAATAATATTCCATAATTTTCGTTTTGCTATATTTCTTTTCAATCTGTGGTGCAATTGCTATTTCCACAAATTTTCGGGAAAACGTTCTTTCTTGTGTCAACATACAATTTTTTACGACCTGCTGTGTAATTGTACTTCCTCCCTGGGTAATCTTCCCTTTGTTTTTCACTAATGAAATCCCAGCTCTTGCAAGTGCTTGTATATCAATCCCACAATGGGTTTTAAAACGTTTATCTTCTGATGCAATATACCCATTCTGAATATATAAGGATATATCTGATATGTCATCATAAATATAATTCCCGACTTTAATTTCACCTATCTTTTTATTATTCTTATCATAAATTACAGTATTTGACAACATCCTAAAATCTGTGTCTTTGACTTGTGCCAGCTTGTCATATGCTTCTGAACATACCTCATCATATATAGGTTTCACTTTTGAAAATAATATAACTCCGGCTATAACCAGCAAAAGCAGACAAAAACATAGAATATGAAAAATTCTTCTTATAAAGCGGAATATTCCCCTAAAAATTTTCCATACTATACTAAAAAATCCTTTCTTTTTTTTAGGTTGTTTTTTTGCTCTCTTTTTGGTTTCTTTTTTTATTTCATGATCCGATTCTCTTTCTACTTCGTTTTTTGATTCTTCTCTTCTTTCTGTCATAAAATTGTGCCTCCCTGAATATTGCGACAATTCCTTTCATTTGCTGTTACAAGCATCCCGATTTGTTTAGAAAGCAGGCTTTCCACACTATTTGCCACCATAATATTTTTTATGACAACAGTCCATATTATATATCGGCTTGTTTTATATTTATATTACAGCCTGTTACTATTCAGTTCTGCTACAATATATGTTACAGTTTTATCAATCATAAATTTCAAAGGTTCTCTCTAATATATCCTCTGATCTATCTAACTTATCTTCTAGTTTCTCTAGTAACTGTTCTTGATTTTTATAGTCTTCATAGGACAGATTGTCGTTCTCTTTTTGGGATTCAATGTAATCATCATAAGCATCAACACGTTCTTCCACTGAATCCAACTCTCTTTTAAGTTCGAAAAATTCCTGTTTCTTTTCCTCTTCTTTTTGGGATGGTACAGCAGAATCAATCTTTGCTGTTATTTCCTCCACATCTTTGCTAAGAGCTTCAACAGTATCAGTACTCGTGCCAGTATCTGGCACAGTTGTATTTACATCGGCTGTATTTACATCGGCTGTTTGTTCAGCAGAACTTGCATCATTAGAACTACCAGCAGAAGGAGTTACTGCCTTTTCCTCAAGATTAGCAATTTGTTTCTCCAATTTTTCAATCTTTTCCTCCAGTTCTGCTTCTCTACTGCCATGTCCACTATTGCAGCCTGCAAGAGCAAATATAGATAATACAGCAACCAACAACGGCAAAAATTTAAATTTTTTCATAATAAATCTTCTCCTTTTCTAATATTTTTGTAATTATTATAACCATTCACAACTAACTTACTCTTCACAATTTACTAAAGTTGGTTTTGGGCGGCAAATTCATCTGTCAACAACTCTGTCATAAGCTGATTTGCCTTTGGTCGTTTCCCATCCTTTTTATTCTAATTTATTTAGGCAATTGGGAAACTCTATTTACTTTGTAAATATTTATACAAATAAAATTAAGGTTACCTGGAGTTTTGCAATTACCTACTAAATTATTGTTACAGTTAAAATTCTCCGACTTCATTTTTCATCTTCAAATAAGCATTCTTATTTGAAAAATACCGTGTACTAAAATACCCGCTATCCATTGTATTTACATCTATTTCATACACTATATTTCCTGTATACAATAATTCCAGAAAAATACTTACTAACTTCCTTCTGTCATATAGTATATATTGTTCCGACTCTTCCCTTCCTCTAAATGTTACTATTGGTATCTGTTCGCTTGGCATACTTCCTGCATTGTTTCTGTTTGCAAAAAAGGTATTCACATTCAGTTTCTCCCCATCAAAATAACGCATAAGCACTTTTCCGTCTTCACACTGAAATACTAAAGAATTCTCATGTGACAGATATTTTTTCTTTTTATGTACCATATAACCAAAATTTGTAATCTCAATACGCTCATAATCTCCAACATATAAATGCTGTTGTAGTTTCTGTATTGTTTCAAAATTAATATCCACTTTCTCAATTACTGTATCATCTATTACAATTTTATCCGGAACCTTCATCCGTTCAAAATCATCTTCTGTAATAGTGATCCTATCCTCTTTATTTATCAAACCGTTATTTATTTCAATATCTTCTTTATCTGTTTTATTCACATTTCTATCAGTTAAGAAAAAAGCCTTTCTGCATATCCAGAATAAAACAATGATACTAAACAAAATTGCTACTATCCAAAAAATTATCATAATCATCCCTCTTTTCATTCCTTTTTATTTCATCAATAGAATCTCTAATCCTCAAGATAAACTGCATTTACTGTTTCTAGTAAAATGGCTCTATCCCTCTTTTGTACACTCTTACCAGACATTTTGCGGTTTAAAAAAACTCTCCTCTATGGCAAGTATGTATTTCTCCTCTATGGAATAACCTGTAGAAACTGTTCTCCAAAATCTTTCCATTGTCTTCTTCAAAAATTTAGACATGTCAAAACTTCTCTCACAAGCCAGTTTTTCATATACTTCATATTCCTGTAAAATACATGCCAATCCAAATGCTGCACATTTCCAAAATGGTGCTTTTTGAACACCTCGGCTGTCTAAAATATAAGTCAAATTGCTGCATTGTCTTTGTTTTCCTTTCTCTATAATTAAATTATATCATCTCTCTTTTTCCACCACAAAATTTTCTCTATTACACTCCAAAAAGAAGCTGTTACATTAAAATTAAATACAACAACTCCTTCCATTCGTTTCTTTAAATACAATACATATATCAGTTTATTCCTCTTGCAGCGAATCCAATTTCCTTTCCCACTCGTCATACTCCTGCTTACTTAAACTTCGCTCAATCTTCACATATGGTTTTAATGCAGTGTGACCTACAAATAAAAATCCTGCTGAAAAACTTCTTGACGGTCCACCCCTTTGAAGCATAACTACATGATACTCCCCTAACTTAGGAATATGAATAGGAGACATCTCACCCCATATCAGAAAACTTAACTTATCATTAAAATTAACATCATCCTTGTGTTTATTTTGCTGCTCCCAGATATATACTCCATAATTAAATTCTGTAAAAAATGTGGTATATGATTGATTACCACATTTAGGATATTCTCCATGTGCTGCTGCAGATAAATCCTCATCACTCTGGTAATTTTGCATACTACATTCCCTGCCATAATTTTTATACAATTCTTCTTCTAATAGAAAAATCATATGAAAACAATTATCCAAATCATTTGCTTCTGCTATAAAACCTTGCCTTTTCTCTGTATCAAGCACCAGCAAAGGAAGCCGGCTGCATGTAACATAAATTCTATTTACATAGTATACTGACTTCATATATTCCGTTACAGGTGTTTCTTCAGTAAGAAAAGAAAGTGTTTCGGCTATATCGAACGTTCTCAGATATTCCCGACATTCATTATCCCTGGCAAGAAATGCCATAGCTGATACACACAGTGTATTAAACCCATAGTACGCACATACACACTCTCTATTTTCTTTAAAAATCTCTTCAAAATTGGCATTTTCAGGCATATCTACTTCTCCGTCTTCTTTGGTAAAATAACTAAAGAACTTTTCTACCAGCCTGCATGCTTTTACCAACAACACTATTAGATTTTTACCAGCACATGTATCTCCTGTTTTTTCGCACACAAAACCAATAAAATTAGAAACTACACATGCCTTGTACAAATCCATGTTTTCCAAGTTATTACTTAACTCACATGAAAAGTTAAGCATATCACCATTATGAATTGCTTTCCCTATCTCTTTTCCATATATTTCGTTTTTAATTACAAACTCTTCATTTCCTAAGTCTGCAAAATCAGTTCCAGAACCTAAAAATTGTAATAATTTTTTTGAAACCACAACTTTCATCTCCCTTCTAAATTTTTCTGCCTTTGTAAATTTTATTCCTGCCAGAGTGTGTTTGAAAATTGCCTTCCGAAAGATATATGTCACAATTTGCAGGAATTTATCGCAAATTTATGAGGTACAGCGGACTGTATTGATTAAATTGGAGGCTAATATACCACAAAATGAAACTGGCAGACTGTGGCAGCAAATTTTCAAACACGCTCTAATACATCATAAAATCATTACAGTTTTTCTCTAAATCAATCCTCTGTGGGAATAAACATAGTAAGAAGCAATCCCCACAAAAGAAATTGCCCCTTAATAATATATATTTATTACTTTGGCTATAAAATAGTGTAATTTTTGACAAAATTATAAACTCTCTCTCAAAATAGCTGTAATTTCCTCCCGCTCTAATACCTTATAGCCTCCATCCAGAACAATCGTAGAATCAGCAATGTCTTCTATCATGTCCACCGTTGCTCCAAGCTCTGTCAAATTCATTACAAGTCCAAGTTCCTTCATCCAGCTTTCCATAGCTGCGAGTCCTTCCAATGCAGCCTGCTCATCGGTCTTGCCATTTGCATCCACTTCCCAGACATTCACTGCAAATCTCTTAAATTTTGCCAGTCCATAAGGCATAATATATCGGTAGTACGGCAGGGAAACCGCAGACAGTGTCATGCCATGCGTCGCATCTGTATGGGCACCTACCGCCTGGCCAAGCATATGAACCATCCAGTCCGTGGATTTTCCCTTTGCCACAAGGGTATTGAGTGCCCAAGTGGCAGTCCACATAATGTTGCTTCTCGCCTCATAATCCTGGTCATTTTTATTAGCAATCCTACTGGAATAAATCAAAGACTTCATCAGTCCCTCGCTGATATAATCACTTGTATTATCGTCCTCTCCAGAGAAGTACTGTTCACAAATATGATTGAAAATATCATAGATTCCTGAAATCATCTGATAATGAGGAAGTGTCAGTGTATACTTCGGATTCAAGATAGAAAACTTTGGCATAATGTTCTCATCCGCAAACACATGGCCAATCTTCATCCTGCTCTCATGATTGGTAATCACAGCTCCTGCATTCATCTCTGAACCAGTTCCAACCATGGTAAGCACACAGCCCACTGGAATGATTTCACAGTCTGGTTCCTCAAATTTCAGATAATATTTTTCCCATGGATCCTCATCACAATAAACTGATACAGACACTGCTTTTGCATAATCACAGACAGAACCTCCACCCACCGCTAAAAGCAAATCCACTTTATGATTTCTTGCAATCTCTACACCCTCATATAATTTTTCAAGGGTAGGGTTTGGCATAACTCCGGAAATCTCTGCAACATTTTTACCATTTGACCTAAGTATTTCTAACACCTCATCATAGATGCCGTTTTTCTTAATCGAGCCTCCACCATACACTAACACAATATTCTTTCCATACTTTGGCAGCTCTGTATTCAAATACTGCAAAGAATCCTCACCAAAATATAATTTGGTCGGATTACAATAAGCAAAATTTCCTAACATTTGTTTGTCCTCCTTGTTCTCCTATTCTGAATTATTTCAATGTTTTATATGTTTCATCATCCACCGGCTCCAGCCATTCGTTGGAACCATCCTCTGCAGGAACTTCAACTGCCAGATGGGAAAACCAGCTATCCGGGGCAGCACCATGCCAATGTTTGACTTCAGGTGGTATGTTGATTACATCTCCCGGCTTCATCTCCTGTGCCGGCTTTCCCCATTCCTGATAATAACCGCGTCCGGCAGTGCACAAAAGAATCTGGCCTCCCTTGTGATGGATATGCCAGTTATTCCGGCATCCCGGCTCAAAGGTCACATTGGCAATGCCTACCCTCTCTGTTGTCAGCATATTCAGATAACTCTGTCCGACAAAGAACTTTGCATAGGCTTCATTTTTTTCTCCCAAAGGGAATATTTGGTTAAATTCATTCACATTCATTGTAATTTCTCCTTTTCATTGATTTATTTCATTTATTATTTTAATGTTTTTCCATTTAAACATTTTTTAAAGACAAGTTAAAACAAATTATAACATTTTTTACCCCATTCTTTCTTTGCTGCTCCTTTACAATCTCAGCCGTTAATGTACCATCCATAGCTTCTGCCAAAGACCTTGCAACTGTCAGCCCCAATCCTGTGCCATCTTGATTCCTGGCATCATCCTGCACATAAAAGCGGTCAAACAAATGGGAAATTTCTTCTTCGGAAATCTTATCTGTATCATTTACTAAAGTAATAAGTGTCTTTTCACCGCTTTCTTTTATCTGAATATCCAGAAAGCTATCTGCATATCGTCCAGCATTTTGAAACAGATTAGAAAATATCCGCTCTAATGCACTGGCTTCTGCCTGAACCATTACAGGGTGCTCCGGCAGCCTGCTGTCAACTTTCAATTGTGCCTTTTCCAGAATCTGATAATTATCAATGATACTTTCCCTTAAAATCCTGCAAACATCCACCTCATGTATGATTAACTGACAATCTTGAGCCCTCAGACGGGAATATGCATAAAACTGTGTTACCAATTTTTCCATAGATCTTGCTTTTCTTTCTATGATCTCCAGTGACTCTATCTGATCTTGACCTAAATCCCTTTCCCTTTTAGATTTCTTCATTAATCTTATATAACCCAGGATGACTGTCAAAGGTGTCCTTAAATCATGGCTGATATTTTCTATCTGTTCTTGAAATTCCTTCTCACGTTTCTCATAGCTTTGGCGTTCCTTACGCACTTCTTCCAAAGCGGCATTCATAGAAAGCATAAGCCGTTCCAAATCCCGGTCAGGCATTGGCAAATGAAGAATCTGATTTTGTGCCATGTCTTTATATATATCCTGCAGTTCCTCGTTTACTTCTCTAAGTGCATGCTTTATCAAAAAGTAACGAAGTGCAAAATATCCACCTATTATAATGGCAGAAACGAGAAACCAATACATCATTTTCCTTCCTCCAAAGCAATTTTTAAATATCTTTTTTTCTCAATAGTGTTACCCCTGCAATACTGAAGATAACAATTCCTGCCGCACCGGAAATCAGGCATTTTGCCATTCCTGCTGCCGTATCCCATATGGTTATGCATTGACTCATATTAACATTCATTTCTGTAGTAAAAAAATTATGTGGCAGCCACATGGCAATATTCATAAGAAAATCAATCTTCATTCCCATATAAAAGAGAACCTTTGGTATTACAGAGAATATAAAAAAACATATAATGATGCCTGTAATGCTCTTATCAAAATATTCCAAAACAATGACACTTAAAATTACGGCCGAAACTGCAATCAAAGATATTGCCGGAACTTCCATCAGCATATCTTTTACATCTACAGGCCCCTTGTGTTCTAATAATAACATTGCACTGCTAATATAAACGGTCATGACAGCAAATAAGATTGCAAGGGCGGTAAACAAGCTGACGATACACTTGCCTGCAAAAATTTTTGTTCGGGGAATTCCATAGGCAATGCTGTTTTTCTGACTGCCGTAACGTTTATCCCCTTCATAGAGAATTGCAACAATGACGAATGCTATGTAACAGTATAACATTGGCTCTGCAACAATATTGGAAAAGGAATATGAGGTTGTTCCATAGGGAAAGTTGATGGTATACTTTTGAAACCAATATAAGACCAAGTTTGCAAACAGAATGAGCATTGCAAGGATTCCCGCCGTGGCATAAACCCACATGTTATTAAAAACCCTGTAAAATTCGCTTTTTATATAGTTTAACATATTCCCTGACCTCCTGTTTTCAATTTCATGTAATAATCTTCTAACGAAGCATGTTTTTTCTCCAATCCCCTGATATAAATATTATGTTCTGCTGCAAGGCGGCTATAAACTTCTGACTCCCTTTTGGGATTGGTAATCTGAATACTCTTATCCGGAAGTACCTTATAGACTTCTTCCGGAAAATTACCTTCTAACAGTGCCATATATTCCTCTGGTTCTGAAACCGTAATATTGAAATAATCTGTACACTTTTCATATAATTTTTTTGCAGAGATTTCTTCCATCAGCCGTCCCTTGCTTAAAAATCCAAATGTACTGGCTGTCTGCTGTAATTCTGATAGAATATGACTAGAAAGTAAGATCGTGATATTTTTCTCTTCATTCAAACGACGAAACAGTTTTCTAAGTTCCATCATGCCGCTGGGATCTAATCCATTAATCGGTTCATCTAATATTAAAAGCTGGGGTTCTCCAATCATAGCAATCGAAAGCCCTAATCTCTGTTTTTGTCCAAGAGACAGGTCTTTGCATCTGCTTTTTCGTTTATCCCAGATACCCGTCAGCTTTAGAATTTCTTCTACCTTTCCCTTTTCTGGGATTCCTCTTTGGATACGATAATATTCCAACATCTTTTCCACAGTCATATTCGGGAAAAATCCCGGCTGTTCAATGCTCGCACCAATCTGTCTGCGGCTTCGTTCCAACTCCTTTTCTTTGCATCTGCCAAACAGGCATATTTCTCCTGATGTAGCAAAACTATGCCCTGCCAGCAATTTTAAAAGAGTGGATTTTCCCGCACCATTATCTCCAATCAGTCCGTATATGCTTCCTCTTTTTACATGGATATCCACATGGTCTAATGCAAGGACCGGACCATAAACCTTTGTGGCCTGTTTTGTTTCTATGACATATTCATTCATCTTTTTCTTCCTTTCTAAGAATTTTTTATTGACAAACATATTATATCCTTTTCATTTTTAATAAGTCATAAAAAACTTTTAAAGAAGTCATAAAGATTTCATGGAAGCTTAAATCCAATTCCATATACAGTCTGAATATATTCTTCTGTTGGATCAGCTTCTTTTATCTTTTTCCTTAAATTGCTTACATGAACATTGACCGTGTTATTTTCACCATAATATCCACCCTTCCATACCAATTCATATAGATTTTCCCTTGAATATACTTTTTCAGGAGTCTGCATAAGGAGATAGAGAATCTCATATTCATGTGCCGTTAATACAAGCTCTGTATCATTTACGATTACCTTTCTTGATTCTGGGTAGAGCTTCAGTCTTTTATATGACAATGCTTGACGGTTATTCACTGTCTTGCCCATATGTCTAAGAGCTGCCTGAATTCTTGCAAGCACCTCCTCCGGTTCAAAGGGCTTTGTAATATAATCGTCAGCTCCCATATTAAGCAGTGCTACTTTATCATTTAATGAGCTCTTTGCTGAGAGAACTAATATCGGAACATTGCAGTTCATGTTTTCCCTGATTTCATACAGCAGTTTATCTCCTGCCATTCCTGGAAGCATAAGGTCCAATAGAATTAAATCTGGTATTTCTTTTTCCAACAGGAGCTTTGCTTCTGTTCCTGAAAATGCCTGATTTGTTTTATAGCCTGCTGTTTCCAAAATTTTAGTCAACAGTTTACTGATGTCTGTTTCATCTTCTACAATCAAAATGGTATATTGCATGTTTACACTTCTTTCTAAAATTATAATTTAAGCAGCTTAAGGTCACTATCTATATTTTATATCCATTTTCTTCTTCCACTTTCTTTATTGCATAAAAAGTAATTTTTTGTATTTTCCATTTACTCATTCCATTCATGAACCAACAATATTCCTGACTTTTGAATATTTTCAGATTTAAATTTTCTCCTTAGGCACACCTAATTTCTTTATGCCATCTTAGGTTTCTTTTTTGAGAAGTATTGTCGAGTGGAATATCAGATTTTCTTCACTCAATTGATATGACAGCTTCAAGATTTTCAATCATTTCTGCCAAAATTATCATCGCCTCATCTGATTTTATAAACAAGTAATGATATAGTTTATCAATATGATTTTCAAAACCAGAAGGCAAATTCCTTGCATTCTTCAATGCCAATTCCACCATTCTTTTTTCTCCCGGATGTGTCATTTCGTTCAAAGCAAAAATAATGTCAAAATAGGACTCCATAAATGCTGCTACTCTATGGTTCACTGCCACTACATCATTACGAGAAGCAGCCTTCCTAATCTGTGCATCGTAAGAAGGCAGATATCCATGTAAAAGCTTCATATTACGGTTTATAATATTTTTCTTAAGCTGTGCCGGATAGGTAACATCAAATCTGTCCTTCAGACCTTGCAATTCGCCATTTTTATCATATAAAATCTTACAGTTCAAAAGATTATGCCACATACAGGTTGTATACCCATTATAAGCTGTTCCCTGTTCTACTACAGCAATCAATCCATCTCTAAAGCTATCCATACTGCGATACAGAATGTCTATATCTATTCCATCCTTTAATGTACAGTCATCCTCTAACTCCCAAAAGGCATTTCCAATTTCTATGTAACTGCATGATTCTTCAAGAATTGCCCTTCTAACATTTTCATCTGGTAACCTTGTGCAGTATAAATACAGATCATAATCCGATTTTTCATCATATTCCATTCCTGCTCTTGAACCTCCAAGCGCAATTGCTGTTATTTCCGAAAGTCCTGCAAATAACTGCCATAATTTTTCAAAATACATTTTCCTTCACTCCTCAAATTAATATTTTATCTTTCAATCTGCTCTCACAAAATCATACCTTTTATCTGATTGCAAAACCAAAAACTAATCAAAATACAAACTCTTATTTGTGAGCCTCTAATGACAATATAAAATCACATGGCAGCTGTGTTTTCTCTGCAACCTGCTCTATTGTCATTCCCATCTTTAAAAACCTGCATGCTACACTCTCCATTGTCTCACCAATTTCAATGATATGTTGATCCAAATCATAAATCCGTATCACACGCTGCCCCCAGTCATGTTCCATACATCTATTCAAGTATTCTACAGAAAAACTGCTTTTCTCCAGTTTTCTCAAAAATGCATCTATATCATTTTCCTCAAAATACAATTCTGCATCATTTCCTCCAATGCGAACATCCTTTTCAATAAATTTCTTCCAAAGTTGTTTTTCCTGTAACACAAGCCCTTCTGTTAAAATGACATTTTCACCAAAATCTAAAACTACCTCTAAACCAAATAGCTCCTTATAAAAAGCTTTTGATTTTTCTATGTCATTGACAACAACTAACATATTTTTAAGTTTCATTTGTTTTCCTCCATCAATTTTTTTACATCAATATGCTCCCTTATTTCGTTCAAAGAACATTATTGTGTTTTTCCAGATGAATCATATATTTATGAAAATGAAATGTCCTTTCGTATGATTCCTGATAAAACTCTGATTGTGTATCCCCAAAAATCTCTGCCAGTTTTGGTATAACCTCTTTCTCAAACTTATTGAAAAAACGCTGAAATTTTTCGAATGTTATGATTGCAGCAACATCTCCAAATTGACTAGCAAAATTATTTATTACTATCCTGTCATGTAAGTCAAAATTCATTCCATAACACACCACTTCAATCCAGCTTTCATTCTTATATCCTGTATCCTGAGGCTTGGGTTGTATATACATCTCTACATACATCCAATAATTATGAGGCAGAATCTTATACCATCCATGATCATCCCATCGATGTATCTTATGACGTTTCAATCCATTTTTCTCAAGGAAATGTTTTTGTATTGTTTTCCTGCTGACGTTTTTCCTTCTCTGTGTTTCACTCATTCCCTCCAAATCATTCTTCATCTGAAGTACAACACAATTTAATTCTTCTTCCATCTGCGTTCTCCATTTTTTATAAATTTCTTTCATCTTATTTTGATTTAGGCAGTACTCTTTTTTCTCTTTAATTGAGGGAACTATAGTTACATATTTCTTTTCGGGTGTCCCAAAATGTTGGGCAAATACACTGACAATTCGTTCAACTTCTATCTGATTATGTGATGGTGTTAATTTGATCCGAAGTTCCAGTTCTGGTTTTGTATCAAAAACTTTTGATAAAATGATACTATTATTTTGATACTCAGAACATGCTGGATAATAAGACATGTTCATGCCATATTCCTGTTCCTGATTATCTGTTATTTTTGTATCATATTCATTCAAATCATAACGCCAATCCCAAACTGGCAACTGGTCATTGTCTGTATTCCAGTTAATTCCATCTAAGACAATCACTGCCCCATACAAAGAATAGGGGTTAGGAATCTTCTTGCTAATTTGCAATATCAAGTTATTATTAATTTGTTTATCCACGGCTTTTAAAACACATTCTCCACCCACTCTACTTGGAAAATTTGAAAAATAGCTAAACTGATGCGGATAACAATCACAATTTAGATGAACTCTCTTATGTTCCTCTAATCCGCTTTTCCAATAAGGAACCATCTGGGGAAATGCCTTACATAACTTTGCATGTACTGTCCGCCTTTCTGTTTCCGCATCATTAACATCCGCAAAATGAAACAAAACTCTTTCATTCTCCCAATTCTTTTCCTGTAATACATCCAAAACAATTGGAAGAACAGTTGAAAATTTTTGCTTTATATCAAATATGACATTTAGAAATGTATACATCCTTTTCTCCTTTTACTTTCTGATGGTTCAACAAGAATTGTTTTTTATAACTAAAAATTATTGTAACACATAGAACTACTATACCTTCTTATAGCATCCTCTTCCATTAAATTCAATAATTCCTTTATCCCTAAGAATCTGAAGCTGCTGCCTTATCTTATCTTTAACATGATAATTTTTAGGATGCTTTTCTGCAAGCATTTGTTCAAATTCATATATCTGTTTCAATGTAAAATCTCTTGAATCTATTTTATTAACACAATTCAGGACATCTAAAATCCAACCTCTGGCATCCAATTTATAATCCCTAATGAAGTTTGTCTTATTTACCTTCACTATAACATCCTTTATTGGTTGTTCTATCCCATTTTTAATAATATAGATTCTCCCTTCTTCTGGAATTTGCTTCAATACAATATTGCATCCAACCCAGCCTGCTCTTCTTGCAGTATCTGCTAAGGGCTTTCTTTTCTCAATAATTTCTGTAGAGAAAAAGTGTTTTGGAACCATAATAAAATTTTTCACGCTTAAATCTGACTTATTATAATGCATAAAGAAAAAATTAGGATGATTAATTGATTCAATCCGCTCTATCATTGTTGCATATGCACCAGCAGTTATTTTAGCAGTAATAGGCCCATTTTTACTTTTTAGTTCATATTCTTCCAAACAATGAGGGCAATAAAAGTCTGCAACTGGTCTATTATTTTCAAAATGACTAATATACTGATTTCCACAATATGGGCAAAACAAATTCTTATGCACCCAATGCTCTGTAATAACACGTATTTTTTGTGAATTGCTATTATACTGTTCAGCAATTCTCTGATCCATTTGTAAATTCATAATATCCTCTCAATTCACATGAAACAATTCTCATTTTGCAAACACCTTTCGCCGTATCATAAAATAAGCAGTTAACACAGCTGCACCCGTAATTGCCCATGAAATAGGATAAACCAACAATAAAGTCTTAAAACCTGTATACCTTTTGCATATTGTATAAACCCATGTCAGGCGGAAAATACAGGTTCCAAATATAGTCAATATAGCTGGAGTCATTGAATAACCAATTCCCCTAAGGGCAGCACCGCCAATTTCGTATATCGGAAGCAAAATATATAGTGTAAGCAGATATACCATACGGATAGATGCATATTCTGCCACTTTTGGTTTTGATGTAAATAATTTGATAAAAAAACTTTGTCCTAATAAGAAAATCATGCTCATACACCCTATGACAAAGACACTCATAAATGATGTCTGCTTAAAAATCTTTTTACAGCGGTCATATTGTTTTGCACCAAAGTTCTGGCTGGTAAAGGTGACGGTTGCTTGTCCAAATGCTGACACCACAAAATAAGAATAGTATTCAAAATTAAGGGCTACTGCAGAACCGGCTACTGCATCCGAACCATATCCATTTAATGCCTTTTGAATAAAAACATTGGCAGCAGAAAATACCATAGACTGCAATCCTGCTGGTACCCCAATTTTTAAAATCTTTATCAGTTCCGTTTTTTTGACACTAAGTTCTTTTAATGAAAGATGTATGATTCCCTGTTCATGGGTCAGAAAATACAGCACTATTGATGCACTGATGATATTTGATATTACTGTAGCAATGCCAACTCCTGCTACTCCTAAGTGAAATACAATAACAAGAAACATATTTAATCCTGCATTCACCATTCCTGATATAATCAGACAGTAAAGTGGTCTTTTGGTATCTCCAATACTTCTAAGAATGGCAGCGCCAAAGTTATAAATCATAATAAAAGGCATTCCAACAAAATAAATCTGAAGATATAATACTGCCTGCTCTATCACATCTTCTGGTGTATCCATCCATGTGAGAATCGGCCTTGCAATCAAAATTCCCAAAAACAACAGCATAATTCCACTGAACAAGGCAACCACCATTGCAGTGTGAACAGTTTCTTTGACTTTATCTTTTCGCTCCTGTCCAATATAGCCAGCAATTACTACATTGGCACCTACTGATATTCCTACAAAAAGATTCAACAATAAATTGATAACAGAACCATTGCATCCTACCGCAGCCTGTGCCTGACTTTCAGCATAATGTCCCACTACTGCTACATCCACAGAATTAAATAATTGCTGTAAAACACTACTTGCTGCCAACGGCAAAGCAAACAATAACAGCTTATCCATTAACTTTCCATGCAGCATATCCATCTGTTTTCGTTTCTTTGCTGTGATCTCATTGCCACTCAATTTCATTCATCTCCACTTCTGCATCATCCATTGTTTAAACTTCATTCACGATCATAATCTCTTTTCTTATCTTCTTCGGTAATTACTCTGACTACCTTACATGGATTACCAACAGCTACCGAATTGTCTGGAATATCTTTTACCACAACACTTCCACCGCCAATGACTACATTGTTTCCTATTGTAACTCCTGGCATAACCTGCACCCCCGCACCAATCCAAACATTATCACCAACTGTAATCGGATATGCATATTCCAATCCCTGATTTCTGCGTTCATAATCAATTGGATGCCCAGCTGTATGAAATCCACAATTTGGTGCCACAAATACATTGTTTCCAAAGGTAACTTTTGCTCCATCTAAAATCACCAGATTATGATTGGCAAAAAAATTCTCACCAATTTCAATGTTATAACCATAATCACACCAAAAAGGAGCTACAATACAGAAATCTCCATGTGTTTTTCCTAATAATTTCTTCATTACTTCTGTCTGCTTTTCAGTTTCAGAAGGACGCAGCAAATTATAGTCGTAACACATATCCTTGCAGTTTGCTCTATCATTTATTAATTCTTCATCATAATTTGCATCATACATAAGCTGTTTTAACATTTTCTCTTTCTCAGTCATTTTCGTTCCTCCAATTTCATTCGATTTTTAAATTTTTCATGTACACCAAAGTGTGTTTGAAAATTGCTTGTTACAAGATGTATGTCACAATTTGTGGGGGATTTGTTCCAAATTCATGAGGTATAGCGGGCTACATTGAATGAATTTGGGGCAAATATACACGCAAAGTGGACGTGCAGATTGGGGCAATGAATTTTCTTAAACCTCTCATTCTTATTTCTATGCAGTTTTTAGATTCCCCTTTATTTAATAAATGCTATAAATTCATAAGGATAATATCGGCTTCTTTTAATATTCCAAAAAAATCCAGACATTTACAAACAGAAAACATTCTCTACTTCTCTCCAAGCAATTCATAATAAAATATATACTGCTGCATCACTCCCTGATAACCATTGTATCTACGATTCGGAAATCCTTTCTTATAATGATTTTCCAATGCCTGACTAATATGGGTATCAATAGGAAACGCCTGTAAGTGGTGTAGGGCAAAAAGGCAGATACAATCTGCTACCTTCTCTCCAACTCCAAATAACTTCAGCAGCTCTTCCTTAGCTTTCTTATAGGACATCCCCCGAACCGCATCTAAATCTAATTCACCTGAAACGATGCTTCTGGAAGTACGGACTACATATTTACTGCGGTAACCCAGATTACACTCCTTTAAAGCATCCTCCTCTAACCCTGCCAAAGATTCCGCACTTGGAAATGTATAATACTTCTCTCCCCACACATTTACCTTTTGCTCGCCATAATGCTCACAGATATTTTGGATACATTTTCTAATCCGTATAATATTATTTTGTTGCGAAATCAAAAAAGAAACTATCATCTCCCACAAATCCTGCCGTAAAATTCGAATCCCGGAACCAAAAGCTGCTGCATGGAGCAGATATGTATCTTTGGGATTAATCTGCTCAATATAAGCTGAATAATTTCCCTCTAAATCAAAATATTCTTTCCAGAAATTTTCAAACTCATCCTCATCACAATAAAAAATACACTCCTTTTCCTGCTGCTCAAGTTCTAAATACCATCCACCCGCAATCACACTGTACCTATTCTCGTTCTTTTTCATCATGCGAAAACACTGTCCCGACTGGCAGATTTGTGACAGACTAAAATTATTTATTCTTCTTTTAACCATATCTTCCTCCGTATTGTTGTTTCTCTATTACACAATCCCATTAAAGGATAAAAGAAACTCTTTTGTTATATTATCAAATATATATTCATCCATACCATTCACCCTTATTTTTTCAGCAAAAAACACATCCATTATGGTATCCACTTATCACAAGCAAAGTCCGCTAGAGTGTATTTGTAAATTAAAAACTGCACAGTAAATATAAAAAATCTCTACGGTTATATGAAATGGTAACTATAGGAAATTTCTGATTATTGTATGAAAACATGTTGGATTTCCACATAATTTACTTTGTATTTTAGCATATTAATGAATAGAACGCAATTTTCAAACACACTCTAGTCCAAATAAACATAAATTGCAGTATATCCAAATCCAACCGAGTATGCCCAAATAGTATCATTTACTGGCTGTATGATTATCACTAAAAATCTATAATTTGGCTGAACAAATTATTCATATATAAATGGTATCTCTACACTGCTACATTTATAATATCATTTATCTTAAAGTTTTTCAAACGAATCCATTCTTCTTTCATTTCCTATATTTTACTACGCACTCATACCATGTCAATACTCTAGTCAGGTGTCCATCCTATAGAAACAATGGTACAATATTCCCTTAGTGAGCATGCTCCCACATGCATATTGCACAATTGTTTCTGCAGGGCTGAACTGTTACTCATATTATTTTTAAATTTGGACAAACTTGATAATAGTAAATGAAAATAAATGGAGGAATAATTATGATAAATAATAACAATGATACTGTATATTTACTAAAAGAATGTGATGCTGGTACAAAAATGGCAGTATCTTCCATTGATGAAGTATTGGATAAAATCAGCGATTGTAACATGAAAAAATTATTAACAGAAAGTAAGAGTCATCACGAAAAATTAGGAAATGAAATCCACAGTCTGTTACTGCAGCATAACAGCGAGGAAAAAGACCCTAGTCCTATGGCAAAAGGAATGTCCTGGTTGAAAACAAACATGAAAATGAGTATGGATGGAAGTGATTCTGCTGTTGCAGATTTAATTACTGATGGATGCAATATGGGAATCAAATCTCTTCATAAATATTTAAACCAATATAAGGCTGCTGATAATGTTTCTAAAGAAATTTGCAGCCGGCTGTCAGATATCGAGGAACAACTGTGCAAAGAACTTCGATGCTATCTGTGAGAATTTTTCTTTTCCGTTAAAACACATTTGCATTTTACAGTCTTATTTTTAGTGTGTGTCTGAATAGCTATTACTGCAAACAGCATATCTCATTCAAATGCTGTTTGCCTGATTTTCAGATACACCCTGGAGCGTGTTTGAATATCTACTAATAATACTCTTCAAATGGTTCCGCTACAACCTTTTTTCCAATCAGTGTAATTGCCTGCTTTGGACAATTATTAATACAACGATAACACATTGTACACTTATTATGGGCAAAAGCCTTTTTATGTTCCACTATAATATTCTGCATTGGGCAAAGAGAAACACATTTTCCACAACCTATACACTTTTCAGTATCAATTTTCAATTTGTCTGTATACTTCTTTGTTTTATTATAAAAATAGAGACGCTGCCCAAATAAGCCAGCAATATGATTCCATATTCTAAGTCCTTCCTGTGGCAGCCTGCCTTTTTGATACGATACAGCTGTTACATCTAACTTTTCTTTTGCCCTTTGTACCAGCTTTTGATGGTCTGTATTCTTTAATACTTTTACATCTAAAATACAATCTGGCATTCTTAAATGCAGTCCACCAATCACATTTGCATGACACTTCTTCATAAGCCTTGCCATAACCCCAGCACCATCTCCACTAAAAAGCCCCATTGTGGCAATAAGAAAAATATCCTTCCCCTCCCACAAATCTGCATGTTCAACAACAAAATCTCTTAAAATCTTAGGTAAATTGCTATAATAAATTGGATATCCCAACACAATCTCATTATTCATTTTAATTGCTTCTAAAACTTTTGCTTCCTCAATAGAATAAACTGCAGCAGATGCGTCCATTTTTTTTGCCAAATATTCCATACAGAATTGTGTATTTCCTGTGCCGCTAAAATATAAAAATAACATATTCTCCTCCTATTTCAAAATGGAACAAATAATAAGATGAAATGCCTGTTCCATATATTCATACCGAGTCATATGAAACTGACTCTCAATATACTTTTGCTTATGATAAGAAAACAAAATTGTCTGTGCAATCCCTGACCACAGATGAAAGATTACAACATAAAGATTCAAATCCGCTCTGACGAAACCATCATTTATCCCGTTCTTTAATAATCCAATGACAGCACTATTCAATTCTTCTCCTATCTGATAGATTTCAAATAAAATATCCTGCTTGTCCTGCTCTGTATCATGATATAAAATTTTTCCCAACATTGCTTCGAAAAGCTGAGGATTCTGCTGATGTAAAGCAATCATGCCATCACATATCTTATGATAACAATCATGAAAATTTTCTGACTGCTCTATACATATTTGCAATGCAGCTTTCATCTCTCTCATATACTGGCAGATTATAGTGGAAATAATTTCATCTACATTTTTATAATAATTATATACTGTTCCCTGACTAAATCCTGTCTCTCTTATGATATCCCGCATATTAACCTGTTCTAATGTTTTCTTTGATAAAACTTTCATGGTACAATCTATAATATATTTTTTACGTTCTTCATAATACTCTGAATTTACTTTTGGCATCTTATCCTCCTTAATAAAATAATGACATAGTGTCATTTTTTATATTTTGTATTATAGCAAACAGAAAAAAGGTTGTCAACGAAAAATGACACTATGTCACTTTAGATTGACAACCTCTTTTCAGTTTTCTCTTTTCCCTTTCGTTCTGACAGTTTGGGCTATATTGCAGCTGCCATTTCCTGCAGCAGCTATTATATTTATTGTGACAAATAATTTTTCATTGTCTTTAATGCATTTTTTTCTAATCTGGAAACCTGTGCCTGAGAAATGTGTATTTCTTCTGCCACTTCCATTTGTGTCTTTCCTTCAAAAAAACGAAGCTCAATAATATTGTGTTCCCTTTCAGGCAGTCTTTTTAATGCCTCCTGAATAGAAATATCTTCCACCCATTTTTCCTCTTTATTCTTCTTATCACTGATCTGATCCATAATATACAGTGTATCTCCTCCTTCTGCATATACAGGTTCATACAAAGATACAGGACTTTGAATAGCATCTAATGCAAATATAATGTCTTCACTTGGAATATCAACTTCTTTCGAAATTTCTTCTATAGTAGGTTCTCTATCGTTTTTTTTCATCAAATTCTCTTTGGCATAAATGGCTTTATATGCAATATCCCGCAAAGACCGGCTTACCCTTATACTTGAATTATCCCTTAAATATCTTCTGATTTCCCCTATAATCATCGGTACTGCATAGGTAGAAAATTTTACTCCTTGTGTAACATCAAAATTATCTATTGCTTTTATCAATCCTATACAACCAATCTGAAACAAATCATCTACATTTTCATTACTGCTTGAAAAACGCTGAACAATACTTAATACAAGTCTTAAATTTCCCTTAATATAAGTTTCCCTTGCTTCTTTGTCTCCTTTTAGTATTTTACCGAATAATAGTTCTTTTTCCGCATTTTTCAATAATGGTAATTTCGCTGTATTCACTCCACAAATCTCTACTTTATAAAGAGCCATCCTTCGACCTCCATCTTATCTGTTCTTTATAAATAGGATTCACGCTTTTCTTGTTAATTATACTCTCCTCTTTACTTTTCTTACTAAAGATTATTATAACTATTTTTTCTATTCTAAACGTAACATTTCCTTTTTTAAACGTCCGATAATCTTTTTCTCTAATCTGGAAATATATGACTGGGAAATGCCTAATAAGTCCGCAACTTCTTTCTGTGTCCTTTCATTTCCGTCCTTTGTATTTAATCCAAAACGCAGTTGTACAATAATCCGTTCTCTTTCTGACAATTTCTCTAATGCTTTGTTTAACATTTTCCGATTTACTTCTGTTTCAATATTTTTATAAATCACATCTTCTTCTGTGCCTAAAATATCCGATAATAATAATTCATTTCCATCCCAATCCACATTTAACGGTTCATCAATAGATACTTCCATTTTGGTCTTATTATTCCTTCTAAGATACATTAAAATTTCATTTTCGATACATCTAGAAGCGTAGGTTGCCAGTTTGATATTTTTACATGGATTAAATGTGTTAATTGCCTTGATTAGCCCTATAGTTCCAATTGAAATCAAATCTTCTACCCCTACTCCTGTATTATCAAATTTCTTTGCTATGTACACTACTAATCTTAAATTGTGTTCTACCAGCAGGCTCTTTGCTTCCTGTTCCTGTTCTGTTCCGATCTGTTCAATCAATTCACTTTCAATATCCGCCTCTAATGGTGCAGGCAGCACATCTGCTCCTCCGATATAATGCATATTCCCTTTTCCACCAGAGAACATACTTCTAAAATCTGGTATCATTCTAAATTGAAATTTATTTGGTATGGATACTTTTAACAACATGCTTTTCCTCCTCTTTATTCTATGAATTCCCGATGCAATATAATCTGATATTCCTGATTTTCTGATAATTTTCCTGCGTAAATTCCAATTAACGGATGCTTAATCTCCTTTTTTCTACCTTTTATATATAATGTCATTTTGTCTAAATACATTCCAACCAACATTCCATTTTCATTTCCAAGTGAATGATATGGAATGTACTTTAACCGCTCTTTTGTGTGGAAAAACTCTTTATTCTTTCCCCATTCTGCTATCTGATATTCCTCTATCTGTTTTTTTATATTCTCCTCTAACAGTTTATTAATAAAATCTCCTTGCACGATTGTAACCGGGTGACTGGTGAGCCAATCTTTTAATTGATTTCCTGTATCAATTAATGCCATCCCTGTTATACTTTTTTCTCCATAATATAATGATACTCTACATTTTGTGAGATACTCCTGCTTTATGTACTCTGATACTTTTAAAATTATTGGCAATAGTATTAAAATAACACCTGCCAATATAAGTATTTCTTCTATTCCTATACTACTGTTACTGTCACATATTTCCCTGCTTGTAGAGCTTTTCAATGGATTTGTCCCTAAATAAGAATTTCTTCTTCCTTTTTGTAACATCTGGCAGCAGATGAAGTTTCCCAAACCCCCTACACCAAAGGTTAAAGCATACATACAGCATACCCTTGCTATTATTACCTGAATACTTGCTTTTCCAAAAGCTATCCTTACCATAACAATGGAAAGCAATACATAATACACCACCGCTTTTTGCCATTCCAAAAACATTGTATTAAAAAAAACGGCTATCATTATGATAGTTCCTATCATACTTCCTATCATGATCCTGAACAATCCTGTATAAAGCTTTAAAATTTTTTTCAGTGCAAATAGTACTAATATGTTCATAAAAAAATTAATGGCAAAAAAAGTATCCAAATATAAAGTTACATGCAACTTTCACCCCCGGCCTTTCCTTTTTCCTTCACTCTCAGCTTCTATATCTGAACTGCTAATATTATACTGAATCGTTTGCGATTATTTTGTCACTTTTTGGATGGATTTTTTATATTTTGATTTGCATTTTGCTGCATAATTAGACAGAATATTACAATCTGTAAATGATAATTAGATAATCATGAAGTGATGATTCCCGCTGGCATTAAACCTGTCTGGTATGCCTTGGGCAAAGTGAAAATACTTTCCTTTCTATTTGATGGGACTATATTAGAAGATATCGGACATCCGGCTTATAGAAACAATTGTATCCTATGCCCTTTGGATAGGTTACAATAAACTGGACGGATTTTTTAAGGTCATATATTATAAAATAAATAAGTAAGTAAAGGAGCAACAAAATATGACCGAACAAAAACAAAGAAGAAAACCTCGTAAATATACAGATGAATTCAAAAAACAACTGGTAGATTTATATCATTCTGGTAAACGCAGGTGCGATATTTGCAGGGAATATGATATTTCCACATCCGTCTTTGATAAATGGGTGAAGCAGGCGGCAAATTCCGGTTCTTTTCATGAAAAAGACAACCGGACTCCTGAACAGGAAGAACTCATAAAACTTCGCAGAGAAAATCAGCAGCTCAAAATGGAAAATGACATTTTAAAACAAGCGGCGCTGATCTTAGGACGAAAGTAAATGTGATTAAGGCAAATGCCCACAAATACTCTGTATCAGCAATGTGCCGCGTCCTGCAGGTAAACAGAAGCACTTATTATTATGAAGCCAAAAAGAAACCTGATGAATCCTCTTTGGTATCTGATATCACAGGCATCTTCAAAGCGAGCCGCAACAATTACGGTACACGCAAAATAAAAAAAGAGTTGCAAAAGAAAGGAAAACAGGTGTCCAGACGTAGAATTGGACGAATTATGAAACAGGAGGGACTGGTATCGAATTACACAACTGCACAATTTAAACCACAGAAAGACCGATGCAATGAATCTAAGGCGGAAAATGTTCTAACCGCCAGTTTAACGAACAATCTTATCGTAATGTAGTGGTAAGTGTTCTGACATATGTAAGAGTTGGGAAACAATGGAATTACATATGTGTACCTGTTGACCTTTTTAACAGAGAGATTATAGGCTACAGTGCAGGGGAACATAAAACGGCAGGACTTGTAAAACAGGCATTTATGAGTATAAAAGGGAAGTTATCAGATATCCATATTTTTCATACGGACCGTGGAAATGAATTCAAAAATCAGACAATAGATGAATTGCTGGAGGCATTTGATATGGAACGTTTACTGAGCCGCAAAGGGTGTCCGTATGATAATGCTGCAGCAGAGGCCACATTCAAAATAATAAAGACGGAATTTATATGGAATGAGAGATTTCATACCTTGGAAGAATTGAAATTAAAGCTATGGGATTATGTAAACTGGTATAATCATCATCGTATTCATTCTTCGTTGAATTATCAAACACCAGTACAATTTCGGGAAAATAACCTTAAAAAAATTGTCTAAAAAAGTGTTGACAATCCACTAATTCTTTAACCGATAGTATCACCAAAAACGCTATCGGCTAAAAAAATGTTCAATTTGTTCTTCTAATTCCTGTTAGTTTTAAGTTTTTAATACTTATTTTCTATAATGCTGCAACCATCTATAAATCACTTTTTGTTTCTGCAACCACCCTGCAAGGCAAACCCGTTATTTCCGCATAATTCATAGGAAACGTATTAATGACTAAATTTTTTTCTCCTACCACTCGTTCTAAATTGCATAAATTTTCAACAACGAATACGCCCTTTTCTACACACTTTTGGTCTGTAATAGTATGCTCTTTGCCACGCCTTACTCCTGCAAAATCCACTCCAATAATTGATACTTCTTTTTGCACAAGAAAGTCTATCAATTCATGCGAAAGCTGCGGATGTTCTGAAAAATACATTTTTGAACCATAGGCACAAAACTCAATAAAACCTGTATAAAAACCTACAAACATTCCTTTATCTATCATAGTAAAATCTATATCGTTAACATCAATATCCCTATCTTTAACAGAACTTACATCAAATACAACAGCATTACGGCGAATGTAGCTAAGAGGGAACTCCCTATCCATAACATCAAAGTGTGTACCTAAATGCCCAACTAATGCTTTCTTTTCATTTCCTTGGGCATCTACTACCATCTTAGGCGTAATTTTCAGTGTAAGGTCAATCATCATTATTTTTTCCTCCTAATTCAATAATCTTCTCTTCTAAATAACCATTAAAATCTGTCATGAAATTTTCAAGAAATTCGATTTGCTCCGATGTATACTTTTCAAGAAATACTCGGTCACGCTGTATCCAAAGGCTGTGTCGTTTTTCATGTTCATTATACAGGAATTTTCCTGCTGCATTTAATTCATAAAACACCTTTTGTTTGTTTTCACCTACTTGATAAGTTTCAACCAACTTTGCCGCTTGTAGTCTTTTGACAATTTTGCTGATTGCCCCTTTAGTCATATGCATATATTCAGCAATAGCAGTAACATTCGGTAATTCTAAATCACCAATCGCAACAATCGTGTGGATTTCTGAATAACTATAACTATGCAGCTTTTCATGTTCTGTCAATTTTGAGAGCATATCCTGCTTTTCTAAATACTCTGCAAAGAGTTTTAATATGTTGTTATCCATCCTTTCACCTCTTTTCCTCGGAAACAAGTTTATCATATTCTTATTTCCGTGTCAACAAGTTTTCGAGAGAAAATAACAGAGCATTTCACCCTACTATTTCCACTAGGCAAAAATAATTTCTCTCCCCACAATCTCCCTAGCACAAGCCCTTATGTTATTGATCCGTCCTGTCCATTCTAAGGCATTTTCTGCCTTTAGCTGTTCGTTTACGCCTTGTACCTGTTTCATGCCCTCTATAAGCCTTTCAAAGCGTTCCTGTGCTTGTTTATCAACGTCGGCAAGATAGGCATTGAGCCCGCCGCTTGTGAGAAAATTGGTGTATGTAACTTTACAACATTGCTTTAGATAATCCAAGTGCCGCTGCCCCCATATTCCTATCGTCTTTTCTTCTTCGGTGGGTACAGTTAAGCATGGAATTATGTAATCACCCTGCCTTTCATATCTGCCACCCAGTTCTTCAAATAATGATTCTGCCATTGTCTGTTATCTCCACATTCTTTTTTATTTTGAATGTCTGCAAAATCCGTCCTACATCCCATGTGCATAGGATACAATTGTTTCTGCACGGCTGAACTGTTACATATATTCTGGTATCTTGCAAATGACATCTTCTGAATTGTTGCAATTTATTTTTTTAAAATACAAAAAACTATCTCTTGGATTACCTCACCAATTAAGATAGTTTTTATTATGTTATATATTCAATTACTATTATTTCTTCCTTTGTAAAAAGGTTGGTATTTTTATTCCTCCTGCATCAGAGTGTTCTCTCCGAACAATCGGTGTTTCAATTGTTGGGTTAGGATTGATCGGATCTATTGGATGCATCTGCTGTACCGTACCTTGCCCCTGTGGCTGCATCACTCTTTGCTGTGGTCTGGCTGTCTGCACTGGTTTTGCAATTGACTGAAAAGGTACTTCTGTCCTTTTCTGTGTTGTTGTTCCATTCATGTTAGCATTTAATTTTCCACCTAGTAAAGAAGATTTTGGCATTTCCTTAGCATGCTCGTCCAAACCAGTTGCAATCACTGTAATAACTGCTGAATCTGGTGCTCCTTCGTCATACATGGCACCAAAGATAATATTCGCAGTCTCACCTGCCAGTTCTTGAACATATGTAGCTGCTTCATTTGCTTCTATTAAACTGATGTCTCCTGAAATATTAATAATAACATGAGATGCACCTTCAATTGTAGTTTCCAGCAATGGGCTGGTAATGGCTTCTTTGACTGCATCTACACATTTATCATCACCTTTTCCTACACCAATACCGATATGAGCAATTCCTTTATCTTTCATGACAGTCTGCACATCAGCGAAATCAAGGTTAATCAACCCTGGCACATTAATCAAATCTGTAATTCCCTGTACACCTTGCTGTAATACTTCATCTGCTTTACGTAACGCATCTGGCATTGTTGTTCTGCGATCAACAATTTCTAACAATTTATCATTTGGAATCACAATCAGTGTATCTACTCTTTCTTTTAATTTCTCAATACCACTAATTGCATTATTCATACGTGCTTTTGCCTCAAAACGAAATGGTTTTGTAACTATTCCAACAGTAAGAATCCCTAATTGTTTTGAAATCTCTGCTACTACAGGTGCGGCTCCGGTTCCTGTACCGCCACCCATACCACAGGTTACAAATACCATATCCGCTCCTTTTATAATCTCTGTTAACTCTTCTCTATTTTCTTCAGCTGCCTTTTCTCCTACTTCCGGCTGTGCTCCTGCACCTAGCCCTTTTGTTAATTTCTCGCCAATCTGGACACATGTAGGTGCTTTACAGTTCTGTAAATGTTGTTTATCTGTATTTACACAAATAAATTCTACACCTACAATATTTTCCTCTATCATTCTATTAACAGCATTATTCCCTGCCCCACCTACTCCGATTACTAAAATCTTAGCCGCAGAATCAGCTTCGTTTGTTCTTATTTCAAGCAAGGTACTTCCTCCTTTAAATCAATACTTTCATCTCTCTATCCCGGCATAACTGCCATACTCCTACTCTGACCGTTATAAGTCCTACCTACTATAATATATTTTTTCTGCAAAATAATCAAGTAGAATTTTCTAAAAATTGTATTTTATTTATTTATTTTTGTATTTTTTCATTTTTTGTTTATTGCTTTAATATAACTTGTCTTTGTCCCGCTACAAAACTCCTCATATCAAAAGTTCCTTTTAGTTTTCTATTGATTGCTTCGGGTAGCATCTTTGACAATTCCGCAATCTGTGCATCATAAGAATCCTGCTTACCCAATAAAATTCTAATTTTCTTTGTAACCAAAGTCACCTCCCCCTTTTGATTAAATACAATTTTTTGTAGATTCAGTTTGTACCTGCCAACCAACTGAGAAATATTTAGTATTGTGTCGAATATTGTATCATCTTCTACTTCTAATTTCTGATTCAAATTCATAGATGTAAATTTTACCCCCGAAATAACCGGAATCTTTTTTTGCATCTTTTGTGTACTCTCCAATACGATTCCATCTTTATCAAAATATAAATATTCTCCCATATATTTAATGCATGCCACCATGCTTTTTTCGTATACATTAACCTGTACCTCATGATTAGAAATAATATCTACATCAATCTTTTGAATAAATGGTATATCTTCCTTCTTTCCATATTTATATTTTAA